>DEZK01000019.1:0-5127 GCA_002365175.1 Raskinella chloraquaticus (SeqCode)
GCTTCAATCGACAGTGTCGCGATGGGGCGCGCTTCAAGACGGCGCAGCGAAATCGGCTCACCCGTCTCCTCGCAATAACCATAGGAACCATCAATGATGCGGGCAATCGCCGAATCGATCTTGGCAATCAGCTTGCGCTGGCGATCACGCGCCCTGAGCTCGATCGCGCGGTCGGTTTCTGATGACGCCCGATCGGCAAGATCGGGGAGGTTCAGGGTTTCATCCTGCAGATTCTGCAAGGTATCGCGACTTTCACGCAGCAGCTCTTCTTTCCAGTCCTCAAGCTTTTGACGGAAATAGGCAAGCTGCCGCTCATTCATGAACGGCTCTTTGTCGGAGGGCCGATAGGACGGATCAAGCGTGACAGCGACCGGCATGCGGTTGATTCCCCCTGGATGCGAAGTTGCGTGCTTATAGGGAGCTTGCGGCTGCGACTCAATCAAAAACCACGCAATCGCTTAAAATATTGCGTTAACTATCGACAGAATTTTATGCGTTGCAGCAAACAGCGCGAATAATGCTGAGAAATGTCGGTTCCGGGTAAAATGGCTTCAAACGAAGCGATGATGCTGTTTGAGCTTGGCCATCTCGACGCGCGCCCGCAGTTCAATCTCGTCAAGCAACCCTTCCAGCTGAGGATCCTCGCTGTCCCGTTCCCGGCCCCCGACTGCGCTGAGCAGCCGGCTGAGATCACCTGCAGCAATCGACCCGCCGAGCAATGACACCTTGATCTTGTCGAGCGCATCCAGCATCGAGCGCCCGCGTGTGAAACCACGCTTGCGCCGTTGCATGCTGTCTTCGACCAATTGCAGGGAAATGAGGCTGTCAAGATGGGCCGCTGGCGCCGCGGCGCTGGTCGAAGGCGTTTCGATCGTTGGCCCCGCAAGCCCGAGATCGAAGCTCGCGCCCGCATCGGATGTCGACGCCCGGCCCTTTGAGCCAACCGAACCATATCGCCTTGTGCCATCAATCCGCATGGGAATTCTCCACCAGCTCAACACTGCTCGTTTGTGGTTAATCCTTCGTAAATGACCCGGCAGGATTTGCCGGGCGGAAGAGATTTCCGCTTGGCCATAGGCACAATGCCATACAAAACCACGCAAAAACCGCTCATTTTGGCTGAATTTCGCTGGTTTTTACATCTCACGTCAGCGGCATGGTTTTCGCATGTGTACATCCGAAGCGAAAGAGGTCACCTGATGCGTTGTGCTATGTTCTCTCTCCTGCTGCTGGTCAGCGCCCTGTGTGCCCCGCACGCCGAGGCGAGCTCCCGCATCAAGGACCTTGCCGATGTCGAAGGCGTGCGCACCAATCAGCTCGTCGGCTATGGCCTGGTCGTCGGCCTTAACAGCACCGGCGACAGCCTCAACAACACCCCGTTCACCCGCCAGAGCCTGACCGCGATGCTGGAGCGCCTTGGCGTCAACACGCGTGGTGTCAACATGCGCACCGCCAACGTCGCGGCTGTGATGGTCACTGCCAATCTGCCCGCTTTTGCCACGCAGGGAACCCGCATCGACGTCACCGTGTCAGCGCTTGGCGATGCCAAGAGCCTGCAGGGCGGCACGCTTCTCGTCACCCCGCTTCTGGGCGCTGACGGCGAAGTCTATTCAGTGGCGCAGGGACCGGTCACCATCTCGGGCTTTGCCGCCCAGGGAGAAGCCGGCTCGATCACGCGCGGTGTTCCGACCTCGGGGCGCATCGCCAATGGCGCGCTGGTCGAGCGCGAAATCGAGTTTCGTCTTGCCAATCTCACAAGCCTGCGTCTGGCGCTCCGCAATCCCGATCTGACAACGTCACGGCGGATCGCTGCCGCCATCAATGATTTTCTTGGGCTGATTGCGGCAGAGACGGCGGACCCCTCAACCGTCCGCATCAACGTGCCGGAGAAATTCCAGGGCAATATTGTCGCCCTCCTTTCGGAAATCGAGCAATTGCGCGTTGACCCTGATCTGGTGGCGCGCGTTGTCATCGACGAGCGCTCGGGCATCGTCGTCATGGGCCGTGATGTCCGTGTATCCACGATTGCCATTGCGCAAGGCAACCTGACGGTCACTATTTCCGAAGCGCGCCAGGTATCGCAGCCCGACCCCTTGTCGAATGGCGAGACCGTCGTTGTCCCGCGCACCAACATCAATGTCCAGGAAGACAAGCGCAAACTGGCTGTCCTGTCCGAGGGCATGACGTTGCAGGAGCTGGTCGACGGCCTCAACGCTCTCGGCGTATCGCCGCGCGATCTCATCTCCATTCTCCAGGCCATCAAGGCCTCTGGCGCCCTCCAGGCCGAAATCGAGGTGCTGTAATGGCAAGTGCTGCTTTCGCTCTCCCCGACACGTCGTCGCTGTCCGCCGCCCCTGCTCTTCCCAAGCAACGTTCCGCCCAGGGCAAATCAGCGCAAGCGCAAGGTCAGGAATTCGAGGCCATCTTCCTTGGCCAGGTGCTGAACACGATTTCGCAAGGTGTGGCGGAAAAAACCGGCTTTGACGGCGGCGGCGCCGAACAGCAATGGCGCTCGATTCTCAACGAACATGTCGGCAAGTCGATCGCCGCGCGCGGCGGCATCGGCATCGCCGCAGCCGTCACGCGCGAACTGCTCCGCGCCCAGGAAGCGCGCTGAGATGACACGACGCCCGACGATCCTTCAGGCTGATCCCCCCATTCTGCGAGCGGAGTGACCCCATGTCCAACCCACCTGCCCATCGCCGCCAGCTGGCAAATCGCGACGACGCGATGCTTCTCGTCAACGGCCTGATTGCGAGCCTGGGCGACCTCGGCGCGGTCCTTGATGAGGAAACTGATCATCTTCGTGTCGGCAAGCTCAAGCAGGCCATGGCCCTCACGCAACGCAAGAACGATGCCTCCCGTCGCTACATGCATATGTTGCAGGCAGCGAGCGCCAACGCCGCCACCTTGCGCGACCTGGCACCCGAGCGCCTTGACGCCTTCCGCAAGGGGCAGGAGACGTTCAACATGCAGCTTCAGCACAATTTGACGGTGCTCGCGACAGCGCAGGCCCTGTCAGACAGCCTCGTGCAGGAAATCGCCACTGCCGTTGCCCGCACTGACACGCCGACTGCCTATTCGGCGCGCGGCGCAACCATCGCCGTCAAGACGCCAGAAAAGGGACGGCCGATTTCGCTGAACCGCTCTTTGTGAGACATCGAACGGAACAAGGAACCGTCAATCTAAAAGCTCCTAGATCATTGATATTTATGAAAAATCGATCAGTTTGATCAACAGTATTTTCAAAATTTCTTCTCAGGATCGTTCATGCTCGGACCAGAAGGTCCATATGATCGAGGAGAAGGGTCATGAGTACCACAGCCATTCCGGCGCTCGCTTCGCCCAATGCGCCGCTTGACCGACGGCCAGCCCCTGAGGAACGCCCCGTGCCCGCCCGTGCCGCGCGCGCACCCGAGCCCCCGGCAGCACGGCCGGCGCCGCCCGTAGCAAGGCGCCCCATTGCCACCGCCTACACAGTCGACCAGGCAACCAGAAGCCTCGTCTATCAGGTGACGAGCACGACCTCAGGCGATGTGGTTTTTCAAAGCCCGTCCGAGGACGCGCTGAGAGCGCGCGCCTACGCCGAAAGCGTCGATCGTCAGCGCGTTGAACATCCGCCGCAATCGGACAAACCCGCCACTGTCATTGCCTGATCTTTTTGCAAGCCCGTCTTGCGTCTTTCGCGTTTAGGGCGGCGCACCGACAAAACAGGCGCCTGATCGTCGGCCAAGGGGAGAAGACGCAATCACCACCGCGCGTGCCACGAGGCGGGCCGTACACGTTTGCTTAACCATACAAGCCGACTGTGGCGCATGCGCCGCACCCCGCCATCTCTTGATACGATTCTCCTGCTCGCCGACGCCGATGACGGCGCGGTCTTGCGCGAGGCGTTGATGGCAGCAAACCCTGCCCTCGACGTGCGCGTGATGGCGACGCTCGCAGGACTTGATCATCTGGATGATCATCAGGCCCGGCAATCGCGGCTGATCGCCTTTCTGTTTCCTGACATTGTCTCTTCCAAACTGCTGAACGCCTTAGGCTTTGGCGCATACAATATCCATCCTGGCCCGCCTCATTACCCTGGCTGGGCGCCGGTTGCCTTTGCCGTCTACCATCAGGCTCAAAGCTTTGGCGCCACGCTCCATCACATGGAGGCACGGCCTGACACGGGCGCGATTGTTGACGCTGAAAACTTCGCCATCGCTCCTGGTATTTCTTACGCCGATCTGGCGGCGCTCGCCTTCGCTGCCAGCCTGCGCCTTTTCTGGCGCAATGCCACCCTGCTGGCGGGCGCGCGCTCCTTGCCGGTCAACCCCCGGCATCATTGGACTGGCACGCCAACGCGCCGCCGCGATGTCGCGCAGATGTGCGCGCTGACGCCCGGCATGTCGAGCGACGAGATCAGACGGCGTCATCTGGCCTTCGGCGACGGCGACGGGTTTTCCCGATTTGTCAGCGCCAGCACCGCCTGAGCCCTGCCGCCACGCCTGCCAACCCCTTGTTGTGTCATTCCGATTCAATTCATCAGGCGCGTGATTCAGTGATGTTTAACTATCTGACTCTCATGCGTAAATATCAGGATTAAATACCCCGCTCTTTACCTTTTCTTACCTTCTGGACGTCACTGTGACCCTGCTTTGAAACAGGAAGTTTCGAGTAAACACGCAACACCAGAAAGGTCTACCAATGTCAAACATCGTTCTCTCGTCTGCGGTTCGTCAGAACCTCTTGTCCTTGCAGTCGACCGCCCAGCTCCTCAGCACGACGCAGAACCGTCTTGCGACAGGTCGCCGTGTCAACACTGCACTGGACAATCCGACGAACTTCTTCACTGCCCAGTCGCTCGATGCTCGCGCCGGCGACATTAACAGCCTGCTCGACGGTATTTCCAACGGTGTCCAGGTTCTCCAGGCCGCCAATACCGGCATTACCAGCATTCAACGTCTGGTTGACACTGCACAGGCAACTGCCCGTCAGGCTCTGCAGACATCGAATGCATTCTCCACCCGCTCGACTGCCGTTTCCACGGCGATTGCGGGTGCAACTTCGTCGAATCTGCTGGGACCGACCACGTTCAGCAACGCCACCGTTCAAGGCGCTGTTGCCCAGAACAATCAGACCACC
>DEZK01000019.1:5254-207989 GCA_002365175.1 Raskinella chloraquaticus (SeqCode)
CCCTGCCAACATTACCGGGTCGACAACGCTGTCGGGCGGGGCCAACACTGACTCTCTTACCACCAGCTTCGCAGCCAACGACACCATTACCGTCAATGGCACGACCCTTACCTTTGTTGCCTCGGGTGCCACTGGCAACCAGCTCAACGTCACCGACACCGTCGGCGATCTCCTGAGCCGGATTGACAGTATCACTGGCGCCACCACGGCCTCCACGATTTCGGGCGGCCGGGTTACGTTGTCGACCGGCACCACGAGCGACCTCTCCATCACCAGCTCGAACGCTGCGGCGTTCAACTCGCTGGGCTTTACCGGTGGTGCGGTTACTCAGGCCCGGACCAGCGCCAACGCTCTCAGCGGTCTTACCTTGACCGTTGGCGCTACCGGCAACGGCACGGCAACGAACATCACGTTCGGCACCGGCTCCGGCCAGGTTTCGACACTTGATCAGCTGAACGCGGCTCTCGCCTCGAACAACCTGCAGGCGTCGATTTCCACCGCCGGCGCGATTTCGCTCACCACCACCAATGATGCCGCTTCTTCCACCATCGGCACCATCGGCGGTACCGCTGCCGGATCAGGCCGGGCCTTCAACGGCCTGACCGCAACTGCTCCGGTTGCTGACGCGACATCGCAGGCTCAGCGCGCCGCGCTGGTCTCGGCCTTCAACAACACTGTCGTTCAAATCGATCGCTTGGCAGCGGACGCGTCGTTCAACGGCGTCAACCTGCTCTCACGCGATGATCTGCGTCTGGTGTTCAACGAAACCGGCCGTTCAACCGCGACCGTTGCTGGCGTTGACTTCTCCTCAACCGGTCTTGGCCTCAGCCAGCTGACCGGCGGGACCGACTTCCTGGATGCCAACAACATCAACTCGACCATTTCGCAGTTGAGCCGGGCCACGTCGACGCTGCGTTCGCAGGCTTCCACCTTCGGCGCCAGCCTCTCGCTGGTTCAGGTCCGCCAGGACTTCTCGCGTAACCTGATTAACGTTCTGCAGACCGGTTCGGCGAACCTCACCCTCGCCGACACCAACGAGGAAGCCGCCAACAGCCAGGCACTGACGACCCGTCAGCAGCTCTCGGTGTCGGCTCTCGGCCTCGCCAACCAGGCTCAGCAGAGCGTCCTCCAGCTTCTGCGATAAGCCTTATCTCCTTCGGGAGACAAGCGGCGGGGCCAAAAGCCCCGCCGTTTTTTTTGGCGTTGTGCGGTAAAACTAACTGGCCATTAACCAAAAAAGTGTCCCATCCAACCTGATACGGAGGATGACATGTCGTTGAAAGTCGAACTGAAACCGGGTGAAAAAATCATCATCGGCGAGAGCGTACTGACCAATGGCGTCGGTCGCACGACGATCCTGATTGACGGCACAGCGCCAATCCTGCGCGAGCGCGACGTTCTGGCGCCGGATCTGGCAAACACGCCGGCGTCTCGTATCTATCTATGCGTGCAGATGATGTACTTACATAATGATATCCTTAAATTTCACGAGCAATATCTTGAATTTGTTCGTGATTTAATTACCGCAGCACCCAGTTTTACGCCAATACTTCAGCGTGTAAGTAACTTCGTTTTAAGGGGCATGCTCTATAAAGCGGTGAAGGAAGCAAAATCCCTTCTTTCACACGAAAAGGCGTTGTTATCGAATGTCTAACGCTGCTCAGATCTATCAAAGAAATGCGAATGCCAGTTCAACGCCTCGCGAGACTGAATCCCAGATACTGATTGAAACAGCCGCCCGTTTCCAGCGCATCCACGATAATTGGGAAACCGAGGCAAGCGCACTCAACCTCACCTTGCTGATGAACCGCAAGATCTGGTCGGTTTTTCTCAGCTCCGTGATGATGGATGAATGCCCGCACCCGCGCGAGGTACGCGAGAACATTGCCAATCTCGCTGTTTTCATTTTTGCCCGCACGCTGGAATTGCAGATCGAGCCCAAGCGCGAGATGCTGACGGCGCTCATCAACATCAACCGCCAGATCGCCGCCGGCCTCAACGGACGCGGCTGATTGGAATCATGCGGCCATGACGGCAAAAGCCCGGTACAATGCCGGGCTTTTTTATTATCAATAATTGAAACTATATTGTATAAATATAATCGAACACTATATCAATTCAGAAAATTGACAAGACTGAGCTGTGACAGGCGCGACGTCGTCTGGTAGGATGCCTGCAGACTGGTCTGCAATTGAAGAATCTCGGTCGCCACCTGTTGCTTGTCGACATTCTCGATATCGCTCAGCAGGTTTTGCAGAATATTCCGGGTGGCGTTCTGTCGCGTTTGCGCGGATTGCACCGATTGCTGGACAACCGCAATCTCGCTGCTGATCGTCTGGACTGACTGGCCCGACGTGTCGCCAAGCCCGTTGCGCACCGTGAGCGACAGGGCCGCATAGGCATTGCCGGTTCTGGCGTCATTGGGATCAAACTTGACGGCAGCAAAGGCGGCGAGATTGGAAACGATCCTGCGCAATCCCGACTCGGTCGCGCGAATGCCATAGCCCACCGTGATTGACGTATCGATGCGCACCGCCGCCGTCTGGCGCGCCGAACCGCCACCCGTATCCCCGGTGTACCACGTGACAGTATTCCCGGCCGTGCCGGTGGTCAGCAATTGCGTTGCGCTTTCCGCCGGCCCGCCGGAAACATCAACCCGTGTCGGTGTTTTTTCTGGCGGTCCGGCGCTGACATCGAAGAACCCGTCCGCCGCCGCTGCCGTTGAGGCCGCACGCAGCTCAGAGGATGCCAGGCTCGTGACAGCGGAGTTGAGCGCGGCATTGAAATTGGCGGCCGTCGCCGCCGCATCTGCTCCGATCTGGAACTGGCCTGATCCCGGCGCGCCATTGACTGCCGTCAGTGACAAGGGCGTCGAGGTGCCGTTGGGCAGATTGAAGGTAATGCGGAAATCGTCACCTGAATTCGGAATGCCGGTGAAATTGACGACTGTATTGACAGGCGGCCCGGCATTGGTGGCAATCGTTGCATTGGTCAGATTGCCACCAGTGCCACCGATCTTGAAGCCAAACACCCCTGATGGCGTTTCCGACAGGGTGATGGTGTTGCCGGCGAATTGCTGTTGCAGGCGCCCCAGCCCGTCGGCACCAAGATCGGCCCGGTTACGCTCGCTGATGACATCCGCCAGGCCCGACCTGCCGCTGACGCCCTGGATGATGTCGCTTGACGACAAGGACGCATCGCTCGTCGTTGCTCTGCCCGAAAACAATTTGCGGCCGCCCGAATCCTGATTGAACAGGTCGATCACTTCGTCGAGCTGCGTCAAGGCCAGCCTCTGCTGGGCGGTCTGCGACCCATCGACAGGGGTAAAGGCCGTTGTCGCGTTAGCACCACGCTGCGCCGTGACAACCTCGTTGACGCGATCAAACGTCGACTGCACGACACTCAGTCGGAGATTGAGCTGGCTGATGGTTTCGCCGAAGCCGTCGAACGCTGCGATCTTCGAATGCGCATCCAGTGAGGCTTGCCGCTGACCACCGAGTTCGGCATAGCTCTGCGCCCTCTTGCCGCTGCCAAGCTGCAGTTGCAGCTGCTCAAACTGCGCCCGCTGCTGCGTGATAAGCCGCAGAACATTGCCGTTGCTGATTGAGGGGACGCTCATTGCTCACTCCACCTAGGCGTTCAACAAGGCCTGCGTCAGATCCCGCACGACGGTGAGGATTCGCGCACTGGCCTGATAGGTTTGCTGGAGCTGAATGAGATTACTCAACTCCTCGTCTGTATTGACTTTCGCATCAGAGTCGAAACGGTTCTGCAGGCCACTGACGACAACCTGCTGACCGCTGTCGATGGACTTCGCGGTCGCGGCGATCTGGCCCTTGTCGGAAATCACACGCTGCAGATAATTCGTCAGTGTGCCGCTCGCGGGAGCCGTGGCCGATCCGATTGTTCCTGCCGGAACGAAGGTCCGGACATTCCTGGTGATGGCGTCAAGAATGGCATTCGGTCGTGCCGGATCGCCGGCGCTCGTCGTGGAGCTGAATTTGACCAGTGCCGCCGGGTCCGCCTGGAGCGCTCCGTTGACCGCGAAGCGCTGCGCAAAACCGCGCCTCTGCGGTGTGTTGTCGAGGCTGTCGGAGAAAATCTGGTTGGCATTGCCCCCATCGACAAACAGCGGCAGCGCCGTCGTACCGCCGGCAAGCGAGGTTTCGGTGACGGTGGCCGAAGCCGCCGTGATCGTTGTTGCGGCACTGCCATCGCTGACAACTTCGAGGACGTTGGGGCTGCCCGGCGGATTGGTGACGCTGACGCCGGTCCCGAACTTCGCCTGAAGGGCTGTCTGCAAGGCAGCTGCTGCGGCGCTGTTGCCGCCTGAAAAACCGATGCCGACGACCTCGTCATTGGGATTGGCAGTGACGGTGTTGTTGAGCGGCAGCTTGCTCGCGTCATCGACGCGCACCACCGTCACATTGCGGACAGCACCCCCAACATTGACAGTGAACGAGAGATGATCGCCCGGGCGAAGCTGCGACACATCAATGCCAAAACCGGTACCGCCGGCATTGGTGGTGGCTGTTCCGGCGACGCTCTTCTCTGACGTTGCCTCGGCAAGCCCGGCTGCAAAATTATCGAGCTGAGCCTGTGCTTCAGGCAGGATTCGGTCACGCAGATTGAGGTAGGCCGCGATTTCCCCGCTGCGGAAGGCGCTCTGCGCCACCAGATCGACCGACAAGCCGCCGACCGATGTCAGCGTGATGGTGCCAACACCCCGTTTGGTAGGATCAATATCGTAGGATTGCTGCGGCGTAATCGTCGCCCGCGGATCAAACGACAACGTGACCGGCTGACGATCAAACAACGACACGCCCGAGCGCGTGAAAATCGACACCGAGCGATCCGAGCGCTCCTGAACGCGGATATCGATGATATTGGAAAGATCATTGATCGCCTGATCGCGGGCATCCAGAAGGTCGGACGGTTCCTGTGACGCTGAAGCCGCCGCCGAAATCTGCTGGTCGATTTGCGAGATGCGCTGCAACGCATCATTGGCGCGCTGCACGGCATCGTTGATGCCCTGCTCGCTTTCAAGCCGCAGGCTCTGGATCTGGTCCGAAATGCTCCGGACCTGCTGTACCAGCACGTTCGCCCTGTCGACAACCTGGGATTGAGAAACCGCATTTTCCGGTGACGTCGCGAGCTGCTGCAAGGCATTCGTGAACTGATTGAGAACAGCATCGAGCGATGCCGCATCGCCCGGAGTCCCGAAAAGCTGGTTCAGCCGATCAGCATATTGGGCGGTGATGTTGGTAAACTTGCCTCCTGCGGATTCTGTCCGCAGCGAGCTCTGCAACAGATTATCGACGGTTCTGACCGTCCCCTGCGAACGCAAACCGATGACGCGGTTGTCAACGATCTGCGTCGATTGCTGCAGAACCTTGCGCGTGTAGCCTGGCTGGTTGGCGCTGGCGACATTTTGCGCCACCACGTCGAGCCCGGCCTGGGAAATACGCAGACCCGTGATAGCAGACTGCAATGCGCCGTTGATCGACATGGCTGACCTCTGGTCTTACGCGATCGCTGTCTCAGAACCCGTCAGCGGATAAGGTTGGTCACTTCCTGCAGTAGCTGGTTGACCGTCGTGATGACGCGCGTATTGGCTGTGTAGGCCTGCTGGGTAATGATAAGTTTGGAAAACTCCTCAGCGATGTCGACATTCGAGCCTTCGAGCGAACTTCCGACGATATTGGTTCCGTTCGAGATGATCGGCACGCCTGACTCTCCCGTTGACTGGAAGGTGTTGCCATCTGAACGCTGCAACGCGTCTGGATTGTTGAAATTGGCAAGAACGACATCGGCGAGTTTCTGCGTTCGCCCATTCGTATAGGTGCCAATGACCCCGCCACCATCGCCGATGGCAACGCTGCTCAATTGACCTGCCGAAAAGCCGTTCTGATCGATCTGGGTCTGCTGAACATTGCCATTGCTGTCCTGAAACTGCGTCAGGCCGGCTTCACCATGGCGCAGTGTGACCCCACCCAGTGTTTGTCCACCAACTGTGATGCTGCCCAGACTGATGGAATTGACCGGGGGCGACAGCTGACCACTGGTGTTGAAAGTATAATTCGTACCGACATTTTGCCAGATAGGCGTCGTCGGCGGTTGGCCGTTGACGATCTGGCCCGTCTGATAAAACAGGTTCCAGGTTTCAGCCCCTGACGTATTGCTTGTCTTGGCCCAACGTAGTGTCAGCGGGATTTGAGCGCCCTGATTGTTGAACAGTGTCAAGCCGCCCCCATCGATCGAATGATTGAGGAAAAAGGTGTTGTCTCCGGCATTCACCGTACCGCCACCAAGCGGCGCGGGGCGCGGATCGCCTGACTGGAACGGGCCGGTCGCCGAATAATCATTGCTGGCATTAAGCAGTTCCCCGCCGGCCTCACCGTTGACGAAAGCGGTCGTGCGCGGGGTGGAAGCGAGATTGGCGCGGTAATTGATCTCTGTCGTGGCTTGCGCGGCCTGAAAATCGCTGGTGATCTGGAGCACTTGCGGGGTCGAGCCGGTGCGGTTGCCGGTAACGGGATCGGTGGGAATGCCTTTGAGATAATTGCCGGCGCCGTTGCGCAGGAAGCCAAACTGGTCAAGGTTGAAATCGCCGCGCCGTGAATAGCGATCGACACCGGTGAATGTCGGACGACCGTCGGACGATCCGCTCGAACTGTCCACAATAAAGAGGCCACGGCCACTGATCGCCAGATTGGTCCCGATGGAGTTGCCCGTGACCCCGCCCTGAAGCTGATTGGTGCTGCGCGAATAGGCAAGAACCGATCCGGCTGCCTGGCGCGTCGGCGCTCCGTCGGCGACCAGATCGATGAACGCCGTATCGACCCGCTTGAACCCGGTTGTCTGTGAATTGGCGATGTTGCCGGATATGTTTTCAATCGCAAACGCCTGCGACTGAATACCAGCGACAGAAGTTGTAAGTGCGTCAAAGATACCCATGACATGTTCCTCAGCAAATATTCGACGAAAATCGCCTCTATATTGATTGAAGGCAAAGCGTATGCCACAATAAAAAATGCAACAATTTCAATAATTTATATAGTTAATACAATATAAATACATGATTTAACCCGGCAAGAATGTCCTTTTTTCTTTACCTATCGGCAGAATTTGCCGGGTATCGCTCATTGCGCTCGAACGTTTGGTTAACGGCGCTTTAATCGGTCGATGCGAACGTCGCACACCTGCTTCATCACACGAGGACGCCTTGCCCGATCTTGATCCGACCGACTGGAAGATTTTTTCGGCAGATGCCCATCGCGCCCTTGATAATGTGATCGCTCATATGGCGACGCTGCGCGACCGTCCGGTCTGGCAGGAGATGACGCCGGCCGTGCGTCAGCGCTTCACCACGCCGCTGCCGCGCCGCGAGACGCCGCTGGGCGACATCTTGAGCGAGGCGTCGGCGAACATCATGCCCTACGCCACCGGTAATGGTCACCCGCTCTTCATGGGCTGGGTCCACGGCGCCGGCACACCTGTCGGCATGGTGGCGGAGATGATCACCGCCGGCCTTAACGCCAATTGCGGCGGGCGCGATCATGTCGGCATAGAAATCGAGGAGCAGATCACCCGCTGGGCAAGTCAGCTCTTCGGCTTTCCACGCGAGGCATCTGGCGTCTTCGTTACCGGAACCTCGATGGCCAATCTGCTTGGCCTGGTCGTTGCCCGCCATCGCGCCCTTGGCGGCGAGGGCAAGGCGCGCGGCCTTGCCGCAGCCGACGCCCCGCTCGTCGCCTATACCTCAAGCGAGGCGCATGGGTGTATCGCGCGCGCCATGGAAGTCGCCGGCCTGGGGAGCAACGCCCTGCGCATGATTGCCGTCAACGACGAGGGCGCCATGGACAGCGCCACACTGGAAGAAGCCATCGCGCGTGACCGCCGCGCCGGGCTTAAACCGTTTCTGATCGTCGGCACTGCCGGCAGCGTCAATCGCGGCGCCATCGACCCCCTCGACAAGCTCGCTGACATCGCTGAGCGCGAGGGCATGAGCTTTCACGTCGATGGTGCCTTCGGGGCTCTGATCGCCTTGAGTGACAAATTGCGCCCGTTGCTGGCTGGCATCGAGCGCGCCGACAGCATCGCCTTCGACTTCCACAAATGGGCGCATGTTCCCTACGATAGCGGCTTTCTCCTGGTGCGCGACAGCGCGCTCCACCGTGACACCTTCGCCCAGCCGGCCGCCTACCTTGCACGCAGCCCGGCGGGACTAGGTGCGGGCGAAAATTGGCCCTGCGACTTCGGCGTTGATCTTTCGCGCGGCTTTCGTGCGCTTAAGGTATGGATGACATTTCAGGTGCTGGGGGCAGACCGCATCGCTGCCGCCATTGAGGATAATTGCCGGCTGGCGCGGATTTTGGCCGAACGCCTGACGGCAAGCGGCCTCTATGAGGTCGTTAAATCTCCCGCCCTCAATATCGTCTGCTTTGCGCTGGCCGGTGATGAGAACGGCGCGTCAAGCGAGCCGATTGTCATCGACCTGCAGCGCAGCGGCCGCGCCGCGCCATCCCTGACACGGATCGACGGTCGTCAAGTGATCCGCGCGGCGATCGTCAATCACCGCTCTACGCAGGCCGATATCGACGATTTTATGATATCGTTGCAGGTAAGCGCGCTGCGTATCGCGCAGGCCCGTTTCAATGAGACGATCACCGGGAAACGTCACATCGCCTGAGCGGACCTTGTTTCCAGAAAAGCCCGGAAGGCGCTGAATATCTTTTTCATCTGCGGGACTTTGTAAGGGTAGATGGTCGCATCATCCATATCGTGGATAACCATCGCATTATCAGCCTCGAAGATGAGCAGCCGGCCATCGGGCGCCTCACCGCAATCGATAAGAAAATAATCAAGCGCGAGCCGCGAGGCTATCTGCCGCAGCGCCGCGCCATGGCGCACCGCGAACTCCTCATCAAAGCCCGCCATCGCATCCGCCTCAAGCGCTCGCTTCAGCGGATTATCGAGCATGCCCGCATTGAGGTAATGGATCATCCAGCGCTCGCTGATCGCCAGATGTGCCAGATAGGCGGTGCCGCCGAAGACTGCGATCCGCGCCTTGCGGAAATAGCCGTCGGCGCCACGATAGTCGATGAACTGGGCGATATGAAAGCCGTCCGCCTCCTGCGCCGCCAGATAGGGCAAAAGCGCATCGGCCGCATCAATCTTTTCAAGCCCCGTACCGGCATGCGAGCCGAGCGGGCGGATGATGATCGGGTAGCTCGCGCCTGGCATCAACATATCCAGCTGCGTCGCCCCCTGCGCCAGGGCGGCGACATCCTCGCGCGACACCTTGGCGATCGCCGGCACCAGAACGCCGGCCGCCCCTTCAAGCCGCTCGGCAACACCCTCGCGCGAGGTCGCAAGGATATCAGCCGGGCGATTGAGGGCAGGTCGCGGCCAGCTCTCGATCACCGGCACCAGAGCCGTCAGCAACGGCGCGTTGGTCTCGTTGTAGCCGATGGCAACCAGCAGCAGATCATGATCGGGAATGACGCCGGGCAGGCTCTCGCCTGGTGCAATGAACAGCAGGTCGAGATCGACATTCTGCTGCTGGACCATAAAGTCGATGGGCGTATTGGCAAGAAAATCGCCGGGCGAAACCAGTGCAAGCAGACGAAGCGGCGCTGATCCACCTTCCACCGGCTCGTCAAGCACGCGGTAGAGCCGGCAAAGACGCAGCGCCACGCCCTGCAGCCGCAACCCCTCCTCCTTCTCACCGCGCAATTGGCGCAGGATCGATAGGTCCATGAACGCGCCTGCATCGCTGGCGTCGGCGGCGATGCGGGCTTCCAGATCAGCCACCAGCGCCGACGTATCGCCACCCATGAACGCGACGCGGGCAAAGCGTGCCAGCCCGAGGATCGGGTGCGCCGTCAAAGCCATATCGGCAAGCGACAGATCAGGGTCGATCACGGTTGGACTCATAGTGGCTGGGGACATATCGAATCATCCATTTGCAGCGAGGCTAGAAGCTTCGCCCGCCTGCGACAATTCTCGCATGGCAATTAACGCGCCTTGTCGGCACGCCGCATCCTCTCTAGGCTCGCCGCGCCTTAAGGAGACAGCACGATGCGTTTTGACGGAACTGCCGATTATGTCGCCACCGACGACCTCAAGATTGCGGTCAATGCCGCGATTGCCCTCGAGCGCCCGCTCCTGGTGAAAGGCGAGCCGGGCACCGGCAAATCTGTTCTCGCCCGCGAGGTGGCAGGCGCCCTCAAGGCACCGCTCGTCGAATGGCACGTCAAATCGACGACCAAGGCTCATCAGGGTCTCTATGAATATGATGCTGTCGCCCGTCTGCGCGACAGCCAGCTGGGCGACCCGCGCGTCTCCGATATCCGCAATTACATCCGCAAGGGCAAGCTGTGGGAGGCTTTCGACAGCGACGTTCGCCCCGTTCTCCTTATCGACGAAATCGACAAGGCCGATATCGAGTTTCCCAATGATTTGTTGCTCGAACTCGACCGCATGGAGTTTTATGTCTACGAGACGGGCGAAACGGTGAAGGCACGCGCCCGCCCGATCATCCTCATCACGTCGAATAACGAAAAAGAACTGCCGGACGCCTTCCTGCGCCGCTGCTTCTTCCATTACATCAAATTCCCCGATGCGGAGATCATGAACCGCATTGTCGATGTGCATTTCCCCAAGATCAAACAACGGCTTGTCCATGAGGCGTTAAGCCTCTTCTATCAGTTGCGCGAGGTGCCGGGGCTGAAGAAGAAGCCGTCAACCTCCGAACTTCTCGACTGGCTGAAGCTGCTACTCGCTGACGATGTGGCGGTCGAAACGCTGCGCGAACGCGATCCTCGCAAAGTCATCCCGCCGCTCGCCGGCGCACTGGTCAAGAACGAACAGGATACCCATCTGCTGGAGCGCCTTGCCTTTATGGTGCGGCGCGGGACCTGAGGCCGGGCGATGGCGGAATTTGATGGTTTCGGCGACAAGGCCCTGCCTTTCTTCAAGGCGCTGGCTTTTCATCAGAACAAGGCCTGGTTTGACGAGAACAGGTCGCTGTATGAAAGCGACGTGCTGCTGCCACTGCGGGCGCTGATGAACGACGTCACCGCTGAGTTGCGGAAACGCCAGATCAACCTCACCGGTGATCCCCGGCGTGGCATCTTCCGCCTTAATCGCGATGTCCGCTTTTCAAACGATAAATCGCCCTACAAGACGCATGCCGGTGCCGTCCTCACCCGCAATGGCGCCAAAAACGACCCCGGCCTTGTCTATCTCCACGTCGACCCCGCGGGCTGTTTCATGGCCTCGGGATTTTATCATCCCGACAGCGCGCAACTACGTGAGCTGCGGACGTTTATTCGCGACAAGCCCGAACGGTTCCGCGCCCTCATGGCGCATCTGAAAAAACACAGGCTCACGCTGGACGACACCGACAGCCTGACCCGCCTGCCGCGCGATTTCGGCGATGTGACGGCGGCTGACCTTGGCGCCGCCATCCGCCTTAAATCCTTCGTCGTCCGCAAACCCTTCGACGACAAGCTGCTCTATGACCGCAAGCTCGTTGCCGTCCTGTGCGATTTCGTGGCGATTGTCGATCCGCTGATCGCCTGGGGGCGTGGCGAGACGCTGGGCTCCTGATCCCCCTCGCACCGGGCGCTCCTTTCGCCTATATGAGCGCTATGCGCCGCTTGATCCTCCTGAGACATGCCAAATCCGCCCTGGTCAAGGCGGGACAGAGCGATTTTGATCGCCCGCTCAATCAGCGCGGCTTGGCGGTGACGCCGAAGATGGGTGACTACATGCAAAAATCGGGGCTTCTGCCCGATTACGCGCTCATTTCTTCGTCCCGGCGCACCCGCGACACCTGGCAACATCTCCAGACGTCCTGGCCGGAAACCCGCCACGGCTTCGATGGGCGGCTCTACGAGGCAAGCCTGACGACGCTGACGGGCATCGTTCGCGCCATGCCGACACAAATCGCCACCCTGCTGGTGATTGCCCATAATCCCGGCCTTCATGAGCTGGCCACAAGCCTACAGCGCCAGGACAACAGCAAGATAGCGCGCCTGCTCAGAGAGAAGTTTCCGACCGCAGCGCTGTGTGTCCTCGATTTTTCAGCCGAGGAATGGAGCGACGTATGGCCGCAATCAGGTTTTCTCGAACGTTTTGAGACGCCTCGCCACCTTGGTTTCGGCCTCAGTGAAAGCTGAGCGGCGATGGCCGGACGCCTCACCGATCTCTCGCATGAAGGGCGGCTGGCAGCCGCAAGCCTCATCGAGGCAACGACGGGCATGTTCAGCCCGACGCTGCGCCTGGGCGTCACCGGCCTGTCGCGGGCGGGCAAAACGGTATTCATCACCGCCCTCGTGCAGGCACTCACCGAAGGTCACCGCCTGCCCTTGCTCGATGCCTCCATCGAAGGGCGGATCGCTGCCGTCCGGCTTGAACCGCAGCCCGATCTGACCATCCCGCGCTTTGACTATGAGCGCCATGTGGCGGCAATGAGCGGGCCTGATCGCCACTGGCCACAGTCAACAAGCGATATTTCACAGCTGCGCCTGGTGATTGATTATCAGTCGGCGGGCTGGTTCGGGCGCACGTTCGGTACATCCCAGCTGACAATCGATATCGTCGACTACCCGGGCGAATGGCTGCTTGATCTGGCGCTTCTCGACAAGAACTATGGCGACTGGTCACGTCAATCGCTGGACCTGTCTCACATGCCAACCCGCCTGCCGCTGGCCGCCGCCTGGCATGGCGCGCTGGCTGGTATTGATCCCAAGGCCCGTTATGTCGACGGGAGCGCCCGGGAACCTGCGGCGATCTTCACCGCCTATCTGCGCGCCTGCCGTGAGGAGCAGGTGGCGCAATCAACCCTGCCGCCAGGCCGTTTTCTCCTGCCCGGCGCCTATCAGGGCTCGCCCGCCCTCGCCTTTTATCCCCTGCCTGTCGGCGATGACGCGCCGGTTCCCGGCTCGGTGCACGCCCATATGGCGCGATGTTTTGAAGCCTACAAGGACGAGATCATCCGCCCCTTCTTCCGCCAGCATTTCGCGCGGCTTGATCGTCAGATCGTGCTGGTTGACGCCTTGAGCGCGCTTAACGCCGGGCCGAGCGCGGTGGCTGACCTTGAGCGCGCGCTTGGCGATATCCTTGCAGCCTTCCGCATCGGTACAAACTCCTGGTGGTCGAGCCTGGTGGCGCCGCGCATCGAGCGCATCCTGTTTGCCGCGACCAAGGCCGATCATCTGCACCACCGCGACCATGACCGGCTTGAGGCCATTCTGTCCCGCCTCATCGACAGGGCGGGGTCGCGTGCGACGAGCGCCGGTGCCAAAATCGATGTCATTGCCCTTGCCGCCATCCGCGCCACCCGCGAGGCGCGCATCCGCCAGCATGGCGATCTGATGGACGCCGTCATCGGCGTGCCGCTGGCTGGCGAGCGGGTGGGCGATGACGTTTTTGACGGCAGCGGCGAAGTCGCCCTGTTTCCTGGCGATTTGCCCGACGATCCTGAGCGCGCCCTATCGCAAGGCCGCGACGCGCCGACGCCGGATGAGGCTGATATGCGCTTCCTGCGTTTTCGCCCGCCGCTTGTGCGTGGCAGCGGCGCGAGCCCGGCAACGGCTCACATCCGCCTTGATCGCGCTTTGCAATTCCTCATCGGAGATTATCTTGCATGATGGAAGATCACAGCACAGCCCGACGACGCCCCAAGGCAGTGCGTCTTGACGGTGACGCCGGCAGCGAAAAGATGGCGCCGGAGGCGCGCAACGTCACCATCCTGCCTGAAGCGCCAGGCCTCATCGCTGCGCCCGACACGACCGACAGACTGAACGCACGGCCTGGCCGCAATCTGTGGACAAAACTTGCGCTCTCCGCCTCCGCCGGCCTCGTCTCGCTGGCTACGGGCCTTGCGGTTGCCGATCTCGTGAGCCGCCTGTTTTCCTATTCGACCTATCTGGGCTCGCTCGGGCTTCTGCTTACCATCATCTTGACGATGTCACTGATTGCCCTTGGCGCGCGTGAATTTGCAGCCCTTGCCCGCCTCGCCAGCGTCGAACATCTGCGCGCCCGCGCCGAAGCGACGCTTGGTAACGATGACCGCGACGCGGCCCGCTCCCTTGCCGGCGATCTGACAGCGCTCTACGCCAGCCGCCCCGACATGGCACGGGCGCGTGGCGAACTCGCCCGCCACATGGCCGATATCGTCGATGGCGCCGACCTCGTGCGCCTGGCAGAGCGACGGCTGATGCAAGACCTCGACCGCCAGGCAATCACCCTCATCACCCATGCCGCACGACGCGTATCGATCGTAACGGCCGTCGCCCCGCGCGCCATATTTGATGTTGCCATGGTGATCGCCCAGAGCGCCATTCTCGTGCGCAAGCTTGCCGAACTCTATGGCGCCCGGCCCGGCGGGCTTGCCTCCCTGAAGCTTGCCCGCGTGGTGCTGGGCCACCTTGCAGTCACTGGTGGCATGGCGCTTGGCGAGGGGGTGGTCGAGCAATTGCTGGGCCACGGGCTGGCAGCCAAGCTTTCCGCCAAGCTCGGCGAGGGCATGGTCAATGGCATGATGACGGCGCGGGTTGGCCTCTCGACGCTGGACGTCGTCCGTCCATTACCTTTCACTGCCCTTGCACGACCAAAACTCGGCGATATTCTGGCCGAGCTGGCGCACATGACGTAAGATTAACGAGGCAGATGAGACCGGTATGTTCGTCACCCTGTTCCAGGAATTGAAAGCAGCCGGCCTGCCGGTCAGCCTTGGCGAATATCTGACGCTGCTGAAGGCGGTGGACGCCGACCTTGCCGGGCGCCGCGTCGAGGATTTCTACTATCTCTCACGCACCGCGCTGGTGAAGGACGAGCGCCATCTTGATCGCTTCGATCGCGTATTCGGCCATGTCTTCAAAGGGCTGGAAAACGTCGCGGATGCGGCAAATGCAGAAATTCCCGAGGAGTGGCTGGCAAAGCTCGCCGAAAAATTCCTGACGGACGAGGAAAAGGAGCAGATCAAGTCTCTCGGTGGTTGGGACAAGCTGATGGAGACGCTGCGCGAGCGCCTGGCCGAGCAGAAGGGCCGTCACCAGGGTGGCAGCAAATGGATCGGCACAGCCGGCACCTCCCCTTTCGGCGCCTATGGCTATAACCCGGAAGGCATTCGTATCGGTCAGCACGAAAGCCGCCATCGCCGCGCCGTCAAGGTGTGGGACAAGCGCGAATTCCGCGACCTCGATGACCATGTCGAACTTGGCACCCGCAACATCAAGGTGGCCCTGCGCCGCCTGCGCAAATTCGCACGCACCGGAGCTGCCGACGAACTGGATCTCGACGGCACCATCAAGGGCACAGCTGAACATGGCTATCTTGATGTGAAGCTTCGCCCGGAGCGGCGCAACGCTGTGAAAGTCCTGTTGTTTCTTGATGTCGGCGGCTCGATGGATGATCACATCCGCACCTGCGAGGAGCTGTTTTCAGCAGCCCGCAGCGAGTTCAAGACGCTGGAATATTTCTATTTCCATAATTGCCTCTACGAAGGGGTGTGGAAAAACAATCGCCGCCGTCATGCGGAGCGCCAGTCAACCTTCGATGTGCTCCGCACCTATGGCAATGACTACCGTGTGATCTTTGTCGGCGATGCGTCCATGAGCCCTTACGAAATCGCCATGCCCGGCGGATCGGTGGAGCACATGAACGAGGAACCGGGCGCGGTGTGGTTGTCACGCATTACCGCCAGCTATCCGCGCGCCATCTGGCTCAATCCGATGCCGCGCAAATTCTGGACCTATACGCCGTCGATCTCGATGATCGGCCAGATTTTCAATCAACGGATGTTCGAGCTGACCCTGGACGGGCTGGATGAAGCCATGCGCGAACTCGTGCGCTGAGTACAGATGTCAGCTCTTGACGGCGGCGATTTAGCTCGCTCTCTTGCCTTATGCAATCAGCCAATGAATCTGTGGTCTATCGTCAGCGCCCGCATGCACTCTCCCCGGACGTGGAATTCGCTCTCGCCGGTGGTGTCCTATCGTGGGCGGACAAGAAGGGGCGGACGGGTGCTCTTGAAATCGCGCAGCTGAGGCATTGTCGCATTCTCTATGACGCGTCCCGCCTGAGCGCGCCGCGCTGGATCGTTGATCTCCAGGGCAGTGACCGGCAGGAACTTCGTTTTACCTCGACGACCACCGCAGGCGCAGGCGGAATGCGCTCGCGCAACGGCGCTTTTCTTGCTTTTCTTGGCCATGTCCACGCGGCACTTGCCGCACAGGCGCCGGGTGCGATCTGCCGCTTTGGTCCCGGCCTGCTGACCTATTGCCTTCACTCGCTGCTGTGGTGTCTGCCGGTCCTCGGCATGTTCTGGGCCGCCTATCTGGGATTCACCACGTCGGGTATCCTTGCCGGCGTCTTTTTTACTTTTCTGGCCCTTTATTCCGGTCAATTTGCACTGCGATACGCTTATTATAATTGGCCGCGCATCTACGATCCGCGCCATCCACCGCTGCATCTGCTGCCCAAACCATCACCCCACGATGTTTAAGGCCCGGCGCAGCAATGCATGAAGTCTTGCGATGATACGCTCATAAAACAACGCGATAGAGCACGATTTTAATCTGAGGAAAAAGCGTCGCGCTGCAACTGCTCGCCCTACCTGATCACCAGAACCGAGCATTGGGCGTGACGCACGATGCTCGCCGCATTCGATCCCAGAAGATAGGTTGCCATGGTCGGGTGATGCGAGCCGACCACGATCAGATCAGCGCCAAAGCTGCGCGCCTCATCGAGGATTTCGTGGTAAATCCCGCCAAGTCTGACCACCGTGCTAACCTTGTCCTTCGGCAACGTGACCAATTGCGCCTGCGCCTCAAGTTTCATTTTGACTTCCGCCTGCGCTTCCTGATCATAGGCTGGTGGCAGGAATTCGCTGACCATCGGCGTAATCACCGTGCTGACGTAGATTAGTCGCATCTCGCCATCATTGGCCTTGATCAGCGCCTCGACGCTGGCGATTGCCTTTCTGGAGAAGCTGGGCTCCAGAATATCAACGGGAACGAGCACTTTTTGGAACATTTCCAACTCCTTTTGAAAAGAAATTCTCGTGACAGGCAATCCGACCGCGCGACCACGGCAATACTACGCCTTTGCAGCGCAGCAGCATTGCTCTGGATCAAGCGTCCCACCTGCATTCCTGCCATGCGGCGCAGCCTGCCATGCATGCCGCTCGCCGCTTGCCAGCGCTGATCGTCTCCCTTAACGGTCAGGGATGACCGCCGTTTCGAGCCGCATTGCCGCATTGCGCCAAAACCCCGTCGCTCTTCTCATGGTGATGGCGGCGATTAATTACGTCGGTTTTGCCAGTTGGAGCGCGCTTCTCAATAATTTCGCCAAGGAAAGCGTTGCCTTTTCCGGCCGCGATATGGGCCTTTTGCAATCGATACGCGAAATTCCGGGCTTCCTCGCCTTCACGGCGGCTGCCTGGATCCTGATCATGCGCGAGCAGACGCTGGCTTATGCAAGCCTCGTCGTCCTCGGCGTCGGCGTTGCACTGACCGGTTACTTCCCGACGATCATCGGCCTGTGGATGACAACCTTCATCATGTCGGTCGGCTTCCACTATTATGAGACGATGGCACAATCGCTGACCCTGCAGATCGTTCCGAAAGCACAAGCCCCGCGTGTGCTCGGGCGCATCGGCTCGGCGCAGGCGATCGGCCAACTGTCGGCGTTCGGCGTCATCATGCTGGCCTGGACGCTGTTTAACCCGAGCTATGAAACGCTGTTCCTTGTCTCAGGTCTCGTGGTGGTGTGCGCGGGGATTGCGACAGCGCTGTTTTTTCCGCGCTTCAACGGGCCCGTCGTGCAACGCAAAGGGCTCGTCCTGCGCCAGCGTTACTGGCTCTATTATGCGCTCACCTTCATGGTCGGCGCGCGGCGACAGATTTTCATGGCCTTTGGCGGTTTCCTGCTCGTCGAGAAATTCGGCTTCGGCGTATCCAAGATGGCGCTGCTGCTTCTCATCACCTATGCCATCAACACCATCGCCGCGCCGCGCCTGGGCGGGGCCATCGCCCGCTTTGGCGAGCGGCGGACTGTGATGTTTGAAAACATCACCCTCATCATCGTTTTCCTGGGCTACGCAGTCACCGACAATCCCGTCCTGGCAGCTTTCTTCTTCATCACTGATGGCGTGTTCTTCACCCTGACGATCGCCCAGCGGACCTACTTCCAGAAGATCGCCGATCCGGCCGATATCGCGCCCACCGCAGGTGTTGCTTTCACCATCAATCACATCGCCGCGGTGTTTATCCCGGCCGTCTTCGGCTTCATCTGGCTGTGGAACCCCTCGGCGGTATTTGCCATCGGCTGCGGGATTGCCAGCGTCTCGCTGCTGCTTGCTTTTCTTATTCCTGATGATCCATCGCCCGGCAACGAGACGACGTTTGAAGCGCGCGGCAACGCTGTCCAGCCGGCGCAATAACCCGGCCCTAACCTGCCGCCCTGTCTTCAGCCAGCGACGCCGAGCTTCTTCTGCAGGCTTGTCGATGACGTGGTGTACTGGAACACATAGCGGCTGTCGGGATGGCAGATGCGCCGTGCCGCCTGCGCCGCCAGCGCCACCTCGTGGAAGCCTGACAAAATCAGCTTGAGCTTGCCCGGATACCAGTTGATATCACCAACCGCGAAGATGCCAGGCACGGAGCTTTCAAAGCGTTCGGTATCAACCAGCACCAGATTTTCGTGGAATTCCAGACCCCAATCGGCCACGGGCCCCAGTTTCATCGTCAGCCCGAAGAAGGGAAGCATCATATCGCAGGCGATATGGAAACTGTCTTTGTCACCCTTGATGTTGGCGCCTGACAATCTGCCGTTGGCACCCTCCAGGGAGGTTACCTGCCCCAGCTTGAAGTCGATCCTGCCCTCGGCAGCCAGAGCCTTCATGCGCTCGACGGAATGAGGCGCGGCGCGGAAGGCATCGCGCCGGTGCAGGAGGGTGACGCGCTTTGCCACCGGCTCGAGGTTGAGCGTCCAGTCAAGTGCTGAATCGCCGCCGCCCACAATCAGCACTGTACGGTCACGGAAGGCGTCCATCTTGCGCACCGAATAAAACACCGAGCTGCCTTCATAGGCATCGATACCCTCGATCGGCGGTTTCTTAGGTTGGAACGAGCCGCCACCGGCGGCGATCATCACCGCTTTGGCAACAAAGCTTTTGCCGCCATCGGTCTCAACGGCAAATCGCCCATCCTCGCGTTTTGTCAGCCGCTCGACCATTTCATTGAAATGGAATGTCGGCCCGAACGGCTTGCCCTGCTCGATCAGGCGATCGACGAGTTCCTGAGCGTCAACCCGCGGGAAGCCGGGAATATCGTAAATGGGCTTTTCGGGATAAAGCTCGGTGCACTGCCCGCCGGGACGATCAAGGATGTCGATGAGGTGGACCTTCATGTCGAGAAGGCCGAGCTGAAACACGGCAAACAGCCCGACCGGGCCGGCGCCGATGATCAGGACATCGGTTTCAATCGGTGCAACGCTCATGATTACCGCCTGATGACAAGGTTGCGCCGTCAGCCCTGACGCTCGGGGATATGTGCGGTGATGCCGTCCAGCTTGTCCGTGATCTTGATCTGACACGACAGGCGCGAATTCGGCCGTACATCAAACGCGAAATCCAGCATGTCCTCTTCCATCGGCCCGGTGGCGCCCACAGCCGGCAGCCACGCATCGTCGACATAAACGTGACACGTGGCACAGGCGCAGGCTCCGCCGCACTCAGCCTCGATACCCGGCACCATGTTGCGGATGGCAACTTCCATCAACGTCGCACCGATTTCGGCATCGACTGGATGAGATTTTCCGTCAGCAGTAACAAAGTTGACTTTGACCATAGGGAAATCAGGCCTTCTAGACGCTGTTAACTTGTCACGTCTGCCTGTTGCCAGCCGCAGACACGCGCATGCTCGATACCGCCCATATAAGCGAGAAAGCGGCCGGCGCAAAGACAAATGCCGCGGCACTTTCTTTATGCGATGCGGCGGCAAAAGCGGTCATGCCAGCAAACCCGAGATTTCGCGGTTGGTCGCCTCAACCGCCCGCCGCAGCGGCGCCAGAGCCGCATCACGCGAAGACAGGTTGTCGCTGAAGAACGCCTGCTCGACCTGCGCCGCCAATTGGGCCACGGTTTGAGCGCCGATCCCAAGGGCTGATCCCTTGAGCTTATGTGCTGAAATCTTCCAGTCAGTGGCGCTGGTCGTTGCCTCAAGACGCGCCATCAACTCAAGAGATTGCTGACGAAACAGGCCAAGCACTTCATCCCGCAATTGCCGGTCCCCGAACGTGTTGCGGTCAAGAACATCAAGCTCGATCATCGAATATTCCACGCGCAATCACATGAGAAGCTGAGCCGCACAATCCTCGCCAGCTACATGCCCGGATGACAAATGCTGTAGCCGAACCGCCTTTCCTTCGATAAAAAGCCGACGAGCATGGGCGCACGGTCTTGGGCATGCATATTGAAATTAACCTTAACATCGCGTCAATCGGCTGGAATCGAGAAAACGTTTCCCTCGCCTTTTACGCACCACTACAATCGTCTGGAAATACAACCCATGGCGAGGATGAGCGGATCATCCGCAATTACGGCTCGCTTGCGCTCATCGGGTAACGATCCGGCTACAATATGCGCGGTCCTGCCAACAGGCGGCGGCGTGAAGGAAACAGGTTAAAGAGGTTGAGTAAATGGTAACGCCGACCAAGAAGAACGACGAAATTTCTGCGCAGGTCGCTTTGTCTGCGGTCGAACAAGCACTTAACCTCGACGGCGTCGATTCCGAGACAAAGAACCAGTTTGCGCCGAAAGGCCAGGATCCTTCACCGGACACGCGCCGCGAGCCCTCGCTGGGCGCATCAGCTCATTCCGGCCGCCGCTTGCCCCCGCCAACGTCTGCCGCCAACGACACAACCAGCAACGCGGCAGCCGTGGCATCGGCACTCTATCGCCATTCCTCCGGCAGCCCCTATCTGATTGCGATCCTCATCGCTTCCGCCTGGGTCGGCGGCATCTTTGTTCTTACACCGGCAATCTTCGGGATTGATGTCTTCTCCCTGCTGACGCGTGATGGCCTGCGGGATAATCCCGGAGCGATCGCCCTGCTGGGCACGTTGCTGTTCCCGCCCCTTCTGTTTGTCGCCATCGGACACTTCATGGCGCGCGCCCAGCAATTGCGTGCCGCCTCCCGCGCCATGGCGGAAGTTGCCCTGCATCTGGCAACCCCGCTCACCAAGAGCCAGGAGGGCATGCTGACCCTTGGGCAGTCGGTGCGTCGTGAACTCGCACTGCTCGATGAAGGCATGGCGCAGGCATCCGGCCGGGTTGACGCCATGACCGCCTCGATCACGCGTGAAATTGCGACACTCGACCGCGCCTACCGCGATAACGAGACGCGCATGCGCGACATGATGGAAACGATCAAGGCGCAGAAAGAATCGCTGGAACAGAAATCACAGGCCGCCGTCGAACAGATCACGTCACTGCATACGTCGTTTGCCGAGCAATTGGGGCGGTCTTCGCTCAACTTGACCAACACGGTGAATGATCTCGGCACGCGCACCGCCGACATGCTGGCAACACGCGGCCAAATCATCACTGACACACTGCATCAGGCCGGCTCAACCATGGTCGACGCGTTCACGGCGCGCGGCGATTCACTCGTCAGCAAATTGTCCGATGCCGGGCAGGCTGTCACGCTGGCGCTCAATATCTCGTCCGATGACCTGGCAGCAAACATTGCCTCGCGCTCCGAAGAGGTGACCTCGCGCCTGTCATTGCAGATGCGCTCGATCGCCGAAACGCTGGCGCAGGATCTGGCAACGCGCGGCAATGAGGTGGCCGAGCGCATTGACAACGTTGGCAGGCGGATTGACCAGACGGTGACTGTCCATGGCGGCGCGCTGGCCGAGCGGCTGGACACCACGGAAATGAAAATCCGTGACATCATCGCTACCCATGGCGATAAGCTCGTCAGCAGCCTGGAAGCGCGTGGCGAAGTTATCGAAAGCATCCTCACCAGGACGCTGTCGACGATAGAGAGCACATCGGGTGTTGCCGCCTCTGCCATCTCCTCGCAGGTCGAGACCCTCCTCAGCCATATCGATGATCGCGCCGAACACATGGCTCGCGGCATTGATGAGCGTATGGACAATCTCAACGTCGGCCTTGACGGTCGTCTGTTCTCGTTCAAGGAAGCACTGGATCAGCGTGCTGCCGCCATCGATCAGACGATGGGATCAGTTGGCGCGACAATCGACCAGGCGCTGCTGGGTCGTCTTGAGAACCTGACCGACCTCATGCAGCGCCACACGACGGCGATTTCCGAAGAAGTAACGAACGGCACCGATCTTCTGGGGCGCTCGATTACCGATCATTTGTCGGCGATTGCAGCCAGTCTTGATGATCGGGCAGCCTCCATTGCCGATATTCTCGAAAGCCGCGCGACGTCGATTGATCTGAAGCTCGGTGAAAAGGCAACAAGCATTGCCGAGACGCTTGAGACCAATGCCGAGCGCATCGAGCAGACGCTGATCGAAATGCGCGCCAATCTCGACACGAACGGCGCGAGCATTACCGGGGCACTTGACAGCGCGGCGCGCAATCTCAGCACGCAGATCGGCGAAACCACTCATCGCGCAATCGATATGTTGACGCAGTCAGCTGCGCGCATCCAGGTTGATTATGATGCCGGCCAATCCCGCTTTGCCGAGCAGGTGGCGCATATCGAAGGGTCGCTTGGTGACATGCGCGAGAAAGTTGCCGCAAGCGGCAATACGATCATCAACGCGCTTGACGCTTCTGCACTCGCGCTCAATCTGGAGCTGACAGGAACAACAAAACGCGCTGTCGATGCCCTGTCCGAAGCGGGCCGGCGCATCCACGATGAAATTTTCGCCAGCCAGACCGAGTTCGCCGACAAGACGGATCGTGTCGAACTTGCCCTTGCGGATATGCGCAGCAATCTCGAAGCAAACGGCCATACCGTCATCAACGCCCTTGATGCGGCCGCGCACGCAATCAGCGCGCAACTGAGCGGCACGACCGACCGCACCATCACCGCGCTGTCGCAGGCCGGCCAGCGCTTGCATGCTGATATCAGTGCCAGCCAGGCTGATATCGTCACCGCCATCCTCACCAACCTCGATACGCGCGGCCAGGAAATCGTTGCCTCGATCAGCCAGACCGCTCATGGCATGACATCAAATCTGCTGGAGACGGGCGCATCGGTCACGGCCAACCTGCAGCAGATCAGCGGTGCGGTTCAGGCGACGCTTGAACAGGCTGGCAGCACACTGACGTCTGATCTCATGGAGACGGGCGGCAGCATCACCGCGACAATCCGCGACAATGGCGCGACGGTTGCCAAAACATTCGAGGAAAAGGCAACCATGCTGGCGCAGCTCGTGACGCTGCAGGGCGCGGTGCTGAAGCAGACTTTGGCAGATGGCGCGACAACCATCGGCACGACCATCACGGGCGATGCGAAGAAGGCCGTCGAGCAACTCGCCTCGACCTACAGCACCCTCGGCACCGACACGCGCAAGGTCGTTTTGTCTCTGACCGATACGACGCGTCAGTTGAGCGACGTGCTCCACAGCGCGGATGTGCGCCTGGGCACCCTCGATATCGCTCTGGGAACCCGCGTCGACAATGTCATGCACACGCTGGACCAGGTCACCGGGCGGGCTGACAGCGCCGCCGCCCAGTTGACTGTCCAGACGGATGCCCTGCAGACGGCAGCCGATGCGGTCGACAATAATGGCCGGCGCATGCTGCACGATATCGGCAGCCAGGCCGCCAACCTTACGCGCGTTGCCCAATCGCTGCAGGACGCCAACAGCGCCGTCGAGGCGGCGCTCGGCTCGCGTCGTGCCGAAATGGAAACGCTCAGCGAGCAGATTCTTCGCCGCGCTGAAAGCGTTGACGAGATGTTGCGCGAGCGCCAGCAGAACATTCAGCGCACCCTCGAAATGGTCCAGGACCGCACGCGCGAAATCGGTCAGTTCCTTGCTCAGGCATCGCAACTGGCGACACAGGCGGCAATCGACCAGTTCGAGCGCCTGCGCAACGATGCCGGCAGCGAGAGCGAGCGCTCGCAGCTTGCCGTTCGCGAAGCCTTCGATCAGGTGAGCGCCGAAATTTCGGGCGCGCTCACCCAGGCAACCGAGCGCTTCGCCACAACGGCGCAGGAACTGCAATCAACCGCTGTCACCATCCGCAGCGAGATTGACGCGACGCGTCATGAAATGCGCAAGAGTGTTCTCGAGTTGCCGCGCGAAACCCAGGAATCGACAGCGGCCATGCGTCGGGTTGTAGCCGACCAGATCCGCGCCCTCAACGAGCTGTCGGATATCGTCGCCCGTCACGGTTCCGCCTCCGATGTCAGCCAGCCGGCGCGCCGCCCGGCTGCCCGTATCGAGACGGCAAGTGCTGCACCTGCCCGTGTCGCTGATTTCTCCACCTCCAGCGAGCCGGCGCCGCGCCGTCTGACGCCCATCAAGCCGGTCGTTCGACCCCGCAGCGAAGAGCCGCGCGGCGAAGCAGCGCCCACCGGCTGGCTCCGTGATTTGCTCACGCGCGCTTCACGAGAAGATGAAGATCGCAGCGGTGCTGGCAATCCATTGCCGCGCAGCGCGTCGGCCCTCCCCGACAGCCTTGGACAATTATCAAGCGGCATTGCCGACGCCATCGATAGCGAAGCCCTGCTCGACGCCTGGGATCGCTACCGGCGTGGTGAGCGCAAAGTGTTCTCGCGCCACCTCTATTCGCTGCAGGGTCAGCAGAGCTTCGATGACATCCGCCGCAAATACAGCCGTGACAATGAATTCCGTGCTGCGGTTGATCGCTACATCGACGATTTCGAGCGTCTTATTCGTGACATCAGCCGCCGTGATCCTGACAATACGCAGACGCAGAACTATCTCGTCTCGGAAACGGGCAAGGTCTACACCCTGCTGGCACATGCGTCGGGACGCCTCGAATGAGCGCTCACACAGGACGATGATCAGCCAGACGTCCGGACAAAAGGCAGGCCCGCAGGCCTGCCTTTTTGTAGCTTCAGGCGTTTCAACTGTGGCGATCAGCCCAGGCGACGAGGCGCAGGAGAACATCCGACATCGTCTTGTCGAGCGCCGCCACAACCACTGCCGGCTCTGAACCCGAAACCGGCGCCTGCCCGCTGAAAATTTCGGCAGCGATCACCTGGCCATTCCGGTTGCCAACGAGCCGCGCCGTCAGCTCGATCTGCACCTTGGGGGATGATAAAAGGTCAAGTTCAAACGAGCGGATCTCCGTCACCAGGCGGGTGGCGGCATCAATGCCCTCGCCCGGCCGCACGACCGAGTTAAGTCGGCGCGCATTCTCAAACGTCGTGACGATACGTGACTGCACGAGGCGGGGCAGACGATCAGCCCATTGCGCACCCGCCAGATAGTTGATCTCGTTGGCGCGCGGCTTGACCAGGATACGGTCGGTATCGAGCGCCCTGACGGCTGATGACTCGGCGATCGCCACCGTGCCACGACGACCGCTGCCGGTGGAGGAAACCTTCGGCGATGACAAATCATATGTCTCGAGCGGCGGCGGCGAAATCAGCCCACCGACACCCCCGCCAGCACTGCAGCCGGCAAGCCCTGCCGGAACAGCCAGAAGGAACCAGCGTCGAGTAACGTAATGATCACCTGCAGACACGCGTGTCATCCTACCTGCGGCCGGAAAATTCGGGCGCTCCGGGGCGGCCGAAAACGAATTGCTGTGGGTTGCGCTCCACTTCGCGCAGGAACCGGTCGACCGTTGAAATCGTCCGCCTGCCATCATTGACGAAGGCCTGGAGATCCGTGAGGCCGGCCCCGGTGAAGCGATTGAGGTTGCCAGACAATTGCTCGATGCGCTTGTCGAGATTTTCTGCCGTGGCGCGGATCGACTTTGCCGCCTGACTGACATCGCCAATGATACGATCGCTGCTTTCGGACAATCCTTTGGTGAATTTTTCAGTATTGGCGAGGTTGCGTTCAAGGCTCTGCACCGAGCGCCCCACAGAATCAGGATCAATGGCCGAGAGAAGCGATGTTGCCTTCTCGATCCCCGGCTGCAGCTTGTCGGCTGCCACGGCGATACTGCGCGCAGCCGAACTCGCATCCGACACAAGCGTGCTGATCTTCTCACGCTCATCGGCAAGTGCGCTCACCACCGCCGCCACGCCATCGACAATTTCGCGCACACGGGCCGGGTCGATCGCATCGGCAACATTCTGCAACTGGGTCGACAGATCAGCAATCCGCCGCGCCGCAACCGACAGATCGGCGATCAGCGTGCCGATGCCGTCACTGTTCTTGGCCAGCGCATCGGAGAATGTCTCTACATTTTTCAATGTGTTGTTGATCGGCGCCTGTGCCTGGCCGACCGTGTCCTCAACCTTGGCGATGACGTTGTTGACACGCCCGAGCGTGTCGGCCCCTCCTTCGAGGAGGTTCTGCACGAACGAGCGCTCAGCGAAGATCGCCGGCGCCACACCATCAGGCCCCGGATCGAGATTTTCTGCCGTGTCGGTGCCGCCGAAAAACTCGATCGAGGCAACGCCCGTGAAGCCGAGCGAGGCGAGCCTTGCCCGCGTGTTTCGCTTCACGGGTGCGAGATCGTCAACCAGCACGCGCGCCCGTATTTCCGAGCGGTTGCCGGGGTTGATGCCAAGCTCCGACACTTCACCAACCCGCAAACCGTTGAACAGCACCGAACTGCCAACCGACAGACCCTGCACCGAGCCTGAGAACACCACATAGAAGGGCCGCCTTGATCCTGTGCCGCCGGAGCGCGAAATCCAGATCAGGAACAGGGCAGCAATCAGCAGCGAGACGACAACAAAGGCGCCGACGACTGCATTGTTGGCCTTGGTCTCCATCGCCGTCTACTCGCTTCTGTGTGTAATGCCGCGCGCGCGGGGCCCGCGAAAATAAGCCTGAACCCACGGATGATCGAATTTCAGCATGTCTTCGAGCGTTCCTGTGGTCAAAATGTGTTTGTCGCCAACCACCGCGATGCGGTCGCAGATCGTTGCAAGGCTGTCGAGGTCGTGGGTTACCATGAAAACGGTAAGGCCCAAAGTCCGTTGCAGGCTGCGGATGAGATCATCGAACTCGCCCGCCGATATCGGATCGAGCCCTGAGGTTGGTTCATCAAGGAAGACGATCTCGGGGTCAAGCGCCAGCGCGCGCGCCAGTGCCGCGCGCTTGATCATGCCGCCCGACAATTCAGCCGGATATTTGTCAGCAGCGTCAGGGCGCAGACCAACCAGCGAAATCTTCAGCCTGGCGATATCGTCCAGCAATTCTTCGTCAAGATTGAGATATTCACGCAGCGGCAACTGCACATTCTGCTTGACGGTGAGTGATGAAAACAACGCTCCCTGCTGGAACAGGATGCCCCAGCGTCGCTCAACGGATATGCGTTGGGCGCTATCGGCCCGACGCATGTCGATGCCGTTGACCTCGATCAGCCCCGTGCGCACCGGCGCCAGGCCGACGATCGCCCGCAACGTCACCGACTTGCCGGTGCCGGACGCACCGACGACACCAAGAACTTCACCGCGATAGACATCAAGATCGAGGTTTTCAAGAATGACCCGCTGACCATAGGCGACCGTCAGATGACGCACCTTGATGATGACCTGCGGTGATTCGGCTGACTGAGTGGCGATGGGAGCGTGAACTGTCATATGTCGAGCGCCGCAAAGACAATCGCAAACAGCCCGTCAACCACGATCACCATGAAAATCGCTTTCACCACCGAGGCGGTCGTATGCTTGCCCAGCGATTCGGACGAGCCTTCGACACGCAAGCCTTCGATGCAGGCAATGACACCGATGATGACAGCCATGAACGGCGCCTTGACGACGCCGATGAAGAGGTGGCGCGGCTTCAGCACGGTGCGCAGCTGCTCGATAAAAGCGGAAGGCTCGATGCCGACGTAAAGCCAGGAGGTGATGAGCGCGCCAAGAAGTGCGGCAAGATCGCTGATAACCGTCACCAGAGGAAGAGCAATAACGAAGGCGGCCAGTCTGGGGATGGCGAGAATTTCGATCGGATTGAGGCCGATGACACGCATCGCGTCGATCTCCTCGCGCATCTTCATCGCGCCAAGCTCTGCGGTTGTGGCAGAACCCGATCGGCCAGCGAACATGATGGCGGCCAGCAGAAGGCCCAGCTCGCGCATCACCAGGATCGCCACCAGATTAACGGCAAAAACCTCGCCACCATATGCCTTGAGCTGAAAGGCTCCCTGCTGAGCAACGATGCCGCCGACCAGAAAGGACATGAGAAAGACAATCGGTATCGCATTGAGGCCGGTACGCTCGAGATGCGTTGCAATCGCTGCCGGACGGATACGCGAGGGATGGCGGGCAATATGCAACAGCGCGATCACCACTTCGCCGAAAAATTCGAGAATGCCGCGCGCATCCCGACCTGCTGCCCTGACCCCCGCTCCTATATCGGCAAGCGTCCCGATGAGTTGGTTACGCGGTAAGGGCGGGCGCGACTTCTGGGTCTTGCGATTGAGAACCGTGTCGATAAGGGCACGCCGGTCAGGGTCGTTGCCTTCAAGAATGGTGGGAATGCCGGCCGCCTCGAACGCCTCGCTTGTTCTAACCAACAGCCAGGCCCCGGTCGTATCGATGCGCCGCACACCGTCAAACCTGATATCGACCGAGCGCAAGCGCCGCCCGTCCGGCTTCAACTTCTTCAGTGCGTAATCGATTTCCTCCGCGCGATCGACCGTCCAGTCTCCTCGCGCCACGAGGATACCGTGCTGACCTTCATCGACGAATTTAACAAATGCCATCGTCGCGCCTGACCGAGGAAGGAGATAAAACCTGAGTGGCTGATCTTAATCCTTCATTAACCAGCGCTGGCCGCGAATGTCGAGGCATAACCCGGCTCATGCGGCTGAGCCCGTATCCCTGGCCGGGTCAGCGCGTGAGGTAAGCGTCAAGACCACGGCAATCGCTGCAATGAATGCCATCGCCAATTGCGCCCGGCCGCCGAAACAGGCGTAAAGCGGGCCGGCGGCGAGCATGGTCACGCCGTTGGCTGCCCCCAGAAGGCTCGCATAGAGCCCTTGCGCCCGGGCGGCGAGAAACCCTGAAAACAGACGGCCGATCAGCCAGATCGTCGCAATATGCGTGCAGGCAAACGAGCAGGCGTGAAGAATCTGCATCGACACCAGAATCGGCCAGGGCGGATCGAATGCCATCACCGACCAGCGCAGACAGGCCGCCGCACCCGCCATCATCAGGAGGGATTTTGCCTCGAAGCGGGCAATGATGCGTCGCGACCACAGGAACATCAGAATTTCGGCAATAATCGCCACCATCCACAGCGCGCCGATGGCGGTTTCTGAATAACCAAGGTGCTTCCAGTGAACACTGCCCTGCACGTAAAAGACGGCATGGCTGGCCTGCAGCAGCGCTGCTGCCAGAAAGAGCGGGCGTACCGTTCTTGTGCGCTCAAGCAGCGTTGGCAAGGCTCGCGGTTCATCGCCAGCCGGTCGGGCGGCCGCATCGCCCGGAAGAAAAGCCGCCGTGATGGCAACCGATACAAGAACGGCGAACAGGATCGGAATAACGACCCATACCTCAAACGCCTCGATTGCCGCTCCGCCGGTGATCGTCAAAACAACAAAGGCAACCGATCCCCAAAGCCGGGCCCGCCCATAGTCAGCCCGCCCCGCGCGCATCTCGCCCATCGCCAGCGCATCCAGCAATGGCAGCGCCGGCATCCAGGCAAGGCTGGACAATATTGAAAAAATCGCAAGAAGCGCCATGGATGACTGAAACGGTAATGCGGCTGTCAGAACGCTGGCGGTCAACGCATAGATGATAATCGCCCGCGCCACCGAGCCTGCCCGCAAGCCCCAATCGATGAGAAAGGACAGCAGGAACACCCGGATAAACATCGGAACGGCAAGGATAATTGCCCGGTCGGAGGCCTCAAGCCCCTGCGCGGCAAGCCATAACGGGAAAAACGGCAAATGAACGCCGATGCCCGCGAACAAGGCCATGTAAACCAGAGCAAGGCGTAAATTGATGGTATTAACTTGCATTTGCTCAATCGCTCGAGGAATTTTTGTGCTGTGATATTATTTGGTTAAAGGTGAGTCGCGGCAAATTCAGCGATTGGCGGTATGTCGAACGATATATTGAGTGAGCAGGATTACGAAGCGATCGAAGCAGCCGTTATGGAAACGGAGCGTGGTCGTTGGTTCCTGCGTGAATATGCAGCGCGCAACCGTGTCGCCAGCACCTCGGAAATTCTTGACGTTCTGAGCCGCATCGAAAGCCGGCTGGCGGCCGCGCCCGCAACGAGACCGGAAGCGCAGACACCTGCGCCCGCAGCACTTATCTCTGCGCCCCCGCAACCTGCGGTCGACATCAGCGTAATCTCCGGTCTCATCGCTGCCGCGCGCGGTGAGATGGCGGCCCTGCGCGAAGAGGCACATCATAACGGCCGAACATTGCGCGAGGGCCGGGATTTTGATGCCATCAGCGCTGCCAGCGACAACGCCATCAACTCAGTGCTCAATGCCGCCGAGCGCATTCAGGAGCTGTCGTGGATTTTGCGGGAGCGCGGCATGGAAGCGGCATCCTGCGATGAACTCGACCAGCGGGCGAGCGAGATTTATCTGGCCTGCAGCTTCCAGGATATGGCGTCGCGCCGCCTTGAAGCGCTTGTGGAAACTCTGGTCCAGATCGATACTCATGTCGCCAGCAGCACCGGCCTCATCCAATCCGCGCCAGGTAACGAGGCTGCGCATCCGGTTGTGTCGCCAACCCTCGCCGACACAACGGAATGGGAGATCGAGGCAGTCGCCCTGCACGCGCCGCGACCACAGAGTTCAATGGCTGCGGCAGTTGATGTGATGGCGGCGCCATCACACCCGGTGACGCAGATGAATGTGCCATCGACGACGCCTCCTGTTGCGAGCCCGGTTATGAACGAACCGCGCCCGCGACGCTCCTCACCCCATCAGGCGGGCAATCTGGCATTGTCGCATGATGACGACGTGCTGGAAATGACAGCTCCTGCGATGCAGAGCGGCATCAATTATGACGAATTGTCATTCAGCGAAAAAATCGCACTCTTTAGCTAGGGTCTGACCCTGACATCGCCACGCGTCACGATCTTGCTTTTCGTCGCAGACGCAAGGGCAGAAAACGCCGCCGCCGTTTGACGGTGTTGGCTTCGCGCACATTATCCAGAAATTGTTTGGTCGCCTGCTGCCAGCTGTGAGCAAGCGCAGCGTTGCGGCACGCCTCGCGCGGCAGTGCGAGCGCCTCCAGACAGGCCGCGCGCAGGTCTTCGGAGAGCGATCCGGTGACGCCGTGCTGAACCACATCCGCCGGGCCGGTGACCGGATAGGCAGCAACCGTTAGGCCACTCGCCATCGCTTCCAGCAGGACGATGCCGAACGTGTCGGTACGGCTGGGAAACACAAACACATCGGAACCGGCATAGGCCTCCGCCAGTTCCTCATTTTCCAGCTTGCCGAGAAAGACCACGTCAGGAAATCTGACACGAAGCTCATTCAGGATCGGCCCCTCGCCGACAACCAGCTTGGTGCCGGGCAGATCGAGGGAGAGAAACGCGGGGAGGTTTTTTTCGACCGACACCCGCCCGACATAAAGGAATACCGGGTGTTTGACGTTTGGCAGCTCCTCCGCGCGCGGCTTGAACAGTTGCGTGTCAACCCCCCGCCCCCAGCGCATGATGTTCACAAACCCGCGGCGGGCGAGATCTGCTTCGAGACTTTGGGTTGCCACCATCACCCCGGCACCGGAATTATGGAAGCGCCTGAGCCACGTGTAGGTCCAGCGCTGCGGCACCGGCAGGCGGGCGGACACATATTCGGGGAATTTGGTATGGTAGCTGGTGGTGAAGGCGCGTCCGTTTTTCAAACACCAATTGCGGGTGGCATTGCCAATCGGCCCCTCGGTGGCGATATGAATATAATCAGGATCAATTGCCTGAATGTGGCGGCCAATCGTCGAGGGGCGCAACAGGGGGGCGATCGCCAGCCTGATTTCGGAATAGCCGGGCATTGGCAGCGTACGAAAGGCTAGCGGCGACAGGACTTCCACCTGGGCGCCGAGCCCGGGCGCCTCGCGCACCAACGCCTCCAGAGATCGCACCACACCATTGACCTGCGGATGCCAGGCATCGGTTGCCACCAGAACCCGCATCACGCTGCAACAGGTGTCCCTTGTGGTTCCGTTGCCAGCGCCGCAGCCCGCACATCAGCAGCATAGCGGATGATCTCGAGCCGCCCGTCGAAATGTTCGACCACCGCCGTACAGCTCTCAACCCAGTCACCGCAATTGATATAGGTGATGTTGCCCATCATTTTTTCGCCCGCGTGATGGATATGCCCGCAGATGATGCCATCCGCGCCAACCCGTTTGGCCTCACTCGTCAGCGCCTGTTCGAATTCACCGATGAAATTCACGGCGTTTTTTACTTTCATCTTGGCCCACGATGACAGCGACCAGTAGGTCAGCCCCAGCTTGCGCCGCCCCCAGTTGAGATAGGTGTTAATGCCCAGCGCCAGTACATATGCCCAGTCGCCAAGCAGCGCCAGCCATTTGGCATGGCGCACAACAACATCGAACTCATCGCCATGCATCACCAGAAAGCGCTTGCCATCGACCGTTTCGTGGATGGCGTTCTGGACGATATCGACAGCCCCGAAGGTCATGCCCACATAGTCACGCAGGAATTCGTCGTGATTGCCGGGAATGTAGATCAGGCGCGCACCCTTGCGGCCTTTGCGCAGCAATTTCTGGATGACGTCATTATGCGTCTGTGGCCAGTACCAGCCGCGGCGCAGGCGCCAGCCATCAACGACATCGCCGACCAGATAAATGGTATCGGCGTCATAGATTTTGAGAAAATCCAGCAACAACCCTGCCTGACATCCTTTGGTTCCCAAATGGAAATCGGACAGGAAAAGGGTGCGGTAATGGCGTTGGTTTTCGGCGTCAGACAATGCGCTTTCCCCGTCATGATCCTGGACAGATAGAGTTGTGTCCGAGTCGCCTCTCAGAATTATGACATACATGGCGAAAATACGGTACCCACGCATGATGCAAAAGCGACCGGGCGACCTTTCGCAACGATCATACGACCGAACAATGGGCTGGTTCGCGGTTTTGATTTCTTATAATGCCTCCGTGATCTAGGATCGCCCCACCGGCCTTGCCGCACGATGCGTGAGGACGAAACATGTTCAAGGGAAGCAGCAGATGGATTTGGGAATTGCCGGTCGGACCGCTCTTGTTTGTGCCTCATCCAAAGGGTTGGGGAAAGGATGTGCCAAGGCGCTTGCCGAAGCCGGGTGCCGGGTCATCATCAACGGGCGCACGATGGCGAGCCTCGAGGCAACGGCTGACGAATTGCGCCACAGCGGCGCTGATATCATTGCCATCGCCGCAGATGTTGGCACGCCGGAAGGCCGCCAGGCCCTTCTTGCCGCCGCCGGCCCGGTCGACATTCTCGTCAACAATAATGGCGGCCCGCCCTTCCGCAATTTCAGGGAGGTCGACCGCGACGCCATGATTGCCGGCGTGGACGCCAACATGATCACCCCGATTGAACTCATCAAGGCGGTGATCGACGGCATGTGCGAGCGCGGGTTCGGGCGTATCGTCAACATAACGTCGAGTTCGGTCAAAGCCCCCATCGCCGGGCTCGATCTTTCATCGGGAGCGCGCGCCGGCTTGACCGCTTTCCTGGCTGGCGTCGCACGGACGGTCGCCATGCACAATGTGACGATCAACCAGATCATGCCCGGCGCTTTCGATACCGATCGGCTGAAGTCGAATTTCGAGCGTGCGGCGCAATCCTCGGGCGCGCCAGTGGATACAGTGACCGCTTCGCGCCGCAAGGCAATTCCCGCCCAACGCTTCGGCACTGCCGATGAATTTGGCGCGCTCTGTGCCTTTCTGTGCTCGACACAGGCCGCCTACATCACCGGCCAGTCAATCCTCATTGATGGCGGCGCTGTCGTGACCACGCTTTGATCGTTGTTTCTGTCCAACCAATAAAAAAGGGGCCAAAAAGGCCCCTTTTTCCGTTTTTGATCTGCTTGCCCGACGCGCTTACTTGGTGACCAGCGGCGCTTCGATGACCGCCGGCGGCGGATCAAAACGATAGGTCAGGCCAGCGCTGACGAGATGGGCCGTCACATCGGTGCGCGTCGTATAATCGAGGGCGAAGGCACCGAGGTTCGGAATGGCGCTTCTGATCGTGCCGTTGATTGGCGCACGCTGGAAAAGCTCGGCCGTGTAGGCTGCCGACAACGTGATCTGCGGCGACCAGCGATACTGCAGACCACCGCTCAGGATCAGGCGGTCGGAATCAGGTACCGACAGCGTCCGCACGGCATCGCTGACGGGCGAGAAATCATAACCGACACCAGCGCGCACCGTCCATTTCGGGTCGAGCTTGTATTCGGCTCCAAGCGCAACATACCAGCCATCGTTGAAGTTCAACGCCAATTGCGACCCGGTCGGCGATCCGCCAACAATCAACGTCTTCACGCGGCGCCAGTTCTGCCATTCACCCGTCAACGAGACCGCCAGCTTGTCATTGATGGTCTGACGGATACTTGCCGTCACCAGTTCAGGCGTTGACTGGTCGATGGTGATCGGGAACCTGCCCGGCGAGCCAGGAAGTCCCGGGACAGCGGCGCTGAAGGTCTGGCGGCCATCGGCTGAATGGTCGATCGACGAGCGGTAACCGATTCCAAGTTGCGTCCCCTTGATCGGCTCATAGGTCACGCCAGCGGTGAAGCCGATGCCGACATCCTGGGCTGTCACCTGACCTGTGCCAAGCTGCGGCGCCAAGGTGCTGACCCGCTGCTCAAACGTCAGGTTGATCCACTGAACCTGGAAGCCGAAGCCAACACTCCACTGATCATTGAGCTTGACACCAAGGACAGGCTGCACATTCACCGTGGTGATGCGGGCGCGGGTACGGTCCGCCGCAAAAACCGCATTTCCGTTATAATTGACGCCAAGACCGAAGGGCGCCGTAACCGACAGGCCGAAATACCATTGCTTGTTGAGCTGCACGTTGAAATAGCTGCCGGCGGTCAGGACGGATGTCGCGAAATTGCCCGTTTGCTGCGGCGCGGCTCCGGCAACACCGTTGACAGCACCTAAGATGCCTGCGCCGGCCAGGCCAGGCACTGCGGTTGTGGCGTTGAATGTCGTGCGGCTCAGGCTGGCATCAGGAAACACGCCGGCGCCACCTGTTTCAGCATTAAGCCCGTCAAGCGAGGTCACAACGGCCGGGTTGACGCCGATGCCGCCGATGCCAAGACCAGCAGCAGCGCTACCTGCCCAGGCCTGGGCGGTTGCGTCCGTTGAACCGAGCCGGCTGGCAAAGCCACCGGCCTGCGCGCTGCCGGCCATCAATGCCAGACCGGCGACGCCCGACGCCAGCGCTACTGCCAGTCGCTTGTGATGAAATGTCAAGAAATGAGCCAAGATGTACCCTCCCACGCCGTCAATTCAGGCCGATTGCGTTGTGGCACCCTAGCTCCGCCTAAATGCGATGCAAGGGGAAGCCGTTACCAAGGTCGCTGCCGTCGTGCGCGGGCAAGACATCTGCAAATTCATTTTTTCTTGTCATTTCGCAGCCAAACACCGTCACAATACCGACATGAAAAAATTTTGTGCACGAATTTGCCGGTTTTATAATCATTTTTATCAAATTGTGTCTTCGGTATGACGCGCCCGGGACCACCTTCGGGCGGTCACCAAACAAACGTTTTTGAGACCTATGTTGCAGCAAAACAACAGCGGCGGACGCATGCCGGCATTTCGTTGGGCCCTATCGCTTGCCTTATTGTGACGCGAGTCGCACACTCCGTTTCTCATCGTCGCCTCGTTCGCGGGGCAAACGCAGAAAAAGACGGAAAATTTACATGAAACTCGTCCGTTATGGCGCGCCAGGCGCTGAAAAACCCGGCATCATCGATCAATCTGGTCAGATTCGTGACATTTCTCACCTTGTCGATGACATTGCGGGCGACGCCTTGTTGCCGGAAAAAATCGCCGCACTGAAAAAAATCGAAACATCAAGATTACCCGTTGTGCCTGCCGGCACCCGCATCGGTCCCTGCGTTGGAAAACTCGGCCATTTTATCGCTATCGGCCTCAACTACGTTGATCATGCGCATGAAACAGGCGCGCCTATTCCGGCCGAGCCAATCATTTTCGACAAAGCGCCCAATTCGGTCAGCGGGCCCCATGACGACATCGTCCTGCCGAGAGGCTCGATGAAAGGCGATTGGGAGGTCGAGCTTGCCATCATCATCGGCAAGGGCGGGCTTTATATTGATGAGGCAAAGGCACTCGATCACGTTGCGGGTTTTGCGCTGTGTAACGACGTCTCCGAGCGTGAACTGCAGATCGGCGGCACCGGCCAGTGGACCAAGGGCAAAAGCTTCCCTTCCTTCGGCCCGCTCGGACCATGGCTGGTTACCTCTGACGAGATCGGCGATGTGCAGAACCTCGACATGTGGTGCGACGTGAATGGCGAGCGCATGCAAACGGGCAATACGCGCACCATGATCTTTCCGGTCGCTCATCTCGTCGCCTATACGTCGCGCTTCATGCGCCTTGACCCGGGCGACGTCATCACCACCGGAACGCCACCGGGCGTTGGCATGGGCAAGAAACCCCCGCGCTTTCTCAAGGCAGGCGACCGGGTGAAGCTGCATATCCAGGGTCTTGGCACCCAGGAACAGCTGGTCCGCGACTACAAGGGCTGAGCGACGGACTAGCCGTTGCGGGCCCGCAGAAAGGCCTGCAACGAGGCGCGCGACCAGGCAAGGGCCGGCTGGCGAACCGCGTGATAGGCCTCAAGCACAAGGCGGGCAGCCTGATCCCGGCTGGCAAGCGACTCGATTGCCTCGTCGGCTGCTGCCCGCAAGGCCAGCAAGACGGCGTCCGGCAGCGCTGTCGGCTGCACACCATATTGGCGGACCATGACCTCAAGGGTGCGCGCATTCCACCATTCGGCTTCGGCCAGACCGACGTGACTTTCCGCCTCGCACGCCGCTTCGACAACAGCTTTCAAATCGCCATTCAGAGCCTGCCATACATCAAGCGCGATCAACGCCTCGCTGGAACCGTTCGGCTTGGTGACGCCCGGCCACAGATAATAGTGCGCCGCCTGATGGAAGCCTTGGGCCAGATCAGCCCATGGCCCGAGAAACTCAGCGGCATCAATGACGCCGGAGCGCAGATTGGCGACGATTTCCGAGGGTGCCGTCAGAACCGGTAGCGCCCCCAGCCGCCGGAACATCTCGCCGCCAAGTCCCGGCACCCGGATTTTGAGACCCTTGAAATCGTCCACGCCATTAATCGGCCGGTTGAACCAACCGCCAAGCGACGGGCCGGTGTTACCACCGGTAAACGGCTTGACGTTGTAGGGGCGATAAAGCCCGTCCCACAGCCCCTGCCCTCCGCCGTGAAGAAGGAACGCGCTGTGCTCGACCGGGGTCAATCCGAAGGGCAGGCTGGTAAAAATAGGTGCTGCGGCAATCTTCCCCGCCCAGAAGAAGGAGGCGCTGTGACCCATCTGGGCGGTCCCATTGCCGACCGCGTCAAACACCCCGAGCGCGGGCACGATATCGCCAGCGGCAAACACCTTGACCTCGATCGCCCCGCCGCTGAGCTTTGTGATCCGCTCGGCCAGCCGGCGCGCGCTCGTCCCTGGCCCCGGCTGATCACGCCCCCACGACGTCACCATGCGCCATTGCTGGCGACCTTGCGCCAGCGCCGGCGCCGCAAGGCCAAGCGACAGCGCGGCTGACATGGCGAAACGGCGTGTCAGTGAGCGCGACATGTTATCCACCCCACAATTCATGGAAATGATGGACCGGGCCGGCGCCCTGCCCCACTTCGAGCTCGCCAGCGCGTGCTATCGCGCCACTGAGCCAGGTCTTCGCCTGCCCGACCGCCTCCTCAAGCGTCAGGCCGCGCGCCAGCAGGGCAGCGATGGCCGATGATAATGAACAACCCGTGCCATGCGTATTGCGGACAGCAAGCCTTGGCGCGCTGAAGCGCGTGACACCGGTCTCACTCACCAGGATATCAATTGCCATGTCGCCACTGCCATGTCCGCCCTTGACCAGTACGGCCCGCGCACCACGCGCGAGAATGATGCGTCCCTGCGCGGCCATCTCGCCTTCGTCACGCGCCATGACGCCACCGGCCAGCCGTGCCGCCTCCGGCAGATTGGGCGTCACCAACAGCGCGCGGGGAAAAAGGTTGGCAATCAGGGCATCCACCGCTCCATCATCAATGAGCGCCGCGCCCGATTGGGCAACCATCACAGGGTCAAGCACGATGAATGGGCACTCGCGCGCCATCAGCCCGTCAGCGACAGCACTGATCGTCTCACGATTGCCGAGCATGCCGATTTTGATCGCCTTGACGGCGAGATCGTCAAAAACCGCGTCCATCTGCGCACGGATGATGGCGGGCGGCACGGCATGAATGGCCGTCACGCCCTGCGTGTTCTGGGCGGTAAGCGCGGTGATCACGCTCGCCCCATAGACACGCTGGGCAGCAAAGCTCTTCAAATCCGCCTGAATGCCCGCCCCGCCGCTTGAGTCCGAGCCGGCAATCGTCAGCGCAATGGGAATCGTCATCGCCGGTTTGCCCGCGCTTTGGTGATTTCGGCAGAAAGGCGCGCTGCAGCCATGGCGGGCTCGCCATCTGCAAAAATTGCCGAAATAACGGCAATACCATCAGCGCCCGCGGCGATCACCGACCCACAATTATCAACCGTGATACCGGCAATCGCGCATATCGGCAGATCAGCGCGACGCGATCTGAGCACATCGACCAGACGACGAAACCCGTCCAGTCCCAACGGCGCCGTCTCATTGACCTTGCTGGCGGTCGCAAATACGCCGCCAAGTCCGACATAGTCGATCACCTCGAGCGGCGCGGCACGCGCCTCCGCTTCGCTGCGCACCGTCAGGCCAATAATAGCGTTGGCGCCCAGAATGCGCCGCGCGGCGTCCGCCGGCAGATCATCCTGCCCGACATGGACCCCGTCAGCCCCGCAGGCCATCGCGATGTCAACCCGGTCATTGATGATCAGCGGCACGCCTGTCCCCGCAAGCGCTGCTTTCGCGGTCATTGCCAGATGAAGAAAAGCGTTCGTGGACATGGATTTACAGCGCAATTGCAGCAGGCGGACGCCGCCGGCAGCCGCCGCGCGCAGCGCGTGCGCCATCTCGATGCCCGGCGTCACATCAGGGTCAAAAATGGCGTAAAGCGACAGATCAAGAGATGTCATGACAATCTCGCCCTCTCGCTCAGTATCGCGTCATCCATCGCATGCAGCGCATCGATGAGATGGACCGAGAAACTACCCAGACCTTGTGCTTTTTGTGCCGCGATCTCTCCGGCAACGCCCATCACGATGTGCCCGGCAATGGCTGCGAGGATCGGTTCGCGCGTGACTGACACAAAGGCCGACATCAAGGCCGCTTCGGCGCAGCCGATCGCCGTCACCTTTTGCAGGAAGGGATGTCCGTTGCCGCAGATGACCGGCGTCCTCCCGTCGCTGACGCAATCCGAAGCTCCGCTCACGGCAATCGTTACGCCGCCTGCAAGCGCACGCGCCTGAATGACGTCCGCCTGCGCCGGCTCGTCAAACAACGCACCATATTCGCTGCCATTGAGCCGGATGATGCGCGGCGATTTTGCAAGCAGCTCTTGGGCAAATCGGCCACGATCCGCCGAGCGATCAATAAAGACCGGGTCAAGGACCCAGGGCTTGCCAGTTTCACGCGCTGTGTCGACCGCAATACCCACCGCCTCGCGCCGCTCACGGTCGAAAGTCCCGAGATTGACCAGAAGCGCATCGGCGCTCGCGACAAAGGCACCAATCTCTTCCGGCGACACCGTCATCGAGGGAACAGCGCCGATGGCAAGCAAGACGTTGGCCGTGAACTGGGCCGCAACGATATTTGTCAGACAATGGACACGCGGCTGTCGCCGTCGCAAATGACGAAGCGCTTCACCCAAATCGGCTACTGACGGACGCAACGCGCTCAAGATCTCGATTTCCTCCGCCGGCATGACCCGGTTCAGGTTCGACGGGTTGGACGTCACCTCTCAGCCTGATCATTCAGGCACCCCGACGAGATGACGGGGGATGTAAGCGTATGGCGGGTTTTTGTCAAGGCGCTGGCGCCTCAGCGCGGCATGCGGGCGGCGGCCTCGTATTTTGCTTTAAGCCCCAGCTGACGCTCGCGGAAGATGACGAACATGCCCGACAGAATGACGACAAGACCGCCAATGATGGTCTGCGTGCCCGGCACATCGCCAAACACAAACCAGCCCAGCATCGTCGCCCAGGCAATCGACGTATATTCGAAGGGCGCGATGAGGGACGCATCGGCATATTTGAAGCTGGTCGTCAGGAGAAGCTGGCCAACGCCGCCGCTGACCCCGATGGCCAGCAGCAGGGCTGCTTCGCCAGGCGTTGGCATCACCCAGCCGAAGAGCGCGCTCGCCAGACCAATCGCCGCGCCACCCAGCGAAAAATAGAAGGCGATGGTTGGCGGTTCTTCCGTTGACGTCAAAGCCCGCACCGTCACCATGGCGAAGGCTGAACAGACCGCCGCGACAAGGCACAAGAGGGCGCCGATGGCCGCCGCACTCGGAGACGTTGTCAACGCTTCGCCCAGATGCGGCCACAGGATGATCAGCACGCCCACCATCCCGATACCAACCGCTGTCCAGCGATAAATGCGCACGCGCTCATGCAGGATCGTTGCGGCAAAAATCACTCCGAAAATCGGCATCGCATAGCCGATCGCCGTCGCATCGGGCAGCGGAATATAGGACAGACCGGCAAAGCCGAGCGCCATAGAGCTGATACCGATACAGACGCGCAACACATGGGCGAAGGGCCGTCTGGTCGCCAGCGCAGCGCGCACCGGGCCACGCATGGCAATGTAAACCAGGATCGGAATGACGGCAAAGAGCGAGCGTGCAAAGACGATTTCACCCGTCGGCAGGCGGGCCGCCACCAGCTTCACCATCATCGCCATGACGACAAAAACAAAGGTGGCGGCGATCTTGAAGACAATGCCGTAAAGTTCGCTCAAGGTCGCCTGCCTTCCCGTTGCTGTGGATCATCACAACAGGGCACATCTTTCACCGTCGCTTGCCGTGACAACCCCATCTAGATGAGGCCGCGCGCTGAAAGATTGCGTATCAGTGCCGCCGTTCCAAAGCGCCACGGTGGCGCGTCATCGGTGGGGCGGACACGATTGACGAGACTGCCAAGCTTGCTGCTGCGAATGGTGACGATATCGTTGGTCTTGTGTGTGAACCCCTCGCCCCGATGGTCGCGATCCTCGATCGGCGCAAACATCGTACCGCAGAAAAGCACGAAACCGTCCGGATACTGATGATGAGGGCCAATCGTCTGTGACACCAGATCAAGCGGATCGCGCGCAATCGCCGTCATGGTCGAGGAGCCGGTGAGGCGAAAGCCGTCCTCGCCCTCGACCACCAGTTCGACATGGGCGCGGCGAATATCTTGAAGCGAAAAACTATGGTCGATCAATCGAACGAAGGGGCCGATGGCCGTTGAGGCATTATTATCCTTCGAGCGCCCGAGAAGCAGCGCCGAGCGACCCTCGACATCACGCAGATTGACATCATTGCCCAGGCTTGCGCCGACCAACACTCCGCGCGAATTGACGATCAGAACCACTTCAGGTTCCGGATTGTTCCAGCTTGAGCCCGGGTGGATGCCGATATCAGCTCCCGTGCCCACCGCGCTCATCGGTTGCGCCTTGGTGAAGATTTCCGCGTCTGGGCCGATACCGACTTCGAGATATTGTGACCAGGCGCCGCGCGCCATCAGTGTTTTTTTAAGCGCTGCTGCCTCGGGCGAGCCGGGTTTGAGGCCGGAAAGATCACGCCCCACACTGGCCAGAATGTCCGCCCTTATGGCATCCGCGCGCGCCGGTTCACCCCGCGCCTGCTCCTCGATCACCCGCTCCAGCAGGGACAGAATAAACGTGACGCCTGCCGCCTTGATCGCCTGAAGGTCGATGGGCGCAAGGAACGACAGACCGGCACCCCCTTGCGCGCCGCCCGCCAGAATGTCGTCCAGAGAGCCAAGCCGCTCACCCTTCACCTGACGTGCCGCCGCAGCAGGATCGTTTTCTTCACACAACACACTCACCAGCGGAAACGAGCGTGAGATGTCGTAGACCCCGTCATCATCAATGCGCACCACCGACGGACCGTCCTGATCAGCCCGCCAGACACGACCGATCAACGTCCCTGTCGTGCCATCGGCCGGCAAGGTGGTTTGCGCCGAATGATGTAATCTTGTCACAAATCCTCCATCCGGCGCCCCGATTGCCGCTGCCCATAATGATCCTTGTCCGCCACCGCAATCAACCTGAATTGCGTTGCGGGCTTGGTCTTCGCCTCATGGCCGATTATAGAGCCTTGCCGCGAGGCGGGAGACGGCCGGTATGGACTGGACAAAAAGCGGAACGATATTGGTCACCGGCGCCAGTGGCTTTGTCGGCGCAGCGGTGTTGCGTGCTCTTGCCGCAAAGGGCGCGCGGCTGCGGGTTTTGGTGCGCGCGGGCAGTCCGCGCGATAATCTCGCCGGCCTGCCGGCTGAGGTAATGACCGGCGATCTGCGCGATTCGGCCGCCGTTGGCGCAGCCATGGAGGGCGTTGACGGCCTCTTCCATGTGGCCGCCGATTACCGGTTATGGGCACCTGACCCCGAAGATATCGTTCGCAACAACGAGGCGATGACACGCACCGTCATGGAGGCAGCGCTTGCCGCTAACATCAGCCGCATCGTCTATACCAGCTCGGTCGCCACCCTGAAGCCCGGCGACGATGCACAGCCGGGTCATGAAAAGGGCAGACTGACAGCCTCAACCGCCATCGGCGCCTACAAGCGCTCCAAGGTGATTGCCGAGCGCCTGGTCGACGATCTCGTCGCCAATCGCGGCCTGCCCGCCATCATCGTCCATCCTTCAACGCCGATCGGCCCCGGCGACATCAAGCCGACACCAACCGGGCGTGTGATCGTCGAGGCAGCGAACGGGCGCATGCCCGCCTATGTCGATACCGGCCTCAACCTCGTCCATGTCGATGATTGCGCTGACGGCCATCTGCTGGCCTTCGCGAAGGGCCGGGTTGGCGAGCGCTATATTCTGGGCGGCAGCGATGTTAGCCTTGGCACCATGTTGCACGACATTGCCGAATTAACCGGGGGCCGGCCGCCCTTCGGGCGCGTTCCCCGCCGCGCCATCATTCCCTTTGCCTATATCGGCGAAGCGATTGCCCGCCTTACCGGCAAGGAGCCGTTCGCAACCGTCGACGCGCTGCGCATGGCGGCCTATCGGATGTATTTTTCGTCCAGCAAGGCTGAACGCGACCTGGGCTACGGCGCCCGCCCCTACCGTCAGGCGCTGGCCGACGCGATCGGCTATTTCCGCGCGCGCGGTGTCGTCAGATGACGGTTGTGACGGATCTCGCCTGGCTGATGCTCGCGGTGTGGATGTTCCTGCTGCTCTGTCGCGGCCATTTCTGGCGGGCCGGCGTCCGGGATGATGATATCCTGCCACCGCCACCGGGCGGCTGGCCGGCGGTGATCGCGGTGATCCCGGCACGCGATGAAGCCGATATGATCGGCGCCACCCTCGCCTCGCTCTTTGTGCAGGATTACAAAGGTTCCCTGCAAATCATTGTGGTGGATGACCAAAGCAGCGATGGCACGAGCGATATCGCCCGCCGGGCAGCGGCCGGTGCTGGCGCCACGGACCGTCTGCTTGTGCTGCCTGGCGCGCCGCTCCCCGAAGGCTGGACTGGTAAGCTCTGGGCGGTCAATCAGGGAATTGAGAAAGCCTCGCGAAGTGATTCTCCGCCCACATTTATCTGGCTGAGCGACGCCGACATCACCTACGCTCCCGATACCCTGTCAAGCCTGGTGGCGCGGGCAGAAGCCGGCAATCTGGTTTTAACGTCGCTGATGGCCCGCCTGCGCTGCGACAGCCTGGCTGAGCGCTGGCTGATCCCGGCCTTCATCTTCTTCTTTCAGATGCTCTACCCCTTCGCCTGGGTGAATGACCCGCGGTCCCGCATGGCCGGCGCGGCCGGTGGCTGCATGCTGGTCAGGCGCGGGGCGCTCGACAAGGCCGGCGGCATTGCCAGCATCAGGTCAGCGCTCATCGATGATTGCGCCCTGGGAGCGCGCCTCAAACAGCAAGGAGCGATCTGGCTTGGCCTGACCAACCGCGCGCTCAGCGCCAGACCCTATCCCCGTTTCGCCGATATCGCCCGCATGGTGTCACGCTCGGCCTATGCGCAGCTTCATTATTCGCCATGGCTGCTTGCCGGTACGGTAATCGGTCTTGCCTTCGTGTATCTCGGCCCGCCGCTCCTTGCCTGCGTTGCCCATGACGACGCAGCATTTCCCGCCCTGCTCGCCTGGGCGCTGATGAGTTCCATGTTCGTTCCGATCCTGCGCTTTTACCGCCTGTCGCCGCTCAGGGCGCCCGCCCTGCCGCTGATCGCCCTTGCCTATCTGGTGTTTACCCTTCATTCCGCCTATCAGCACGCTGCCGGCAGGGGCGGCATGTGGAAAGGCCGGGCGCAGGCCCTGCCGCGGGAGGGTGCGTGAATTCAGCCAGTGACATGCGTTCGGGCAAAGGCAGCAGCGACGAGAATTTTCCCGTCGCATCCTGGCTTGTAGCCCCGCGCCATCGCCGGCTGATCCTCACCTTCTACGATTTTGCCCGTGCAGCCGACGATGTCGGCGACCATCCAACGCTCGATGCAGCGACCAAGCTTGCCATGCTGGGCCAGATGGAGCGCACCCTTCAGGGGCAGGACGATACCGAGCCGGCGGCCCTGCCACTGCGCCTCGCCCTGGCTGAGCGCGGATTGTCGCCCCGCCACGGCCTTGACCTTCTGGTCGCCTTCAAGCGCGATTGTACCAAGAACCGTTATGATGATTGGGCTGAGCTGATGGATTATTGCCGCTATTCGGCAAACCCGGTCGGGCGCTTCGTTCTCGACGTGCACGGCGAGAGCGAGGAGCTGTGGCCGGTCAATGACGCGCTCTGCTCGGCCTTGCAGATCATCAACCATCTGCAGGATTGCGCCGAGGATTACCGCGAAATCGATCGCGTTTACGTCCCGCGCGATGCCTTGGCGGCTGAAGGGCTGGACGTCAGCGCGCTTGCCGCCGCCCAGGCAACGCCGGCATTGCGCCATTGCCTGTCGCAACTGGCACTCAGGACAGATCACCTGCTCGATGTGAGTGAGGCTTTTGCCGGACGTATCCGCGATAGCCGCCTTGCCTGCGAGGTGGCGGTCATCCAGCGGCTGGCACGGCGTCTCGTGGGCCTATTGCGCGATCGCGATCCCCTGAGCGAACGTGTCCATCTCTCAAAGTCGCAAATGGCCGCAACCGCGCTTGGCGGTGTTCTCGACATCACCGTCCAGCGTCTCTTTCGACCAGATCGATCTCTTGCCGGGCGCATCACGTCATGAACACCCAAGCCCCCGTTGCGTCAGCTATCGCCCGCTCAAGCTCGTTTTATGCCGGCATGCGTGTCCTGCCACCAGCCCAGCGGGCGGCCATGTATGCGATCTATGCGTTCTGTCGTGCCGTCGATGACGTTGCCGACGAAGGCGGCGAGAGGGCGGAGCGGCAGGCAGAACTCGCCCGCTGGCGTGCCGATGTCGATGCCATGTATCAGGGAAAGGTTGCGCCAAGGCTGGCCGACCTTGCCAGCCATATTGTCACCTACCACCTGCAGCGCGCCGACATGCAGGCGATTATCGATGGCATGGAAATGGATGCGGTTGCCGACATCAGAGCCCCGGACTGGGCAACGCTCGACCTTTATTGCGACCGTGTGGCAAGCGCGGTTGGTCGCCTCTCGGTCAGGGTGTTTGGCATGGCAGAAGCGCCTGGTATCGCGCTCTCGCACCATCTCGGGCGGGCGCTACAGCTGACCAACATCTTGCGCGATATTGATGAGGATGCGGCAATTGATCGCCTGTATCTCCCGCGTGAAGCGCTTCTTGCCGCTGGTATCTTGAGTGACGATCCCAAATCTGCCACCGCAGACAGGGACCTTGACGCGGCCTGCGCTCCCGTAATCGCGCGCGCGCGCGCCCATTTCGCCGAGGCGGCCGCTATCATCGCATCAGCGCCACGACAGGCCACCCGCGCCCCGCGCCTGATGGGCGCCTATTACGGGGCCGTGCTTGACGCACTTGAAAAACGCGGCTTTGCACCCCCGCGCCTGCGCCCCCGCTTGCGCAAGCGCGATAAGCTGTTGATTCTCCTCCAGCACGGATGGCGATGATGCGTGCCAGAACCCTTCACATCATCGGCGCCGGCCTGGCGGGGCTCACAACCGCTGCCGGCGTTGCCCGCAAGGGCGAGGATGTGGTCATCCACGAAGCATCGGCCCATGCCGGCGGGCGGTGCCGCTCCTATTTCGAGCCTGCACTCGACATGATGATCGACAATGGCAATCATCTCGTTCTTTCGGGCAACCGCGCCACCATGCATCTGCTGGACCTCGTCGGCTCGCGCGGCGAACTGGCGGGTCCTGACGAAGCGTCTTTTTCCTTCGTTGATCTCGACAGCGGTGAACATTGGACGCTGAAGCCCAATATCGGCCCTGTGCCATGGTGGGTGCTTGTCAAGGCGCGACGCGTCCCCGGCTCCTCGCCCTTCGACTATCTGGTCGGCGCCCGCCTTGCGGGCCGCAAGCATGGCACGACAGTCGGCGATGTGATCAGCGAAGACCACCCGCTTTATCATCGCATGTGGGAACCCTTGCTGGTCTCGGCGCTTAACACCGACCCGCAGGAGGCCTGCACCCAGATGGCGTGGGCGGTGATGCGCGAGACATTGGCACGCGGCGGGCAGGCATGCCGCCCGCTGATTGCCCATCATGGTTTGTCGCGTGCCTTCATTGAACCCGTCATCGACTTTGTCGAGGGTCGCGGCGTCGAACTCAAATTCAATCACCGTTTGAAGGCAATGTCCTTTACCGGCGAGCGAGTGAGTGAGCTTGATTTTGGTGACGAGAAAATCTCGCTGGATGAGCGCGACGCCGTCGTTCTTGCCGTGCCACCCTGGGTGGCGCAGGATCTTGTGCCGGACATCACCACGCCGACCGCCTTTCGCTCCATCATCAACGGCCATTTCAAGACAGCGCCCGCCCAGGATCAGCCGCCGATCCTTGGTGTCGTCAACGGCGCCGTGCAATGGGTTTTTGCCTTCGAACAGCACGTATCGATCACCATCAGTGCCGCCGAGCCATTCCTTGATAGGCCGCGTCAGGAACTGGCAGAGTTGCTATGGGCGGATGTGAAAGCAGCGACCGGGCTTCGCGGTGACCTGCCAGCCTGGCAGATCATCAAGGAAAAGCGCGCGACCTTCGCCTGCACACCCGGCGAAGTGGCCAAACGCCCACCCCAGACAACGAGATGGAAGAACCTCGTCCTGGCCGGCGATTATGTCGATACCAGCCTGCCGGCAACCATTGAGGGTGCGGTGCGCTCAGGCTTTGCTGCCGCCCGCCTGGTTCGTGGCAAGACGATCAATTTTTGACCGTGTGACGACACGTTCAAGCCTTCATGCGGGCCGCAAAAGCGGCTAGCCAAAGCGCGGCTGCTGTGGCAAAAGGCGGTCGAATGAAAAACATGAACTCCACTTCGCTTTTTGCGCGCAACTGCACTTGCGCCGGCTTGGCAAGGCAAGTGCTGGAGATGAGAAATGTCGTCGATGGCTACCGCTTCCTCCTTGCGCGAACGACCGATGGTCGATCCGTCCGCACCGCAAGCTGACATCATGTCGGACGGCGCGATCGAGGCGGGTATCAAGCGCGCAACCGATGCGCTTCTCACGGCACAGAAAGCTGACGGCCACTGGGTCTTCGAGCTTGAAGCCGACGTCACCATCCCGGCGGAATATGTGTTGCTGCGCCACTATTTGGCCGAGCCCGTTGACTCTCATCTGGAAGCTTTGATCGCCACCTATATCCGCCGCCGTCAGGCACCCCATGGCGGCTGGCCGCTCTTTCATGACGGGGCCTTCGACATGAGCGCATCCGTCAAGGCTTATTTCGCGTTGAAGATGATCGGCGATGACATCGAGGCGCCGCATATGCGTCGTGCCCGCGAGGCGATCCTGTCGCGAGGCGGCGCCGCGCGCAGCAACGTCTTTACCCGCGTTTTGCTGTCGCTCTATGGGCAGGTGCCGTGGCGCGCCGTGCCGGTGATGCCCGTCGAGATCATGCTGCTGCCGCGCTGGTTCCCTTTCCACCTCGACAAGGTATCCTACTGGGCCCGCACCGTCATCGTGCCCCTCCTTGTTTTGCAGGCGCGGAAGCCGCAGGCGCGCAACCCCAGAGGCATCGGCATTGGCGAACTCTTCGTCACAGCGCCCGACAAGGTGCGCGAATGGCCAGCCGGCGCCCATCAGGCCTGGCTGCTGGTCAAGCTCTTCGGTCTCCTCGACAAGGGTCTGCGTCTGGCCGAACCCTTCTTTCCAAAGCGCTCTCGCCAGCGCGCCATCGACAAGGCGGTGGCGTTCGTGCGCGAGCGCCTCAATGGCGAGGACGGGCTCGGCGCCATTTTTCCCGCCATGGCCAATGCGGTGATGATGTTCGATGTTCTGGGATTTCCCAAGGACGGAGCGGATTACGCCACCGCCCGCCATGCGATCGACAAGCTGCTGGTCGACAAAGGGGATGAAGCCTATTGCCAGCCCTGCGTGTCACCCGTCTGGGACACCGCTCTCGTCGCCCATGCTTTGCTGGAGACCGGCGACAAGGCAGCGCTTGCCGCATGCCGTCGCGGGCTTGATTGGCTGAAGCCGCTGCAGATCCTCGATGTCAAAGGCGACTGGGCAACACGTCGCCCCGATGTCCGTCCGGGTGGCTGGGCGTTCCAATATGCCAATCCTCACTATCCTGACCTTGATGATACCGCCGTCGTTGCCATGGCGCTCGACCGCGCCGGCGACGGCACGCCGGCCACCGATCGTATGGGTGATAAGGCGGCGATTGCCCGCGGGCGTGAGTGGATCCTCGGTCTGCAAAGCCGGAATGGCGGCTTTGGCGCTTTTGACGCCGACAACACCTATCATTACCTCAACCACATTCCCTTCGCCGATCATGGTGCGCTGCTTGATCCGCCAACCGCAGACGTGACGGCACGCTGCATCTCGATGCTCGCGCAGCTTGGTGAGCGCATGGAAACCAGCGAGCCGCTGCGGCGCGCCGTTGATTACCTCCTTTCCGAGCAATTACCCGATGGCAGCTGGTTTGGCCGCTGGGGCATCAACTATGTCTACGGAACCTGGTCGGCTTTGTGCGCCCTCAATGCCGCAGGCTTGACCGGCGAGCATCCCGATGTCCGCCGGGCCGCCGACTGGCTGACTTCCATCCAGAACAAGGATGGCGGCTGGGGTGAGGATGGCGACAGCTACAAGCTGGCCTATAATCGCTATGAGGCGGCACCCAGCACCGCCTCGCAAACCGCCTGGGCGCTCCTTGGCCTCATGGCGGCCGGCGAGGTTGATCATCCCGCAGTGGCACGAGGCATCGCCTATCTGACGGCCCATCAGGCCGCTGATGGTCTATGGCCGGAGGACATCTACACCGGCACCGGTTTTCCGCGCGTCTTCTATCTGCGCTATCACGGTTACGCGAAATTCTTCCCGCTATGGGCAATGAGCCGCTACCGCAATCTCAAGGCCGGTAACGGCAAGGCCGTCCTTTGGGGCATGTAACTCCTCCCCGGCCGGTCGTGCTCGCTGTCTGCGGGCTCAGGGCGGAGGCACGGATTGCTTCCGGCCTGGGCGTTGCATCCCTTGCCTGCGGCGGTGATGCGCCAACCCTGGCGCGCTGTCTGCCGCAGGAATATGACCGGCTGCGACCTGTCGGATTGATGAGCCTCGGGATCGCTGGCGGGCTTGATCCCCGATTGACGACGGGCGATGTGCTGATCGGCTCGACTGTTATCGCCGATGAGGCGCAGTATGAGTGCGATGTCGCCTGGCGTCGGGCATTGGTGCGATCACTGCCAGGCGCGGTTGTAGGTCCCCTGGCCGGCGGCGACCATGCCCTGGCAACACCCGCTGACAAATCCGCGCTTTACCATCGCACCCTCGCCCGCGCCGTTGACATGGAAAGCCAGCATGTCGCCCGCTTTGCCAACGTTCATGGCCTGCCCTTCGCGGCGTTAAGAGTGATCGCCGATCCGGCTGATCGCGCTTTACCGAGCGCTGCCCTGGTGGGATTGAAACCTGATGGCAGCGCAGCCATCCTGAAGGTGATCCTGGCGCTCATGAAAACGCCGGCGGAGCTGCCGGCGCTTCTGCAGGTGGCAAATGACAGCCGTCATGCCATGGCCCGTTTACTCAGCAGCCGCCTTTGCCTTGGCCCCGGCCTTGGTTTCCCGGATTTCGGCAAGCTTGTTCTGGACATGGCGTGAGAAGACAAATTCCGGCGGGCGCTGCTTGTCGAGCGGAATTTCCGGCGCGAATTCGCCCTCCGTCTTGACCCCGCGCAGCGCCACCATGGCAGCCACCCATGGCCGGCGGATGGTGTCCTTCACTGCCGTGCCTTCAAAGCCGCAATGAACCATGCAATCGGCGCATTTTTCATAATTGCCGACGCCGTAATTATCCCATTCGGTGGTATCCATCAGCTCCTTGAAGGTCTTGGTATACCCTTCGCCGACGAGATAGCACGGCTTCTGCCAGCCAAAGACGGTGCGCGCCGGCATGGACCACGGCGTGCACTCATAAGTCTGGTTGCCGGCCAGGAAGTCGAGGAAGAGGGTGGACTGAGTGAATGTCCAGCGCTTTCCACCATCGCCGCGGCGCAGAATGTCGCGGAAGATTTCCTTGGTCTTGGAGCGGTTGAGGAAATGCTGCTGGTCGGGCGCCCGCTCATAAGCATAGCCCGGCGACACCGTGATCCCGTCGAGGCCGATCTCCTTCATGTAATCGAAGAATGTCGCAGCCTTGGCCGGATCGGCATTGTTGAACAGCGTGCAATTGATCTGGACGCGGAAACCACGCGATTTGGCAAGCTTGATCGCTTCGATGCAGGTGTCGTAGACGCCCGTCTGGCACACCGAACGGTCATGCATTTCCTCGTCGCCATCCAGATGGATCGACCAGGTGAAGTACGGGCTCGGCTTGTACTGATCGATCTTCTTCGACAGCAGCAGCGCGTTCGTGCACAGGATCACGAACTTCTTCTTCTTGAGAAAACCCTCGACAATCTGCGGCATCTCGCGATGGATCAACGGTTCCCCGCCGGCAATCGACACGGCAGGCGCCCCGCACTCGTCGATCGCGTCCATGCATTCCTGGTAGGACAGGCGCTGGTTGAGGATCTCATCGGGATAATCGATCTTGCCGCAGCCGGCACATGCCAGATTGCAGCGAAACAACGGCTCCAGCATCATCACCAGCGGATAGCGCTTCCGGCCGCTGAGTTCCTGCTTGAGAATATAGGAACCGATACGAACCGTCTGTCTGAACGGAATGGACATCTCATACCCTCACTTGGCGTAGGCCGGGGCATTCGCCACCGACAATTTGCGCGCGCACGCGGGCGCGTTGCGTTCAAGTTCCGCCGGCAGGCGGAATTCAATGGTTTCCTTGATGCCGGGCAGTGTCGTCACCTCGACCGGCGACACTCGCCCCAAGGCGGCGATCACGTCCTCGACCAGGACTTCAGGCGCCGAGGCGCCTGCCGTCACACCGATCGTTCGCGCATCATTGAGCCAGAGCGGATCAACATCATTGCCGTTCGCCACCAGATAGCTCGGCACGCCAAGATCGCGACCGATCTCGCATAACCGGTTGGAATTGGACGAATTGCGCGCGCCGACGACCAGAATGACATCCGCAATGCCGGCCAGCGCCCGTACCGCCTGCTGGCGATTCTGGGTGGCGTAGCAGATATCGTTGATATCCGGGCCTTTGAGATTGCTGAAACGGCGCTCCAGGGCAGCGATGACGAGGCGTGTATCATCCACGCTCAACGTCGTTTGCGTCACATAGGCAACCGGCGCATCATCCGCCAGCGCCAGGGCTGCGACGTCCGCAACGCTCTCGACGATATGAACCGGGCCGTCGATCTGGCCGATGGTGCCCTCGACTTCCGGATGACCGGCATGGCCAATCAGAATGACCTCCCGCCCCTGCCCGGCATAGCGCTTGCCCTGTTTGTGAACCTTGGCGACCAGCGGACAGGTCGCATCAAGCACATATAATCCGCGCTCGTCCGCCTCGTCCTCAACCAGCCGCGAGACGCCATGGGCACTGAAGATGGTGACTGCGCCGCTGGGAACGGACGTCAGATCCTCAACGAAAATGGCACCTTTTTCTTTCAGACTTTCAACGACATGGCGGTTATGCACGATTTCGTGCCGAACATAGACAGGCGCGCCATGCAGGGCCAGCGCCCGCTCCACGATGTCGATCGCGCGCACCACGCCAGCGCAAAATCCACGCGGCTCGGCCAGCACCACTTTGAGGGACTGCGTGGTCTCCATGGCGATGCTCTCAGGCGCCAACCGAACGCAGCACACGCTCGGCACGCGAGGGCTCGACCAGTCTGACGATGGACGACACGATGCCTGCCGCATCAAGCCCCGCGGCGCGATACATGGCATCAGGTGAATCATGATCCTGGAAGAGATCGGGCAACGTCAGGGTGCGGACTTTGAGGCCGTTATCGAGCAGCCCATTGGCCGCCAGATGATGGAGCACGAAGGAACCGAAGCCACCGATGGAACCCTCTTCGATGGTGATCAGCGCTTCATGGTTTTTCGCCAGGCGATCAACCAGAGCCGCATCGATCGGCTTGGCAAAGCGCGCATCGGCAAGGGTCGTGCTGATGCCGAGTTCGGCCAGCATCTCCACCGCCTTCATGGTTTCACCAAGCCGCGTGCCGTAATTTAGAATGGCAACCCTGGTCCCTTCATGCATCACGCGGCCCTTGCCGATCTCCAGGATCTGGCCACGCTCCGGCATGTCGACACCCAGCCCCTCGCCGCGCGGATAGCGGAAGGCGATCGGACCCGCGTCATAGGCAACCGCAGTTGCCACCATATGGACAAGCTCGGCCTCATCGCCCGGCGCCATCAGCACCATATTGGGCAGGCAGCCGAGATAGGCGGTATCGAAGGAGCCGGCATGGGTGGCGCCATCAGCGCCCACAAGACCGGCACGATCGATGGGAAAGCGCACCGGCAGATTTTGCAGCGCCACGTCATGGACCACCTGGTCATAGCCGCGCTGCAGGAAGGTTGAATAGATGGTGGCAAACGGGCGCATCCCCTCGCAGGCGAGACCGGCGGCAAACGTCACCGCATGCTGTTCGGCGATGCCTACGTCAAAGGTGCGAGCCGGGAAGGCCTTGCCGAAGAGATCGACGCCGGTGCCCGACGGCATGGCGGCGGTGATCGCCACGATCCGCTCGTCGCGCTCGGCCTCCTTGATCAGGCTTTCGCCAAACACCTTGGTATAGCTTGGCGCATTGGCCTTGGCTTTTTTCTGGGTACCCGTCTCGACATCAAACGACACAACACCGTGATAGCGGTCCGCCGACGCTTCGGCTGGGGCATACCCCTTGCCCTTCTGTGTCACCACGTGAACGAGGATCGGCCCGTCCTTGGCGTCGCGCACATTGCGCAGGACCGGCAGAAGATGGTCAAGATTATGGCCGTCCACCGGGCCGATATAGTAAAAGCCCAGCTCTTCAAACAGCGTCCCGCCGGTGACGAAGGTGCGTGCATGCTCGACGGCGCGCGTAATCGCATTATCGATGGTGGCGCCGAAATGCTTGGTCAGCTGCTTGCCGATATCGCGCAGCGACAGGTAGGTACGACCTGACAGGATGCGCGCCAGATAGGCCGACATGGCGCCAACCGGCGGGGCAATCGACATGTCGTTGTCATTGAGGATGACGATGAGCCGCGAGCCAAGCGCACCCGCATTGTTCATCGCCTCATAGGCCATGCCAGCCGACATCGAGCCATCACCGATAACGGCGACCACATTGAAATCGTCACCCTTGAGATCACGCGCCACCGCGTAACCAAGCGCCGATGAGATCGACGTCGAGGAATGCGCTGCGCCGAACGGGTCATAAACGCTTTCGGAGCGTTTGGTGAACCCTGACAATCCGCCACCCTTGCGCAGGGTGCGAATACGATCACGCCGTCCGGTGAGTATCTTGTGCGGATAGGCCTGGTGGCCGACATCCCAGATCACCTTGTCGCGCGGCGTATTGAACACGTGATGCAACGCCACCGTCAGTTCGACAACACCAAGCCCCGAGCCCAGATGGCCTCCGGTCAATGAGACGGCATCGATCAATTCCGCCCGCAACTCGTCGGCAACCTGCGCCAGCTTGGTATCAGGCAGCAGACGCAGATCAGCGGGCGTCGAGAGGGTATCGAGAAGCGGGGTTGCACTGGCCATGATCAGGCTCCTGAATTTTGTCTCGGGACGCGTGTCGCAAAACACGTAAATCCCATCGGCGGTAGGACGGTCGGTTGGTCCGTTGGCAGCGAACGCGACGTCAGGTTCACGTTTTCGATGAGAGGCTTTTCGCACAGTCCACAGCGCTTGACCAGTTGGAATCTTAACGGTTCAGTGACGATGTGCTCTTCACGTCACACTCGCTCTCAGCCGCCATCCATGCTCTCATTATCGGGTCGCTGGCAGTGATCAATGATTGAACAAAAAGGCAGCCTGCGTTAGCTCACAGGCTGATTTGCGGCAAAAGGCGGGGAGCGCTGGTTTTGTTGACCTCATTCATCGTTGCCGTGGTCCGCCTGTGCTTGCGGCATCGATGGGTGGTCGTCATCGCCTCTGTCGCCTTGATGGCACTCGGCGTTCGCCACGTCATCAACCACTTCGCCATCAATACCGATTCGGGCAAGCTGATCAGCGAATCCGTACCATGGCGCCAACTCGAAATTGCCTTCGATGTCACCTTTCCCAGCCGGACCGGCCTGACTGTCGTGGTGATCGACGCATTGACGCCGGAAGCGGCCGAAAACGCCGCCAACCTGCTCAATGAACGTCTTGGGCAATTACCTGAGGTGATCCGCTCCTCGCGCCGCCCCGATGGCGGGGATTTCTTCAAGCGTAACGGCCTGCTGTTTCTGAGTACCGCGGAAGTGAAATCAACAACCGAGCAATTATTCCGTGCGCAGGCTTTCCTCGGTACCTTGGCCGCCGATCCGTCGCTGCGCGGTGTCATGGATACGCTGTCGCTGGCCGCCCGCGGCGTTCGCGAGAAAGAAACCACTATCGACAGTCTCGACAAGCCCCTGTCATCGATTGCCGGGGGCTTCGAGGCCGCTCTTGCCGGCAAGCCACCGGCCTTCTCGTGGCGCGAACTTTTCACCGGAACAGATGCCAGGGAGCGCGACAAACGACGCATCCTGCTCGTCCAGCCCGTTCTCGACTACACCGCGCTTGAACCTGGCCAGATCGCATCAGAGGCGATCCGCGAGGCAGCACATAGCCTGAAACTCGACGAGCAAAATGGCATCCGCGTGCGCTTGACCGGCCCGGTGCCGCTGGCTGACGAGGAATTTGCCACTGTGGCTGATGGCGCTGCACTCAACGCAGCCATCACCGTGCTGGCGGTCGTGTTCATCCTGTGGCTGGCGCTGAAATCGCCACGGATCATGTTTGCTGTGTTCGCCTCGCTTGTAGTGGGCCTTGCCGCCACGGCAGCGCTCGGCCTCATGATGGTGGGCAGTCTCAATCTCATTTCAGTCGCCTTTGCCGTCTTGTTTGTTGGTCTGGGAGTTGATTTCGGCATCCAGTTTTCGGTCCGCTATCGCGATGAGCGGCACCGCAACGACAACATCGACGCGGCGCTCTGTGATGCTGCCGGCGAATCCGGCCGCCCGCTGCTGCTCGCCGCTGTCTCGACCGCCATGGGGTTCTTTTCGTTTCTGCCAACCGAATATCGTGGCTTGTCCGAGCTTGGTCTCATTGCCGGTGTCGGCATGCTGCTGGCTTTCGCCACCTCGATCACCCTGCTGCCCGCCCTGATCAGCCTGCTGCGCCCCCGCGGCGAGACGGAGGCGATGGGTTACGCCATTCTCGCCCCCGTTGATCATTTCCTTGCCCGCCACCGCCGTGCCGTTCTCATCGCCACCGCCATCATCAGCATCGGCGGCCTGCCACTGCTCGCTTTCCTGCGCTTTGATTTCAACCCGCTCAATCTGCGCAGCCCGAAAGTTGAATCTGTCTCCACCTTCCTCGACCTGTCGCGTGATCCGCTCACGAGCCCTAACGTCATCGATATTCTCTCGCCCACCCTTGATGACGCCAACGCTCTGTCGGTTCGCCTCGAGACACTGCCGGAAGTCGATCACGTCCTGACGTTGAGCGACTTCGTGCCCTCCGGGCAGAAAGAAAAGCTCGAACTGATCGAGGATGCGGCAGCACTTGTCGGCCCGACACTGGCGCCGGGAGAAACCAGGCCAGCGCCGGGCGATGACGAACTGATCATCTCGCTGCAGCGGACCGCCGCCGATCTGTCGGCGTTGGCAAAGGCAAGTCCAGGCAAGGATCAAACCATCGCCCGGCTGGCCGAGGCGCTGGAGAAACTCGCTCAGGCAGCGCCTGCTGTGCGCGCCAGGGCCAAGGCAGCCTTCGTGCCGCCGCTTCTGGTGACGCTCGACCAGCTGCAGGCCGCGCTGCAGGCAAGCGCCGTCACCCGTGCCGATCTGCCGCCAGACCTTGTCGCTGACTGGATCGCGGCTGACGGCAGCGCTCGTCTCGAAGTCGCACCCAAGGGTGACGGCAATGACAACGCCGTGCTGCGACGCTTTGCCGATGCGGTACGGCAAATCGCACCAAACGCCACCGGCGTACCCGTCTCGATCCAGGAATCAGGAAAGACGGTCGTCAACGCCTTTCTTCATGCCGGCGCCTTCGCGCTGATCACGATTTTGATCTTGCTATGGGTCGTGCTGCGCCGGCTCTCCGACGTGCTGTTGACGCTGATACCGCTCATTCTTGCAGGCGTCGTCACGCTCGAACTGTGCGTCGTCTTCGGCCTGCCGCTCAATTTTGCCAACATCATCGCCTTGCCGCTGCTGCTGGGCGTCGGCGTCGCCTTCAAGATCTATTTCGTCATGGCGTGGCGCGCCGGCGTCACCGACCTGTTGCAGTCAAGCCTGACACGCGCTGTCTTCTACAGCGCCATGACAACCGCCGTGGCCTTCGGCAGCCTGTGGTTGTCCAATCATCCAGGCACGTCCAGCATGGGCCAGCTTCTGGCTTTGTCATTGGTGACGACGCTTGCCGCCGCCGTTCTCTTCCAGCCCGTCCTGATGGGCCCACCGCGCGTCATCAAGCAGGTGCGGGAGGGATGACCTCCTCAAGACGCGGGTGCAGCACTTCCATCGAACAATGTGGCAATTCGAACATAACGCCGAATGTCCATCTCGTGTCGGGTAGGACGGCTGCCCCGGGGCGAGATCGGTATATCTCATCTCGACATCTGGATCTTAACTATGCAAAAAAAAGCAGTTAATGCCGCATGTTGTCATCTGATGCTATCACCGAAAAATTCATGACGAACTTTCGTACCATATCGCCTCACCCGTCGACATTGCCTCGGAAGCGCCGTTTTATTTCGCTGACTCTTTCGTGATGAGTGAAAAGAGAGGATTTGTTTCGATGTTCAATGAGTTCGTTGATCGGGGCTTGACCAACTGCACGACGACGACGGGATGATTTCGCGCCGTTCGTTCTTGAGATGGTTGAGTGGCATTGCGGCAGGCTGCTTTACTCTGGGAAGTTATGCCTTCGCGATTGAACCTGGCTTCCGCCTCTCTGTTGTGCGCTACAAGATGAGGCCGCCGCGCTGGACGTCGAACCTATCGCTAAAAATCTGCATCCTGGCCGATCCCCATTGCGTCGAGCCACATATGCCGCTGGCGCGCTGGCAACGCATCATCGCCGCGGCCAATGAGACACAGCCCGACCTTCATCTTTTACTTGGAGATTTCGCCGCTGGGCACCGTTGGCGCACGGGCACTGTGAACGTAGACGACATTGCGAAAGCCGCCATGGCACTTGAGGCACCCTTGGGCACGTACGGCATCTGCGGCAACCACGACTGGTGGGACGATAAAGCGGCACAGAAATCTGGAGTTGGGCCGACCTATACCGAGACGGTCTTTACTGCCGCCGGTATACCCATGCTCGAAAACCGTGCGAAGCGGCTCGAACACTTAGGCCACCCTTTCTGGCTGACCGGCACGTCATCAATTTTGGCGATCAAGCGGCGTTCCGATCGCTATGAAGGCCGCGCAAAACTCGCGGAAACATTGGCGCAGGTGACAGATGACGCGCCAATCATTCACCTCGCCCACGAGCCCGATCTGTTCGTCGACATGCCGTCGCGCGTATCGCTCACACTAAGCGGCCATACCCATGGCGGACAGGTACGTCTTTTCGGCTATTCGCCGGTGACGCCATCACGTTTCGGTAACCGCTTTGCCTACGGCCATATCGTCGAAGGCGGGCGCCACCTTCTTGTCTCAGGCGGGCTTGGCTGCTCAATCGCGCCCGTCCGATTTGGTGTACCACCCGAGATCGTCGTGCTGGAGCTCGGTTCCGCCGACCATCAGGACTACACGGATTTGAGACAGGTGCGAAGGATGCCCGCTTTCCATGACAGTAGCGTCGCTTGATGAACCAGCCTCAGGCGTCGGCAAATCCGCCGAGCCTTGCGCCGCTGGCTTCAAGGGCCTCACGGCATTCGGACGCGGTAAGCGCTTCGAATTCTTCGCGATAGCGCGCACCGGGCACCGCGAAGCGGAACCCCCCACTTGTTGCCGGGTGGCAGTAAATCTCGCTGAAGCCGTCGGGCAGGTGTTCCAGAAGGGCAGCGAGCCGTGGCGCTGTCAGCGCACCGGTGAAGGCAAGGCCAAAGACCTGATCGGGGACCGTAATACCCCGTCGCCGCGCCTGCTGTGCCAGCCTCCTCGCCCATGGCTCCATCACCAAACGCACCGGATTACTGATCATTGGCTCGATTTTGCTGACGATATCGAACGGCTCCAGCGGCACGCGCAGTGCCGTCATGCCGAAGGCTTTTCCGACGTCGAACACGAGTTCGGCGATCGTCGGATGAAGATGGAAATGCTTGTGGGCATTGACGTGATCGAGCCTGAGCCCGGTCGCGGCGAAGGCTAGGAACTGTGCTTCGATCTCGGCGCGCATTTGCCGGCGCACGCTGGGTTTGAAGAAAATCGCAGCACCAAACCGCGCCATATCGCGGCGCAGCACGCCTGTCGCATCGACCAGGCCGGGAATGCGGGCGGCCGGCAGGCAGGGCAGTGCTTCCGCGAGCGTGAGATGCAGCCCGACATGGAGCGTTGGTATGCGCTTTGCGATCGCAACCGCCTCCGCCGCCGCTGGCGCGCCCACCATCAAGCTCGCGGCAGACAGGATCCCGTCGCGATGAGCGATCTCGACTGCCGCGTTGACCTCGCCCGACAGGCCGAAATCATCGGCCGTGACGACCAGTCGTTTCAGTTCACCGCCTCGCGACGCTCACGCAGGAAGTGGAAGAATTCGACCCCCTCGCGCAGACGGCGCTTCATCATCGTCGGGCTCGCCACCATCTCACCGACGATGGAGGCGATCTTGCCGGCGCGGAAGTAGAAGCGCTTGTAGAAATCCTCGACCGAGGTGAAGATTTCCGTGTGGCTCAGATGCGGATAATGCAGCGGCGCGATCTGCACCCCATGCTCGTCGACCAGTTCCGCATTGGCATCGTCAAGCCAGCCATTCTTGCGGGCCTGATCGAAAAGGAAGGTGCCGGGATAGGGCGCGGCGAGTGACACCTGGATGGTGTGCGGGTTGATCTCGGTGGCAAACTTGATCGTCTCTTCGATCGTCTGCTTCGTCTCGCCCGGCAGACCCATGATGAACGTGCCGTGGATGGTGATGCCGAGTTCGTGGCAATCCTTGGTGAAGCGGCGCGCAACATCAATCAGCATGCCCTTCTTGATGTTGTGCAGGATCTGCTGATTGCCCGATTCATAACCAACCAGCAGCAGCCGCAGCCCGTTGTCGCGCAGCACCTTCAGCGTTTCGCGCGGCACATTGGCCTTCGCATTGCACGACCATGTGATGCCGAGCTTGCCAAGCTCCTTGGCAATCGCTTCTGCGCGCGGCAGGTCATCGGTGAAGGTATCATCGTCAAAGAAGAATTCCTTGACCTGCGGGAAATTCGCTTTCGACCAGACGATTTCCTCGATCACGTGCTCGACCGAGCGTGTGCGATAGCGGTGCCCGCCCACCGTCTGCGGCCACAGGCAGAAGGTGCAGCGCGATTTGCAGCCCCGCCCCGTATACATCGAAATATAGGGATGCTTCAGGTAGCCGATGAAGTACTTCTCGATTTCAAGGTCGCGCTTGTAGACCGGCGTGACGAAGGGCAGGAGATCCATATTCTCGAGGACCGCCCGATCCGGGTTATGGACGATCACGCCTGAGGAATTGCGATAGCTGAGCCCCTTGATCGCCGACCAGTCCATACCGTCGGCGACATCCTTGATGGTGAAATCAAATTCATTGCGGGCGGCGAAATCAACCGGCAGCGCGCCCTCAAGGCTTTCCTGCGCCTGGACCGCCACCTTGGCACCGATGAAGCCGATCTTGAGAGCCGGATTGGCGTCCTTGAGGGCCTTTGCCGTCGCCACATCCGATTTGAAGGACGGCGTCGAAGTGTGCATCACCACAAGATCAAAATTCTTCGCCTGCGCCGTCACCGCAGCAAGCGAGGTGCGATGCGGGGGAGCATCGATGAGCTTGCTGTCCTTCACCAGCGCCGCTGGCTGGGCAAGCCAGGTCGGGTACCAGAACGAGGCAATCTCGCGCTTGGCCTGATAGCGCGAACCCGCACCACCGTCGAAGCCGTCGAAGGACGGTGCCTGTAAAAACATTGTCCGCATCACAAACCTGTCTTCTCGCTTTGTCTCATGGTGCCGTCCGACATGACGACATAACGCTGGCCCCGCCAATCCACCGCCCGCGCAAAGAAACACGTAACAAACACACCAAAGGATAGCGTGTCGCGCAAGGGGCCAAGCCAGTAACGCGGCCTTGGCAGGGAGAAAGAGCGGGCGATGTTTATATGAAGAATGAGCCGGCAGGCAATAGCCAGCACAACGATAGCCGCACTCGTGATATTCAACCCGCTGACAACAAATGCAATAATAGACAGAGGAAGCGTATGCGTAATGGCCGATCCGGCAAATCCGACCGGGTCGACGAGGGCGATTGTCCGCGCCCAGCGCATTTCGTGGGCAATCATCGCCCGCAAACCCGACTCGCCGCAGCAATGGGCAATCGCCATCGGCGGAATGGCAATCGCCAATCCCTGCCGGCGCACCGCCTCGCCCAGCGCATAATCGTCGGCAAGATGGTTTGCGACCGCCGCAAAACCACCGATGGCCTCGAGCGTCTGGCGACGCAGGGCAATCGTCGAGCCGAAACAGGGATGCGCCAGGCCCAGAGACAGCCCGACGAGGACGTTGGGCAGGAAATGCGTATCGATGGCCTGCACCGCCACCTGCGACCAGAACCCGGCAACGGCCTGGCCGCGGTAGAGGCAAGTGACAAGACCGACACCAGGCTGATCGAGCGTCGAGACCACGATATCGAGATAATCAGGCATCACCCGCATATCGCTGTCGGCCAGCACGATGATCTCGTGGCGTGCGCGCGCGGCCATGTTGATGAGATTTGAAACCTTGCGATTGGCACCATGCTGACGCTCGTCAATGACCAGCACGATGTCACGATCCGGCATCGCTGATGTAAGCTGGTGGATGATCGCAATCGCCGAATCATCGGGCCGCTGCACGCCGAAGATGATCTGCACTGATCCGGCATAGTCCTGACGGCAGAAACTGACCAGGTTTTCAAACAGCTCCGGCTCATCACCGTAAAGCGGTTTCAAGATAGTAACACTTTGATTTTTATGAGTTTTTTTGTTAATTCTGTTGGCAAAACGGCGCGCCGCCACTCCTGCTCCGAGCGTGTAGACGCAACTCGTTATTGCAGTGATGGTGCAAAAAAGCCACAGCCAAGACACTACCAACCCCCTATGGTTTACGCGGGCGATCAAGCGACTCGTCCTGAGTAGCCTAATTTTTTAACGCTGCCAGCCCAGCGTAGGAACTGGCGGCCTCATCGAATAAGCAAGCTGATGTTCCAGCAGGTAATTTTTTTGAACGTGCAGCGTTATATCGGGGAAGGGACTGGGTTCTTGAAGGATTTGATCGGAAATTGGCACGCGGCAAACGCACGCAGTAAGTCCGCTTTGCGGCTTGTGCTTTTAGGCGGCGTTCTGGCAACCGGAGCGTGCGTTCCGTTAATGGATTCGCAAACGCGTCAGAACGCTCTGGCTGTCCGCGCCCTTGACACCCGCGATCAGTGGGAAGAAGCCAATCGCGCCCAGTTCGAACGCAATAAATTTGTGAACGACATAGCTATCAGCCCGGCGGCCCGCACCTATCGCACCATCGTTCCGCAGCCGCTCCGTGATCGTATCGATACCGGATCCAACAATCTCGATGAACCGCGCATTTTTGCAAATAATCTCCTGCAGGGCCGGTTTGACGCCGCGCACAAGACGTTCGGGCGTTTCCTGGTCAATTCGATCCTCGGCCTTGGTGGCCTGTTCGATGTTGCCAGTTTAGGCGGCCTTGAGCGCCAATCGGGTGATTTCGGTCAGACACTGTTCGTCTGGGGATTTGAAAGCGGGCCCTATTGGGTCATGCCGGTCTTCGGCCCAGCAAATGTGCGCGATGGTATCGGCCGCATTGTCGATATCGCCGGCGATCCCATTCAGTGGATCTTGCCGAAATGGGTCGGAGAGTGGCCGCTGACTGGTGTCAGCGTTGCCGCAGGACTGGGACAGGTCGAGCTTCTCGATGATCTCCAGCAAGGATCTGTTGATCCCTACGCCCGTTTCCGCAGCACTTATTTGCAAAATCGCGCCGGCGAGCTGGCGCAGGCGGCCGGTATCACTATTGTTCCTGAACTGGTGGAAGCCGAACCTGCCGCTGCACCTGCCGCCAAAAAGCCGCGTGGAAAAAGCAAGGCAAAGCGGCAGCGTTGAGTGTTCCCAGTTCACAGGGGCAACAGCGTCGTTTAACAGCGTCGACTTATGTCAGTGCCGGCGCGTTTGATCGTGGCGGAAAACGAACACTTATCGCCAGCAGTCTGGAGCTCCGGAACCGTCGTCCGGTATGCGGTCAGTTCTTGCCATCAACCCATATCCGCCATGGAATGGCGCATCTGATCAGGCCAATGAAAGCCGGATGCCGCTCAGACTGCCTCGCCAAGCAGTGACGAGCCGCGCTGTTCGAGGGCAGCAACCAAAGCCTTGGGTCCGCCTGATTCAAGAATGGGTGCAAATTCCGCGCGCCGTGTTGCCACTTCGCTGATCGTGCCATTGAAATAAAGATCAATCACCTTGCCGCCCCGCATCAGATAATCGATACGTGTCGGTGACGAGCCAGTGCGTGAAATGCGCGTCTTGACGATCACCACGCCGCCTCGCGATTCTGTTTTTTCGTCAACATCAAAAACTTCGCCGGCAAAATCCCCGATGCGCCGCGCGAAATTGGCAATCAGCAACCGTGCGAACGCTGCCTGCACGCGACCCTGTTCGCCCCCCAGAGATGCCCAGCCAGGCCCAACCGCTGAACGCGCCATGCCATTGAGATCAAAGGCGCGCGAGACCACGGGGCTGAGGCGATTATAGCGCTCCTTCACGGATGCCGACGAGATCTGCTTCAACAGCCCTGCCAACTCGCGATAATAGCTGCGCACCGCATCAACGCCATCCGACGCTGCCGCCGGCCGCACGGCAAAAAAGGCGCCGCCTGCAGCGCCTGCAACAAAAGAAAGGAACTGGCGCCGGGAATTTTGCGAAATCATGTAATCTCCACCAGACGACACCCCTGAGGCCTCGTCGCTTGTCTCGTCATCACCGACGTTGCGGTTCCTCTAACCGTTAAAGAAGGCGGCGGCAAGGAATTCCTGCCACAATTCATGGCAAATTTTACACCCCGATTTCGATTACGAATTTGAATTGGTTTGAAAAGTTTGATCCTGCGCCGCCTTGGCGCGACGAGCCAATTCCCGGGTCTCCAGCCGATGCCAGACGGCCAGACCGGGCAGGCCGAGAAGCAGTTCCGGCACCCGCTTGACCAGCGACATGGCGATCGCGACGTGGGGAGGCAGCCCGAAAACGGCGCAAAGAGCGATGAACCCGCCCTCCTGCACGCCAAGCCCGCCCGGTACCGCAAAGGCCGCCCCGCGGACCGCCTGACCAAGACTTTCGATCACCAGCGCTTCGCCGATCGACACCGGGTAGCCGAGGAAATAAAGGACGATCCACACTTCAATGGCACCAAAAAACCACGTCGCCATGTGCAGCCCCACGCACGCCGCAAGCCGCGCCCGCCGCCTGTAGATATCCTGAATATTGACGTGGAGGTCTGCCACCTGACCGAGCGCCGCCCATTTTTCCTTTTCCGCCAGACGCATCAGCTGGCGCTCCAGCCAGTCGAAGGCGCCAAAGCGCTGGGCGATGAAGAAACCGAAGACACCCGGGATCAGGATCAGCAAACCGATGGCCACGTAGCGCACGATCTCCTGATCCCCGTCGATGACAATCAGGATCGCCAGACCCGCTATGGTAAATGCCAACTGGGTCGCCACCTGGACGAACATGTCGACAACCAGACTGGCCCCTGCCCGCCCGCCGCTGACACCCCAGAACGTCAAAAGCCGCGCGCCGACGATTTCGCCGCCGACCTGCGCTACCGGCAGCAGGGTATTGATCGATTCACGCATCCAGCGCAGCAGCATGCAGATCTGCGGCGCCACCTGATTGGGGCCGAGCACCAGAAACCACCAGGCGCATCCGACCATGGAGATTGCAACGATGCGCGCAACGACCACGAGGCCGACACCAAAGCCCACCTGCCGCACGGCCTCGATGATGTCTCGCCATCCGAAATGCAGCGTGATACCGACAAGCAGCACCAAACCCAGCGCGCCTGCCACAGCAATCAGTCGCATGAACCCTGTCCGTGTCTGAATTTGCGCGCCATTTCAGCGCCGAGGAGCGCAAAACTGCGGCAAGGAAGCCGGCGCGCCTTGTGATCGTTAATGGCGGCGCCGTCAAGCATCGCGACACGCGCACCGCAGTTTGGGATTGCGATCGAGCCTTGAACATATTACCAACCCCCTTCCTCGGTCGCCCTCGGCCGGGTGAGGGGTGCAGCGTCGTCGGGACATTCTTGTCACTGAGACAGCCAGCATGAGGGTGCCAATGAATACGATGCCGCCGAGAGACAATGCCATGACCGAGCACGCGGTCAGCACGACGATCAACGAGATGGCGCCGGGGACGGCGATCGGACCGGTCAGTTCGTTCAATGAGTGGGACCCGCTCGAAGAGGTCATCGTCGGTCGCCTTGAGGGCGCCACCATTCCGTCAAACCACATCACCGTTACATTCAATATCCCGCGCGCGGCGCAACCCTTCTTCCGCTTCGCTGCCGGCTGGCGTTTTCCTGGCTTCATGAAAAAAATCGCGCAGAAGGAGCTTGATGGCTTCATTCGTGTGCTGGAGGTGGAGGGTATCAAGGTCCGGCGCCCCGATATCGTCGACTGGGCGACCAAGTACAAATCGCCGTGGTGGTCCTCGCGCGGCTTCTGCATCGCCTGTCCGCGCGATGGTTTTCTGGTGATCGGCGATGACATCATCGAGACGCCGATGTGCTGGCGCTCACGCTATTTCGAGGGCGAGGCCTATCGCCGCCTGTTCATGGAATACTTCGAAGCTGGCGCCCGCTGGAGTTCGGCTCCCCGTCCGATGCTGAAGGACGATCTTTATAATTACGACTACACCATTCCCGAATATGGCGAGAAGCTGCGCTATACGGTCAATGAGCACGAGCCGGTGTTTGATGCAGCCGATTTCGTGCGGTGTGGGCGCGATCTGTTCGTCACCCCGAGCAATGTGACGAACATGGCCGGGATCAAATGGCTGCAACGCCATTTGGGCGAAACTTACAAAATCCATATCATTGAGAGCCGTTGCCGCCAGCCGATGCATATCGATTCGAGCTTCATGCCGCTGGCGCCTGGCAAGGTCCTGGTCAATCCCGAGTATATCGATGTCGATCGCCTGCCACCCATTCTCAAGAAATGGGATGTGCTGATCGCCCCCAAGCCTGATGAGGTCACGGGCTTCATGTCGAAGATTTCCATGTGCAGCCCGTGGACGAGCATCAACGTCCTGATGCTTGACCACAAGAAGGTGGTGGTCGATGCCTCGCAAAAGACCCTGATCAAGGCGTTCAGGGATTGGGGTTTTGATCCCATCGACATTCCCTTCCTTGCGTATGGGCCATTCGGCGGCGCCTTCCACTGTGCCACCCTTGATGTACGCAGACGCGGCACGCTCCAATCCTATTTCTAGAGCTATCGCAGGGCGGCGGACCACTTGAGCGGCGGTTGAGAACAGAGGTTGATCCTTGAGCACAACAAGCCATCCCGACACCCATCACCGCATGGCCGGCACGGCCCAGGAAGCGCTGCGCGACCAGTTCGTCACGCTTTGGGAGTGGCGGCGTCGAGTAGCCGGCCTTTATGCTGATGTGCGGGCACATGAACATCCAGCGCAGGCGTGGTCCGGGTGGCAGCACGAGCGCGCCGAGCTCTTCCGCAATCATCCTCAAAGCCCGTTGAGCGAAAGCGGCGTTCTGCCAAGCTATTTCGCTTACGATCCGTCCCTTCGCTTCGAAGCAGATTTGACAGCCGCGCCGGCAGACGCTGCCCCGCACTCTTTGCCCGCAGGCAAGGATGGCTCCGTGGCGCTCATCCCCTTCGCCATTACCGGAAACCTCGCAGCCAGGCTCGGCCGCGAGCTGACGCTCTACTGGATCGAAGGTTATGGCGGCGGTGTCTTCCTGCCGTTTCTTGATCGCACCAGCGGCTCATCCACCTATGATGGCGGGCGCTATCTCCTGGATACCATCAAGGGCGCTGATCTCGGGCACAGCAAGGATGGTAAGGTTATTCTTGATTTCAACTTCGCCTATAATCCCTCCTGCGCCTATTCCGATGTCTGGGTTTGTCCGCTCGCTCCGCTGGTGAACCGCCTGCCCGTTGCCATCGAGGCAGGCGAGATGACGCCGCAATTTCTGCCGCGCCCCTTGCGATCATAAGCCACCGCTGCTTGGCCCATCGACGCGTCTCAAACACGTTAAGTTGAACATCCTGCGGGCGCACTCGCATTGGTGCGCGTCTTTGGCCGGTTATCATGAAATAGGCAGTTGTCGCGGGACACGATTTTGTTAAGTTTCAACCGCAAGCGGACCCGCTACGCCACGCCTGCTTCACAAGGGAGACAACTATGCTTCGTATGATTTCGATCGTCTGCGCCCTTCTTCTCGGCGCCTCGTTTGTCTATGCCCAGAGCACGGCCATTGCCGAGCGCAAGGACATCCTCAAAGGCTTCGGCGCTGCCGCCAGAGAGCCCGGCGCGATGTTGAAGGGGGAAGCTGCTTTCGACCTCGCCAAAGTACAGAATTTCCTGAAGGTCTTGCAGGACGGTTCACCGAAACTGAAAGCCCTGTTCCCTGCCGACAGCAAGAGCGGCGGAGAGACCAAGGCGCTTCCGGCCATCTGGGATAACCAGGCCGATTTCTCCGGCCGTTTCGACAAGATGGCGGCTGATGCCAAGGCTGCCGCGGCAGCGATCAAGGACGAGGCAAGCTTCAAGACGGAACTGCCGAAAGTCCTCGGCAATTGCGGCGGCTGCCATCGCCAGTATCGCGCCCAGTAAGCACGTCGTGACAGCGTCATCAGGAACGCTTGATCAGCCCCCGCAGCAGCAGGTCCCGGTCTGGGACCTGCCAACGCGCCTGTTTCACTGGTCGCTGGTTGCCCTCATCCTGTGCGCCTATGTGACAAGCGAATATGCCGAAGCCATTGGCGATCATTTCCTTCTGATCCATCGCCTGAACGGTTTGGCCATTCTGGTCCTTCTCACCTTCCGCGTGCTGTGGGGAGTGCTAGGCGCGCCCACGGCCCGCTTTTCGAGCTTTGTCAGATGGCCGTGGAAGGCGCTCACCTATGCCAGCCATCTGCTGCGCGGTCGTGCGCCTCATTATCTTGGACATAATCCGCTCGGCGCCTGGATGGTCATTGCCCTTTTGCTGGCGGTGGCGGCACAGGCTTTTCTTGGCCTCTTCTCGTCTGATGACACCGGCCTTGCCGCTGGCCCGCTCCACGGGCTGGCGTCGTCCGACACCGTCCAACTGCTCACCCGCTGGCATCATCGCCTGTTCAAGTGGGTCCTTCTGCCGCTGATGGCAATCCACATCCTGGTCAATCTCTTTTACACCCTCATCAAGCGCGACCCGTTGATCCAGGCGATGGTGAGCGGCACCAAGCCGGCGCTGCCCTATGTCGATGCGCCCGCCAACCTGCAAGCCGCCAACGCCGGCCGGCGCGCGCTCGGCTGTCTCGTCGCGGCCATCGTTCTTGTCCTGGGGACAATTTGGGTTCTGTCGGGAAAACTGGTCTGAGGCAGACGCCCGCACCTGATAGATGCTAGGGTCAGGACCCACCCCGCGCGCAATCATCAGCAGCCCCACATCGCCTCACCCGCGCCCATGCGGTGCCAGCAGATCCATATCCGGCCCAGCCGGCACAATGCCCGTCGGATTGATGGTCAGATGGCTCTGGTAGTAATGACACTTGATGTGGTCAAAATCGCAGGTTTCAGCGATACTGGGATGTTGATAAAGATCGCGCAGATAGGCCGAGAGATGGCGATAATCAACAATGCGCCGGCGATTGCATTTGAAATGCCCGACATAGACCGGATCGAAACGGATCAATGTGGTGAAGAGGCGCCAATCCACCTCTGTCAGCTGATCGCCCATCACATAGCGCTGGCGCCCAAGGCGTGTTTCCAGCCAGTCGAGCGTGTCAAAGAGCGGGCCGATCGCCGCGTCATAGGCTGACTGCGTGGTCGCAAAGCCAGCCTTGTAGACGCCGTTATTGACGGTGTCGTAGATGCGCTGGTTGACCTCATCGATGAGCGGACGGAGAGCCTCCGGGTAATACTCTCCGGCTGCTGCCCCAACCTCATCAAAGGCGCTGCCGAACATGCGGATGATTTCAGATGATTCATTATTGACGATGGTCGCAGTCTTCTTGTCCCACAATACCGGCACGGTCACCCGGCCTGAGTACTTGGCGTCGGCCCGCAGATAAACTTCATAAAGCCGCGATGCAGCGTTGACGTCATCGGCGATGACACCCGCCCCAGGCGCAAACGTCCATCCATCCTCGCGCATCAGCCAGTTGACGACCGATAGCGAGATCATACCCTCCAGACGCTTCAACTTGCGGAAGATGAGCGCCCGATGCGCCCACGGGCAGGCCAGGCTGACATAAAGATGGTAGCGCCCCGCTTCGGCCTTGAACCCACCCGAGCCGCTTCCCCCTGGTGCCCCGTCACGTGTCACCCAATGACGAAATTGCGAGGCTTTACGAACAAACGCGCCGTGGCTTGTAACCGTTTCATACCACACATCGCGCCAGCGTCCTTCAACCAACATGCCCATCTTCAGCGCCTCCAGAGCGATTCGTGAAAGCCAGTCAATCCGCCAATCGCAGCCCATTTTTCAGCACGAAAACGAACGCGGACGACGCAGCGTGCGAAGAATTCTGGTGTAAATCCGCGCCCGGGACAATCCGCCGCAGAGCCTTGCCTATCATCGCCGGCAAGGAATGACATTACCAGCATAAATTGTTGAAAACAAACAATAAAATTACCAGAAAAATTGTTGAAGTATTTGATTCGAGATAAAAAATAATAATGAATTATGTATGCCTGCCGGCCTCCATGCATAAATTACATACGTATTTATATGGAGATTACTGGGATGCCAGAACATGAAGATTGAATTAACTTGTATTGTAGGCGCATTCAGCTAAGATAGTTGAAGTGAAATGGGCGTTACTCGTTTCCGGTTCCTGAGTGAGGATTCACCAAAAGCGTGATTAGCTGCTCACTGCGGAGGCCTTGATGATATCGACGTTGATATACTCCAGCACGAGTTGCCTTGTCGGCGATGCCTTCCAGTTCGACCGCGAAATGGAAAAAATCCGCCACGTCGCGGCGCAGCGCAACGAAGAACATGGCATCACCGGGTTTCTGTTCTACTTTGATAACCGCTTTGTGCAGATCCTCGAAGGTGAGTTCGAGGCCGTGACGCACATTTACAGCCGTATTCGGCACGATGAGCGGCATAAAGGCGCGCGCATTATCTGGTTTTCAGAAATCGAAGGGCGTGATTTCAGCAAATGGTCGATGGAATGTTCGATGAATTTCATCGAGCGCAACCATTCCGAATTGAGCGTCAAGCTGAAATTCATCAATCGATTTATTTCTGATACCTCGCAGCAGCCGATCATGCTGCGCGACCTGCTGGTGTCGGTTGCCCTTGAAATGCAGCGCCGCCAGGATTTTCCTAAGCCGCAACTGGTTCCGCTGGCAGCCAATCGTAATACGTCGCGATAAAACCAGGCGGCAGTCGTAATCGCATCAGCATCCGCGCGAGCGGATGTTTTTTTGTGGCACCCACCTCAACCAGGCGAATGTGCCTGCTGTTCCTATTGGCTAGTCCCTTGTCAGGGCAAGCTCTGCGCATTGGCCCTCGACAGCCGGTCACAGGTGGCCGCACGACGACAGCCCGCTGAGCCTCATAACCAACGACACCAAAACACGCCTCGCGCCAGGCCCTGCAGCCCCCATCGTCGCCCCGCTGTCACTGTGGGTCTTGGCCACCCAAGGAAGACCTGATGGCCGACACAGCTGCGCGTACGAGGATCGCGCACAGCCCGGGCGATCTGCATCGTCGGTTTAAGACACGAATGCCAGAAGCATCGTTGCGCAAGCCCGTCATTGTCCTAGAATATGCAATGGGGCGGCGATGACTTCGCCATGTCCTCGATCCTCATAGGCAATCGTGCGAGGCAGGGAATGATGACGACTGCGGCAAGCCCACCCCATCCGGTCGATGACATTCTGCCACTCCCCAAGCTTGCCATGCTCGGCCTCCAGCACGTTCTGGTCATGTATGCCGGCGCGGTCGCTGTTCCGCTCATCATCGGCCGCGCCTTGAAGCTGTCGCCCGAGCAGGTGGCCTTCCTGGTCAATGCCGACCTTTTCTGCTGCGGCATCGTCACTCTCATCCAGTCGCTCGGCATGGGGCGACACATCGGCATCCGCCTGCCGGTGATGATGGGGGTCACCTTTGCTGCCGTCAGCCCGATGATGGCAATGGCCGGCGATCCCGAGCTTGGCGCGCGCGGTATCTTCGGCGCGGTCATTGCAGCGGGCATCTTCACGATGCTCGTCGCGCCCTTCATCGGCAGACTCCTGCCGCTCTTTCCGCCCATCGTCACCGGCACCATCATTCTCATGATCGGCATCTCGCTGATGCGCGTTGGCGTCAACTGGGCAGCCGGCGCACCGGCCTCGTCACTCCCGGGATATGGCGATCTCACCCACCTCGCCATGGCGGCTTTTGTCATGATGGTGATCTTGCTGATCACGCGCTGCGCACGCGGCTTCCTGAGCAATGTGTCCGTGCTCGTCGGCATCGTCATCGGCTGCGCCGTTGCTTTCGGCATTGGCAAGATGAGTTTTGCGAAAGTCGCCACTGCCGACTGGTTCGGCCTGATCTATCCCTTCGCTTTCGGCGTGCCGAAATTCGATCTTATCGCCGCGCTCACCATGTCGCTGGTCATGATCGTGGTCATGATTGAGTCATCGGGCATGTTCCTGGCGCTCGGCGATATCACCGGCCGAGCGGTGAAGCGTGATGACCTGACGCGTGGTTTGCGGGTTGACGGGCTTGGGACCCTTATCGGCGGCTTGTTCAACACCTTCCCCTACACGTCGTTTTCGCAAAACGTCGGGCTGGTAGGTGTCACCGGTATCCGCAGCCGCTATGTCTGCGCGGCAGGTGGCCTGCTGATGATCCTCATGGGGCTGGTGCCGAAACTGGGCGCACTCGTTGAATCGGTGCCACTCTTCGTGCTGGGAGGTGCTGGCATCGTCATGTTCGGAATGGTGGCGGCAACCGGCATCCGTATCCTGTCAGCCGTCGATTACACCGCCAACCGCCATAACCTCTACATCCTCGCCGTGTCGACGGGGTTTGGCCTGATCCCGCTGGTCGCTCCCGACTTCTTCAGGAACATGCCCAAGGAACTCGCGCCGCTCCTGCATTCGGGCATCCTGCTATCGGCGATTTCAGCGCTTGCCCTCAACCTGTTTTTCAATGGCTGGCGAGCGGGCGATGAAGCAGAAGAGGAGATGAAGCATGCAGCCGCCCAGTCCGAGGGCGGACATTAAAGGCTGGCGCCCGCGCGCGCGCCTGATCATTTCTCCAGCACCACAACGATCTCGGCAAAGCCAAGGTGCTTTGCGTGTTCCAGGGGCGTCACGCCATTACGATCGCCCAGCGATCTGTTCGCACCTGCCTTGACCAGATGCTCGACCGTACGGCGATGACGCGCACCACCATTTCCCAGAATGACCGCCTCAATCAGCGCCGTCCATCCGAGATTGTTGACGTGATCCAACGGCGCGCCGGCTGCGATCAGGAGGCGCACCACCTCGTCATGCCCAAGGTGAGCAGCTGCAATCAACGCCGTGCCGCGATAGGGGCTTGTGACATTGGTGGCGCGATTGCCAAGCGCAAGTGCCGTCGTGAGCGTCTCGACATCGTCAGCCACTGCAGCAATCGTCACCGCATCATAGGCCTGGGCTTCAAGCGCGTTGGCATCAGCACCATGGCGAACCAATATCGTCATCGTCTGGGCCTGACGCCGGTAGGCCGCAACATGAAAAGGGGTGCGCCCCTTGGCATCGCGCGCATTGACATCGGCGCCGGTGGCAAGTGCCGATTGAAGCATCCTGATGTCGCCACCAGCCGCAGCCTTGTGAAGACCATCATAGGCTGCCAATTCGCTTGGCGTTGGCGGGATCTGGGCATTGGCGTGCGAGAGCAGTGTCACGAGGACCAAACCGCTCATTGCCACAAGAGTTCGCATGTTCATGTGAGTATGGCTGCCCCCATCTGAGCCGGGCGCACCCTCAACCTGCCCGGACCGTCAGCTTATCATCGATTGCACCGGGCAAGCCACTGACAACCGCCGCGAGATCAGGCAACGATCGGGGCAATCAGCTCACTCCAAGTCCAGAACCTCGTCGCGCGCTGCGTCAACGGAGTCTATCGCCCTGCCTGCAACCTTGGAAAAACTGGTGGGCGATGTAGGGCTCGAACCTACGACCCGGTGATTAAGAGTCACCTGCTCTACCAACTGAGCTAATCGCCCCCAACAAAAGCGGCCAGTAATGACAGGCCGCCCGTCAAGGAGGGAGGTCGATAACAGAAGGCGTCTGCTCTGTCGAGGGGTGTGATCGCACCGCACAAACGCAGCTGACGCCCTGCGCTGCGGAAATATCTCTAACTGACGTTACCCGGCCACAGCCACGCAGCCCCACGTACCCCGCTTGCGTCTCCATGCACGGGTGGAACGATGGGCGTCCAGCATTCATCGGAAAAGACATAGGGCTTCATCAAGGACGGCACGTCCTCATAGAGCCGCTGCACCTTGCCCATGCCACCTCCCAGCACGATGACATCGGGATCCAGCACATTGACAATATGGGCAAGCGCGCGCGCCAGCCGGTCCGTATATCGCAGGTAGCTTGCAACCGCCTGCGCTTCACCCTCCTCCATGGCTGCAATCACCTCAGCGGGCAAAAGTCTGACCCCGCTATGGCGCCAATGGTCATCGGCAAAGGCTGGTCCCGACACCCAGGCTTCGATACAGCCGCGCTTGCCGCAATAACAGGCCGGCTTCTCATCAAGTTCGCCATGGCTCACCCATGGCAGCGGATTATGGCCCCATTCACCCGAGATACGCTGAAAGCCGGCAAGTGTGCGCCCGCCAACGCTGATGCCGCTGCCAGCGCCCGTCCCCAGGATGACACCGAAAACGACATCCTTGCCGGCACCCGCGCCGTCGGTGGCCTCCGAGCGCACGAAGCATTTGGCGTCGTTATCAAGGCGCACCTGGCGTTGCAGAGCGGCGGCAAGATCCACATCGAAGGCATGGCCGATCAGCTCGGTCGTATTGGCATTCTTGACGAGGCCGGTCGCAGGCGAAATGGCGCCGGGAATGCCGACGCCCACTTGCGCCGGGCCACCACCTCCAGCATCCTGTTCAAGCCTGCCAACCAGCGCAGCGATGGCCGCGATAATCGCCTCATAACTGCCGCGCGGCGTCGTGACACGTTCACGCGCAAGCACGCCGCCGGCCGGTGACAAGGCGATGCCTTCGATCTTTGTCCCGCCAAGATCAATCCCGATCCGCATCGCTACCAAGCCTGTTCGCCACCTTGGTCAACAACAACCACGGCACAAGCCTGCTAACCAAGCCGCTGCATCCTTGTCCAGCGCCGATATCATCCCGGCGCTGCACCCTGGGTGGCGGTATAGACGGCATAGAGCGACTGGCTCGCCGCCATGAACAGGCGGTTGCGCTTCGGCCCGCCGAAGCACACATTGCCGCAGATTTCCGGCAGGCGGATGCGCCCCAGAAGCTTGCCCTCCGGGCTCCACACTGTCACACCGGAATAGCCAACCGCGCGCCCGGCATTGCTCGAGCACCACAGATTGCCTTCGACATCAGCGCGCACCCCGTCGGGGCCGCATTTGACGCCGTCGATCATAAAGTCCGAAAAGAGTTTCTGGTTCGACAGCTTGTTGTCGCTGCCGACATCGAAGACATGCATGTCCCCCTTGCCGCCCGGCCCGCTATCGCCTGGCCCCTTGCCGGTACTGGCAACGTAGAGCTTCTTGAAATCGGGTGAAAAGCACAGGCCGTTGGGGTCTGGCACTTGCGCCTCGCTGATCACCATGTCGACCCGGCCCGACGGATCAATACGGTAGCAATTGGTAGGCAATTCGCGCCTGGCAGGGCCGATCTCGGCTGCCTGGCCAAGACGGTTTTTCAAACGCCCATTGCTGTTGCTCGGACCGCCCGCCGCATCCGGCGCACCCTCATAGAGCTGCCCGCCATAAGGCGGATCGGTGAACCAATAGCTGCCATCGGGATGGGGCACCACATCGTTGGGTGAATTAAGCCGCTTGCCGTTGAAACTGTCAGCCAGCACCGTCACCGACCCGTCCAGTTCGTAGCGCACAACGCGTCGGGTCAGATGCTCGCACGATAATTGCCGGCCCTGGAAATCGAAGGAATTGCCATTGCTGTTATTGGACGGAAGGCGAAATACGCTGACCCGGCCATTATCCTCGATCCATCGCATCTGCCGGTTATTGGGAATGTCGCTCCACACCAGATAACGCCCCTGCGCATTCCATGCCGGTCCTTCCGCCCATAATGCACCTGTCCATAAGCGCTGGATCGGCGCGTTGGGCTGCGCCAGCCCGTTGAAGGACGGATCAACGGCAATGACATCGGGGTCCCAGAAATAGGTCGTCGGCGCGCCATTGGGGCTGAAATCACGCGGCGGACTGGTGATCGTGCTGGGCGGCCCGGGCGGTGTCTGCGCCTGCAGGCCGCTCACACCAAGAGCAACCAACCCGGCTCCAGCCCCGACAGCCTTGAGCGCCGAGCGCCGCGAGTGGATTGTATCTGCGGCGGACGGCTTATCAGTGAATTTCGCATTATTTTCTGTTCTTTTTGTCATCTGATCCTCCCGGGTTCGACCAATGGGCGAAACGCCTTGGCCTGGTGGCAAGTTCACTTGCCGAGCCCCGATGCGGCCCCGCGCGCAGCTTGGCACGAACGCAGGAGCAGATGGAGAAGCAGCGCTGACCTATCTGGCGCATGGCAGCGCTGCGCCGGTAACAATGAGGGAAGGTCAGCAGCAGCGTGTCAGCGCACAGCCGCAACGGCATGAACCGGCTCCCGAGCAGAGCCAGGTCATGCCGCGTTTTTTCTGCGACCTATTCTGCCGCAGTGGCGTGCAGCCGGTCGCGTTTCTGCATCAGCTTGTTGAGGGCGCCAAGATAGGCTTTCGCGGATGCCACCAGCGTGTCGGGGTGCGCGGCCTTCGCGGTTACCGCTTTGCCGGCCTCGGCAAGCCGCACCGACACTTCGGCTTGCGCGTCCGTTCCCTCCGTCACCGCATGCACCTGATAAAGCTCCAGCATCGCCTCATGCGGGACGATCGCCTTGATCGCGTTGAAACAGGCATCAACCGGACCATTGCCCTGCGACTGAACGGTTTTGTGGACCCCGTCAATTTCAAGCGTCAGCGTCGCTACCTGCGGCCCCAGCGTTCCAGCCACCACCAGCAGCGACAGCACCTTCATGCGGTCGGTGGCGGTAGCGATCTTCTCATCGACGAGCGCTTCGATATCCTCGTCGTAAACGTGCTTTTTCTGGTCAGCCAGCGCCTTGAAGCGGTTGAAGGCGTCCTCGAATTCGTTGTCGGACAGCTCATAGCCAAGCCCCTTCAGCTTGTCGCGGAAGGCGTTGCGACCGGAATGCTTGCCCATCACCAGCGACGTCTTGGCTACACCCACCGTTTCAGGGGTCATGATCTCATAGGTTTGCGTGTGCTTCAGCATGCCGTCCTGATGGATACCGCTTTCATGGGCAAACGCGTTGCGGCCGACGATCGCCTTGTTGTACTGCACGGGAAACGACGTGACGGCGGACACCAGCTTGGAAGCGCGTGTCAACATCTCGCTCCTGATCCCTGTTTCAAAAGGGAAAATGTCGCCACGTACTTTCAACGCCATTACCACTTCTTCAAGCGCTGCATTACCTGCCCGCTCGCCGATGCCGTTGATGGTGCATTCAATCTGCCGCGCCCCTCCTTCGAGACCCGCGACCGAATTGGCCACCGCCATGCCCAGATCATTGTGGCAATGGACGGAGAAGACAGCCTTGTCAGCGTTGGGCACGCGTTCGCGCACCATCCGGAAAAGGGCGCGGTATTCGTCCGGCGCCGTGTAGCCAACGGTATCGGGAATATTGATGGTCGTGGCGCCCGCTTTGATGGCAGCTTCCACGCACCGGCACAGGAAATCGTGCTCGGTACGGGTACCATCCTCTGCCGACCATTCAACATCGGCCACCAGATTGCGGGCGCGAGTGACGGACGCAATCACCATTTCCAGCACTTCGTCCGGCTCTTTCTGAAGTTTGTATTTCATATGCACCGGCGAGGTGGAGAGGAAGGTGTGAATGCGCGGGCGCCTTGCCTTGCGCACCGCCTCGCCCGCCCGCTCGATATCCTTGACGCCGGCACGCGCGAGCCCCGCAACAACCGCGTTCTTGACCCGCGAGGCAATCATCGACACCGCCTCGAAATCACCATTCGAGGCGATCGGAAATCCTGCTTCGATGATATCAACCCCCATCTCGTCGAGGAGATCGGCGACCTGGAGCTTTTCCTCCAGTGTCATGGTCGCGCCGGGGCACTGCTCGCCATCGCGCAAAGTGGTGTCGAAAATGACAACGCGGTCTTTGCTGTTCACAGATTTAGATGCGGACATGATCTGATCCTTCGCCATGGGCGCTGACCCTGTCGGTCGCGCCCCTTGTTCAACTGCATGGATGAAACTGACTACGCGGGGTTTGGCCAGGTGCTCCCCTGAGAGCCCAGGCAACAGCCCGGACGGCCCTCAGGGGCTGATAAGGCGAAGGAGGGCAAGAAGCGAGGGGCGCGCCGCGCGCGAGGCAATGCTGCGCTGTGGGGCGAAGGCCCCTTCCCGCTGCGCTGTCTGGTATGCCGCCCAAATCAATCGACTGCTCCGTGCCCGGAAAAAACCGGGGAACTCCAATCCTCGTTTCTTTTGGTAAACGAGACGTGAAGCGCTGGCAAGACAGCCTCAGGGCAAATTACCGACACCCGCCCTTGCCTCACCCCATCGATTTTCGCATTCTCTGTCAATCGGGCTTGGTTATTCACGAACAGCAGGGACGGTTGTTATGCGTGTTTGGTTGATCGCGGCTTTACTTCCTGCCTTCGCGACGCTGTCGCTGCTGGGCGCGACGCGCGCATCTGCTGACAATTGCAGCGAACGGGCGGAGCGTATGCGAGCTGCGATCCAGATTGACGTGCGCAAGCGCCAGATCGCCGAGGGCGTGGCCAAAGACCTTCTGCCCCAGGTTGAAAAGGCCGAAGCCTTGTGCAAGGGCGGCAAGGTCAGCGATGGTGAGAAGGCACTTGACGCCATTACCAGAAAGTTCGGCTATCGTTAGCGCATGCTGCGGAAAAGTGACCACCGGTTTTTCGTTGTAGCAGCGACGACGCCGTCCCGGGCATCAGCACCACAGCGTCCCTTCGCTGAAGCGCACGGCGTAGCCGCCGATGCGCGCCCCCGTCAGGCGCCCCGCTGCAATCTCCACCTCAAGAGTGATGAGGCTTGCCCGCCCCATCTCGATTCCCTGTTCGATGGGCACAACATGACGGCCATCGGTGAGACCGTCGAAACGCACCACAACGCCAGCGAACGCCGCCGCAGCTGATCCTGTCGCCGGATCCTCGGCGATGCCGCCGAACGGGAAGAACATCCTCCCGCGATAGGCATGCTCGGTCGGCATGTCGAGCGGCGTATAGATATAGGCGCCGTCGCGGCCAAAAGCCTCCAGCCAGTTACCACTGACCGCATGCGCCCGATGCAGCGCGTCACGGTCGCGCACGGGGACAAAGGTGTAGGGAACGCCCGCCGTGTAACAGGTCGGCTTATGGTTGGCAGCGCCAATATCGGAGGGCAGGAGCCCAAGGGCAGCCGCCAGCTTCTCGCGCGAGGGCGGCTTGCCATTTTCATGCGGCAGCGCGGGAACATCGAATTCGCCATAGCTGGCCTTGCCCGGTTCAGTGCGTACCGCGCAGCGCACCGGGCCGACCTCTTCCTCAAGGACCAGGAGCGAATTATTGGCCTGGTCAGTCCCGAATTTGAGCTCGGCGAGGCAAATGGCGGTGCCAACCGTCGGATGACCAGCGAAAGGCAATTCGCGCACCGGGGTGAAAATGCGGATGCGCGCTGTATGCGTCGGGCTGCGCGCTGCCATGACGAAGACCGTTTCCGGCAGGCTGAACTCGCGGGCAATCGCCTGCATCTTTGCCGCATCGATGCCGTCAGCATCGAGGACAATCGCCAGCGGATTTCCCGTCAGGCCTTTTTGCGTAAAGACATCAAAAGTGTGAAAGGCATATCGTTTCATGAATGGTCCGTTGCGGCTTGCCACGCGGCTCGGTTCTGACACACCTTTCGGCTATAGCTGTCGACAGCGCAAGTGAACAGACGGAACAGAACAGACCGAACATGATCAGGCGGCGATGACACCCCGTCTCAAGCCGGCAGAACCGCCTCAAGATAAGGCATCAGAAAGGGCGGCATGTCGAGCCCGACACAATCGCGTCTGGTCGAGACAAGGCGCACGGCGTCGAGCTCCGGCTTCTCCTGCGTCGCCAAATGCGATTCGATACTGGCAAGCAGGGCTTCTGCCGAGCGGCGCAGAACGATCTCGCGAAACATGGCAAGCCGCCCGCGCGTGAAGACGAGGGTCCAGGTGGGCGCCACCATGCGACGCAGCACTTTAAGGCCGATCTCTTCAACCAGCTCGCGCGACATGTTGCCGGCAAGATCGATGCGTCCATCGTCAAGAACGTCGATACTGTCGATGGATCCCGCCGGCATGTACCAGCTGCCGGCATTCACCGTCCACGGCGCCATCCTCCCCAGCAGGATACCGCCGCCAACCGGTCGCACCACCGGCATGGCAAAGGCATTGTAGCCCGGGCTGGAATAGCCGTGAGCGCGCCAGTGCAGATATGCGGCATACGTCGTTTCATGACAGGCGCCGTGCAAAATGCCGTCGGCGAGTTGCCATTTGTCGAGAATATAGAACGGGCCATTGAAAAGATCGGGATTCGTCGCCTGCTCCTGCGCAAAGAAGGCAGCAATCTCCTCCTCGTGGTCCTGCGCATGTTGCCATTCGCCGGTGACCACAACGAGTTCGACCTGATGGGCAGGCGCTACAAGATTATCTGTCAATAAGACATTTGCTCCTCAGGCGCCTGTGCGTCCTCACAATTTGACGATACCGGGCGCTTTTTCGATGAACGTGGAATCAAACGTACGCTTCAGATCGAAGCTCGCAGCTTTCAGTTCTTTATCGAACGGAACCAGCATATCACGCGCTGATGCCATTCCGGCTTCGGACACTATGCCGCTGCGAGAATACATTGAGAGCGATTTGCGCACGGCTTCGAGGTAAAGCTCCTTGTCACCCAGATAGAACTCTTCAGGTACTGTTGCTGAAACTGCGTCCGGCGTCGCTTTCTCCAGCCATTTCAATGCTTTATAAAACGCATTGACGATTGCCTGCGTGGTGTTGGGATTCTTCTGCGCAAAGTCCTGGCGAAGATAGACGACAGCTGCAGGATTGGCGCCACCGAAAATGGCGCGCGTTCCTTCTTCCGACCTGGTGTCGGCAAGGACGCTGATGGCCTTGTCAAGTTCAAGCCGGGTGATGACCGGCTCAAGGTGCGAAATCGCATCGATGCCGCCCTGCCTCATCGCAGCCACTGCGGAGGCTCCTCCGCCGACCCCGATAAAGGAGACGTCTTCCGGCTGCACGCCATCGCGGGCAAGCAGGAAATTGGCAAAGAAATTTGTTGACGATCCGGGCGCTGTGACGCCGATCTTCATCCCCTTGAGATCACCGGGCTTTTTCACCTTGTCGGCAAGACTGGCGCGGACCGCCAGCACGATGCCCGGGAAGCGCCCGAGTTCGGTTACGGCACGAATATCCTGCCCGCGCGCCTGCATGCGGATCGTGTGCTCATAAGCACCCGTCACGACATCAACCGATCCACCAACAAGCGCTTGCAGGGATTGCGAGCCGCCGCCGAAATCGTTGATCTCGACGTTAAGCCCCTGTTCCTTGAAATATCCCCGCCGCTCGGCAATCGTCAGCGGCAGGTAATAGAGCAGCGCCTTGCCGCCGACGCCAAGTTTGACGTCCTTGCGCTCCAGCGTCCCTTGCGCCCGCACGATAAACGGCGCAGCCAACGCGCCAATTCCGCCTATTACAACCGCACGACGATCAAACGACATAGTCATCTCCCTTTTCCAATGGTTCCGTTTGTCCGGAACTCATGCAAAAAACATAACCCCTCAGGCAGTCGTCGCCGCCTGCGGCCGCCAGACCAGCAGCCGCTCCTCGACCCATCCGACGAGAGCGTCGATGATGAGTACGACGATTGCAAGCACCACCATCCCGGCAAAAACACCTGTGACATCGAAAACCGATTCGGCCTGATGAATGCGGTAACCGAGCCCGGCGGCCGAACCGAGATATTCGCCAACCACGGCACCCACCAGCGCAAAGCCGACCGATGTGTGCAGGGATGAAAACATCCACGACAGCGCCGAGGGAAGATAGACGTGACGAAACAGCTCGCGCTCCTTCATCCCTAGCATCCGCGCATTGGCAAGAATAGTCGGGCTGACTTCGCGCACCCCCTGATAAACATTGAAAAACACGATGAAAAACACCAGCGTCACGCCGAGCGCCACCTTCGACCAGATGCCAAGGCCAAGCCACAGCGCAAAGATCGGCGCCAGAACCACACGCGGCATGGCGTTGAACGCCTTGAGATAGGGGTCACACACGGCGGAGGCGAAGGGATGGCGTGCCAGTGCAAAGCCACACAATATCCCGAGCACCGACCCGATGACGAAGGCGAGCGCCGTTTCGGTCAGCGTGATGCCCAGATCACTCCAGAAGCGCGGCAGCTGGACATCACGCACCACGCGAAGCGCAACATCCAGCGGCTTGGAAAAAAAGAAAGGCTGAAGCACGCCGGTCGCCGTCAGAACATGCCAGCCACCGAGCACAAGGGCCAGTACGCCCAGACGCCAGGCGGTGAGACCCAGGCCAAGACGTCGTTCGCCGTTCCGCTTCATGCTTTCGCCTCGTTGGCCTGCGCGTATCCCTTCAACACTTCCTCCTTCAGCACCTGCCAGATCGCCCGGTGCGTTTCGACGAAGGCTGGTTGCAAACGCACCTCGTGAGCATCACGCGGACGCGCCAGATCGATTGGAAAATCGCCGATGATGCTGGCGTTCGGCCCGGCCGACATGATGACGACACGGTCGGCAAGAGCAATCGCCTCCTCCAGATCATGGGTAACGAACAACACGGCTTTACGATCAGCCTGCCACAGACCCAGCAGCAGATCACCCATGATGGCACGTGTCTGGGCATCAAGGGGCCCGAAGGGTTCATCCATCAGCAACATGCGCGGATCGCGCGCCAGCACCTGCGCCAGACCGACGCGTTTTCTCTGTCCCCCCGACAATTGATGCGGATAGCGTTGGAGAAAGGCGCCAAGCCCCACTTTGCCAAGCCATGAGCGGGCGCGCTCCGTTGCCTCGTCCCTCGGCAGACCTTGAACTTCAAGGCCGACGGCAACATTGGCCAGCGCCGTCTTCCACGGCATCAAGGCTTCCGCCTGAAACAGATAGCCTGCCTGTCCATTGATGCCGCTGAGCCGATCACCATGGATGAGACATGTGCCTGATGACGGCGCGACGAGCCCGGCCACAACGTTAAGCAGGGTCGACTTACCGCAGCCCGTCGGCCCGACGAGCGCAACAAATTCACCCTCCGCGATGGCAAGCGTCGTCGGCGCCACCGCCTCGTAAAACGAACCATCAGCAAGGTGATAGGTAATCGCGACATCGTGCAGCAAGGCGACTGTTTGCTCGCTCTGGCCGACCAAACTCGTCGGAATACCACGAGCGCGCTCGAGCGTGGTCATTTTGCGTCTCCCCGGGGCTTTGAATTTGCCCGAGAACGATGCCGGACACCAACCGTTTTTTTTGCGCAGCCTGCATGTCGATGTCGCAGCACGAGGAATACGCGATTTCGGCAGCATATCCGTGGAACTTCTGGCTGAACGGCGCGTTTCATTAGCCTCACACAAAGGGAGACTGAAATGCGATATTTGAAATCTTCTGTTCTTATACTGGCGCTCGCAGCTGCATCAGCGGCGTTCGCGGCAGGAACCTTGCCGGTCATTCCCACCGACAGCGTGACCGTGACCATGTATTACAAGCAGACGGTCTACGATCAGGCCGACAAGAAGCTTGGCGATGTCGATGATGTTCTCATCAATCGCAGCGGCCAGATCACCGGCTTCATCGTCGGCGTCGGCGGCTTCGTTGGTGTCGGCGAAAAGGACGTGGCTGTTCCCTTCTCCGCCATTTCCGTCACCACCAAGGACGGCAAGCACTATCTGTCGATGACGGAATCGAAGGAAAGCCTCACCAGCGCGGTCGGCTACAAGTACGACCGCAATCTGATGACATGGGTTGCCGCCAAGTAATCTGAGATCGACTGGGAGAAGCGCTCACAGGTGCTTCTCTCCGTTTTCAACTCCGGCAATCTGCAAATTCCGACCACTCAGGAGCTTGTCATGGGTCTTGGTAAAGGCGCACTTCTCTGGCTTCTTGGCATCCCGCTGCCTATTATCGTCCTACTCGTCCTGTTCTGGCATAATTGACACGGCAGGCAGATGCAGGATCAGGTGTGTTTGTCCTTCATCACCTGCGCTGCCATGGCGTAACCGCCATCCGCGCCGTCGATGAAATGGGCATGATCAGCCTCATCAATTGACGGCACAAGGCAGGTCATGATTGCCGCCGTCTGACGATGGCTGCCAAAGCGCACCACCCCTTCCGCCTCCGCAGTTGTCAGCATGGCATCAAGTGCGTCGGCAACCGCCGGCGAACAATCGATCGTCATGCGCAGACCATCTTCAAATTTTGCCGTATCGGCATTGGCCACCAGTTCGCGGCGGTAGCGGGCGGGGTCGAACGAGCCCGCCACAATACCGGTGCGGAACAGAGCAAATGATACAAAATGCGCATAGACGCGCTCAATAACACTCCGCCACAGGCTCGTGCCGGGGCGCCGCAACGCGCGCGCTTCAAACATGAGGCCGCGCAGCGGCAGCGGCAGGTGCAACCGTTCATTGGACAGCGGCTCTCCTGCATCGCCTTCGCCCCGCAGCAGCGCGAAAAGGCGCGATAGCAGGTGATTGAAAGCGCTGATCGTGCGACCCGGCAGCACAATCAGCGACAGGACCACACCGTGCTCCGCCGGCATGGGATGCCAGCGGCACGTCAATCCCTCAAGATCAGGCTTGATGCCCGGCAGCGAGGCTTGGAGGCAGCCGATATCCGCTTTCATGCGCTCGACTGCATAGGACACGCCGCCGCCGGCAAACATCGCATAATCGATATGGGTCGAGCGGGCAAAGCGGGCAAGGCGGACATCATGGCCAGCCTCCCGGATCGTTGCCATCGTCATCACCGATACGCGCAATTGCAGGCCAAGCGCATCGCGGGCAAAAGCCGCCGTGTCGCTGAGCGCCTGCTCCAGCACGACACGCTGGTCGCCGGGAAGGGCGAGCGCCGCCCCATCGCCGCCGAAAACATAGGGAAAGCGATAATTGCCAAGACGATTGGCAAGGGCCGGGATCATCGCCGCGCCAGCCAGATTGACACTCTTGTATTGGCCGCTGGCAATCGCTCTGGTCGAAGACACGACATCGCTCACCCCCACCACCCAATCATCTGGCAAAGGCCGATAAAGGCTGGCGTCGGTCACATCCTCGAAGCGCTCGAAGCGTGGCACGGTCGCATAGAATTCATCGACCGTGACCACGCCCCGCTCCGTTTCTTAGTTGCGAGCCTTGTCGACGAGGGCCTTCGCCTTGATCCACGGCATCATGCCGCGCAGCTTTTCGCCGACCTCTTCGATCGAGTGGGCGGCTGCCTTGGCGCGCATCGCCTTGAAGGAGGTCTGGTTGACCTTGTTCTCCAGCATCCAGTCACGGGTGAAACGACCGCCCTGGATGTCATCGAGCACACGCTTCATCTCGGCTTTGGTTTCAGCCGTGATGATACGCGGGCCGGTGACATATTCGCCATATTCGGCCGTGTTCGAAATCGAATAATTCATATTGGCGATACCACCCTCATAGATGAGATCGACAATGAGCTTTACCTCATGCAGGCATTCGAAATAGGCCATTTCCGGGGCATAACCAGCCTCAACCAGCGTCTCGAAACCGGCGCGGATGAGTTCGACAAGGCCGCCGCACAACACCACCTGCTCGCCGAAAAGGTCGGTTTCGCATTCCTCGCGGAAGCTCGTCTCGATGATGCCGGCGCGCCCGCCGCCAATGGCCGACGCATAGGACAGGCCAAGATCATGCGTGTTGCCGGAGGCATCCTTGTGGATCGCCACCAGACACGGCACACCGCCGCCGCGCTGATATTCCGAGCGTACCGTATGGCCCGGGCCCTTCGGCGCGATCATCAGCACGTCGAGATCAGCGCGCGGGTCGATCAGATTGAAGTGGATGTTGAGGCCATGGGCAAACAACAGCGCCGCGCCCTGCTTCATGTTGGCATGCAGATCATTACGGTAGATGTCGGCCTGCAATTCATCAGGCGTCAGCATCATCATCACATCCGCCCATTTGGCGGCATCCGCCGGCGTCATCACCTTGAAGCCTTCGGCATCCGCCTTCTTGGCGCTGGCCGACCCGGCACGCAACGCCACCGCGACATCCTTGACGCCTGAATCGCGCAGATTGAGCGCATGGGCATGGCCCTGGCTCCCGTAGCCGACGATGCAGACTTTCTTACCCTTGATGAGATTGAGATCGGCGTCGCGATCATAATAGACACGCATGGGACATTTCCTCTTGGCGCTTAGTTGAACCTGTGAAGCGGCATGGAGAATTTCCCCACTCGAACCGCAGCCGGTGCCGCTTCTAGAGCATGTTGGGCAAAAGTGGAAACCGGTTTTACGCAACCACGAACGATGAAACCTTACCCCTACCCGATGATTGCCGCAGTGAAAAACGTAAAGGCAACCGATGTCATCTCCCTGATCAGATGGCGCTGCGAGCATAAAATTTGAGCGCCGCGGCAGTCAGCAATAAAAGCACGGCGGCAACCGTCCACGGCTCGCGCACCCGCGTCGAGCTTTCGGTGAAGGCCGGACGACCGCTACTGCCCGGCCGCCAGCGCCGCCACAGACCGATCGCATAGGCAAGCGTGCCTGCAATGCCGCAGGCAATCGCAAGGCTCGTCATCTGGTGTGCATCCATCGTCGTGCCCTTCAGTGAAAAGCCGAGACGAATGTCGGAATGAGCGAGACAATCAGCAGCAGGGCCATCGCCACATTGAAGCCTCGCACCAGGCGCTCATTGCCAAGAAAGCGCTTCAATCCGACACCGCTGACCGTCCAGAACACCGAACTGGGCAGGCCGACCAGCCCATAGATCAGGGCGACCATGAAAACACTCGTCGTAAAGGCGTCCGGCACCGTGTAGGTCGCAATCGCCGCGACCGACATCGTCCACGCTTTGGGATTGACCCATTGAAAGGCCGCCGCCTGCAGGAAGCTCATCGGCTTGCCTTCACCCGTAATCGGCCCGACCGAACCACCGGCGTTGAAAAGCTTCCACGCCAGCCACAGGAGATAGGCCGTGCCCAGCCATTTCAAGACCACATAGACCATTGGCGAGCGCTCGAACACCTGGCCGAAGCCAAGGCCTACCAGCACTACCATGATGATGAAACCGACCTTGATACCGAAAATATGCGGAAGCGTCGGCCGCCAGCCGTAATTGACGCCAGAGGCCAGCAGCATGATGTTGTTTGGACCCGGCGTGATCGAACTCACGAAGGCAAACAGAACAAAGGCTGCAAGCAGCGATCCGCTCATCATGTCGAGGCTGTCCCGCGCTGCATGGCGGCAACCCCCGTGCGTGCCACTTCAACCAGCCCGCAAGGCTGGATCATGTCGATGAAACGGTCGATATCTTCCGTTACTCCGGTGATCTCGAAGACAAAACTTTCGAGCGTTGCGTCAACCGCGCGCGCGCCGAAGGCCTGCGCCAGCCGCATCGCCTCCACCCGCAGCTCGCCCTTGCCCACCACCTTGACCATGGCGAGTTCGCGCTCGATCGACGGGCCGGAGACGGTCAGATCGGTCACCCGGTGGACCGGCACGAGGCGCGACAATTGCGCCTTGATCTGGTCGATCTTCTGGGCGGTTCCCGAGGTGATCACCGTGATGCGCGAGACATGCGCCTCATGGCTCGTTTCCGAGACCGTGAGGCTGTCGATATTGTAGCCGCGCGCCGCAAACATGCCAACGATGCGGGCAAGAACCCCCGGCTCGTTATCGACAAGCACCGACAGAGTGTGGCGCTGGATCGGCTCATCAGGGCGGGCGGCAGGGTAATGGCTGGTGGACATGGTCGCTTACCTTGGTTGAGAAGGGCTGGCGCCGGTAAGGACCCAGCGCTGGAAGAGATCAAGATCAATGTTGCCGCCGCACAGGATGACAGCGATACGCTTTCCCCGATTGACGTCTTTTTCCTGCACAGCAGCAGCAAGCGGCGCAGCGCCGGCCCCTTCCGCGAGATTATGTGTATCGGTCCAGTAGGCACGGACCGCCTGCGCGATCTCGTCATCACTGACCAGAACGATATGCGAGGCGCCGCGCCGGATGATTGCCAGCGCCTCGGCGTCCGGCACCCGCGTTGCCATGCCATCGGCATGGGTGATGCTGGAATTGGTGCTCACCACATGGCCCGCCTCAAACGACAGCTTGTAGGCCGGCGCCTGCGTCGACTGAACGCCGATAATCTCCGTCTTCAACCCCAGAAGATCGCGCGCCAGAATGCAGCCACAGATCCCCGAGCCAAGTCCGATGGGAACGTAGAGCCGTTCAAGCCCCGGCTCAGCACGGAGCAGCTCGAGCGCGTATGTCGCAACCCCCATCACCAGATCGCGGTGGAACGACGGGACCATCTCCAGCCCGCGCATCACTGCCAGCCTTTCAGCCGTCTCCCGCGCCTCCTGGAAATCGCCGCCCTCTTCGATGAGTTCGGCGCCGAAGGCGCGCATCGCCGCATTCTTTTCCGTCGAATTGCCATGCGGCACGACGATGGTCACCTCCACACCATACTGGCGCCCGGCGAAAGCAAGGCTCTGGCCGTGATTGCCGCGCGTTGCCGAAATGATACCGGCGACATGGGGCCGCTCGCGCTTCAGCCTCTCCAGATAGACGAGCCCTCCGCGCACCTTGAAGGCGCCGGTGGGCGTATGGTTCTCGTGCTTGACGATCACTTGCGTCCCAAGTCGCTCCGCCAGCAAGGGCCAGGCAAAATGGGGCGTTGCGGGCATGGCTGCCTCGACGGTGCGATGAGCTGACTCGAGTTCCGCAAGGGTGAACATTGGGGGCTCACTCACACCAATTGCCGGCCCTTGGCATCGATGACGCCACCGATATCGCTGCCGGCCTCCTCGTTGAGGATCATCTCGTTATGCGCCTTGCCCGACGGGATCATCGGAAAACAATTGGCCATCTTGTCCACCAGACAGTCGAAGATGACGGGGCCGGGATAAGCGATCATCTCGTTGATCGCCGCGTCGAGTTTCTCCGGGTCCGAGCAGCGTATGCCCTTGGCATGGTAGGCTTCCGCCAGCTTGACGAAATCCGGCAGCGCTTCGCTGTAGCTTTCCGAATAGCGCGACCCATGCAGCAATTCCTGCCATTGCCGCACCATGCCCATATACTGATTGTTGAGGATGAAGATCTTGACCGGCAAACGATACTGCGCCGCCGTCGACATCTCCTGCATGTTCATCAGGATCGAGGCCTCTCCCGCAATGTCGATGACAAGCGCTTTCGGGTGCGCCATCTGCACCCCGATCGCCGCCGGCAAGCCATAGCCCATGGTGCCAAGCCCGCCCGAGGTCATCCAGCGGTTCGGCTCCTCGAAATGGAAATATTGCGCCGCCCACATCTGGTGTTGGCCAACTTCAGTGGTGATGTAGGTGTCATGCTTTTTGGTGAGCGCATAAAGCCGCTCAATGGCATATTGCGGCATGATGACATCGCTTTTGCGGCGATAGCTGAGGCAATCACGCTGGCGCCAGCCCTTGATCGCCGCCCACCAGTTTTTCAGAGCCGCCTTGTCTGCCTGCAGCTTGCGCTTCTTCCAGCCAGCCAGCAGCTTTTCCAGCACCACGCCGACATCGCCGATGATCGGCACATCCGCCTTCACGTTCTTGTTGATGGAGGCCGGATCGATATCGACATGGATCTTTTTCGAGCCGGGCGAAAATGCATCGAGCCTGCCGGTGATGCGGTCATCAAAGCGTGCGCCAAGCGCGATCATGACATCGCAATCATGCATCGCCATATTGGCCTCATACGTCCCGTGCATGCCAAGCATGCCGAGATTTTGCGTATCCGAATGTGGATAGGCGCCAAGCCCCATCAGCGTCTGGGTGATCGGAAAGCCGGTGAGGCGCACGAGCTTGCGCAAATTCGCCGCTGCTTGCGGACCGGCATTGATGATGCCGCCGCCCGTATAGAAAATCGGCCGCCTGGCGGCTGCCATGAGATCGAGCGCCCGCGCGATCGCCTGATCCTCGGGGTCGCGCTTGGGACGATAGGTCTTGTGCGGCACATCCTTGTAGTTTTTGTAAACACCAAGCGCGAACTGCACATTCTTCGGAATGTCGATGACAACCGGCCCCGGCCGGCCCGTAGCGGCGACGGTGAACGCCTCATGGAGGATGCGCGGCAGATCGGCGACATCCTTTACCAGATAATTGTGCTTGGTGGCCGGCCGTGTGATGCCGACCGTATCGCATTCCTGGAACGCATCGGTGCCGATGAGATGGGTTGGCACCTGACCGGTGATGACGACGAGCGGGATTGAATCCATCAGCGCATCGACAAGCCCGGTCACCGCGTTCGTCGCCCCTGGCCCGGACGTGACAAGTACCACGCCGACCTTGCCCGACGAGCGCGCATAGCCTTCCGCCGCATGCACCGCGCCCTGCTCGTGGCGCACCAGGATGTGGCGGACGCTGTTGTGCTGGAAAAGCGCGTCATAGATCGGCAGCACCGCGCCGCCGGGATAGCCGAAAATCTCGGTGACGCCCTGATCCTTCAGCGCCTCGATCACCATTTCGGCGCCGCTCATCTCCTTGGCCATCTCAATTTCCCTCATCAGCAGATCGGCAGAACGATTTAAGGCAACAAAAAAGGCCCCCGAGGGAGCCCTGATTTGCGCGCCAGCCTTCGTAACGATTTCTCGTCACGTTGCAGCGCGCCACCTTACAATAAGTTGCATAGACATTTGGAAAGGTCCGTTGTTGACAGCGTGAGGCTAGACGAGAGGCTGGCGGGCGTCAAGCTGGATATGGCGTCCAAGCCTACCCCAACCACCCCCAATATACCCCCGCCAGCAGCAGCGTCCCCATGCCCGCCCGGTAGATGACGAAGGGCCAGGAGGAAAAGCGCTCGACGATGGCCATCAGCAGATAGATCGCCGCATAGGCGGCGATGCTGGCGACGATGAGCCCAACCAGCAGCACCGACCAGCCCTCGATGCTCAGACCGGCGCGAGCGAGAACCCATAATTCCTTCACCCCCGCCAGCGTGATCGCCGGCAGCCCAAGGAGGAAGGAGAAGCGCGCCGCTTCCTCGCGTTTGAAGCCGAGAAACATCGCCGCCGTCAGCGTCGAGCCCGAGCGCGAGACGCCGGGGATGAGCGCGCCTGCCTGCGCCAGACCAATCAGCAGATGATCACGCAGCGTCGAGTTCTCGACGACACGGACATGCTTGGCGCCGATCTCGGCCGCCGCCAGCAGCAGTGCCATGACGATCGAGGCCGTACCGATCACCTCAAGGCTTCTCAACGGTGAATTGCACTGGTTGAGTACGCCAGACAACGCCAGACCGAAGACAACGACAGGGACGGTGGCAAGCGTCACACCCAGCGCGAAGCGAAAATTGGCGTCCTTGAAATCACGTTTCGCCACGGCGAGCATGGCGCCTGCGCTCACCCCCACCACATCGCGCCAGAAATACGAGATGACAGCGCCAAGGGCCGCAAGCTGCATGGCAGCCGAAAAGGCAGAACCCGGATCCTGCCAGCCAAGAAAGGCCGGAACGATCCGCATATGGGCGGTGGAAGAAATCGGCAGCAATTCCGTGATGCCCTGCACCACGCCCAGCACCGCCACCTTGCCATAGCCAAGTGCGACAAATCCGGTATCGACGCCCGCGGTACAAGCTCCAGCCATGGTCTTGTCTTTCCAGAATCATGTCATCCGTGATGCTCCTTCCTGCCATGAGCATCAGGCCAAGGCTAGTACGGGTCACATCGCCGCAGCTGACCCCAGCACCCGCCAATCGGCCATCTGGGTGCGCATCCAGGTCACTTGGCGCTTGGCATAGCGTCGGGTAGCAGCCATCATCCGCATTTGAGCTTCATCAAGCGTGCCCTCGCCCGCGAGATAGGCGCCAAGCTCGTTGACACCGATCGCCTTCATCACCGGCAGCGCCCGATGGAGCTTGCGCGCCAGCAGGGCCTCGACTTCGCCAACGGCGCCATGAGCGATCATGGCGCGCACGCGCGCGGCGATCGCGCCATGCAATTTCTCACGCTCCGGCAGCAGACACACTCGCTCCCACCCTGCCGGATCTTCAAGCCCTGTGGTGGCAGCCTCGTGATAGGCCGCCAGCGAGCGCCCCGTCGTGTCAATCACCTCAAGCGCCCGCGTCACGCGCTGCGCATCGCTTGGCCGCAATCGCGCCGCCATCGCCGGATCGCGCCGGCGCAATTCCGCATGGAGCGCCATGCTTCCTTCGTCTGTCGCCCGTTCGCGCCATTTCCGACGGATGGCCTCGGGAATGTCCGGCAAATCGGCAAGCCCTTCGAAAAGGGCGCGGAAATAAAGCCCGGTGCCACCGACCAGCACCGGCATGGCGCCTTGAGCTCGCGCCGCTGCAATTTCGGCGCAGGCCCGCTCCGCCCAGATTTGCGCCGAACCGGCCTGCGACCCGTCGACGATACCATAGAGCCGGTGCGGGACGATTGCCTCGTCGGCCGCGCCGGGGCGCGCGGTAATGACCCGCAGATCGCTATAAACCTGCATGGCATCGGCATTGATGATGATGCCGTCATGAGAAGAAGCCCAATCAAGCGCCAGCCGCGACTTGCCGCTCGCGGTCGGACCTGCAATAGCAAGCCCGCGCCAATTCCGATCCGCCCGCAAACCCGTCAATCTCCAATCCCGATGACCCACGTTCTGATATCTTTCTGTGACCCGGCGCGCCCCTGCCTGACGGCAGGTCATATCGCGGCCATGGGGTCTCATCTGCCGCAGGCCGCCGCCCCGCGCCAGCTTGATGAAGGAATAGCCGCTGAAATCGCCTTCACGCCGACCAATGCGCGTGCCGAAGCGATCACAGTGCTCGGCGATGATCTTCGCGCCCGCTTTTGCCATGAACCGATCGATATCGCCATTGTTCCCGCCATCCATCGGCGCAAGAAATTGTTTCTGGCCGATATGGATTCAACCATGATCCGCCAGGAATGTATCGACGAACTGGCAGCCGAGCTTGATCTGAAGCCCCGCGTCGCCGCCATCACCGAACAGGCCATGCGCGGCGAAATCCCCTTCGAAGGGGCGCTGCGGGAACGGGTGGCGCTGCTCGCAGGCCTTCCTGTCGCGACCATCGACAAGATCATCGCCGAGCGCATCGAGCTGATGCCGGGTGGACCCGTGCTTGTGGCCACCCTGCGTGCAAGCGGCGTCTACACCGCGCTCGTCTCGGGTGGTTTCACGCTCTTCACCGGGCCGATCGCCACACGCCTTGGTTTCCACGAACACCGCTCAAACACCTTGATCGTCGCCGATGGCAAGCTCACCGGCAAAATTGCTGACCCGATCCTTGGCGCTGAGGCCAAACGTCAGGCGCTTGGCGCGCTTGCACTGCAGCTGTCGCTTCAGCCAGACGAGACCCTGGCCGTCGGCGACGGGGCCAATGATCTGCCCATGCTGAATGCCGCCGGCTTCGGTGTCGCCTTCCACGCCAAGCCGAAAGTGGCTGAGGCCTGCGCCATTCGCATCGAGCATGGAGATCTGACGGCGCTTCTGTATCTGCAGGGTTTCACACGCGCCGAGTTTGCTCGCTGATTGTCACGCTCCGTCAGCGCGGCTAACTTCTGACCTCTGATTCTTGTGCGGGGGCATCAAATCAATGCGCGCGGTTTATGTGGTGATTTGCCTGGCGGTATTATGCGTGCAGGCGAGCGCGCAGGGCGCCGCCGACTGGATCGAGGGCCGGTGGAGCCATGATAATGGCTGCGCCAACTGGGTACAGTTTTCTCGCAATGGTTCGGCCTGGACCTATACCGAACAGCGCCTCAACAATGGCCGCCCGCAGCCCGTCTCGGTCAGCGCCAGCGCCAACCGGGTGACCGCCCTCATCACTAGTCGCGACACGGTCTATGCCTATGAGGCGACCTTCCAGAGCCGCGACGTATTTCAATCTACCGAGCGCTTCGTGAAAGGCGGACCATCTAATAGCGCTCCCCTGACCTTCACCTATCGTCGCTGCTGAAAACCGCTCATTCGCTATGCTTGCGCCTGATACGGCGCACGATCAGCCAGATGGTGCCAATTACCACAGGCACAGCGAGCGCTGACAGAATTCCCGGCTCTGCGGTGGTGAGACCGGCATCGCGCGCGCCCTCGAACAGCACTCCTATAAGTGCCACGACATAATAGCTGACAGCGGCGACCGAGAGGCCCTCAACTGTCTGCTGCAGCCTCAGTTGCAGCCGTGCCCGCTCATTCATCGCCTGCAGGACCGACCGGTTCTGTTGCTCGACCTCGATATCAACGCGCGTGCGCAAGAGGTTAGCGGCCCGCGATAATTTGCGCGCCAGTTCCGCCTGGCGATCGGCAACCGTCTGACACGTCCTCATCGCCGGTGCCATCCGCCGGTCGAGGAAGGCTTTCCAAGTCAGATAGCCTTCAACCGGCTGTTCACCCACGACATCAAGACGACTGCGGACAATGGCGTCATAGGCCCGCGTCGCCCCGAAGCGATAGGCGCAGATCGCAGCCTCCGCCTCAAGCTCGGAAGCAAGCGCCATCAGACCATCGAGAAGCACTGAATTATCAGCCAGATCGGACGGCGCTCTCATCTGCCCCGTGACGCGCACCAGTTCGGTCTCGATGCGCCCCACAACCGGCGCGCTGCGCATTGCCTCGGGCAGGCCGAGAAGGGCGAATGTCCGATACGTCTCGATCTCCAGAAGCCGCTGCACCAGCGCTCCGGCCACCTGCGGATGAAGCCCGCGATCAATCACCAGAATACGTGTCGACCCCCGCGCATCCTGACGAAAATCGGTGATGATCCGCGCCGCGCCATCATGGACGCTGGCAACACACAGCGACGTCTGGTCAAATAACCCCGACAGATCATCGGGTGCGCCGTCAGCCCCGATAATCACCAGATCAACCGCAGCAAGCAAAGGCCCGGGAGCCGGCAAGGCTTCACCCACCGGGCTTGCCTCCGCGAGCGGCCAGCCGAACGGTTCATCAGCCGTGCACGCCGTGTCCCAGGTATAGGTCGTGAATTCGGTATGACGCTCCCAGCGCAGCCGGGCGGAGGGAAAGGCGATCCGGTGAAAATTGGCGCCAGGCGCCGGGCGTTCGCCGCCGGTCGTCGCGCACCAGTGATCGAGCGCCTGCACCGCCGCCTCACCTCCGGCCTGATCGATGGTGAAGGCTGCATGCAGGAAGCGACGCGGCGCCCGCGTCAGCTGGAAGGGGCGCGCATGCACCTCGTCCAGCACTTGCCGGCGCAATGGATGATAATAATCCTCGGTCATGACGCTCAATGGTGGCAGAACCCGTATCGGCCTTAGCCGTCGCCATCGTAGCGCGCAAGGCGATTGATGAACCGCCCTGATTGACGATGCGATCGCGCCCCGGCTATGAAACTCCCATGGGACGGATGGCGATGAAGCTACGCGTGGTCACACGGCAAATGGCAGCAATGCTGCTGGTGCTTGCCCTGTCGATTCAGGCGATTCTGTCGCCGCTCGCGGCTACAATTCAGGCCGCCGCCGATCCGCTTTCAGGGGCCGTCATCTGTCTGAGCAGCGCCGAACGCCAGAGCCCGGACAACGCGCCGCAGCCGCTTCATTACCAATGCGACATCATGTGTATCGCCACCTGCCGCAGTGCCCTGGCGGCGCCGGTACTGGCAATATCGCAATCAGCCTTTGCTCCGGTCGGCAATTTCGTTCTCGTTGACAATAATGCGCTGACTGAGCCGCAAAGAGAGCCGCCCGGACGCGCCGGCCGGCCGCAGGCCGCGCGCGCTCCACCCATCGTCTGACATTTCTGAAGGCCTGATGTGAGCGCCGGCGAGACCGGTCGCTTGCTCATTCGCCCGTCCCGGTCATGAGCCCGTCGGATCGCTCCGACGCTCCCCACCACATCCTCAATTTACCGCGCGGACCTTTTCGTCTGGAGGCCATCATGCTGATCAACCGCAGAACTCTGCTGCTCGCAGCCAGTATCCCTACACTTTCCGCTGCCTGTTCCCTGCCTGTACAGGCGCACGCGTTGGACATTACCGACGCCATCGGACGCCAAGTGAAAGTCGGACATCCGGTTTCCCGCGTGATTGTGACCTTCAATTACGAGGAATTCACCGCCATCGCCGGCGTCGAAGGGTGGAAAAAAGTTGTCGGTATGTCACGCACGCCATGGGAAGGCTGGCGGCCGGCCATCTTCTCCAGATATGCGAAGGTCATCCCCAACCTTCAGGCCATGCCCGATGTCGGTGATATCGAAAACAATACCTTCAGCGCCGAGAAGGTGATCGCCCTCAGGCCCGATGTCGTCTTCATGGCCGAATGGGGCTTCAAGGCAGCCCAGACCCAGGTCGAGCAGATCACGGCGGCCGGCATCCCGATCATCGTCATCGACTATAACGCGCAGGTGCTGGAGCGCCACCTCGCCTCCACCAGGGCTTATGGCAAGGTCATGCAGGCCGAAAAGCGGGCCGAGGAACTGGCGACTTTCTACGAACAGCAATATCGCGACATCCTGGCGCGTATCGCCCGTTCCAAGATCAAAAACCCCAAAGCCTATGTCGAACTTGGCCAGGGCGGCGCCAGCGCCATCGGCAACAGCTATAACAACACCATGTGGGGCAAGGTCCTCACCACGCTGGGCGCGGTGAATATCGCCACCGGGAGAATTCCCGGAGCCTGGGGCCCGCTCAATCCTGAAACGGTCATCGCCGAAAACCCCGACCTGATCCTCATCGCCGGCTCCTCCTGGGGCAACCGACCGCTTGCCGTCAAAACCGGCTACGACACCGACGCCGAGACGACGCGCACCAGCGTTGCCCCTTATGCGGCGCGGCCGGGCTGGGCGGAGTTGACCGCCGTCAAGACCGGCAATATCAACGCCATCGAGCATGGGCTGGCGCGCACCCTGTTCGACTTCACCGCCATGCAGTTCATCGCCAAGCGCCTCTATCCAGACGTCTTCGAGGATATCGATCCGGTGCAATCGCTACGCGACTACCATGAGCGCTTCCTTCCTGTGCCGTTCGCCGGTACATGGATGCTGCCCCTGACGCCATGAGCAAGGTTCAATCGATTTCAGGCGCCGCCCCGGTCACTGGCGCGGTCGGCGCCGCTTATCGCCATCACGCGCGCACCCGCCTCATCGTCGGCCTCGCGGCGACGGCGGCGGTAGCGTTGAGCCTGCTCGTCGATATCGCCACCGGCCCGGCGCTGCTGCCGCTGGCAGCGGTAGCGCGTTCCGCATTGGGCCTTGCCGCGGACCGGACGGTGGATGCCATCATCTGGTCGATCCGCCTGCCGGCTGCCCTCATGGCGCTTGCCGTCGGTGCGTCGCTGGGGCTCACCGGCGCCATGATGCAGACCATCCTCAACAACCCGCTCGCCTCAAGCTACACGCTCGGCATCTCGGCTGGTGCCGGCTTCGGTGCCGCGCTGGTGATCGTGATCGGGCCGCTTCTGCCGATATCGGAAGCAACCGCCATTCCCCTCTCCGCCTTCTTCTTCGCCGGCCTTGCCTCAGCCTGCGTCTATGCGATAGGGAGCTTGCGTGGCGCGACGCCGGAAATCCTCATCCTGGCAGGCATAGCATTGCTGTTTTTGTTACAGGCGCTGCTGGCTCTGCTGCAATTCATCGCCTCGCCCGAAGCCTTGCAACAGATCGTCTTCTGGCTCTTCGGCAGCCTGCAGAAAGCAAGCTGGTCGAAGCTTTACCTTCTGCTGCTTACCATTCTACTTTGCCTGCCGATGATCACCGCCGATGTCTGGCGCCTCACGGCCTTGAAACTTGGCGATGAACGGGCAGTCGGCCTTGGCGTCAACGTGCGGGCATTACGGCTTCGCGCCTTTGTGGTGATCTCGGCCCTGACCGGGATCGCCGTCGCCTTCGTCGGCACCATCGGCTTCATCGGCCTTGTCGCGCCCCATATGGCGCGCATGCTGGTTGGCGAGGATCAACGCGGCCTACTGCCGCTCTCAGCGCTCTTTGGTGCACTCGTTCTGTCGCTTGCCTCGATCGCGAGCAAGACGCTGGTACCGGGCGCTCTCATCCCCATCGGCATCGTGACCGCGCTGATCGGCGTGCCGTTTCTTGTTTGGCTCATCATCGGTTCGCGGCGGAGTTTCTGGTGATGCTGAAAGCTGAGGGGCTGGGCGTGCGCTATGGCAGGCTGATCGCCCTGAGCGATGTCGATCTTATCGCCCGTCCCGGTGAGATACTGGCCGTGATCGGCGCTAACGGTTCGGGAAAAAGCTCGCTCCTGAAAGCTCTTGCCGGATTTGTACCAAGCAGCGGATCAATTACGCTTGAAGCGTTGACCGGGACGGCCCCGCATATCGGCTATATGCCACAGGATATCGGCGTGCGCGCCGCACTCTCCGTGGTTGAGACCGTCCTTCTCGGCCGCCTGAAGCAGCTGCACTACCGCGTTGGCGAAGCTGATCTTGCGGCGGCAGGGAGCGCGCTGGAGCGCCTTGGCATCGCGCATCTGGCAACCCGCCCTCTGGGCGCACTCAGCGGCGGCCAGCGCCAGCTGGTTTTTCTGGCTCAGGTGATGGCCAGCGACCCGCAATTCCTCTTTCTTGACGAGCCGGTGAGCGCGCTCGACATCCGCAACCAGTTGCAGGTGATGGAAACCGTCCGCAGCCTCACCCGGGAACACGGGCTCACCACGCTCACCATTCTGCACGACCTCAATCTCGCAGCGCGCTTTGCCGATCGTATCGCCGTCCTGAAGGAGGGACGCCTGCTTGCCTGCGCCGCGCCGCGCGAGGCTCTGTCGCAAAAAACCCTCGAACAGGCCTTTTCGATCGAGGCCGCGCTTGGCGAAGGTGTCGAGGGCCATATGCTGATCGAGGCGTTGCGCCCCGTGGGCTAACCATCACTTGCACCCGGGCTCCTCAGCCGGCTTGCGGTAGCTCCCGCTTTCAGCCACTCTCCGCCCGACTTGATTGTTTACGATGCCGACCAACCGGAGACAGGCCGTTCATGTCCGCTGCAAAGCACCCTCGCGTCGCCCTGTTCGTCACCTGTCTTGTCGATATGTTTCGCCCGAGCGTCGGCTTTGCGGCGGTGAAGCTGCTTGAAGAAGCAGGCTGCGTCGTCGACGTGCCTGCCGGCCAGACCTGCTGCGGCCAGCCTGCGTTCAATTCAGGTGATCGCGCCACCGCCCGGGCGATCGCCACCCGCATTCTGGATACGTTTGAAGCTTATGATTATGTCGTGGCGCCATCCGGATCGTGCGGCGGCATGCTGAAAAGCCATGTTCCGGAACTCTTTGCCGATGATCCGATGCAGGCTGCCCGCGCCAACGCCTTCGCCGCCAAGACCTTCGAACTGGTAAGTTTCCTCACCGATGTGCGAGGCATGCGCGAGGTCAACGCCAGCCTCGCTGCCACCGCGACCTACCATGACAGCTGTTCAGGCCTGCGCGAACTCGGCATCAAGCGCCAGCCACGCGCCTTGCTGAAAAGCGTCACCGGCCTCAGCCTCACGGAGATGGGCGACAGCGAGGTGTGTTGCGGTTTCGGCGGCACGTTCTGTGTCAAATATTCCGATATCTCCAACAAGATCGTTGGAAAGAAGGCCGAGGATATCGCCGCAACCGGCGCCGACCTGCTTCTTGCCGGCGACATGGGATGCTTGATGAACATGGCCGGAAAACTGCAACGCGAGGGTTATGGCGAGCGCATTAAAGTGCGTCATGTCGCCGAAGTGCTCGCCGGCATGACCGACGGCCCGCCCATCGGCGAAGCCGATCACGGCGCGGAGAACTGAGTCATGTTTCTCACCACCGAGACCTTCAAGGAAAATGCCGTCGAGGCACTGGGTAACGAACAGCTCCAGCGTGCCATGCACAATGTCGAAGCGGGCTTCATCGGCAAGCGCAAGGCTGCAGCCGACCGCCTGCCCGAATTCGACCAGCTCCGGGCCAATGCCCGCGACATCAAGAACCACACGCTCGCCCATCTCGATCTCTATCTTGAGGCCTATGAAGCCAATCTGACGGCTGCCGGCGGCCTCCTGCATTTTGCCCGCAACAGCGAGGAAGCGCGCTCCGTCGTCCTCGACATCTGCAAGCGCGTCAACGCCCGCACCGTTACCAAGGGCAAGTCGATGATCTCGGAGGAGATCAACCTCAACGAGGCGCTGAGCGCGGCCGGCGTTGATCCGATTGAAACGGACCTCGGCGAGTACATCATCCAGCTCAGGGGCGAGCACCCCTCGCACATCATCGCCCCGGCGGTTCACGTCCTCAAAGAGCAGGTGGAGGCCGATTTTCGCCGCGTCCATACCCATCTGGCGCCGGAGCGCAATCTCGACGAGCCGGAAAGCCTGCTGGGCGAAGCGCGCGCCGTCCTGCGCGACAAATTCCTCAAATCAGACATCGGCGTCACCGGCGCCAATTTCCTCATCGCCGAAACCGGCACCTCGATCATCGTCACCAACGAGGGCAATGGCGATCTGACACAGACGCTGCCGCGCATTCACATCGTCATCGCCTCCATTGAAAAGCTGGTGCCGACGCTGGACGACGTGTCGCAGATCCTGCGCGTGCTGGCGCGCTCGGCGACAGGGCAGGATTTTTCCGTCTACACGACGCTATCGACGGGCCCGCGCCGCCCCGGCGATCCCGACGGGCCGGAAGAATATCATGTCATCCTGCTTGATAATGGCCGCTCCTCGATGCTCGGCTCCGAATTCCAGGACATGCTGCGCTGCATCCGCTGCGGCGCCTGCATGAACCATTGCCCGGTCTATCACGCGGTCGGCGGTCATGCTTACGGCTCGGTCTATCCAGGCCCGATGGGGGCAGTGCTGACCCCCTCCCTCTTCGGCGTTGACAAGGCCGGCCACCTGCCCAACGCCTCCACCTTCTGCGGGCGCTGCGAGAGCGTGTGCCCGATGATGATCCCGCTGCCCAAGATGATGCGCCATTGGCGCGAACGCGAATTCGAGCGCAATCTGTCGCCGGCCACCTTCCGCGCCGGGCTCAGTGTCTGGGCTTTCTTCGCCACAAGACCATGGCTTTATCACCTCGCGACCCGCATCGGCATGCTGGTGCTGGGATTTGCCGGCAAGGCCAGGGGCCGCTTCTCCTGGCTGCCACTGGCCGGCGGCTGGACCAAATACCGCGATCTGCCGGCCCCTGCCGGAGCGACCTTTCAGGCCGCATGGGCCAAGCGCCCACGCACATGAGACGGCGAGCTTTGAACCGATGAGCGCACGTGACGATATCCTTGCCACCATCCGCCGCTCGCTTGGCGTGACCGGGCGCGAGCCGACGCGCCGCGACGTCGTCGAGCAGCGCCTCATGCGCTCGCCGCGCGGTCTCATCCCCAAGCGTGCCGATCTGCCGCCGGCCGAGCAGGTGGCGCTCTTCATAAAGATGGCTGAAGCGGTGAGCGCCAGCATTGCCCGCGTCGCCAGCCTCGACGAGGTGCCCGATGCTCTCGCCGGCTTCCTGCGCGCGCACAATCTGCCCATGGCGTTGCGCCATGGCGAGGACGCGATCTTCACGGCGATCCCCTGGGACAGGCAGAAGACCCTTGAGCATCGCAGCGGGCGTTCGGATGGAAACGATCTCGTCGGGCTGTCGCATGCGCTGGCCGGCGTTGCCGAAACCGGGACGCTGGCGCTGGTGTCCGGCAACGACAATCCGACGACACTGAATTTCCTGCCCGACACCCACATCGTTCTTATCGACGCCAAGGATATCGTCGGCGATTACGAGAGTGTATGGGACCGCCTGCGCTCGCGTTACGGGCGCGGCAAGATGCCGCGCACCCTGAATTTCGTCACCGGACCCTCGCGTTCAGGGGATATCGAACAGAAAATTCTTCTCGGCGCCCATGGGCCACGACAATTACACATTGTTGTTGTCGGATAGCGACGTTGAGTTGTTGTTGGATAGCGACGTTGATACGTCAGCGCTCCCCAGGCCGCCTGCATCATCAGGCGCCGTGGCGGCGCGTTAATCGAACAACGATACCCCGTCAGGCGTGCTGCTGCTGTGTTGTGAAGAATGATCCCTTGCTCTCCTTAGTCATTATAATGCTCGACATATTTGGACTGTTTATTAGAACAGAATCATAGCGATACTCATATACGGACATGAGCAGCAGGGCTGCCTCACTACCTTCATCACTGCCCTGATCAACGATCTCGAACGGGAGCCTTATGCCTCCTCCAGCCGACCTCGAACCAGCCCTGGCCCTGATTGTCGCTGTTGCCGAAAATGGCGTGATCGGCGCCGATAATCGCATGCCCTGGCGCCTGTCGACCGACCTCAAGCGCTTCAAGGCCGTCACCTGGGGCAAACCGGTGATCATGGGCCGCAAGACGTTCCAGTCGATTGGCCAGGCCTTGCCGGGGCGTACCAATATCATCATCACGCGGGACAAGAATTTCACCGCTGATAACGTCATCGTCGTTGACAGTATCGATCAGGCAATCAGCGAAGCCGAGACAGCGGCACGCCAGACGAATGTATCGGAAATCATCGTCGCTGGCGGCGCCGAGATCTATCGGCAGACCATTGATCTGGCGGACCGGCTCTACATGACCACCGTTCATGCCACCCCTGTCGGCGACGCGCTGTTTCCAGCCATCATCGAGAGCGAGTGGAAAACCATCCTGACCGACCGGCTGCGCTCAAGCGACCGCGATTCGGCTGCAACCACATATCGTGTGCTTGACCGTCTGGACGGTGATGAATGAGGACAACACACGACGGCATGGCGCGATTTGAGTGATCTGGTGGTTGACATACCGCTATGGCATCCACATCTCTACGCCTAAAGTCGCAGAAGCGAGATTGACGCCCGTCGATCTGCCTTTATAACCGCTGCGCAACAGGATGATCGATTGAGCGGGAACTCCCGCCGAAAGGGACATGAATGCCTTGGAGCAATCAGAGCGGCGGCAATGGCGGCGGGCCATGGGGCCAGGGGCCGCGTGGGCCGTGGGGTCAGGGCCCGCAAGGACCTAATAATGGTCCAACGCCACCCAACCTCGATGATGTCATTCGTCGCGCCCAGGCCCAGCTCAAGAAATTTCTGCCGGTTGGCGACAATGGCGGACGCGGGCTGATCGCGCTGATTATCGCCGGCCTCGGCGTGATCTGGCTGTTCAACTCTGCCTTCACTGTTCAACCTGACGAGGTGGGTATTGTCACCCGTTTCGGTGCCTACCAGGCGCCGCCGCGCCAGTCCGGCCTCAACTTTATCCTGTGGCCGGTCGAGCAGGTGCAGACGGTGCGCGTCACCCGCGTCAACCAGGAGGAAATCGGCTTTCGCTCGCGTGGCAATGGCCGACAGGAACTGCCGGATGAAGCGCTGATGCTGACGAAGGATGAGAATATTGTTTCCGTCGGCTTCACCGTCTCGTGGTCGGTCCGCCCTGACCGGCCGCAGGACTTCGTGTTCAGAATTGTCGCACCGCAGGACGCCGTGCGCGCGGTCGCCGAAAGCGCCATGCGCGAAGTCGTCGGGCGCAATAATGCCGAGGATATCATCACAAAGGGACAGGCAATCCTCCAGGGTGAAGTCACCCGCATCCTGCAGGAAACACTCGATTCCTACAGTGCCGGCATCCAGATCAACGCCGTATCGGTCTCGCGCCCCGAAGTTCCGCCGCAGGTGAGAGAAGCCTTTAACGACGTCCAGCAGGCCGCACAGGACGCCCAGACCTTCCAGAACCAGTCGCGCCGCGATGCCAATCAATTGCTCGCCAACGCACGCGCCGACGTGGTGCAGCAGTTCCAGGAAGCCGATTCCTACGCCAAGCGCATTGCAGCCGAGGCGGAAGGCGAGGCCTCGCGCTTTCTTGCCGTCTATGACCAATACAAGAATGCCAAGGATGTGACCCGCCAGCGCATTTATCTCGAGACCATCGAGCGCGTGCTGTCAGGTGCGAGCAAGACGATCATCGACGGCGGCGCCGGCGGCAACAATGTCCAGCCCTATCTGCCCCTGCCCGAGGCACGTCGCCCCGCTTCCCCGCAACCAACCCAGGGGAGCCGGCCATGAACCAGGCCCGTTTGATTGGCGTTACGATTGCCCTTGGCGTTGCGGTCTTTCTGGGGACGCGCTGCGTTTATATCGTACGCGAGGCACAGCAGGCGCTGCTCTTGCAGTTCGGTGAGATCCGCAAGGTTGACCAGAAACCCGGCCTCTTTCTGAAATTTCCTGAACCCTTCCAGAATGTCGTCTATATCGAGAATCGTCTGATTCCGCTGCAGACGCCGGAGCTGGAAATTACCGATTCCCTGCAACGCCGCTTTGTCGTCGATGCTGTCGCCCGCTGGCGGGTGACCGATACCAAGCGCTTCTACCAGGCGGTGGGAGGAAATATTCCAGCTGCGGGCGCCCGCATCGAGCCGATCCTTTCAGCGTCCATCCGCCGTATCATCGGCCAGCGCCCCTTCAACGAAGTGCTTGCTGAACGGCGCGCCGAGATCATGAAGGAAATCGAGGATCAGGCGATCCCGCAGATCCGCGCCCTTGGCATCGAGCTTGTTGACGTGCGCATCCGTCGTGCCGATCAGCCCGATGAAATCTCCAGTCGTACCTATGAGCGCATGCGCTCAGACCGCCAGCGCGAGGCAACCGATTTGCGCGCCCGTGGCCAGGAGGAAGCGCGTCGTATCAAGTCCGAAGCTGAGAACCAGGCGGTTGTCCTGCGTGCCGACGCCCAGCGCCAGTCGGAAATCCGCCGCGGCGAAGGCGAATCGCTGCGCAACAAGACCTTCGCGGACGCGTTTTCAAAGGATCCCGACTTCTTCGTATTCTATCGCTCGATGCGTGCGTATGAAACATCTCTGCAAGGCAAGGATACAAGCTATGTCCTGTCGCCCCGCTCGGATTTCTTCCGCTTCTTCGAAAACCCCGGGTTAAGCGAGAAGCCGGCCAATTGACGCATAACACACGTTTTGCCGATGCAGAGTGAGCCATGCTGCAATATTTTGCGACGGCGCTGGGGCTGGTACTGGTGATTGAAGGCGTGATTTATGCCCTCTTCGCTCCGCAGATGAAGCGCCAGGTCGTCCGGATTCTCGAAACGCCCGACGAGGCGTTGCGAATCATTGGCCTGCTGACAGCCTTGCTCGGACTGTTTATCGTCTGGCAAATACTCGGATAGGTAATGTCGGGTGCATGAGCCGGCAGCCGTGGTGACTGAGTAACGCCAGGGGCCGCCACCTTTTGACCAACAAGACGTGATGCAAACGCATCGAAATTTCAGCTATTCTCTGCCTCGTGAGCGAGGCCTTGATCAGGAGCGTGCGATGATATCGAAGTTTGGACTGCTGAGCCGCAAACGGGCTGGCCGTTTTGCGTTGCTCGCCATGGCAGCGCTGCTCGCCGCCCCCACGCTGTGGTTACCAGCTCATGCCCAGCGCGCGCGCACTGCCGATTTTGCTGATCTTGTCGACGACACCATCGACACGGTCGTCAATATTTCGACCAGCGCCCGCGTCGAGGCCAATCGCTCCTCACCAACGCCGCAATTGCCACCCGGCGTCCCTGGTCAGGAACTGCTGGAAGAATTCTTCAATCGCCGTTTCGGCGATCAGGACGGGCAGCGTCGAGGCGGTGGCGGTCAAAACGAGCAGCGCCGTGTCGCCTCGCAAGGGTCGGGCTTCGTGATCGATTCCTCGGGCATCATCGTCACCAACAACCACGTGATTGATGGCGCGGATGAAATCAACGCGATATTTCATGACGGCAAACGCCTGAAGGCAACTGTTCTTGGCCGCGACCCGCGCCTCGATATCGCTGTTTTGAAGGTGGAGCCGACCTCGCCGCTCAAGGCAACCCGCTTTGGCGATTCGGACAAGGCGCGCGTGGGTGAATGGGTGATGGCCATTGGCAACCCGCTGGGATTCGGCGGCACGGTAACGGCCGGCATTCTGTCGGCGCGTAATCGTGACATCAATTCCGGCCCTTACGATTCCTATTTGCAGACCGACGCACCGATCAATCGCGGCAATTCCGGTGGACCGCTGTTCAACACCAATGGCGAAGTGATCGGCATCAACACCGCCATTGTCTCGCCAAGCGGCGGTTCGATCGGTATCGGCTTTGCCATTCCCGCCAATCTCGCCATGCCTGTTGTCCAGCAATTGCGCGAATTCGGCGAGACGCGGCGCGGCTGGATCGGCGTGCGCCTGCAGGCCATCACGGATGAACTGGCAACCGATCTTGGTATCGGCAAGGCGCGTGGCGCGCTGGTGGCGGGCCTCACCAAGGACGGCCCGGCCGCCAAGGCAGGCCTTAAGACCGGCGACGTGATCATCCGCTTCAACGGGCGCGATGTCGCCGAGATGCGGGAATTGCCGACCATTGTCGCTGGAACGCCCAATGGCACGACGGTTCCAATTGTTGTCATTCGCACCGGCAAGGAAACACCGCTCGACATTACCGTTGGTCGCCTTGAGGAGAACGATCCCGACCGCAAGGACAAGCCCGTGACCGGCGACAAGACCCCGCCGCCTGCCGACGTCGGCCGCAGCATTCTGGGCATGTCCCTGTCAGGGATCACGCAGGAATTGCGCAAGCGCTACCGCATCAATGACGAGCTCAAGGGTGTCGTCATCACCAAGGTTGATGGCGGTTCGCCGGCAGCCGAACGCGGGCTGCAAGCGGGCCTCGTCGTCACGGAAGTGGGACAGGAAACAGTCTCTTCCGCCGCTGACGTCCAGAAACGCCTCGACGCGCTTCGTGGTCAGGGGCGCAAGACCGCTCTCTTCCTCGTCGCCAACGCGCAGGGCGAACTGCGCTTCGTCACCCTCAATATCGAGAGCAAGTGAGCGCGTTCACCAACGCCAGTTTCGGCATCGACCATCCGCTGCTGACCGTTGCCGATCTCGATATCGCAGCCAAGCGCCTCGCGGCGCTCGGCTTTGTTGTCACCCCGCTCGGGCGCCATCCCTGGGGCACGCATAACCGTCTGGCATTGTTTGCCGGCGGCCTTCTCGAGCTGATGACGATTGGCGATTCTGCCGCCGTCGACGATGGAACAGTCGATCATTTTCTGTTTGGCCGCCCCGTGCGCGCCGCCCTCGCCGAGAGCGAGGGGATTGCCATGGTAGCCCTTCATTCAACCGACCTTGAACGCGACATCGCCGCAGCTCATGTGCCGATGACCGGGATCATCGATTTCCGCCGCCCGCTCACCCTGCCCGATGGCAGCCATGATGAAGCGATCGTCAAGCTCGCCATGCTGAGCGACGCTGCCCACCCCCGCCTGTCGCATTTTCTCTGTCAGCAGATGAAGCGCGGCCTTGTCGAGGTGCCGGAATGGCGCCGCCATCCCAATGGGGCCGAGCGGCTTTTTGGTCTGACTTATCTTGATAACGACGCTGGCGATGCGGCCATCCGTTGTGCCGCCTTATGGGGCAAGCCGGATGATCAGCGGCGCTATGCAAGTGCTGGCGGGCATGTGCATGTCATCACTGCAGACGAGGCTGCCGCGCAGTTTCCCGGCCTGTCTCTGTCTCCGTCCCAACGCAAACGTCGCCCTGCGGCGATCGCTGTGACCGTGCTTGTCGGCGATCTCGCGCTGGCGCGTCACCACATCCTGGCAGCAGTGCCCGGTACGCATGATCTCGGCCACCGCCTGCTGGTGCCAGCTGATTATCTCGCCGACACCATCTTCGAATTCGTCGCGCCGTGAAACCCGGCTAAACAGCTACCGGCGCCTTGATATGCGGATGCGGCTCGTAATTCGCCAGCCGGACATGCTCAAAGCGGAAGGCAAAAACATCCTTCACATCCGGGTCAAGTACGAGCTGCGGCAGGGGGCGCGGCGCGCGCGATAATTGCAGATGCGCCTGTTCGAGATGATTGGAATAAAGATGCACATCGCCGAAGCTGTGGACGAAATCGCCTGGCTTCAGCCCGCATACCTGCGCCACCATCACCGTCAGCAGGGCATAGGAAGCGATGTTGAAGGGGACGCCGAGAAAGACATCGGCCGAGCGCTGGTAGAGCTGGCAGGAAAGCCTGCCATCCGCCACGTAGAACTGAAAGAGGCAATGACACGGCGCCAGCGCCATCGCCGGAATATCCGCAGGGTTCCAGGCACTGACGATGAGGCGGCGCGAATCGGGGTTGGTCTTGATATCGTGGATCACCGTTGAAATCTGATCTAGCGTTCCGCCATCGCGCAGCGGCCATGAGCGCCATTGCTGCCCGTAGACCGGGCCAAGCTCCCCCGCTTCATCGGCCCATTCATCCCAGATTCTCACGCCGTTCTCACGCAGATAGGCAACATTGGTGTCGCCGGCGAGAAACCACAACAGTTCATGCACAATGGATTTGAGGTGGAGTTTCTTTGTGGTGACGAGAGGAAAGCCTTCCGTCAGATCAAAACGCATCTGATGGCCAAACACCGACAGCGTGCCCGTGCCGGTGCGATCAGCCTTGCTGACGCCCTCGCGCAGGATGCGCTCCATCAACTCATGGTATTGACGCATGATGATTCTCCCCGGCTGACAGAACTAGCCGAGGAGGCATGGCCGGGCAAACGGCAGAAACAGCGTCGCCCCCGCCTTCCACCGCTTGTTATTGCGGCTTTGATGCCAGGGTCGGCCAGTTGCGGTCAGCACTGGAAACCTCGCCAGGAATGTTCTTTTCCCAGATTTTTTTGATGCTCTGATCATAGTTGAGATAGAGCTTGCCATCGACGATCTTCCACGCCTGCGGATCACCGGACGCCTTGTAGTTGCGGGCTGCCGCATAGGCGCAATGGCCGCCATATTGCGGCTCGTATTTCTGCGGATCGGCAATGAAGAGCGCGCGGTTCGCCTCACTTGCGAAGCGCCACTCGCTATCCTTGTAATTATGGGTGAATACGGGGCTGCCTTTCACCGGCTTGCCGGCGTTGAAATAGGCAACAACATCATAACCGCCTACCGCTACGCCCTTGAGAATACCCGTGTAAATTGACACGTCTTTGGCGATGGCCGGGCTAAAGGCGATAAAGCTGGCGGCAATGAAAAGGCGGCGCGTGAACAACATGGAGTCTCCCCTGAAAAGCACCGACATCGTTGCATCGTTGACACGATGGTGCCAATCAATCCCGATCACAAACCCGGGACATCAGCGTCATACACCGCCAGCCGATCAGCGCTGGACGCCTTGCCTGTAGAGCCTTACCGCCAGGCGCGAACGGCCCTTCGTGACAAGTTTGATTGCGGCCTTCAAATCTTCCACTTTCATGCGTATAGTGCAAATGCCGGCGCAAGTCGGCTATGGCGATAAATGAACGGTGTAATAAGCCTATCGGACCCGGGGGCGGTACCCGGCGCCTCCACCCAAGCGCATGGCCAGGACCGGCAATGGGCTTCGGCGGGGGCGAAACAGGATCGACGAGGGTGTAAAGATCGCTTTTTTGCTCGGCATGGTTCCGCCGTCATCGGGCCAAACATGTAGTTGCGAATGACAACTATGCTCCGGTTGCTCAGGCCGCGTGACGCGGTTTGATCTTCCAGTATTGAAGTCCTGAGGGGTAGCACTTTCAGGCGGGGTCCGAGGGCACCTGGCAACAGAAGCCCTCACTTTCGCTCTTCTTTTTTATATCAGCTACGATCTGGTCGGTTTTTCATAAGCTGCTTCCCTTTCATCGGTTGCACAAGCCAACGAGAGCGCGCACACTCCAATTTTAACGAATCCGCTGCCGAGATCACCATTTTGTCCGCAGACCAAATCCGCTACGATCTGCTCACGCAGGACGCCATGCGCCAGATGGTTCGCCACGTCATGAGCGGCGTGGCGCGTGATGGAAAACTGCCAGGCGACCATCATTTTTTTATCACCTTCCTCACCAAATACCGTGGCGTGCGGCTGAGTCCGCGTCTGCGCGAGCAATATCCCGAAGAAATGACCATCATTCTGCAACATCAGTTCGGTAATTTGCAGGTCAACCCTACCGGGTTCGAAGTGTCGTTGCATTTTTCCGGCACACCCGAACGCCTGACGGTCCCCTTCGACGCTATCACCCAGTTTTTTGACCCTTCGGTCAATTTTGCGCTGAAATTTGAAGTGATGACGGGCGATGCTGCCGAGAACGAGACCGCGCCAACAAGCGGAAAGCCGGAGTTTTCGACCGTACCGCTCGCCCCTAAAAGCGAGCAGCGTACGAAGCGCCCGGGCAATCCCAAAGGCGCGGGCAGCGAGCCGCCGACCTTGCCGGCGCGGGACGGTGCGAAATCAAGCGACACGAGAACCGATAACGCAAAGCCGGCAGTGAGCGAGAACAAGAGCGCTGACGTCGTCAGCCTCGATAATTTCCGTAAGAAGTAATCCGCGCCTTGCACCCGCTGACGCTGCACCTCCTTTGATGTTAGGCTGTCTGAGCACGCCGACAGGCGTTCCCTGCTTAATCACAACCATGAGCGGATGATGACAAAAACGCGCACTGAAACCGACACCTTTGGCCCGATCGAGGTTGAAACCGACAAATACTGGGGCGCGCAATCGCAGCGCTCGATTGGCAATTTCAAGATCGGCTGGGAGAAGCAGCCCGCATCGATTATCCGGGCGCTGGGCATCATCAAGCAGTCTGCTGCGGTGACCAATATGAACCTCAAGCGCCTCGACCCGGCGATTGGCGAGATCATCGTCAAGGCGGCTCAGGAGGTGATCGACAGCAAGCTTGATGCGCATTTTCCGCTGGTCGTCTGGCAGACAGGTTCAGGCACCCAGTCGAACATGAATGCCAACGAGGTGATCTCCAACCGCGCCATCGAGATGCTGGGCGGGGTGATGGGCTCAAAAAAGCCCGTCCACCCCAATGACCACGTCAATATGAGCCAGTCGTCGAACGATACCTATCCCACCGCCATGCATATCGCCGCCGGCGAAGAGGTGGTGAAACATCTGTTGCCCGCCCTCAAGCATCTGCATCAAGCGCTCGCTGCCAAGGCCGATGCCTGGCGCGATATTATCAAGATCGGCCGCACCCACACACAGGACGCGACCCCGCTGACCCTTGGTCAGGAATTTTCTGGCTACGCCCAGCAGATCGAGAACGGGATCAAGCGTATCGAGATCACACTGCCGATGCTGATGGAGCTGGCGCAGGGTGGCACAGCCGTCGGCACAGGCCTTAACGCCCCCATCGGCTTTGCCGAAGGGGTGGCAGCTGAAATAGCCCGGCGCACCGGCCTGCCCTTCACCTCTGCGCCCAACAAATTCGAGGCGCTCGCCGCCCATGACGCGATGGTGATGACGCATGGCGCCATCAACACGGTAGCCGCCTCATTGTTCAAGATCGCCAACGATATCCGCTTTCTCGGATCGGGGCCGCGCGCTGGCCTGGGCGAGCTGGCGTTGCCGGAAAACGAGCCCGGCTCGTCCATCATGCCAGGCAAGGTCAACCCGACCCAGTGCGAGGCCATGACCATGGTGTGCGCCCACATCTTCGGCAACAATGCCGCGCTCACCTTCGCCGGCAGCCAGGGCCATTTCGAACTCAACGTGTTCAACCCGGTGATGGCCTATAATTTCCTGCAATCGGTGAAACTGATGGCCGATGCCGCAATCTCGTTTACCGATCATTGCGTGGCAGGCATCGAGCCGCGCCGCGACAACATCCAGAAGGGCGTCGATAATTCGCTGATGCTGGTGACCGCGCTCAATGCCCGCCTCGGCTACGACAATTGCGCCAAGATCGCCAAGACGGCGCATAAGAACGGCACGACGTTGCGCCACGAAGCCGTCAGCGGCGGCTATCTGAGCGATGAGGAATTCACCGCCCTCGTCAGACCAGAAAAAATGGTGAGCCCGGGCTGAGGTGCAGCGATGTCCGAGATTGTCAATTTGCGACGCGCTCGCAAGGCCAAAGCGCGAAGCGACAAGGAACAAATGGCGGCGCAGAACCGTGCGTTATTCGGACAGAGCAAGGCAGACAGGGTTCGCCGCGACAACGAGCGCCAGCGAGCCGAGCTGGCGCTTGACGGCGCCCGGCGCGATGGCAACGAGCCCGATGGCAGGTCATGAGCGAGGGCATCGCCAAACGCTCGATCACCATCCGCGGTCATCGCACCTCGATTTCACTCGAAGATGGATTCTGGCATGAATTGCGCGCCATTGCGGCTGAGCGCCGGATGACTTTGACCGCGCTCATCACCGCCATCGATGAGCAGCGACGGCACGCCAACCTGTCATCGGCATTGCGCCTTGCCGTCCTTGATCATTTGCGAACCAGGACAGCCGTAACCGGTTAGGGGCCGACCTGCGGCGCTGTAGGAATAACCACAGGCGGCGGCAGCGGCGCGAGCTTTGCGCCTGCGGCAGGAAGATCACCGGCTTGAGCGGGAGGCAGGCCGCGCAATGTCCCCTCGATGAGATCACGCAGGCGCGGATTGACGGTCGCCGGCGCCGGTCTTGCCGCCGGTTGCCGGGGGCGGGGAGCCGATGGCGCGGCGGCTGGCACAGGCCCGCGAACTGCCGCATCCGGCGCGATGACGGGCGGGTCAGCGGGGATCGGCGCCGCGCGTGCCTTCTGCAGGCGCTCTTTTTCCTTCTCTTCGATATCGCGAAGACGCGCTTCCCGCTCGTCAATCTGGCGCTGCAGCGTTTCCAGCCGGGCGAGTTCACCCTCGAAGCGTCGCAAATTGAGATAATCTCCAAGCGCCCGCACATCAAGACGTCGCCTTGGCGAGGCGAGCGGCCCGGTAAAATGAACAGACAGGCGTGGGCCCGGCGCTCCGATATCGGCAGCCTTCCCATCCATGTCGATATCGGCAAGTAGCGACAGGCGTGACACATCGGCTGCGGCGTTGATCTTGACGGCACTGTCTGCGCCTGCGAGCGCGATATTCGCCGCCCGCAGCACGCCATTGTGAAGGATAAGCGGCGTTTCAAGAACGCGGAACATCAGGTCACCGCTGTCAAGCCCCGCCTGCACGAGTGGCAAGAGGCGCGGCAAATCGGGCGCCGTCGCAGCACCCGCGGCAGCAATGACCGGTGCGAAAGCTGCTGCCGACAGATGGGTGAAGTGGCCGTTGGAGACGACGAGCCTGCCGCCGCCCTCCAGCGTGGCAATCAGCTGCGCCGGCGTGCGCCCGCTTCCTTCAAACGTCAATCCGAGGTCGACACCGCCCGCAGCAACCGGCCTCGCACCGTCTTTCCACACGATGTCTTCAAGTTTGCCGCTTTCAAGCGCGATCCGCCCGGCAATCTTGAGCTTCGTGGTGTCGCGCTGCAAAACGAGATTGCCGGTCAGCTTGCCGCCGGCAATTTCTCCGGTGATATCGTCGATGCCGATCCCGTCTTCGAGAAATTTGACAACAAATTGCGGGTTGCGAACAGCGAGCGGCCACCCCTCGCTTGCCTGCCCTTCAACGGCAATCTGTCCGGCAAGCCCCGTCACCGGCGATCGCACGAAGTCCTGCACCGGCCACGGCTCGCCCGATCCGTGACCCGCCGTGCCGGTGGCAAACGCCAGTAATCCGTCAATGGGAAGGGATTTGGCACGCAACCGTCCCGAGACAAGCGGTATGGGACCCAGACGAACAGAGATATCACCCGCCACCGGAATGTCGCCGAGAGCGCCATCAAGATCAGCAAGCCGCAGGGAGGATTGATCAAGCAGCAACCGCCCCTTGAACACAGCCGACATGTCATCATCGATATGGGATGGTACGAGCCCAAGCGACAACAACAGCGGATTGACGTCGGAGGCTGATACCGCAAACGCCAGCCCCTGACCCATCGTCGTCAGATCCCCCAGCGCGACACGCCCCGCCAGCGCTGCCTTGCTGCCGGCAAGCTCGGCGTTGACCGACACCACACCAATCCCCTCTTGATCGGACTTGATGTCAAATGACAGGTGCGCCGGGGCTGGCGCCAGGCTGTTGCCGGACCAGACACCCAATTGCTGGAGGAGGCGCGGCGTGCTGGCGTTACTGAGTTCACCCTCCGCCGCCTGAAGCGCCGGCACACCGGTCGCGGCGACAACAAATCGGGCGCTGCTGCGCACGAGCGATCCGCCAATATCGCCATCAACGCCAGCCGACAGCTGCCCATCGGTATTTTCCAACAGGAGCTTGACGGCGAGCGGCGCCAGGGCATCCGCCCGGCTCCGCAGCGCCTCGAGCACGGCGATGGGCGGAAGGATGCTCGCCAGCGCGTCAAGCGCCGGCCTCAGCCGCTCCCCAGACACCGACAGGCGCAGCGTCCCGTCATTAGCGAGGCTGACCAACCCGTCCCCCTCGACGGCAAGGCCGTTGAGAGCGCCGATTTTGATACGCTCAAACGACAGATTACCGGCCTGACGTCTCACCCCGACATCAATATCAGCGACATCGAGGAGGCCATGGCGCAATCGCTTTGCCTTGAATTTGACAATCGCATCGCTTGCAGCGACTGACGATAAACGGCTCATAAAGGGCGTCAGAAATGCGGCGACGGGTGCCAGATCGACCTCCTCGGCCATACCCTCGACGGTCAGTTGAGGCACAACATCCTGCCACTGGTAATCCGCCCGTCCCGACACGTCCGCTCCCGGCACGCCAAAGCGCATCTGGTCGAGCGTCAGCCTGTGGGGAGACAGCCCATAATGGGCCCGCAGGGCAAGCGCGCCGCTGCCACCGGCAGTGCGCTCGCCTTGCGCCCGGAAAAATTCGCCACCGCTCCACGCAGCCAGCAGCGATGGCGCCGCCGCCGTCACATCAATCATGCCGGTGACCGCCATACCGCCGGCGCCCGGCTCGAATGCCGCCGAAAGCTTCAACGCCGTCTGCCCCGGCAACTTGCCGCGAAGCTCGCTTAGCCGCCATTTGCCATCGCGCAGATCGACGGCGGCATGAACATCCTGGACCAGCCCGCCGGCGAGCGACAGCGATCCGGAATCAAAGGTTCCGCGAAGATAGAGCTCCGGCGGCAGCGCCAATGCCGAAGGCAGCGCCACCAGCCTCTCGAAGATCGTCACCACCGAGGCTGGAGATTGCGCACTGACACCGGCCAGGCGATCAACATCGATCTGGCGCGCGCTGAGCACCGCGTCGGCGCGCATATCCTCGCCAAGCGTTATATTAACGACGCCATTAAGCGCGATCACCCGGTCATCGCCCGCCGGCACGACATGGATGTCCTTGGCAACGAATGTCTCGGTTCCCGCATCCACATTGGCTTCAACCCGCCAACCTGCCTGACGCGCAGCAGCATCGCTGGCGCCAACGCCAGCGAGCTTCAGCGCTCCGGAAAACGATGGCCGCCCGTCCTGATGGCGAAACAGCGCATCGAGATCGAAGGCGATCGGCCGCTCGCTTGGAACCACCGACACCTTGGCGCGGATGCCGTCAACATCCCCTCGTCCGGTCTGGACGGATATCTGCATCGCGCTGCCTTCAAAACGCGCCATTCCGTCCGCGCGCCACGGGCCGGCAAGACTTGATGCCGATGCGCGCAGCGCCATATTGTCAACGAACAGACGGGTGCCGCGCTCCTCCTGATCAATCGTGATTTCGCCCTCGCTGACGACAAGGCTTTCAATCGACAATTCCGGCAAGTCACCGGTCGGCGGCCCGGCGGTAAAGCGACCTCGCCGGTCGAGCGACAGCCACAGGCGTGGATTGTCCAGACGCACTTCGCTGGCCTCCCAGCGACCGCGCAGCAGTGGCCCTGTCGCCAGCTCGACCTCAAGATGGGCAATCCGCATCTGCGCGCCCGTCTTGCCGATGGTGACGTTGCCAAGCCGCACCAGCGGAACCGGCAACAGCGACAGGTCGATGTCACCACCGATGGTCACCGGCTGCTTCAGCGCCTGCGTCAGGCGTTCTTCGATGGTTGCGCGATAGCTGCCCCAGTCGATGACGTAGGGAAGCCCGGCAGCGCACAAGAGCGCGAGAACCAGAAGGCCGGCACATAAAGTCAGCACTCGTCCCATGCGTCAGCCAGTCCTCCCTCGTCAGGCGAGCGCCAGCTTGCCAGGGTTCATCAGGTGCAGCGGATCGATGGCCTGCTTGATCGAGCGCATCAGCGCGACCATGTGCGGTCCATGTTCGGCTTCGAGATATTTGGCCTTTCCCTGGCCGATGCCATGCTCACCCGTACACGTACCATCCATCGTGATCGCCCGCATGTTGAGCCGCGACACAAAGTCCTGGGCCCGCCTGACCTCGTTGTGATCATTCATATCGACCAGAACCAGCACATGGAAATTACCATCACCGACATGGCCAACCATCGGCGCAACGAGGTTCGAGCGTTCCAGATCATCCACCGTTTCGGCCACGAAGTCTGCCAGAACCGAGAGCGGCAGGCAGACATCCGTCGACACGCCCTGCGCGCCGGGCCGCAATTGCAGGGCTGCCCAGTAGGCATCATGGCGCGCCTGCCACAGCTTCGTGCGCTCCTCCGCCTTGGTTGCCCATTGGAAGGCCCCGCCACCATGCTCAGCGGCGATCTCGGCAAACATCTCGGCCTGTTCCTTGACGCTGGCCGTACTGCCGTGAAACTCGAGAAAGAGATGAGGCAGCTCGGGCAGAGTGAGCTTTGAATAATGATTGGAGGCCTTCACCTGCAAGGCATCGAGCAGTTCGATGCGTGCCACCGGCAGGCCCATCTGGATAGTGGCGATCGTCACATCGCAGGCCGCCTTGACGGAGGGAAACGAACATACGCCAGCCGACATCGCCTCGGGGATACCATACAGCTTGAGCGTGATCTCGGTGATGAGGCCGAGCGTTCCCTCGGAGCCGACAAAAAGGCGGGTGATATCGTATCCTGCCGATGTTTTCTTGACGCGCCGGCTCGTCGTCATGATCGCGCCATCCGCTGTCACGACTTTCAACGCCAGCACGTTTTCGCGCATCGTCCCATAGCGCACCGCATTCGTGCCCGAGGCGCGCGTTGATGCCATCCCGCCAATCGAGGCGTCCGCGCCCGGATCGATAGGAAAGAAGAGGCCGGTATCGCGGATGGTCTCGTTGAGCTGCTTGCGGGTGACGCCAGGCTCGACCACGCAGTCAAGATCTTCAGGATGAACCGCAAGAACCCGATTCATCTGGCTGAAATCAACTGAAATACCACCAAGAGGCGCGTTCACATGGCCCTCTAGCGACGTGCCCGTTCCAAACGGGATGATCGGCACGCGGTGGGCGGCGCAGACCCGCACGATCTCCTGCACTTCGTCGCTCGAGCGCACGAACGCGACCGCATCGGGAAGTTGCGGGGCAATCCACGTCGTCGTGTGCGAATGCTGGCGGCGGATATCTTCGCCGCGCTGGAGACGATCGCCAAAACGCTGGGTCAAAACACCAATAACGGTCTCCACCGCCTGCCGTGACGGGGGGCTGGCAATCGACGGCGTTGCGGTATCGGCCATGACGTTGTTCCTCGACACTCTTGCTAATCTCGCTTTGTGGCGGAAAGCTAACAGAGGCGCCCGCCGGGAGCAAAGTTTCTGCGCCGCATGGGGAGACAGCAGCACGTGAGCGACACCGCCTACCCTTTCCGCTCATCGACGATGACCGTCGAGCCTGCATGGATCGACTATAACGGCCATCTCAACATGGCCTATTATAATGTTCTCTTCGACCGCGCCATCGACGAGGCGGCGATTGATCTGGGGCTGGGGCCGGCCTATCTGGCTGAGGCGCAAGCCAGTTTCTATACAGCCGAAGCGCATATCCGCTATCTGCACGAAATTCACGCGCAGGATGAGGTATTTTGTCTCACACGCCTGATCGGCGCTGACGAAAAGCGCCTGCACTGGTGGCAGGAATTATGGCGCCATGGCGATCATACCCTGTCAGCGACGTCCGAACAGATCGCCCTTCACGTCGATATGGCAGCAAAAAGAGTAACCCCCTTTCCCGGCCACATCCTTGAACGCATCGTCCTCTGGCGTACAAGCGACGCACTTCTGCCGCAGCCTGATGGTGCTGGCAGGCGCGTGAGCCTCAAACGACAATAGGGCGACCACGCTTATCGTGCCCGCATCCGCCATTATTTTGCTAATGTCGGGCGTTGAAGATTCGCCACAAGGCAGCGTTATGCCCATCGCGCCTTCCGGACATGAGGATCATGGCCCAGTTCTCCCGCCTGCCTGCTGAAGCCGCTCCGGCACCGCGCCCCGGCGGCATTGCCGCGCGGGCGCAGGGTCTTGGCGCCGGGATCGACTGGGTTGAGAGGCTGAACCCCGAGCAGCGGGCTGCCGTTGAGGCGACCGAGGGCGCGGTTCTTGTTCTGGCGGGCGCTGGCACCGGCAAGACGCGCGTGCTGACCACCCGGATCGCCTACCTGCTGGCCACGCACAAGGCCTACCCGCGTGAAATCCTCTCCGTCACCTTCACCAACAAGGCGGCGCGCGAGATGCACCACCGCATCGGCTCCCTCATCGGCCAGTCGGTCGAGGGGATGCCATGGCTAGGCACCTTTCACTCCATCGGCCGCAAGATCCTCATCCGTCATGCCGAGGCGGCGGGACTGAAGTCGAATTTCACCGTGCTTGACACTGACGACCAGCTACGGCTCCTCAAGCAGCTCATTCAGGCCGAGGGGCTCGACGACAAGCGCTGGACCGCCCGCCAGCTTGCCGGATTGATCGATGGCTGGAAAAATCGTGGCCTGTCGCCTGACGAAGCAAACCCTGCCGATGGCGCTTATTTCGGCAATGGCCGTGGACTGAAACTCTATAGCGCCTATCAGGAGCGGCTGAAAACCCTCAACGCGGCCGATTTCGGCGATCTGCTGCTGGAGCCGATCCGCATCCTGCGCAAGGCGCCCGATCTGCTGGCCGATTACCGTCAGCGTTTCAAATACATTCTCGTCGACGAGTATCAGGACACCAATGTCGCGCAATATCTGTGGCTGCGGCTGCTGGCCGGCGAGCGCGGAAATATCTGCTGCGTTGGTGATGATGATCAGTCGATTTACGGCTGGCGTGGCGCCGAGGTCGATAATATTCTGCGCTTTGAACGTGATTTTCCTGGCGCCACCGTCATCCGCCTTGAACGCAATTACCGCTCAACCGGTCACATTCTGGCAACTGCCGCCCATCTCATCGCCCATAATGAGGGAAGGCTCGGCAAAACCCTTTTTGCCGACAGCGCGGAAGACGGCGACAAGCCGACCGTAACCTCAGCCTGGGACAGCGAGGAGGAGGCGCGCCTTGTCGGAGAGACTATCGAGAATTTCCAGCGCGAACGCCACAGCCTGAACGAGATCGCCATTCTGGTGCGCATCTCCGCCCAGATGCGCGCCTTCGAAGAGCGCTTCGTGTCCATCGGGCTGCCCTATCGCGTCATCGGCGGCCCACGCTTTTATGAGCGCGCTGAAATCCGCGACGCGCTCGCCTATCTGCGCCTGGCCGCCAACCCGTCGGATGATCTGGCCTTCGAGCGCATCGTCAACGTCCCCAAGCGCGGTCTTGGTGATGCCAGCCTCAAGATGATGCATGTCATCGCCCGCTCGCGGGCTGTGCCGCTGATGCAGGCAGCGCGCGCGCTTTCAGAAAGCGAGGAGATGAAGGCAAAGCCCCGGGCAGCCCTTGCCGGTATCGTCTCTCATTTCGCGCGCTGGCACAGCCTTGTCGACACGTCACGGGCGGCTGAACTCGCCGAAATCATCCTTGATGAATCGGGCTATAGCGAGATGTGGCGCAATGAGCGCTCGGCTGACGCACAGGGGCGCCTTGAAAACCTCAAAGAGCTGGTGCGGGCGCTCGGCGAATTCGACAGCCTGGCGGCCTTCCTGGAGCATGTGTCGCTCGTCATGGACGCTGACCGCCGCGACAGTGACGAGGCGGTATCCATCATGACGCTCCACGCCGCCAAGGGTCTTGAATTCGATACCGTTTTCCTGCCGGGCTGGGAGGAGGGCCTGTTTCCAAGCCAGCGGGCGCTTGATGAAAACGGGCGCGCCGGCCTTGAGGAGGAACGACGTCTGGCCTATGTCGGCCTGACCCGCGCCAAGAAACGGGCGCGCATTCATTTTGCCCAGAACCGCATGATCCACGGCCTGTGGTCGAGCACGCTTCCTTCGCGTTTCCTCGACGAACTGCCCGACGACCATGTCGAGGTCATCGAGGCTCCGAGCGCCTATGGCTATAGCGCCCGCAATTCCTATGGAGCATCACGCTTCGAGGGGCGGCATGATCCCTTCTCGGGCGTTTATTCGACGCCTGGATGGCAGCGTGCGGTCGCCAACAAGGCACGACTTGCTGAGAGCAACGCAGGAATGACCGGTGGGCAGCGCCCGCAGGCACGGATGATTGATGGCGAGATCATCGCCCGCTCCAGTGGCGATGCGTCAGCCTTCCAGCCGGGCGACCGTGTCTTCCACGACAAGTTCGGTTATGGCGATATCACCGCGCTTGAAGGCAACAAGGCAACCGTGCTCTTCGACAAAGCGGGCGAAAAACGCGTGCTCGACAGCTTCCTGAAAGCTGCCTAAATCCTGCCGATGACCACCGTCCTGTGCACCACTCTCACCAACGAAGCGCTTGCCACCCGTCTCGCCGACGGGCTGATGGATGGCGAACACCACCTGCCCCTGAGCGCTGCCGGCGCTTTTGAAGCCGAACCGCCCCTGTGGCGTTTCGAGGCCTGGTTCACTGAAGCCCCTGACCTTGGCGATTTCACCATGACGGGGCGGCGTCTTCTGGGGCCGGATTTCGATCAGCTCCGCTTTGATTTCAAGCAGGTCGACGATGCCGACTGGGTGGCGATCGCACTTGAAGACCTGCCGCCGGTTCGCGCTGGACGGTTTGTGGTCCACGGCGAACATGATCGCCACAAATTGCGCCCCAACGAGATCGGTCTGGAAATCGAGGCAAGCCTGGCCTTCGGCACCGGCCATCACCCGACGACGCTCGGCTGTCTGCTGGCAATCGACCATTGGCTGAAACAGCAGCGACGGCGCAAGGGTGCGCGCATCAAGACGGCTTCTCGCAGGATGCTCGATGTCGGAACCGGCACCGGCGTGCTGGCGCTAGCCTTTGCCAAGGCTGCAAAAGCCGATGCGATTGCGGGCGATCTTGACCGCGAGGCAGTGCGCATTGCCGGCGAGAACGCAGTAAAGGCCGGCATGGCCTGGCGCGTCGGCGTCGTTGAGGCGGCAGGCACCGCCCACCCGCTCATCCGCTTCAACGGCCCCTATCCCCTCATTGTAGCCAACATCCTCGCCAGCCCGCTGATGCGCCTGGCGCCCGCCCTTCACAATGCCAATGAACGTGGGGGAACGCTCATCCTGTCAGGGCTGCTCGCCTGGCAGGCGCGGCCGGTTGCCGCGCGCTACCAGGCGCAGGGGTATCGCCTGGCCTGTCGCCGGATCATCGGCGACTGGGCGACACTTGTGCTTGTCAGACAGGATTGATCGGCGATCACGCCTTCAGGCGTTCGAAGATGGAGGCTCGGGTCAGTCCGAGCTGAGCGAGTTCCAGGTCTGTTTTGCGCGCAAAATAGGCCATGGCATGTAGACGCCCGCTCGTTTCGAAGGCGGCGATGAGCGCGCGCACGAAAGCGGGAAGCGGCTTGTCGGTTACGTCCGGCTTCGTCGAATTAACAGAAAAACGATCAAAAACATTGATAGTAGAGCTGGTCATCTCTGTTCTCCTTTCAAGAAAACGTCGATTCCCTCCAAATTTTCTTGTTGCACTGCAATATAGACAAACTGCCATCGGCGCTAGGACCCTGGCGAATGGGCAGGCCTGCGTCTGTGGCATGGAACGCAAAGGGTTTGTTCATATTTGATCACGGCGCCCTGCCGGATATGGCTGAGAAGCCCCCGTCTGCGTGCGCGCCTGCCATGCTGGATTGACCGCAATCGCCGCTTCCCTCACCCGCCTAGTCCGCTCTATGGTCATGGCATGTTCCAAACCTTCGATGTTCTGTCCTCTCCTCAAGATGGGCCGCCACGTCTGGCCAGGCTGCGAGCTGAGCTGAAGCGTCGCAAGCTGAGCGGCTTCATCATTCCGCGCGCTGACGAGTACCAGAACGAATACATCCCCGCGTCCAGCGACCGGTTGCGCTGGCTCACCGGTTTTACCGGCTCTGCCGGGACGGCCATTGTGATGGCTGAGAGCGCCGCTTTGGTAACCGATGGCCGTTACGTGCTTCAGGCATCCCGCCAGGTCGATCAGGCAAGTTTCGAGGTCGTGCATTCCGCCGATGTGACGCTTGAGGCGTGGATTGGCAAACACCTGCCCAAAAAGGGCATTCTCGGCATTGATCCCTGGCTTCACACCGCCAATCAGATCGCATTGCTGAAGAAGGTGGTTGAAGAGGCCGGCGGACGGCTTGAAAAGCTGGCGAGCAACCCCCTCGATGCCATCTGGCAGGACAGACCGGCCCCGCCGCAGGCAAAAATCATGCTTCACCCGCTGTCTCTTGCCGGAGAGGATGTGGGCCACAAGCTCGCCCGTGTCCGCGACGCGCTTGGATTGCTCAACGCCAGCCATTGCGTCCTCACCCAGACCGATGCCATCGCCTGGCTGTTCAATATCCGCGGCGGCGATGTCGCTCACGCGCCCTTGCCGCTCGCCTTCGCGCTGCTCCCGCGCAAAGGAAAGGTTCAGCTCTTCATCGATCCGCAGAAGCTTGACGTCGATGTCCGCAAGGCCTTGAAACCGACGACGGAGCTGTTCCCGCCTGCGGCGTTTGCCGACAAACTCGCGCAGCTGGCACAAGGGAGCACCGGCATCCTCGTTGATCCCGCGAGCGCCGCCGCCGCCATTGCCGACATCATCAGCGATGCGGGCGGGAAGCTGATTGCGGCTGCCGACCCTGTTCATCCGATGAAAGCGCCGAAAAACAGCGCCGAACTGGCAGGAACCCGCGCCGCCCATCGTCGCGACGGCACGGCACTGGTCCATTTCCTGCACTGGTTCGACCAGGAGGCGCCGAAAGGCAAGATCGACGAGATCGCCGCTGCAATCGCGCTCGAGAAATTCCGCGCCGCGAGCGGCGAATTGCGTGACATCTCCTTCCCGACGATTGCCGGCGCCGGCCCTAACGGGGCGATCATTCATTATCGCCCGACTGTCGAAACCAACCGCCTGCTTGATCGCGATTCCCTCTTTCTCGTTGATTCAGGTGGCCAGTATCAGGATGGCACCACCGACGTCACCCGAACTCTTGCCGTCGGCACGCCCTCATCCGAAATGCGCAGGCGCTATACGCTGGTTCTGAAAGGGATGATCGCCATCTCGCGCGCGGTCTTTCCCGCCGGCACCAGCGGCACGCATCTTGATGCGCTGGCGCGCCAGTTCCTGTGGCGCGAGGGCCTTGATTACGATCACGGGACCGGTCACGGCGTCGGCAGCTACCTGTCAGTGCATGAGGGCCCGCAGCGCATATCGAAGGCGCCATCTGCGGTCCTGGAGCCCGGCATGATCATTTCCAACGAGCCCGGATTCTACAAGCCGGGTGCCTATGGCATTCGCCTGGAAAATCTCCTGGTAGTGACGCCGCTGGAGGTCCCCACCGATGGCGAGCGGGCGATGATGGGCTTTGAAACGTTGACGCTCGCGCCCTTCGACCGCCACTGCATCGATGCCCGCCTGCTCGATATCGAGGAGCGCGCCTGGCTGGATGCCTACCATGCCCGCGTGCTGCGTGAGATCGGCCCGACATTATCCGTCACATTGCGCAACTGGCTGGCAAAGGCGTGCTGCCGCTTATGAGCACGCCCGCTGTGCCTCTCACCTCCACGCGCGCCGGGATTCTCTTTGTCCTGGTGCTGATTTCAACCATCGGCCCGCTGTCGCTCAATATTGCCATGCCGGTGCTGCCGACGATCCAGAAAGCCTTCGCGGTCTCGCGCGAAAGCGCGACCTCGGTCCTGTCACTGTTCCTCCTCGGCATGGCGGCAGCGCAGCTCATTCTGGGTCCGCTGGCCGATCGCCTTGGCCGGCGCCCTGTCCTGCTGATTGGCCTGGCGCTTTATGTCGTGGCAAGCGCGCTTGCAGCCTTCGCCACCTCGATTGAACAATTGCTGGCAGCAAGAATCCTGCAGGCATTGGGCGCAACCGTCGGCCTGCCGCTTGCCCGCACCATCGTCCGCGATCTTTACGATCGTAACGAAGCAGCCAGCATGATCGGCTACATCACCATGGTGATGGTGATCGCGCCGATGATGTCGCCCTATCTTGGCGCGGTCGCCTCCGAGCGCTTCGGCTGGCAGGCCATCTTCGTCATCTGCGTCGCGCTTGGTATTGCGGCGCTGATCATCGTTTGGGCGCTGCTGCCGGAAACACGACCGGCCTCACTGGACACCACCACCAGCCGCGATGTCATCGTACGCTCGCTGACGCTGCTGAAAATGCCGTCCTTTCTCGCCGCCTGCGGCACAGGCGCTTGCGCCTCGGCCATCTTCTTTGCCTTTCAGGGCGGAGCGCCCTATCTCGTGATCAACGTCATGGGCATGACCGAGACAAGCTACGCGCTGTGGTTCATGACGATTGCGCTTGGCTATATGATGGGTAATTTCATATCGGGTCGTTATTCGCGCCGCTTTGGCATCGAGCGTATGATCCTTGCCGGCAATATGCTCGGGGTCGCTGGCGCGCTCATCGCGGTTGCGCTCGCATTCGTGCCGGTGATGCACCCCTTGGCCCTCTTCCTTCCCATGACGCTGGTATCGTTCTCGAATGGTCTCGTCATTCCAAACGCGATCACGGCAGCCCTGAGCGTTGAGCCCAAGGCGGCAGGCGCAGCCTCGGGGCTTGCCGGTGCGCTGCAATTCGGCCTGTCGGCGCTGGCAAGCTATCTGGTTGGCGCCATCAACGCGGAAACGGCGCTGCCGCTGGCCTTGTCGATGACATTTATCGCCATCATGGGCCTGGTACTTCACCGCCTATCCTGACAAACCCGCATGATCCTTGACGACATTGAGCCATCCTGCTTCGTCAAGGATGGCGATGCCGAGATCCTGCGCCTTTTTCAGTTTTGATCCGGCGCCAGGTCCTGCCACGACCAGCGTCGTCTTCTTCGACACGCTGTCGGTCACCTTCGCCCCCAGGCGCTCGGCCTTGGCCCTTGCTTCATCGCGGCTGAAGGCGACCAGCTCGCCGGTGAAGACAATCACCTGCCCGGCAAGCGGTGCGCCATCAACACTTGCCGGCTTCTGCGCCTCCGCGACATCAACGACGCGCAGCAAATCATCGACCATGAGGATATTCGCCGGCTGGTGGAAGAATGCCGATATCGCTTCCGCAACAATTGGCCCGATGCCATCAATCTGCGACAGGCTTGCCACCGCATGCTCTGCCATGGCAGCCGCGCGAAACGCAGCGAAGCTGCCGAAATGGCGCGCGACAACTTTCGCTGTCGTCTCGCCCACATGGCGTATGCCGAGCGCATAGAGAAAACGTTCAAAGGCGATCTCGCGCCTGGCCTCGATCGCGGCAAACAGATTGCGCACCGAGAGATCCCCAAGCCCCTCCTCTTCGCGCAGCGGCGAGACGCTTGCCGCGTCCCGCGCCGAAAGGGTGAAAATCTCCGCAGGCGTCGTCACCCGCCCGTCGGCAAAAAAGCGCTCGATCAACTTGTCGCCGAAGCCTTCGATGTCGAAGGCCCGCCGCGAACAGAAATGCTTCAGGTGCTCCACGCGCTGAAAGGGGCAGGCCAACTCGCCGCTGCAGCGCTTGATCGCCCCGCTGCCACCACTGCCGACAGCCTCGCGGACGATGGCGGTCTTGAGCGGACAAGGGCAGGTCTCGGGGAACGCGAAAGGCACTGAATCAGCAGGCCGGCGCGCGAGGTCGACGGAGACGATCTGGGGAATGACATCGCCCGCCCGCTGGATCACAACCGTATCGCCGATGCGTACATCCTTGCGCTTGATTTCGTCTTCATTGTGGAGCGTGGCGTTGGCAACAACGACGCCGCCGACCGTGACCGGTTCAAGCTTGGCAACGGGCGTCAGCGCGCCCGTGCGCCCGACCTGGATATCAATGGCGCGCAGAATGGTTGCTGCCTTCTCGGCTGAAAATTTGTGCGCGATCGCCCAGCGCGGGCTGCGCGAGACAAAGCCAAGCTGACGCTGCAACGCCAGATCATCAACCTTGTAGACGACGCCGTCGATATCATAGCCAAGCCGCGCCCGGTCGCGCTCGATGGCGCGGTAGACGTCAAGCATCTCGTCCCGGCTCGCGCAGCGGCGCATGAGCGGATTAATCGCAAATCCCCAGCTGGCAAATGCCTGCACGACATCAAACTGGGTGTCGCCGGGCAGGCTTCCATGATCGCCCCAGCTATAGGCAAAGAAACTGAGAGGCCGGGCGGCGGTGATGGCGGGATCAAGCTGACGGAGCGAGCCAGCAGCGGCGTTGCGCGGATTGGCAAAAATCTTGTCGCCTTTTTCGCCCTGCTGCTGGTTGAGGGCGGCAAAATCGGCGTGTCGCATGTAGATTTCGCCGCGCACCTCGATGACATCGGGATAATTGCCCGCAAGCATCGCCGGCACGGTTGCAATCGTTGCAACATTGGCCGTGACATTTTCACCTTCAGCCCCATCACCGCGCGTCGCGGCAACCACCAGCCGTCCCTTCTCATAGCGCAAGCTGCATGACAACCCGTCGATCTTGGGCTCGGCCGTCATGTTAAGCGGCAGATCAGCCGGCATGTCGAGGAAGCGGCGGATACGCGCCAGGAAATCGTCGACATCACTCTCGTCAAACGCATTATCAAGAGAGAGCATCGCCACACGATGGCGGACCTTGCCGAATTTGGCAGAAGGGGCAGCCCCGACGCGCCGCGACAGCGACGCCGCCGTCACCAGCGCCGGAAAACGTGCCTCGATGGCCAGATAGCGCTGCTTCAGCGCGTCATACTCACCGTCGGAAATTTCCGGCGCATCATCCTCGAAATAGCGCGTGTCATGCCCTCTCAACACGCCTTCGAGGCGGGCATGTTCGCTGACCGCTTCACTTTCCGTCATGTCCTCCGGCATAGAAGACACTGCCTTGCTACTCGCCATCACCGGGCCCCGGCCATCAATTTCTCGGCATGAGCGCGGGCTTCGTCCGTCACCGATGAGCCAGACAGCATGCGGGCGATTTCCTCACGCCGCGCCTGATCATCAAGCTGCGCCACGCGCGTCGCCGTCTGGCCCTTGGTTGCGGCCTTGCTGATGAGATAATGGCGGTCGGCACAGGCCGCCACCTGCGGCGCATGTGTGACCGTCAGCACCTGGACCCCGCCGGCAAGGCGCGCCAGACGCTCGCCGATCGCCGCCGATACGGCGCCACCAACCCCGCTGTCGATTTCATCAAACACCAGCGTTGGTGCCGAACCACTGTCAGCCAGCACCACTTTGAGCGCGAGCATGAAGCGCGACAACTCGCCGCCGGACGCTACCTTCATCAGCGGCCCCGCATGGGTACCAGGATTGGTCTGCACCCAGAACGCCACCTGATCGATACCGTCCGCCGACGGGTTGTCGGTATGGCTCTCGAGCCGGGTGAGGAAACGCGCTTCGCCAAGCTTGAGTGGCGCCAGCTCGCTTTTCACCGCTTTGTCGAGGCGCGCCGCCGCCGCATTTCGCGCTTTTGACAGGGTTGCGGCGGCTTGCCGATAATCCTCGCTGGCAGCCTGCGCCGCCGCGCTCAGACGCGTGACATCCCGCTCGCCCTCATCGAGATGGCGCAACTGCTCGGCAAAGCGTGCCGCCTGCGCCGGCAGGGCGCTGATGGGTACATTATATTTGCGCGCCGCCGCCCTGAGCGCGAAGAGACGCTCTTCGGTGCGCTCAAGATCCTTGGGGTCGAATTCGCTGGCGCGGATCGCCTGATCAAGAGCGCTGCGCGCTTCCTCCAGCTGATCAAGCGCGCTGCCAAGGGCGCTGGTCACCGGACCAAGGATGACCGGCATTGTCTCCTGGCGCCGCTCCATGCGGCGCAACAAAGCCAGAATCAGCGGCAGCGGCGAGGACGCACCATCGAGCGTGTCAAAGGCTTCGCGGACGTCAGCAGAAATCTTTTCAGCCGCCATCATCGTCTGCCGTCGCGCCGCCAGGCGTGATTCCTCATCTTCTTCCGGATTGAGGAGCGACAATTCCTCATGCGCATGGCGCAGATAGTCCGCTTCGCTGCGGATCGCCGCCAGGCGGCGCTGCGCCTCGTTGAGCGCCTCGATCGCGTTCTGCCATGCCGACCACAGCTTGCGAACAAGGCGGGCGTGAGCCTGCAGGCCGCCAAAGGCGTCGAGGAGTGCCCGGTGTGAGGCTGGATCAACCAGGGCCCGATCATCATGCTGACCGTGGATTTCAACCAGCAGCGCCCCAAGCGCGCGCAGGATGTTCACTGACACCGGCGCGTCGTTCACGAAGCCTCGCGTGCGCCCGTCGCCTGCCTGCACGCGGCGCAGGATGATCGCCTCGCCATCGCTGTCAACGTCAGCCTCGCGCAGCAGCGCGCGCGCCGGATGATCACTCGCAATATCGAAAACAGCAATCACCTGCCCCTGGGACGCCCCCTTGCGCACCAGCCCCGCATCGCCGCGCCCGCCGAGCGCCAGCGCCAGCGCGTCAAGCAGGATCGACTTGCCCGCGCCGGTCTCACCCGTCAGCGCCGACAGCCCGCTCTCGAAGGTCAGATCGAGGCGGTCGATGAGGATGATATCGCGAATCGAAAGGGCCGTCAGCATGGCCCTGATCTTAGCCTGTGATGCTCTTCAGCGCCCGGGTGATCCAAGAATCGGTCTTGTCCTGCGGCGCCAGGCCATCCTTTGACAAAAGCCCGAAGGCGTCACGGTACCATTCGCTCTCGGGGTAGTTGTGGCCAAGCACACTGGCCGCCGCCTGGGCTTCATCGACAATGCCAAGGGCCAGATAGCATTCAACGAGACGATAAAGCGCTTCTTCAATATGACGCGTCGTCTGGAATTGCTGGACGACCGATTTGAAGCGACCGGCGGCAGCGCCGTAGGATTTCTGCTTCAGATAAAATCGGCCGATCTCCATTTCCCGGCCGCCCAGCTGATCGCGGGCGACCAGCATGCGTTGCTCGGCGGCGCGCGCATACTCGGTACCGGGATAGCGTTGCACCAGTTCGCGCAAGGCTTGCAGGGCACGCTCGGAGCCGCCCTGATCGCGCGCAACATCGGGGATCTGCCGGTAATAGGAATCCCCCAGCAGGAACTTCGCATAAGGAGCATCTTCCGAGCCAGGGTGGAGGGCAAGATAGCGATCCGCTGCTCCTGCTGCATTGTCATATTCGCCGGACCGATACTGCGCGTAGGCAATCAGGAGCAATGATTTCTTGGCCCATTCCGAATAGGGATGAGCGCGATCCACCTCTTCAAAGCGCAGAGACGCCGCCCGGAAGCGGTTCTGGTTGAGCAGAACCAGCCCTTCGTTGAACAGACGCCCGGCCGGGATATCCTCCTTCGCCTGCTCGTCCTTCTTGCTGAAAAAACGCGTGATGCCACTGAACACACCATTATCTTCCGGCGGCGGCGCGGCGGCAGAAGTCTGCGGCGGCGCAGCCGAGGGCTGCGGCGCCGGCTCGTCTCTCTTCTTGAAAATATTGGTAATGGCGCTGAACGGGTTGGTGTCCTCGGCCGGTTCGGCGGCTGATGCGGTCGCGCGCGGCGCCTGATCGCGCTCGCCCAGACCAAGGCCCGCGCAGCCGCCAAGCACCGATACCACAGCGCCGACACACAGCATCGTCGCCAACCTGCCGAGAATAAGTGCGCGTGCCGTCATGCTTTCCCCGTCCACCATCGTGCCGAAGCATAAGGTTGATGACATATCGTCTTGATCTGATCCCGCCCTTATTACTTGATCAGGCGGAAAACGCCAAGCTTGCCAGCAATCACTGTTAACAGCGCGACTGGCAGGGTAAAATAAAAGCAGAAAAATGCGGCGCCAAAGCGGCGGCCCGCTTTAACGGCCCTCGGGGGCGTAGGCGATCTGCGCTCCGACCCGATCAACCGACACCACGCGCGAGCGTCGCGATGCAGGAGCCCGCTCGGCTGCGATCTCAACCACGTCATAATGGGACGGATCGGCCAGCAGAGCAGCAACCACTTGCGCGTTCAGCTTGTGACCGCCGCGTGATGAGCGATAAAGCCCCAGAAGAGGCATACCGATCAATGCCAGATCACCAACTGCGTCCAGTGCCTTGTGACGCACGAATTCATCGTGAAAGCGCAGGCCGTCCTTGTTCAGAATTTTACCCTCGCCAATCACCACCGTATTGTCGAGCGAGGCGCCGCGCGCATAGCCCGCCGCACGCAGCTTTTCCACATCGCGATAAAAGCCGAACGTACGGGCTGACGCCAATTCCCTGGAAAATTTGTCCGCCGTGACGTCGACAACAACGCGCTGATGGCCGATTTCGGCGTCAGGGTAGACAATCTCTACATCCACCGTGAAGCGGTCATGCGGCAGAATTTCACCAAATTGCTGGCCGTTTTCAACCCGCACTGCCTGCTTTACGCGCAGATAACGCCGCGGCGCTTCCTGTCGTTCAATGCCAACCTTGGCAATCGCTTCTGCAAACGGCTTGGCCGACCCGTCAAGGATCGGCACTTCCGGCCCGTCAATCGCGATCAGCGCGTTATCGATGCCCAGCCCATAGAGAGCGGCCATCACGTGCTCTATCGTCGACACCGCAGCACCCGACCTGTCGCCGATGACAGTCGCCAGTTCAGTCGTTGCCGTCAGATGATGGCGGGCGGGAATCGCATTAGCCTTACCTGCCGGCAAATCGCTGCGGACAAAGACAATGCCGCTATCGCGCTCGGCAGGGAAAATCGACAGGATGGCTGGCAATCCCCGATGAACGCCCACGCCGCTGACAGATACGCAATCTGCGATTGTGTGCTGCCAGCGATGTCGACTGCCTACCATCCAAAATCCCTGCCATTTCCAGCGCGCCGACCCGAAAGCCCCCAGACGCGCCGCTCATTCACCGGCGGACCATAGTCACACCATGGAACTGCCACAAATGACGCTTTGTTGCGTTTTGTTACCTCTTTGCAAAGCATGAAAAAGCAATTGTTCGAGGTGTTGGTCAGCCCCCCTTCCGGCGTAAAAATGCTGGAATTTCAAGCTGATCCTCTTCAGACAGGCGCTGCGAGGGGCGCAAGGCCGGCGCTTCGCGCTGCGCACGACGTGCGGCCGGCAGGGGGGCGTAATCTGCCGCCATGGGCGCGGTGTGGTGCGCAGGAGCCTGAAGCTCGCTTTCATCCTCGCGCTTGCGCGCGAATCCACCGAGCGCCGCCAGGCGATGCATCAGACCACCCCGCTTGTCAGCGTCCGCCCCCTCGGGCGCCTGCGCCGCCCGGATCTGCTCCTGGGCGATGGGCGGCAACTCATCAATGCTGGGCATGCGTGGCGGGCGGCGCTCCGGCATCTCCGGCACCGGCGGAATGAAGGCTTCGAGTGCGAACTCGTCTGCCATCGGCTCTGGCTGGGTCAACGTCAATTGCGGCGTTGGCGGCAGAACCTGACGGATGGTGATGTCGTTGTCGAAGGTCTGCGCTGGCGGCTGTTGCACGGGCTGGCTCTGAACCGGCTCGCTATAGCTGGGCTGCGGCGTCGCGACGGCAACCGGCGCGGGCTGAGGCGCTGTCGCAACCGGCGTCACGATCGGGCGGGTCCAGACTTTCGCTGACGTCGTGCGCGTATCAATCATCGGTGCCGCTTCCAGCGCCGCAGCATCAATGCCGGTGGCGACAACGGACACGCGGATGATGCCTTCGAGCGCATCGTCATAGGTGGCACCGACGATGATGTTGGCATCACCATCGACCTGTTCGCGGATGAGCGTCGCCGCCTCATCAAGTTCAAACAGTGTCATATCGCGCCCGCCGGTGACCGAAATCAGCAGGCCGCGGGCGCCGCGCATCGACACGTCATCAAGCAGGGGATTGGAAATTGCGGCTTCGGCAGCGCGCTGGGCGCGCGCTTCGCCCGAGGCCTCACCCGTGCCCATCATCGCCTTGCCCATTTCGCGCATGACCGAGCGCACATCGGCAAAATCGAGATTGATGAGGCCTTCCTTGACCATCAGGTCGGTGATGCAGGCAACGCCCGAATACAGTACCTGATCGGCCATCGCGAAGGCGTCGGCGAAGGTTGTCTTGTCATTGGCAACGCGGAAGAGGTTCTGATTGGGAATGACCAGCAGCGTATCGACGTGATCCTGGAGGGAGAGGATACCCTCCTCGGCGCGGCGCATGCGTTTGATGCCCTCGAAATGGAATGGTTTCGTCACCACGCCAACCGTCAGAATGCCCATATCCTTGGCCATGCGGGCGATGACGGGCGCAGCCCCCGTGCCCGTGCCGCCACCCATGCCGGCGGTGATGAAGACCATGTGCGAGCCGGAGAGGTGGTCGCTGATTTCAGCAGCGCTTTCCTCGGCAGCCGCCCGGCCGACTTCGGGATGCGATCCAGCACCCAGCCCCTCGGTGACATGCGTACCCATCTGAATAACGCGGGGCGCCCGCGAATTACGCAGCGCCTGGGCGTCCGTATTGGCTACAACAAAATCGACGCCCTGAAGACCGGCGGAGATCATGTTGTTGACGGCATTGCCGCCCGCACCGCCGACACCCAGTACCATGAGCCGAGGGCGCAATTCACCGACATCGGGCAGTTGAAGATTGATGGTCATGTTCTCTCCGCCTTTCCGCTGTGCTTTCGTTCACAGCGGTGTTGTTAGAAACTATCCTTGAACCACGCACCCATACGGGCGAAATACCCCCCCGTCCCCGTTTGCAAACTGCGCGAACGACGGGAGTCGAATTGTTCGATGCGAGCGACTTGCGGGTAGATCGCAAGCCCGGCAACAACGCTGAAACACGGCCGTCTTGCCGTCTCCGGCAGGCTGTCGATGCCCAGCGGGCGGCCGATACGGATCTGCTTGCCGAAAATGCGACGAGCGACCTCGGTGAGACCCGACAGCTCGCTCGCACCGCCCGTCAGCACGATGCAGCGGCCAGCTGTCTGATGATGGCCCGACGCGATGAGGCGCTCACGCACCAGTTCGAGCGTTTCCTCAATACGCGGGCGGATGATGGCAACCAGTTGCGCACGCGATATCTGCCCGGCGGCCTCATCATCCTCGCCCGTATGCGGAAAGCTCAGCAGCTCCCGATCATCCGAGGGACAGGGCAACGGCGAGCCATGCAGCGTCTTCAAGCGTTCTGCATAGCCAAGCGGCGTCGACAGAACTTGAGCGATATCATTGGTGACGTGATTGCCGCCAACTGGAATGACATCAGCATGAACAAAGCGTCCATGGCGCATGACGGCAAGCGACGTCGTGCCGCCACCCATGTCGATCACCGCCGCCCCAAGCTCCATTTCATCGGCGACCAGCGCCGACAGGGCTGCAGCATATGGCGAGGCGACAACGGCATCGACATGCAGATGGCAGCGCTCGACGCTTATAATGACGTTGCGATAGGCCGCCGTTTCGGCGGTGACGACATGCATATCAACGCCAAGTTCGCCACCTACCATGCCCCGTGGATCGAGGATGCCGGCAGTATGATCGAGCGCATAGGCAATGGGGAGCGCGTGGATGACGTTGCGCCCTTCGCTGATCGACTGCGCCGCGCCCACCTTGAGAACGCGGTGTATGTCGGCATCCTCCACCTCATGGCCACCGATCGCGACCGACGCGGCGTAGGATTCAGACATCATGCGCCCGGCCGACAGATTGACGATGACGCTTTCAACCGTCAGCCCGCTCATGCGCTCGGCCGCGTCGACCGCCATGCGGATTGATTGCTCGGCAGCATCAAGATCAACGATCGCGCCGTTCTTGACACCCAGCGCGCGATGCTGCCCGAAACCCACCACCTCGACGCTGTGCGAGCGATGCGGATGATCGCCAACCGATTGATCGGGCGTGAGCCGCGCGATGATGCAGACAATCTTTGATGAGCCGATATCAAGCGCACTCACCATCATCGCCTTTCGTGGCGACAATGGCTTCAACCTCGATGTTTTTCCAAAATAGGACGCGCTACTCATATCGTCCTCGCACTCGGTTTGACTGGTGGGGGTGGGGAAGCGGGCGTTGCGCTGCGCGCGCGCGGCCGCAGGGCGTCACTTCGGATCTGCGCCGCCCGGTCGGTCAGGCGAACGATCACACGATTGGCCACCCGCAGATCGACTGCCGCGATGTCACGCTTGAGGAGGCCTGACTGTCCATCGATGCGAATGAGCGAGGCCAAGGCGTCCTGCACCCCTTCCTCGGGCAGCATGATGTCGACGCCATCGGCAAGCTTCAGCGTCCACCGCCGCTCAGCCACCAGCACCGCCGCCCGCACCTGCTGGCGCAACAGCGGATGAAGATCAAGCAATTGGCGAATTTCCACCACGCGCTTGTCGGCCCCCTCACCAACAACCACCGGCAGATTGGCGAACCGCTCATCCTCGTAGGCACCGATGATCCCGCCTTCGCGATCCACCAGATTGACGCGCCCGTCGCGCTGCCACAGGGCGAAGGGTTCGCGCTCGACAACCGCCACATCAATCGTGCCTGGCAACAGCACGCGGACAGATGCGGTTTTGATCCAGGGAATTTCCACCAGCTTGCGCCGCGCCTGCTCGGCGTCGAAGCCCAGCGTCGTCAGCAACGTGCTGTTAAGGCCGATGCGCTCGAAAAGCTCCGGCACCGTCAATTGATGGGCGCCGGTGACGCGGACCTCGCTGACGCGAAAGCCTATGCTGCGCAAGCCCGCCGCGACCGCCAGAGCGGCTTTATCCTTCGTCGTGCCGACATGGCCACCCATGACGAAGCCTGTCGTAACGGTGGCAATCATCAGCGCGATCGTTGCCATCAGGCCGAGCCGATGGATCGACGTGCGCCCGAGGACGGGGAGTATGAAGCTGTAGCTATGTGGCGCGCCGAAACGCTGGCGGTCCGGCGCGAGCGGCAGCGCATGACGGCGGGAACGCTTGCGCGCTTTGCCCTCTGCCGCTCCGCTACCCACAGCCGTGCCGCTCAACGCTCGCAAGATGCGTCCTCCACCATCCAGCGCATGAGGTCGGGAAAAGAGATGCCGGCATAAGCCGCCAGATCAGGAACGAGCGACGTTCGCGTCATTCCCGGCTGGGTGTTGACCTCAAGGCAGATCAACACACCCTCCCCGCTGCGCTCATCGTAACGAAAATCGCTTCGCGTCACGCCACGGCACCCCAGGGCCCGATGCGCTGTCAGACTCAGTTTTTGTACATCTTGGTAAATTTTTGGTTTAATCCGCGCCGGAAGAATATGGCGCGACCCGCCTTCGGCGTATTTCGCCTCGTAGTCATAAAAACCATTGTCCTGAACGATCTCAATGACATCAAGCGCGCGATCCCCCATCACCGCGCAGGTCAGCTCCATGCCGGGGATAAACGGCTCGGCGAGGAGTGTTTCGCCGTACTGCCATTGCGCAGAGGACAATTCCTGCGGCGGATACTCCATATCGGCGCGGATAATGAACACGCCAATCGACGAGCCGCCATCATTGGGTTTCAGCACATAGGGACGCGGCAGGGCGTGGGCGATAGCAGCCTCCCTGCGCGCGATCACGCGCCCGCCCGCAACCGGCACACCGGCTGCCGCCAGCACCGCTTTCGCCATCGCCTTGTTCATGGCGAGCGACGAGGCGAGAACACCGGAATGCGTGTAGGGAATTTTCAGGATTTCGAGGAGGCCCTGAACCGTGCCGTCTTCACCAAATTTGCCATGAAGGGCCAAAAACACGACGTCAGGTTTTAACGCCAGAAGCGCCGGACCGAGATTCTGTATAACCTCGACCGTGACGTCGAGTTCACTGACCCGAAACCCGGCCTGCCTTAACGCATCGGCGCATTCCTTGCCCGAGTGCAGCGAGACATCGCGCTCACCCGACACCCCGCCTTTCAGGACCACCACATGCTGTGGCATCGCCATGACGACCTCTCCGCGCACCGCTTGCGCCGTAGAGATCGGCCAAGCGTTAACGCATCCTTGCAGAAGGAGAGGAAACGAACCGTTAACAACACATCGAAAGCGTCTCTAAAGGAATCACCCTTTACGCGCCACCGCATGCTGGCTAAAGACGATGCCCGATCCGATGAAGGGCTGGGTCACCACGGTGAAAGCCCGCGCCTGATAATTGTAGCTGCCGATAGCGATAACCCCGCTCTGCCCTTCGGGGATCTGCGCCAGCGCCAGGTTCGTTGCTGCCGCCGTGATCGCCGTCGTGCCGTAGACGACATTGACAGTCCCGTATGAATTGTTGACCTGCCACAGATTAAGCGTGAGTTGCGACGTATTGAGAGCGGGTGCGATATTGGTCCTGGCGGCAATGTACTGGTTCATCTCCGCCTGGCAGTCACCAGCCGGCGAATCACTGCAATCGCCCCACGAAAGAGCAACCTGACCGACCATGATGTTGAGCTGGGAATTGGCTTCTATGCCGCCTGCCAATTCATAGGTCGCGCCCATGAGCAGGATCAGAACCGGCACAAGGATCGCAAATTCGACGGCAATACTGCCGCGTTCCTGCCGGGTAAATCTGCGTGCAAGCGCTCTGATCAATCTCATGGCCGCCTCAGGACAGCGCTGGCCGAGACGGTTGCAAAACTGCCAAGCCCGGGCGTGAAGACCGTCGCCGTCGTCTGCGTGCGCAGGACAAGCGGGGCGCCACTCGATCCGATGCCGATCGTGCCGTCGCTCAAGGCGACTGTTCCTGTCGATAATTCCTTCAACGTATTGAGTTCAACCTTGAGCGTCGTATCGCAGGCATATAGGTTGGCACTTTTGGCGCACAGCACCGAACGGATCGACGAAACCGTTGGCGGCGGCGTGAAGTTGGTTGTCAATATATTATCGGCCGCACTCAGCGTGGCGCCCTGCAGCGTCGCCTGTGTGAGGTAGATGAGGCCGACCTGCATGGTGCCAAGCAGCACCATGAAAAACGGCAGGGCGAGAAGTGCGAATTCGACCGCCGACGTGCCGCCTGCCTCGCTTGCGAACACGCGGAAGCGAGCGAAAAACGCCACCCGATTTAACAATCCCTGTAGCAATAATCGCAACACCATCACCCGCCTGTCCCTGCCCAACGGAAAAAGTATGCGCCATCAGGGTCAATCATTGGTAAAGGCGAGTGCGCTCACACCTTATTGCGGAACTGCCAGCTTCGTCTGATTAGTCGGCCCGCCGGAACAGGCGACCGCGCAGATCCGCACATCGTCGACGTTCGCGCCATAGCCTTCGCCAACGCCCTCTGCACGCATCGTGAACCAGTAGAACCCCGGCTTCGAGATGACGAAGGTGATGTAGCGTTGCACCCAGCCATTCGCAAACATACAGACATCCAGCGGATTGGTCGGGCGCGTGCTGCCAGCCGTTGTCAGATCGCTGTCGAGGTAGACCCCGATCTGGCTGGAGTTATAATCATAGGTCCCTGTTGGTGCCGAATAGGTGGTTGCGGTTACCGCTGCGGTTCCGGTTGGATAACCTGACTGCGCCGCTGCGGCGGTCGAGCCGCAGAAGGTGCCGGTAAGCGCAAACCGGACGCGTGGCTTATACCAATAGGCGAGTTGATAAGTGCCTTCCGAGAACAGAAATCGCCGCGAGATTGCCCGATTGGACGGGCCGGGCGACAGTGTGGTTGTCGACGTGCCACTGTAATTGATGTCAGTGTCGAGTTCGAGATATTGCCGTCCCTGCGGAGCGTCACTATTGGTAAAGATCTGGACGGAATCATAGGGCGTGGTGGTCCAGCCATTGGCGGCAATCGTCGTCTGGAAATAGGGCGATACCGTTGTGTAGGGCTGCTCGAAATCATCCGCGAACACCACATGGGCTGGTGTTTCCATCGGCGATAATTGCCGATTTCCATTGCAAGCCACAAAGCAAAGACGAATATTGTCGATCTGCCCGCCCTCATAGGCAGCATTAGCTCCCTGCGCAGCAAAGGTCACCCAGTAATTGCCAGCCGCGGCTACCGTAATCGTCGCGCTGCGCTCCACCCATGATTTAGCATAGATGCACACATCTACAAGATCGGCTGGCCGCCAGGTCTTGCTCGTCGGATTATTGGCAGCGGTGAGATTATCAGCAGCAAAATTGGGAGCGTCGGCGCTGAAATATACTCCAATGCGACTCTTATCCTCACTTGCCCAGCTTACATTGGCTGCCATATGAGAACAGATCGGCAATGGGTCGTTATTGAATGTATTCGTCCCAAGCGTGGTCGTACCGTAATAGGTCGGCACCGGGATATAAGGTCCGCCAACATAGAAATAGCGCAGCTCATAGGTGCCCGGCGCCAGATACACCTTCTTCGAAATGGCGCCATTATAGTCGGGCGTCAATTCACCGACATGGGTTCCTTCCGGCGGGGCAATCTTGTAGCCATCGCTGATTTCAAGCTCACCCGTACCACCCGACGTCATCCACCCGTTATAGCTGCTCACATATCGAAAACAGCCGGGTCCGCATTCTCGTGTCACTGCATCCGCAGCCGGAGGCGTCTCGAACGTCTCCTGCAAAACAACCGTGCCGGCGACCAATGGCGGCGTTGCGTAGCATTGCTGGCTTACTGCCACGTTGAGCGAGGGAATGGAGAACAGGCCAAGAAAGGAGGTCGGCACGTCATACGAGGCGGCCATCGTCCCCGGCCCATTGACGGTCGAGTTAAAACTGGAAGCGATTGAGTTTACAGGAACGTTTTGCTGCGACAGATTGGCATCGAAGAAGGATTTGACCGCCTGCTGCCCGGTCGTCGTATTGGCAAGCGTCGATGTGCGTCGCGCGTATTGACAGGCCAGCGAAGCAGATTGCCAGAGCTTTTGCTTGGCCAATTGCTGCTGGCCAAAATCGATGGCCGCTCCCGCAAATCCGACAATGACGACGAGCGCCAGCCCGAACACGGGGGCGAGTGCTCCACTCCTTTGACGCAAGAACGCGCCGACAGAAGGGGAACTGCCGAGAAAAACAAATAGTTTGAGCGCGTTACGCATTTTTTCCCTAGCACATTCGGATCAACATCCTCGAATGCTAGGACAAAGACATGCAGATTCCGTAAAAATTGGTACTTCTTGATAGGTTAAAAAAAATCTAACTATTTTAAGGATTGACCGTCCCTGAACTCCCCTATCCGCTTGATCTCCCATTCTAATTTTATACCGCTCTGGGCAAACACGCGCGCCCGCACCGTCTCGCCCAGGCTCTCGATATCGAAGGCGGTCGCGCCTTCATCGTTAATGACAAAATTGGTGTGCAGCTGCGACATATGTGCGCCACCTGAACGAAAGCCGCGCAAGCCCGCTTCATCGATCAGCTTCCACGCGGAATATCCCGGCGGGTTCTTGAAGGTCGAGCCGCCGGTGCGGGTCTTGACCGGCTGGGTACTGGCGCGCACGGCCTCGATCTCGCTGATCGCTGCCCGCTCGCCGGCGATGGTGGATGCGGTCGTGGCAAACACCGCCGACGTGTAAATGAGGTCAATTGCAGGCTCTGATCGGCGGTAGCTGAAATTCATCTCAAGGCTCGTCAGGTCGTGCAGCTCGCCGGAACGGGTAAGCCCCCGCGCCCTCATCAAGACTTGGCCGGTTTCAACGCCATGCGCCCCTGCGTTCATGGAAAGGGCGCCGCCGACCGAGCCGGGAATACCGGCAAAAAAGGCCAGGCCACCACGCCCGGCCTCGGCCGCCATTTTCGCCACCCGCATGTCGAGCGCTGCCGCGCCTGCCGACAGGGCACCGTCAGGGGCAATATCGATCGAGCCAAACGCCTTGCCGCCCAGCCGGATGACCACGCCGGCGATACCGCCATCGCGCACCAGCAGATTGGAACCGACGCCGACGATGGTGAGCGGCACGTCCAGGGAGCAGCGGCTCAGAAAAAGCGCCAGATCATCCTCATCCACCGGGCTGAACAGCACTTCCGCCGGTCCACCGACGCGAAACCAGGTGAGATCCGACATCGCCGCGTTGGCAACCAGCCGGCCGCGCAGGCCGGGCATGGCTGAGCTTAGCTCCAGAGCCAGCCTGTCACCAAAGGCGCCCATCGTCAGACAGCGCCGCCAAGCTTGCCCAGTTCACCTGGCAGCGCATAGGCCCATTGGGTGATTGATCCGGCACCAAGACAGATGACGTAATCACCCTCCTTGGCAATTCCGCCCACCAATGAGGCAAGCTGTGGCGGCCCCTCGAGCGCCATCACCGAGCGGTGTCCGCGCGCCTTGATGCCGGCCACCAGCGCGTCACGGCTGGCGCCCTCGATCGGCAACTCGCCGGCAGCATAGACATCCGCCACGATCACGCTGTCGGCATCGTTGAAGCACGTACAGAAATCATTGAAAAGCGCCGATAGCCGCGTAAAGCGATGCGGCTGCACGATGGCGATGACCTGGCCTTTGGTCGATTCACGCGCAGCCTTCAGCACAGCTGCAATCTCGACTGGATGATGGCCGTAATCGTCGAAGATCGAAACGCCGTTCCAGTCACCCGTTTTGGTGAAGCGCCGCTTGACGCCACCAAAGCCCGCAAGCGCTTTGCGGATGGTGGGCGGATCGATGCCAAGCTCGCGCGCGGTGGCGATCGCCGCCGTGGCGTTGAGCGCGTTATGGCGCCCCGGCATCGGCAAAACGAGGCCGTCGATCCGCTCCGCCATACCGCCTGCCGGATTACGGATGAGCACCGCGAACTTCACCTGCCCGCCGCTGAGATCGACATCAACGAGCCTGACATCGGCCTGCGGGTTTTCGCCGTAAGTGATGACGCGGCGATCCTCGATATGGCCGACCATGTCATGGACCACCGGATGATCGGTGCACATCACCGAGAAGCCGTAGAACGGCACGGTCTCGACGAACTGGCGGAAAGCTGCCTTGATGGCATCGAAATCGCGGTAATAATCAAGATGCTCGGGATCGATATTGGTGACGATGGCGACATCGGCCGGCAATTTCAGGAAGGAGCCATCCGATTCATCCGCCTCCACCACCATCCACCGCCCGGCACCCAGGCGCGCATTGGTCCCCAGCGCATTGATGATGCCGCCATTGACAATCGTCGGGTCAAAGCCACCGCCATCCAGCAGCGTCGAGACCATCGATGTCGTCGTCGTCTTGCCATGGGTGCCGGCAATCGCAATGCAGGATTTGAGCCGCATCAGCTCAGCCAGCATCTCGGCGCGGCGCACCACTGGAATGCGGCGCTCGCGCGCGGCTGCAAGCTCGGGATTGTCGCGCTTGATGGCGGTCGACACCACCACCACCTGCGCCTCTTTCAGATGATCGCGCGAATGACCGATATGCACCTCAACGCCTAACGCCCGCAAGCGCTTGATCGTATAGCCCTCGGCGGCATCCGAACCCTGCACCCGGTAGCCGAGATTGGCCAGCACCTCGGCGATGCCGGACATGCCGATGCCGCCGATACCGACAAAATGAATGGGCCCGATATCGCGCGGAAATTTCATGTTGGTATCCATCATTGACGACGCTTAGCCGATACGCGCCGGTTGCGCTATATCCTGCACCAGCGCGGCAAGCCGCTCGACGGCATCCGCAATTCCGATACTTTTTGCCGCCTCCGCCATCTTGCTGAGGCGATTAGGCTCGTTGACGGCATTTTCAATATGTTCCGCCAGGCGTTCGGGCGTCAAACCACCCTGTTCGAGAACAATTGCGCCGCCGACACCTGCCAACGCCTGCGCATTGCGCAACTGGTCATTGTCGATGGCATGCGGCAACGGCACCAGAATCGACGGCCTGCCGATGACCGCAAGCTCCGCAACCGTCGAGGCTCCCGATCGTGCGATCACGAGATGGCTTTCGCCGATGCGCTGCGGCAAATTCTGAAAAAAGGAAGCAAGCTCGACGGTGACACCGATTGCATCGAAAGCGGCACGAAGACGGGGGATGTCTTCTTCGCGCGCCTGCTGGGTCAAGGACAGGCGCCGGCGTGTCTGCACTGACAGCGCAGCAAGCGCTGCCGGCATCAGGTCAGCAAAGATACGCGCACCCTGGCTGCCGCCAAAGACCAGCAGGCGGAAGGGGTCGTTGAGCGAGGGGTAGGCATGCTTTGCCGCCTCCGTGACAAGCGCACGCACCGGCACACCAACATGGCGCGCCTTTGCGGCAATCGCCCCATCGGCATAGACCGTCTTGGACCATGACAGGCCTACCGCCTGCACGCGCTCTGCCAGACGACGATTGGCCCGCCCCATCACCGCATTCTGCTCATGCAGGACGGCGGGTATGCCAAGCAGCGAGGCTGCAAAGAGCGGTGGAAAGCTTGGATATCCGCCAAAGCCGACCACCACCGCCGGTCTGATACGCCTGAGCACGAGAAGGGCTTTGAGGATGCCGCGTGCCAGTGTCAGGAACGTCGCTGCAACCGCCAGCGGGTTGCGCGCACGCAACGTCGCGGAGGGCACGATGTGGATGGTGCGCGCTGGAAAGCGGAAGCCGTAGCGATCACCGCGCTCGTCGGTTGCCAGATCAACCAGCCAGCCGCGCTGCGATAACGTCCCGGCCAGAGCCTCGGCCGGGAAGAGGTGACCACCCGTCCCGCCGGCGGCAAGCAGAACCGTCCGCGGCGTCTCGCTCATTGAGCGCCCGCGGGCGCCGGCATGGCGGCAGTCATCGTCGGGCGTTGCGTATGAAAATTGAGCGCGGATGCCCGCTGTCGGCTCAGCGCCAGCAATATCCCGCTCGAAAACGCCACTGCGATCAATGATGATCCGCCAAAGGAGATGAAGGGCAGCGTCATGCCCTTGGTCGGCATCATGTTGAGATTGACCGCAATATTGATCATCGACTGCACACCATAAAGCGCGGTGAGACCGGCAACCGCCAGACGTGGAAACGGGTCGTTCTGGCGGAAGGCATGCCAGAATCCGCGCATGACAATGGCGGCGATAAACACAACCAGCAGAAGACAGACGATGATGCCGTATTCTTCTCCTATTACGGCAAAGATGAAATCGGTATGGCTGTCGGGGATGGATCGTTTGATCGTTCCTTCGCCCGGTCCGACACCAAACCAGCCGCCGCGAATGATGCTTTCCTTGGCCTTGATGACCTGTAACCCGCTTTCGCCATCGAACCAGAAACTGTTCACGCGCTTTTGCACATGACCGATAAACAGATAGGCCGCAACCAGTCCTCCGGCTCCGGCCGAACCAAGCAGGACCATCCACAACCAGGGCATGGAGGCTATGAAAAACATCAGGCTCCACACCGCGACGACCAGCATCGTCTGGCCAACATCGGGCTGGCGCACCAGCAGCGTCACCACAACGGCAAGGAGGCCGAAAGCGAAGAGATTTCCCGGCATGTCAGGCCGCTTCAACCCTTCACCAAGCAGCCAGGCGCAGACGACAATGAAAGGCGGCTTGACGAATTCCGAAGGCTGGATGGAGAAACCGGCAAACCGCAGCCAGCGCCGCGACCCCTTGTTCTCGACGCCGATGAACTGCGTCAGGAACAGCGCCAGCACAGAAATGACCAGCAGCAGGAGGCAAACGCGGCGCGCATCGCGCGGTGACAGGAGAGACGTGGCGATGAGCACGATCACCGCCGGTATGACGTAGAAGAGATGACGCTCGATGAAGTGATAGACCGGCAATCCTTCTCGTGCCGCAGCCCCGGGGCTGGCGGCAAACGACATCACCACCCCACCGCCGATCAGCACCAGAAAGGCCAGCAACAGAAGACGATCAACCGTCCACCACCACTCGCTGAACGCCGACTTCTCTGCCCGCGATACCATGCCGCCTCTCCCTAGCAGGCGCACGCCTTAGGGCAGCGCTGCGACCAGTGCCGTAAACGCCTCCCCCCGTACCTCGAAATTGGCAAACTGGTCGAAGGAGGCGCAGGCAGGCGACAGCAGCACCACCGGTTCGCTCGCATCATCCTGCTGGGCTGCCGCTGCCGCCTGGCGCAACGCTTCCTCAAGCGTTCCGCAAAGGCTGGTCGCCACATGCCCGGCAAGCGTTGCTGCAAATGAGGGAGCTGCATCGCCGATGAGATAAGCATGACGTATTTTGGCAAACAGAGTCTTTAAATCGGCGATGCCACCCGCTTTCGCAACCCCGCCCGCAATCCAGTGGATATGATCATAGCTGGCCAGCGCCTGGCGTGCCGCATCGGCATTCGTTGCTTTGGAATCGTTGACAAAAATAACTTTCCCGCGACGGCCAACAATCTGCATGCGGTGCGCGAGGCCGGGAAAGCTCATGAGCGCTGCGACGATTTTTTTGTCGTCGATGCCAAGGCTTGCCGCCGCTGCAAACGCCGCCGCCGCGTTCTGGGCATTATGCACGCCGCGTAACGTGTCGATACCGGCAAGATCGACGAGAACCGTTCCCGCCCCGCCGTGAGCCCGCATCAACCGGGTGCCGTCGAGGTAAATTCCGTCGGCCAGCGGTCGTTTCATCGACAGACGAACGACAATCTGCCCGCGCTGCTCAGCCCTGTCGGCAATGGCTGCGGAGGCATTGTCGTCAACCCCGACAATCGCCGTCCCCTCGGGTTCAACCGCAGCGATCAGCCGCTCTTTCACCGCCTCATAGCCCTCGAAGCTGCCGTGGCGGTCGATGTGATCGGGCGTCAGATTGAGGTGAATGCCAACCCGCGGCGAAAGCGCGGGTGTAAGGTCGATCTGGTAGGATGAGCACTCGATCACGTAATGACAGGCCGGTGTCAGAGGCTCAAGCGCCAGCACCGGCGTACCGATATTGCCGCCGATCGCGACCTGCCGGCCCGCCTGCCCGATGACATGGCCGATAAGTGCCGTTGTCGTTGACTTGCCATTCGTGCCCGTAATGGCAATGACCGGCGCCGGCGGCACATGCGCCTGCCGCTCGCCAAAGAAGAGATCGAGATCGCCGATGACCGGGATGCCGGCCGCGCGCGCGCGCTCAACGCTCCAATGCGGTTTGGGATGGGTGAGTGGAATGCCTGGTGCCAGCACCAGCGCCGAAAGGTCGGCCCATGACAGATTTTTGAGATCGCCGGTTGCAAGTCCTGCGGCCTGCGCCTCGGCCATGCGCGCCGGGCTGTCGTCGTAGCCGATAATATCCGCGCCGCCAGCATCAAGCGCCCGCGCTGCCGCCATGCCCGAGGCGCCGAGACCGACAATCGCCAGCCTTTGCCCGCGACGGGTGGTGAGCGCGATCAAACTCTCTACCTCAGTTTCAACGTCGACAGGCCGGCCAGCGCCAGCATGACGGAAATGATCCAGAAGCGCATGACGACCTGCGATTCGGACCAGCCGAGCTGCTCGAAATGATGATGGATCGGCGCCATCTTGAAGACACGCTTTCCCGTGAGCTTGAAGGAAATGACCTGGACGATCACCGACACGGCTTCCAGCACGAACAGCCCGCCGATAATGCCCAGCACGATCTCGTGCTTGGTCGCGACCGAGATGACGCCGAGCATGCCGCCCAGAGCCAGCGAGCCGGTATCTCCCATGAATATCTGCGCGGGGGGCGCATTATACCACAGGAAGCCCAGCCCGGCGCCGATCAGTGCCCCGCAGACCACCGCCAGTTCGCCAGTGCCTGGCGTCCAGTGAACCTGCAGATAGTCGGCAAAGACGAAATTCCCGGAGAGGTAGGCGATAAAGCCAAAGCTGCCGGCGGCGATAATGACGGGTACGATGGCCAATCCGTCGAGCCCGTCGGTAAGATTGACCGCATTCCCGGCACCAACAATCACGAAGGCGCCAAACAGGGCCGAGAACAAGCCAAGATCGATCAGCAGCTCTTTGAAAAAGGGGAAAGCAAGCGCGGTGGCAACGCCCGCCGTCCCCGTCCAGATGAGGACGAGGCAGGCAATCAGCGCCACGAGAAATTCAAGCGCCAGTCGCGGCTTGCCGCCGAAACCCTTGGCGTTGCGTTTCGTGACTTTGAGATAATCATCGTAAAACCCGATCGCCCCAAAACCGACGCCGACGAAAATGACGATCCACACAAAACGATTGGTGAGATTGGCCCAGGCAAACGTCGAGACGAGGACGCCGGAAAGGATCATCAATCCGCCCATCGTCGGCGTACCGCGCTTTGCAAGATGGCTGGCTGGACCATCGCTGCGGATCGGTTGCCCCTCCTTGCCCTGTTTGAGGCGCAGGAGCTGGATGATTGCCGGCCCGAACAGAAATACAAAAGCGAGAGAGGAGACCGTCGCCCCCACGGTCCGGAACGTAATGTAGCGAAACAGGTTGAAAGGCTGGAATTGATCGCCATAGGCACTCAGAAGTGTCAGCATTCGAAAATATCCTTAGGCCTTATCGGCGCCATTATCCTGCCCGGCGAGGGCGTAGCGCGTCTTGAACGCCGCGACAATGGCCGCGACACGCGATCCGTTCGAGCCCTTGACCATGATGACGTCGCCCGCGCGTGGCAATGCGATGACCGCCGCCTCGATGTCTGCGGCGCTGGACGCGTGCCCACCACGGTTGGCGGATGGCAGGTGGTGATGGAGCGCCTCCATCAGCGGGCCGGCGGTGAACACAAGGTCAACCTGCGCTGCCAGTAACGGGGAGGCCAAGGCTTCATGCAAGTCTTTTGCCGCCGCCCCGAGCTCCAGCATATCCCCCAGAATCGCGATCCGCCGTCCCCCGGCCCCCGGTCGCGATGCACCAAGCACAGCGAAAGCCGCCGCCATGGACGCCGGGTTGGCGTTGTAACTTTCGTCAATCAGCATGAAGCTGCCGCCTTGCGGCAGGGCAAAAGTCAGACACTCACCGCGCCCCCTTGGCGCCCGTAGCCTGGCATAAGCAACCCCTGCCAAGGCGAGATCACCGCCCAGCACCGAAACCGCGCCGAGCACGGCAAGGGAATTCTGCACTACATGGCGCCCCGGCATGCCGATCCTGTAGGTCATCTGCGTTCCCAGAACAGACGCCGTGACAAGCGAGCCATCCGCCCCGTCCCGAACGTCCACAAGGCGAACATCGGCAGCAGGATGCTCGCCGAACAGGATAACACGCGCGCCTCGCGCGGACGCCCGCTGCGCCAGCACATCATGAAACGCATTGTCGCGATTGATGAGCGCTGCACCGCCTGGCTCCAGCCCTGCGAAGATTTCGGCCTTCGCCTCGGCGATCTCCTCCACACTGGAAAAATACTCAAGATGCGCCGCCTCCACCGTCGTGACGATGGCGACATGCGGGCGGACCAGCTGCGTCAGCGGCGTGATCTCGCCGGCATGGTTCATACCAATCTCGAAAACGCCATAGGTGCTGGTCGCCGGCATCGATGACAGCGTCAACGGTACGCCGATGTGATTGTTGAAGGAAGCAAGTGCCGCATGGGTCGGCCCCGACGGCGCCAGCACCGAGCGCAGCGCCTCCTTGGTCCCGGTCTTGCCGACCGAGCCGGTGACCGCGGCGATCCGTGCCGCTGAACGGGCACGGGACGCTGCCGCCAGCCGATAGAGTGCTGCCAGCGGCTCATCAACGATGAGGTAGCGCCCCGCCATCGCCAGGCCCGGGAGCTTGTCTTCAGCGATGATCGCTGCCACCGCGCCCGCAGAAAGCGCTGCCTCGACATAGGCATGCCCGTCATTGCGCTCGCCCGTCAGCGCCACAAAAACATCTCCTGGTTTGAGGCTGCGGGTATCAATGGAAAAGCCGCCGACTGACGCGAACGGACCACCAGCCAGGCGCCCGCCGGTCGCCGCCGCGATCTCGTCCATTGTCCACAATCGGCTCATACCTGCCCCCCGCGCACGGAAATCGCCGCACGCGCGGCCTCATGATCGGAAAACGGCAACACGCGGTCTCCGACGATCTGACCGGTCTCGTGCCCCTTGCCGGCAATCACCAGAATATCCCCCGCGCGCAGACAATCGACCGCATGGCTGATCGCCTCGCCGCGCGGCCCAATTTCAAGCGCCCCCGGGCAGGTCTTGAGAATCGCCGCGCGGATCAGCGCCGGATCTTCGCTGCGCGGATTATCATCGGTGATGATCACCATATCAGCCTTGCGCGCCGCGATCTCGCCCATGACCGCTCGCTTGGCGCTATCACGATCCCCGCCGCAGCCGAAGACAACCACAAGCCGCCCGGCGGCGTAAGGACGCAACGCATCGAGCACATTCTCGAGCGCATCGGGCTTGTGCGCGTAGTCAACGTAGACCGCCGCGCCGTTGACACTGCCCACATGCTCGATCCGCCCTTTCACGCCCTTCAGCGCAGCGAGGGCTGCAAATACCCGCACCGGCGCTTCGCCAACCGCTATCGCCAGACCAGCCGCCACAAGCGCATTGGCCGCCTGAAAATCGCCAACCAGAGGTAGTAATATCTCTGCCGCGCCATAGCGTCCGGTAATCGCCAGCCTCTGGCCTTGCGCCAGTCTGTCGCGTGAGGTGACGCATATATCACGCCCCGTTGCACCAAGGCTCAAAACCCGTATGCCGCGCCGCTCTGCGGCCGCTTCAAAGGCCACTCCTGCCGCGCTGCTGCAATCGATAACCAGCGTCGCCGCGACCGGCATCACCTCGCTGACGAGGCGCAATTTCGCGGCCAGATAAGCCTCTGACGTGCGATGATAGTCGAGGTGGTCATGGCTCAGATTGGTAAAGGCACCGGCAGCGAGCCTGACGCCGTCAAGGCGAAACTGATCAAGCCCATGTGACGAGGCTTCAAGCGCCAGATGGGTGACGTTGTCGCCGGCGAGTTCATCGAGCTGGCGATGCAGGGCGACCGGGTCGGGTGTCGTCAGCGAGCCATAGCGTTCTTCCTCGCCGACTACCACGCCCAGCGTACCGAGGCTCGCCGAGCGGTAACCAAGCGTGGAGAAAATCTGTCGCGCAAAAGAAGCAACCGATGTCTTGCCGCTGGTACCGGTGATCGCAACGATGATCGCTGGCTGGCGCGGATAGAGCCGTGCTGCGAGTTGCGACAACGTCAGACGTGGCTGTCGACTGACAAGAACGGGCACGGACTGGGGCGCCAGGGCCGACAGACCCTGTTCGCTGATCAGGATTGCAGCCGCGCCGCGCGAAACCGCTTCCTGCGCAAAGGCTGCGCCGTCATGGCGCCCACCCGGCAGGGCGGCAAACAGTGAGCCGTGACTGACCGATCGGCTGTCTGCCGTCAGACCTGATATGTCCGGATCGCCGCCGCCACCGCTGCGGGACGTCGCCAAACCGGCAATGAGCGTGCTGAGTCGCATGCCACAAGAGGTCGCCTAAACCGGCGCCGGCGTCAACGCACCGCCGGAAGCGCCAGGGCTGGCTGGGAGCCAGCCAGGCGCTCGATACGCGGCGCCACCTGCAGCAGAGGGGCTACACGAGAAATCACCTTGCCAACCGTCGGCGCCGCGTTGAGACCAGCCGTCGCCTCGCCGGCCCCGGGGGTGCGTTGCGGCTCATCGAGCGTCACGAGCACCACATAGCGCGGCTTGTCGGTGGGAAACGCCGCAAGAAACGAGTTCAGGCGCTTGTTCTTCTGATAACCGTGCGGACCAGGCTTGTCGGCCGTACCAGTCTTGCCGCCGACCAGAAAGCCCTCGACCTCGGCCCGCTTGCCGGATCCTTTTTCGACATTGAGCCGGAAGAGTTGGCGCATGGCGTCCGATGTTGCCTGCGAGAGGACGCGGGGAGCGAGCGCTCTTGCCTCCTCGGCACTCCGTTTGCGGAAGGTCGGCCGCACGAGATAGCCGCCATTCATCAGGGCAGCCGTGGCGGCTGCCGCCTGAAGCGGTGCCACGGCGATGCCGTGACCGAAAGCGATGGTGGCCGATTCAACCGGCTTCCACTGGCGCCGGCGAAATTGCGGCTTGGCGCTTTCCGGCAATTCAGTACGCAAACGATCGGCAAATCCAAGCTTCTGCATAAATTCGCGATGATGATCGACACCCAGGGCCAGCGCCATTTTCGCCGAGCCGATATTGGAGGAATAGATAAACACTTCCGGCAGGGTCAGCACCCGCCCCTTGCCGTGAAAATCACCGATTCTCTGTGATCCGAATTGGAGCGGCGCCCGGGCATCAAGCTGGCTTGCCATCGTGAAGCGCCCTGATTCAAGCGCCATCGCAACGGTGAAGGCTTTGAAGATGGATCCAAGCTCATAGGTGCCGGTGGTGATGCGGTTGAGTGCATTGAGGTCGATTGAATCCTTGGGGTCGTTAGGGTCGTAATCGGGCAAGGACGCCAGCGCGACAATCTCACCCGTCGTGACATCAAGGATGACGCCAGACGCGCCGACGGCCGCGTAAAGCTTCATTGCCTCGGCCAGTTCATCGCGCAGCGCGTGCTGCGCTCGCAGGTCGATGGACAATTCAACGGCTGAATTGTCGCGATCACGCTCGCCCGAAAGTCCCGCCTCGCGAAGCGCAATCAGCCCGCGGTCGGCATCGATCCATTTCTCCAGGCCGGCCGCGCCGATATTTTCGATACCGACATGGCCGATGACATGAGACAACGTGCGTCCGGATGGGTAGACGCGCCGGTTTTCTTCGCGAAAGCCGATACCTGGAATTCCAAGTCTGTGAACGCGCTGCTGCTCAGCCTCGTTGATCCCGCGTTTCAGCCAGATAAACCCTTTGCCGCTCGCCAGCTTGCTGCGCAATTCCGAAGTGCTGATATCAGGCAGTGCGTCCGCCAACAGGTCGGCTGCCTCATTGGCGTCAATAATCCGGTTTGGCTGGGCAAAAAGCGAAGGCTTCCTGACATCTGTGGCCAGAATGACGCCGTTGCGGTCAACCACATCGGGGCGCGACATCGCTGGCAGATCGTCCGCGCTGCGCGCGACGATGGCGCGTGGCTTACCGGTGACCGCCATATAAACGAGGCGGCCTGTGATGCTGGTGAAAACCGCAAAAAACACGGTCATGACCACAACGAGGCGGATGCGCCCCTTGTCTAGGCGCTTCTTGCGCGCCCCCTGGAGAGCCAACTGCTTGATACGGGGCGAGATAACGCCTGCACCACTATCTGACACGCTATTCATGATGATCACTTAACGCTGGCAGTAAACAGGGCGGAAACTACTGGGCAGGTTTCAGGGGTCTTTTGGCAGGGACAGGCGGGCGGAAAGGCTTGCGCTCCGACCCGGTGGGCGAACCAAGCTCGGTATCTGCAACCGGCAGGCCAGCGTTGAGCGGCAGCTTGTCGATAAAGGCACCAAGATCGGGCAGGCGGTCGGGAATTTCGCTTGTTGTCGTGAGCTGCGATACCGAGAATGGCTTCAGGTGCTTGAGATGGCGCTCGGCCAGCCCCTGCAGGCGCGAGGGCTTCGACAGCGCACTGAATTGCGCACGAAGCGCGGCGATGGCATCGCGCTCGATCGCGATGTCCTTCTCCAGCCGCTGGGCTTCACGATTGAGCGCGATCGAGTCGTATTTGACGCGGTAAACAAAAGCCGCAAGACCCACAAGGCAAGCGATGGCAAAGATGGCGATGAAACGGATCAACTTTGCCTCCTTCCTCGTCCCGCACCGAACTCCGGCGTCCATAGCCCAAGCGCTGCGCGCTCCAGGGGCCAGGCGCGATGATCGCTGCGGATGGCCGAGCGTAATTTGGCCGAGCGCGCCCTCGGATTTTCCATTGTCTCCGCCGGATGCGGCGTTTCGAGACCCGGTCGCGTCAAGATGAAGCTTGGTACTTTTGCCGCGACATCGGGAAGGTGGCGCGACGGATTAGCCGCCTGCGCCCGCTCGTTGAGGAAGCGTTTGACGATACGGTCCTCCAGCGAATGGAACGTCACAACCGCCAGCCGTCCATGCGGCTTCAGCACGGCTTCAGCCCCTGATAATCCCGCCGCGAGCTGATCGAGTTCGCCGTTGACCGCAATCCGCAAGGCCTGAAAACTGCGCGTCGCCGGATGAATGCGCTCTTGCCCCGGGATCGCGACCACGCGCGCAATCGCCTCGGCAAGATCGAGCGTCCGCTCAAAAGGCGAGATCTGCCGGCGCGCGACGATCATCCGCGCAACTGCCCGCGAACGCTTTTCCTCACCGAAACGGTAGAGGATATCGGCCAGCACCGCTTCATCGCAACCATTCACCAGATCAGCCGCGCTCGGCCCCTCGCCGCTCATACGCATGTCGAGCGGACCATCATGACGGAAGGAAAAGCCGCGCGCCCCGTCGTCAAGCTGCATGGAGGAGACGCCGAGATCGAAAACGACACCATCAACTGGCACAAGCTGGCGCTCGGCAAGGCACTCAGCCAGCGCACCGAAGGGGGATTGGATAAGCGTGAGGCGATCTTGGCCGGTAAACCGGCGCTGCCCGGCTGCAATCGCCGCAGGATCACGGTCAAAGGCGATGACGGTCGCACCGGCTGCGAGCAGGGCCTGCGTATAGCCACCCGCCCCGAACGTCCCATCGACGATGACATTGCCCGGCACAACGGCAAGCGCGGCCATGACCTGCGACAGCATCACGGGAACGTGTGCCGCAGCCATCATCGCGGCGCGTCCTCGACACACCCCAGCCAGACCGCCACCTCCTGATAGCCGGTCGTCTGCGTCATTGATGACACGCAAGCTTTACCCACCACTTCATAACGCCATCCTGGCGAGCGCTTCACGCGCTACACCGTCATTCATCCCTTCTTAGCTTTAAGAAACTGTTAGCGGCGGGGCGCTGGAGACCCCTGATCGCTGTGGCGATCAGGGGTCGTTGCCGACGCCAGTCAGCCTGTAAGCCGGGTTCTGTAGCGCGCGGTGTTACCCCCGCGTGACGGCCATTCCTCTGGGACGCCCATTGCTGGGCGCCTCAAGCAACCAACCCGGATGGCGGCGGGCAAGACACCGCTGGCTTTCGCCGTGCCATCCCTATTCGGTTTTGCTCCCGGTGGGGTTTGCCGTGCCGACGCCGTTACCGGCGTCGCGGTGCGCTCTTGCCGCACCCTTTCACCCTTACCCCGGCGTGCCGGGGCGGTTTGCTTTCTGTGGCACTTTCCCTGGGGTCGCCCCCGCCGGACGTTATCCGGCACCGTGTCTGTCTGGAGCCCGGACTTTCCTCGACGCTGACGCGCCGCGACCGTCCGGCCAACTGGCAGGCGACACATGGGCGCCGCGCTGCTCGGTGTCAATTGCTCAGGACCGCGCCGCCAGCAGACGCTCCAGCGTCCGTCTTGTTGCCGAATCAGTCATTCCGGAGCAGTTTTTTGGCAGAAAGTGACGCTGGAACGCTGTGACGACCTTTTCTGTCGCCTCGTCGTAAACGCCCGTGACAGCCAGCTCATAGCCATAATCGGCAAGGCGGGTTTGCAACTCCCCGACATCGGGGCCGCGCGCGCCCGGCACGAGCGTCGGTCCTGTTCTTGACCGCGACGGCCTGACCCAATGACCGATACCGGCCGCTGCCAATCGTTCCCATGGAAAGCGCTCCCCCGGATCGCTCTTGCGACGAGGCGCCGTATCGGAATGGGCAAGCACATTGTGCGGCGCAATCGCCCATCGCTCGAGAATGCCCCCACATAATGCGATCACGGCTGCGATCTGTTTGGCCGGGAAAGCAGGCAGGCCGAACTCATGACCACCATTACAGATCTCGATGCCAATCGAGCGCGAATTGATATCGCCCCGCCCCTGCCATTGCCCCTGCCCGGCATGCCAGGCACGCTCATCCTCGCCCACCAGACGCAGAACCTTGCCGCTCTCGTTCACAACATAGTGACTGGATACCTCGCTTGCCGGATCGCAGAGCCGCTCAATCGCCGCCTCGCAGTCTGCCATACCGGTATAATGGAGAAGCAGAATATCAACCGGCGCCCGGCGCTGATTGAAATTGGGGCTCGGGCGGTCCTCGATCAGCACAGAGTTGGTCGCCTGCGTCTTTGCCATGGGCCATCTTAGGGGCATGAGACATCTTAGAGGAAGGTGGTTACCCGCGTCGATCAGCGGCAGACGCGGCGTGTGCCATTGCGGCCATGGCGCGCCAGGTCAAGATGCAGATGATCTTCGTGCTGACCATCCTGCGTGCCCGGCCCCAGGACGGTCGAGAACGTGTTGCAGGCACCATCGCGCACCGAGCGCCAGAACGGTTTGGCATCACCACCAAAATTGATGTCGAAGGGCGGCGCTCCGTCGATGCCCGGCCCGATCTGCAACAGGTCAAGCCCGCCCCCGTCAAGACTGACGCCGAGCGCTTTCTGGTCCGGCAGGCGCCAGGGCGAGGGAACAGCCTGATCGGGTTTGCCGACCATCACCTTGCGTCCGTCCTCGAGGACGAAGCCTGCGACATCGATCGCGTTGACGAAGGCATGTTCCGACAGCGCCCCGTGCGAGCGGTTGAGAATGCGACGGCAGGAATAGGTGCCGTAGGTTTTAACTTCCCGCACCCTCTGCCCGAAACTGGCGAGTGCTGCCGGCTGGACAACGTTTTCGAGCCAGTAATCGGTCGCAGCGATCATCTGGCAGTTCAATGGCACAGCCTTGTCGAGGCGGGCGGAGGCGCGCGCGAACTCCTCGACTGAAAAAGGATGATCCGCCCCGCACAAACCGCCTGGATTGATCGGCGGCAAAGCGCGGATGTGAGCGGACGGGCGCACCAGCCCAGCCCGCAGACAGGCTTCCTCTGCCTTGCCACGCCATTGCGCACGCTGCTCCAGCGGCGAGCGTCCACACGACGCGACGACCAGAAGCAGCAGAACGGCAACTCGGGACACATACCGTTTCATGCCGCTAAATTGCCGTCGGCCCGGTTAAGAATCAGTTGACGCTTGCTCTCACATCAAGTTGCTCTGTCAGCAAAAGGAGCACGCAATGCGCGGCACCAAACGCCAGGACGCTATCCTGAAGGCGATGCGTCTCCTCATCCCGCGCGCGCCGCTGGCCGATTTTGGACCGATCCTTGAGGCAGCAACCAGTGCGCGGATGAAAACTCTGCCACCGCAGATTGCCGCCTGGCTCTCGATCATCGCCTATATCCGCCACGTCCACAGCGAATACGATGCCCTGCTGGCTGATGGCTATGAGCGAGATGCTGCCCGGTTTTTCGTGCGCGAAGCCATCGATGAGGTCCTCACCGGCTGGGGCTGCCAGCGGCGGCTGGAAGAGCACGATGACGAGGCAACCGACATGAGCGAACCGGTCACGCCACGCCCGTTATGATCGGTCAAAGCAGCCAATCACGCTGATCCTGCGCGGTGAGAATCCGCATCCGGCCCTGATTCACTCAACTCTCCGGCGGATCGCCGCGAAATAATGAAAAATCACGCATTCAGTGCCGCTCAACACGATCAGGTGGATTGATCTTGCGAGAGGCCAAAAAAAGATATAAAGATATTCTTATACTTTGAAAGTCGAGCCATGACCAACCTGACCACTGTCGCTTCCGACGTCCTTCTCGCTGGCCTGCGTGCTGCCGGGGAAGAGACCCGCTTGCGTATTCTGGCGCTTCTGGGGGCGGGCGATCTGACGGTGAGCGACCTCACCGAAATCCTTGGCCAGAGCCAGCCGCGTATCTCGCGCCATCTCAAATTACTGCACGAAGCTGAACTCGTGGAGCGCTACCGCGAAGGCACTTATGTGTTCTATGCACTGGCCCGTCAGGGACGTACAGCCAGGCTTGGATCATCGATCCTGGCCCTGCTGTCACCCGATGATGCCCAGGTCGAGCGCGATCGTGCGCGCCTGGCTGATGTCCGCGCCGCCCGTGATCATGCAGCCCACAATTATTTCCGCTCGGTCGCTGCTGACTGGGATCGCATCCGCCAATTGCACATTGCCGATGGCGAGGTCGAGACAGCGATCCGCACGACGCTGGGCCCTGACAAGATCGGCTCGCATCTTGATATCGGCACCGGCACCGGCAGGTTGCTGGAATTGCTGGCGCCGCAAACGCAGCATGCGGTGGGCGTTGATCTGTCGTTCGACATGCTGGCGGTGGCCCGAGCCAACCTGGAGCAGGCGGGCCATCTCCATGTGCAATTGCGGCCGGGCGATGTCTATGCGCTCCCCTTTGATCGCGACACGTTTGACGTCGTCACCATTCATCAGGTGCTGCATTATCTCGAAGAGCCCGGACGTGCCATTGCCGAGGCCGCCCGCGTACTGGCGCCAGGCGGGCGCCTCCTGATCGTCGATTTTGCGCCCCATGAGCTGGAATTCCTGCGGGCGGACCACGCTCATCGGCGCCTCGGTTTTTCAACCGAACAGATGGCGCAATGGCTGGCGGAAATCGGCATCCACGCGCTTGAGACCCTTGAATTGCCCACGCGTGGCGATGGAGCGGGCGAACTGATTGTCACTTTGTGGTTGGCGCGCACTGAAAAAAAAATCGCCCGTAATGGCCGTAAATTAGGAGTAGCTGCATGAGCACGCCCCTGTCTGTTTCTTTCGAATTTTTTCCGCCCAGGAATGACGACATGGAGCGGACATTGTGGGAATCGGTTGAGCGCCTGGCGCCGCTGGCGCCGCGTTTTGTCTCCGTTACCTATGGCGCAGGCGGCACGACGCGCGAGCGGACGCACGCGACCGTCGCCCGTCTTGTCGCCGAGACCGCCCTGCAGCCGGCAGCCCATCTCACCTGCGTTGCCGCCACCCGCGCCGACATCGATGCCATTGTCGAGGAATACTGGAGCGCTGGCGTGCGCCACATCGTTGCCTTGCGCGGCGATGCGCTTGCCGGCCCCGGCGCCACATATGAGCCGCATCCCGGTGGTTACGCCTATACTCATGATCTGGTCGAGGCAATCACCCGACGCGGCGGCTTCGAGGTATCGGTGTCAGCCTACCCTGAACGCCATCCCGACAGCCCCGACTGGGACACCGAGATTGCGCTCCTGAAGGCCAAGCGCGACGCCGGCGCCACCCGCGCCATCACCCAGTTCTTCTTTGAAAACGATTTGTATTTTCAATATGTCGAGCGGGTGCGCAAGGCCGGCATCGACATCCCGATCGTTCCGGGCATTCTGCCGGTACAGAATTTTGCGCAGGTTGCCAATTTTGCCAAGCGCTGCGGCTCAAGCGTTCCTGAAAAGCTGGCGCGCCGCTTCGAGGGGCTTGATGGCGACCAGCAGACGCGGGCTCTCGTTGCTGCGGCTGTATGTGCTGAACAGGTGGAGGATCTGCGCGCCCGGGGCGTCAGTGAGTTCCATTTCTACACCATGAACCGCGCCAACCTTGTCTACGCCATCTGCCATCTGCTGGGGCTGCGCCCGCAGCATCTGCAGAAGGCCGCCTGACCTGATTTTCTCTTCCCTTAGATCGAGTGAATGATGCCTAAATCCACTCCCGCCCCCGCCGACACACTGCGCGCTGCCGCCCGCGACCGTATTCTGGTTCTCGATGGCGCGATGGGCACGATGATCCAGCGCCTGCGCCTGAGCGAAGAGGATTTTCGCGGCGGGCGTTTCGCTGGCTGGAACCGTGATCTCAAGGGCAATAACGATCTCCTCAACATCACCCGCCCTCAGGCCATCCGCCATATTCACGTGGAATATCTGCGCGCCGGCGCTGACATCGTCGAGACGAACACCTTCTCCTCAACCACCATCGCCCAGGCCGATTACGGCATGGAGGCGCTGGCCTATGAGCTGAACCATGAGGGTGCAAAACTGGCGCGCGCGGCGGCAGATGAGGTGGCGAGGGAGGATGGCCGCCCGCGCTTTGTCGCCGGCGCTCTGGGGCCCACCAATCGCACCGCCTCGATCTCGCCCGACGTCAACGATCCGGGCTACCGGGCGGTCACCTTCGATGATCTGCGTGCAGCCTACCACGAAGCAGCCCTCGGCCTCATCGATGGCGGCGCCGATACCTTGCTGATTGAAACCATCTTCGACACGCTGAACGCCAAGGCAGCGATTGCCGCCTGCGCTGACGCCAATGCCGAGCGCGGTACGGACTTGCCGGTGATGATTTCAGGCACCATAACGGACTTGTCGGGGCGCACACTGTCCGGCCAGACGACGGAAGCGTTCTGGCACGCTGTGCGCCATGCCGAGCCGTTGTCGGTTGGCCTCAATTGCGCCCTTGGCGCCAGGGAGATGCGCCAGCACCTGGCCGATATCTCGCGCGTCGCTGATACGCTGGTATGCGCTTACCCCAACGCCGGCCTGCCCAATGAGTTCGGCGAATATGATGAAAGCCCCGAAGCAACCGCCGAACTGGTCGGCGAGTTCGCCGGCGCAGGACTGGTCAATATTGTCGGGGGTTGCTGCGGCACCACGCCCGACCATATCGGCGCCATCGCGGCAGCGGTTAAAAACCATCGCCCGCGCACCATACCCGACATTGCGCCGCGGCTGCGGCTGTCAGGCCTTGAGCCGTTCACATTGACGCCAGAGATTCCTTTCGTGAATGTCGGCGAGCGCACCAACGTCACCGGCTCGGCACGCTTCCGCAAGCTGGTGAAGGACGGCGATTACGCCGCTGCCCTTGAGGTGGCGCGCCAGCAGATCGATGCCGGCGCCACCATCATCGACATCAACATGGATGAAGGCCTGCTCGACAGCGAGAAGGCGATGGTGACCTTCCTCAATCTGTGCGCTGCTGAACCCGACATCGCCAAGGTTCCGTTCATGATCGACTCATCCAAATGGTCGGTCATCGAGGCTGGCCTCAAATGCGTGCAGGGCAAGGCAATCGTCAACTCGATCTCGATGAAAGAGGGCGAAGACGCCTTTATTGCTGCCGCCCGCAAGGTGCGTGGATATGGGGCCGCCGTCGTCGTCATGGCCTTCGACGAGCAGGGACAGGCCGACACGGCCGCCCGCAAGATCGAGATCTGTACCCGTGCCTACAAGATCCTGACCGAGCAGGTAGGCTTCCCGGCCGAGGACATCATCTTCGATCCCAATATCTTCGCGGTCGCGACCGGCATCGACGAGCATGCGAATTACGGTGTCGACTTCCTCGATGCAACGCGCCATCTGCGCCAAAACCTGCCGGGTGTTCATATCTCGGGCGGCGTGTCGAACCTGTCCTTTGCCTTCCGTGGCAATGAGCCGGTGCGCGAGGCGATGCATTCGGTCTTCCTCTATCATGCCATCCAGGCCGGCATGGATATGGGCATCGTCAATGCTGGCCAGTTGGCGATTTATGAAAATCTGCCGGTAGAATTGCGCGAGCTGTGCGAGGATGTGGTGCTCAACCGCCGCGCTGACGCCACCGAGCGTCTGCTTGATGCCGCGCCCACCTTCAAGGGCGAGGGTGGCGAGCGTCAGGACCGGCGCGACCTCACCTGGCGCACCCTGCCGATCTCGGATCGTATCAGTCATGCATTGGTCGCTGGCATCAATGATTTCATCGAGGCCGACGTGGAAGAGGCACGCGCCGCTCTTCCCCGCCCGCTCGACGTCATCGAAGGACCGTTGATGAACGGCATGAACGTCGTCGGCGATCTCTTCGGCGCGGGAAAAATGTTCCTGCCGCAGGTGGTGAAATCAGCCCGCGTGATGAAACAGGCCGTCGCCTATCTGCAACCTTTCATGGAGAAGGAACGGCTGGAGCAGGGCCTGGCCGAGCGCAAGGCTGCCGGCACCATTCTCATGGCCACCGTCAAGGGCGATGTGCACGATATCGGCAAGAACATCGTCGGCGTCGTTCTCCAGTGCAATAATTACAAGGTCATCGATCTTGGCGTCATGGTTTCAGCCGACCGCATTCTGGAAGCCGCTGAAAAAGAGCAGGTCGATATCATCGGCCTGTCCGGCCTCATCACGCCCTCGCTGGACGAGATGTGCCATGTTGCCGCCGAGATGGAGCGGCGCGGCTTTGATATCCCGCTGCTGATTGGCGGCGCCACCACCTCGCGTGTCCACACTGCGGTAAAGATCCACCCGAATTACGCAAGCGGCCAGACAGTGTATGTGACCGATGCCAGCCGCGCGGTTGGCGTTGTCTCCTCGCTTCTATCGGACGACAACAAGATCGCCTATATCGACGATGTGCGGCGCGAATACGCCCAGATCCAGACCATCCATGCGCGCGGCCAGCGCGACAAGGAGCGGATGAAGATCGCCGACGCGCGCGCCAACGCCCCCAGGCTCGACTGGCAGGGCTATACCCCGCCCCGCCCCGCGCTTCTTGGAACGAAAACCTTCGTGCGCTATCCGCTGGCCGAGCTTGTGCCCTATATCGACTGGACGCCCTTCTTCATGGCCTGGGAACTGAAGGGCGCTTATCCAGCGATCCTCCATGATCCGGCGCAGGGCGAGGCGGCTCGCGCACTTTTCGACGATGCGCAGGCGATGCTGAAGCGGATGGTGGATGACAACTGGCTTGAGGCTGCCGCCACCATCGGCTTCTGGCCCGCCAATCGCGTCGGTGACGATGTCGTCGTTTATGCCGATGAGACACGCCGCCAGACGATCGCAACCTTCCATGGCTTGCGCCAGCAGATGTCGCGCCGCTCCGAGCGGCCCAATTTCTCGATTGCCGATTACTTTGCTCCTGTCGACAGCGGCAAACCTGACTATATCGGCGGCTTTGTGGTGACGACCGGTATCGGCGAGGATGACATCGCCCAGCGCTTCGAAGGCGCAAATGACGATTACAACGCCATCTTGTCAAAAGCGCTGGCCGACCGCCTGGCGGAAGCGTTCGCTGAGCGCTTGCATGAGCGTGTGCGCCAGGAATTCTGGGCGTACGCGCCGCAGGAATCATTGAATCCGGTCGACCTCATCGGTGAAAAATATCAGGGCATCCGCCCGGCTCCCGGTTACCCGGCGCAGCCCGATCACACCGAGAAGGACACGTTGTTTCGCCTGCTGGACGCCGAGAAAGAGATTGGCGTGCGCCTCACCGAGAGCTTCGCCATGTGGCCTGGCGCCGCAGTATCCGGCCTATATATCTCGCACCCCGACAGCGCCTATTTCGGCGTGGGCAAGATCGAGCGCGACCAGGTCGAGGATTACGCCCGACGCAAGGGCTGGACTGTCGACGTTGCCGAGCGCTGGCTGGCACCCCTGCTTGCCTACGATCCGGCAGATTACCGGGCGACGGCCGCCGCCGAATAGGTGATCACAATTTGTAGCTGGTGCGAAAGCCGCCCCAATGACGCCCTTCGACGGTGATGGGGGAATCAACTTCTTTCATCATCACGAACTGCCCGCCTCCCAGATCGCGCCGGTAGACCTGGATCAGCGAGGGTCGCGTGTTGCGCGCTGCCATCAGACCGGCACGATCATCAAACAGGCGGCGATTGCGGCAATTGGCCGTATTCCACACCACGTCATCACCGCGCTGGGGGTGGGAATATTTCGTGTTGTGAACCGGCAGGTAGGCATTGAGATCAACCGCAGCACAAAACACCATGCTGGGGTCAAGCGCCAAAAGAGGCTCCTGCACGGGCGGCAGAATGTCGTCAAGAACGTCAACTGCGCGGTTTTTATATTGCTGCGGATTGGTGCCGGCGATCGGCCGATAATCGGTGTCAAACAGCGTGGCAAGCGACAGCACGCCATCCCGAACCGCCTTGGTCATCACGGCGCTGATGTCGGCAGCGCCTTTTTTGGCCCGCTCCACATAGACGCTGTATTCCTGCTCAAGCGTGGTCAGAACAGATTGAACGGCCTCCAGCGGTTTGTCCTTGTCGGCGATAAAGCGAACATGCAGGCCCAGTGGGCTTTTTGCGACAATTTCACCCTGCACCAGCCCCAGACGCTCAAGCTGCATATCAACGCGACTGCCAACACCGGCTGTGATCGTTCCGCCGGCGATCAGGCATCCGCCGCGTGACAGATCGATCGTCTCGATCGGCTGCTCCGCGCCGCCAGACCGCATCAAACCCTTCAGGCTCACCGGCAGGCGGTCATGAACGCGCCGGTCGCATTGCGGCGTCTGGCGCAGCACCATCATCAGGCGCTGCATCACGTCCTTGACCGAATGATCCATCGCAGCCGACGTCTGGTTCACCGCCGCCGTCGCCGCCGCCGCCTGACCGCTCGCTCTCGTCATCTCCTGCGCGCGCGCGGCCACACCTTCCGCAAAGTGCGCCGTATCATCCACGCTGCGCCCCATATCGGATGCCGCTTCGATCTGCTGATCAACGGCAGATTTCACAAGCGCAAAGGACGGCTTGATCTCGTCGATGCTCTTGATGATGCGATTGACAGCGTTGATGTTGGTTGAGGCCGTTGCCTTGAGGCGGGCAATCGTCGCGGCAATTTCACCGGTTGCGGTCCGTGTTTCAACCGAAAGCGCCTTCACTTCAGAGGCCACCACCGCAAACCCCTTGCCGGCAGCCCCCGCCCGCGCCGCCTCGATGGTGGCGTTGAGCGCCAGCAAATTGGTTTGCCCGGCGATGTCCGAAATCACCGAGACCACACGCTCGATTTGCTCGATGGCCTTCGACAATTCATCGACCGATACCGCTGCCTCGCCGGCGATCGACTGCGCACTTTCAGCGAGCGCCGCAGACAGACCCGCCTGATGTTCGATCTGCTGGCTCGATTGCGTGAGATCGGTGAATGCCAGACGTAGTTTCTGCGTACGCTCCAGCGCATCGACCGTTGTTGCGGCAAGCGCCTGCGTATCGCGACCAATCCCCTCGATCACGCTGGCGCTGTCGCCGATGCGCGCGCGCATGTCGGACCCAGCCGCATCCATCCGGCCGGCAGCCCTCCTGAGATCACTTTCGAGAAGCTCGACAACTTCGCCCAGGATGTCCGTTTCGTGCACATTTCCCGGCAGGATCGGCGACGGGGCGGGGTCTGGACGCAGCGGTGACTCTGCCAGTTGCCTTTTCGACAGGAAACGTTTGAACATGCGCAACAACCTTGGTGATCGGACAATTCTTGTCGCCGATCACGCCTAATTGTTGGTAAATGTGGCTGATTACGCTCATGTATTTCGATGAGCGGACATCAGCTTACATATTGTTTTACCGTCTGATTTCTACAAAATTAAACAAAAAAGGCCGGATAACCGACCTCCTTTGCCTGCCAATTAAAATTTCTGACGACGATCAGTGAAATTCAGAAAGCACCGATCACGATGGCGCCGACGAACACGAAAGCGGCACACACCACCAGCACATTGATACGGCTCAATGCTGTCATGGATTGCTCTCCCTGCGTTTGATATTCGTCCCCTTCAGCCAGTGCACTATAGCTCATCGCGACGCTTATGTGAAGGTCTTGTTCATATTCCGTTAACCTGTGGACAATCGATACCCGCCCCTGCCATTGGCGATGAACTTTAATCCGGCCTCACCACGGGATCGTTGTTCCATCATAATTGAGGAACGTTCCGGCAGCCTCGCACCCGGCGCTGTCGATCGTCCGAATGATCCCGGTTGCGGATTGTTCCACACTGATATCAGCGCCTGCCCCGCCCATGTCGGTGCGCACCCAGCCCGGGTGCATGACAAACGCGATGATGTTCTCCTGCAGCAGCTCGGCTGCTACCGATTGGATGGCTTTGTTGATACCGGCTTTGGACGCGCGGTAGGAGAATTGTCCATCACCCCGTTGAAACGACCCCATGGCCGATGAAATCGTCGCCACCTTGGAAACTTGCCCGCCTTTGCCCATCAGCGGTGCGAAATTCTGCAAAACACGCAGCGGCGCGACCGTATTGACCATCAGGGTTTCGGCAAAGGCATCCAGGTCAGCCGTCAGAATGCCACGCCCACGATCACGATAGATACCGGCATTATTGACCAGAACATCGATCCGCTCCTGACTGAGCGCAGCGCGGGCAGCACTCAGTGAAGCCGCGTCCGCGACATCGGCCGCCAGCAGCTTGAGGCGTGTACGTGCGCCCTCGATCGCCCGCAACGCGTCGCATTTCAAAGGATCACGCACAAGCGCGATGACGTCATCACCTCGCCCGAGAATCTTCTTGGCGATGCCAAGACCGATGCCGCGACCGGCGCCCGTGATCATCCAGCAACTCATGAATGTGCGCTCCTCAACGGCCACCCGCGTCGGATGCAGCAGGCTGGCACGTTTACTCCCTGTACGGCTGCAGCGCACTTACTGCAACTGGCCGAAACAGGAGATGATGATGGCAAGGTCACATATGCTGGTTGCTCTTGGTGGAGCAGTTTTTCTGACGATGGCTACCCTGGCCGGCATGGCGGTGGCACAAAACCGTGGCCATGGCGGTCCACCACACGGCGCGGCGCAAGGCGCTGGCGATACGGGGCCGGACTTCGGCGGGCGGCATGGCGGCGCCCTCATGAACCCCCAGCGCCTCATCGACGGCATTTTTGACCGCCTCGACCGCAATTATGACGGGGTGATCGAGACTGCCGAATTCAAAAGCATGATCGAGAACCGTTTTGATCGCATCGACCACACCAGGAAAGGCGTCATCACGGCAGCGGACATAAAGGCACGCGGGGCCGGCGACTTCCCCCGCTTCGGCCACGGTGGGCGCGACCGCGAGGTGATGATCGACCGCTTCATCGCCCGCTTCATGGAAAGCTTCGGCAAGCCGGCTGACGGACAGGTGACAAAAGCCGAATTTGTCGAGGCCTACATGGATGTCTTCACCTACATCAACCGCGCCGGTGATGGCAAAGTGACGCGCAAGGACGTTGAACAATATTTCAACGTGGCGCGGCGCATGGCCCCGGCTTTGCGCGGATAAGGGCTGACGGCGGGACGAGCATGCGCTTATCCTACCTGCCCATGGCTGAGAGCGACCAGAGCGACGATGATCTCCTCGCCGCCACAACGCGTGGCGAGGAGCGCGCGTTTGCGCTGCTGGTATCGCGCCATGCCGATAAATTGCGCGGGCTCGCCTTCCGCCTGACCGGTAACAGTGCCGATGCCGATGATCTGGTGCAGGAGGCGTTTTGCCGCGCCTTCGTTCAGGCAAAGACATGGCGGCACGAAGGCATTCGCTTCTCGACCTGGCTCTACCGGGTGGTCACCAATCTCGCTTTCGACCGCTCGCGGCGCCTTAAGACACGCCGCCTGGTAGCGCTCGATGCTGTTGCCGAGCCGATTGATGAGCGCCCCGATGCACTGGACAACATGAATGAAAACGAGCGACGCCAGGCGGTCAACAAGGCAATCAGCAACTTGCCCGAGCGCCAGCGCCAGGTGGTCGTGCTGACCTACGGCGAAGGGTTGAGCAACGCCGAAGTGGCCGGCATGATTGGCATTACCATCGAGGCCGTCGAGGCTGCACTGACACGAGCGCGCATCAGTTTGCGTGACCAGCTTCGCGAGAGCGGATGGATGACAGAGGAGAAAGAAAATGAGCGTCGATCACGACCTCTTCACCGCGCTTGAGCGTTACGGCGCCAATTCGGCGCGCTGGCCACCGGCGCTCCTCAAGGTGATGGAACAGACCCGCGCCACCGATCCCAGTTTCGCCGCCGCGTGGGATGATATGACCCGCCTCGAAGGGCTGATCGCCAGCAGCATGGAGGTGCCGCCGGCACCGATCGCCTATGGCAGCGGCATGGCCGCACGCACGCTGTCGCTGATGGGCGAACGCCGGCACCGGAAGGTCGCACGGCTGACGCTGGCCTTCGGCGGAAGCTGGGCTGTCGCAGCCATGATCGCCGGCCTCGTCGCAAGCCAGCTGCTGACAACTGGCGAGAGTGATGTACTCGCCTATGCCGAAATGGCGTTGGGCACGACGTCGCTGATTACGGGAAATTGAGGGGAGATACGGCAATGCTGATTAAAGGACGCTGGGCCTGGGCCGTTCTGATCGTCATGTTCCTGTCGCTTGGCGTTAATTTTTTCATGTTGGGTTTTCTGGTGCGCGGCAGTCCATGGCCGCACTTTTTCCGCAGTGGCCCTCCTATTGCCGGCATGCTGGAGGATTTTCCACCCGATCTGCGCCGCACCATTGGTCGCCAGCTGCGGCAGGATCGTGACGCGATCCGCGCCTCGGTCGATGCCATCCGCAGCAAGAGGCAGGAAATCGCCGCAGCCTTCCGCTCTCCCGTCATTGACGTCAATCAGGTGCGCGGCCTGATGCGCGACGTGCGTGAGCTCACGGTCAAACTGCAGGAGCAGGCCCAGGAAACCATTCTGACCAGCGTCAGCCAATTGCCGGCAGCCGAGCGCGCCCGCATTGGCGAGCGCCACGGCGAGGGGTCGCGCTGGCGTTGAACATGGTCAGTGAAGGCGCGCGATGACACCTTCGATGAAATGGGCGGCGGCGAGCGTCTTGTGGTCCTCGCCAAACGGGCCGATCACCTGAACACCGAGCGGTAATCCGGCACTGTCGCGCATGCCGGGCACCGAAATCGCCGGATCGCCTGTCATCGTCCACAGGCGATTGAAGACAGCCCGCCCCGTCGAGGCAAGCGTTGCCGGCGGCGGCCCGGGTGCGGCAGGTTGAACCAGCACATCAAGGGTGCCGAAAATCCGCTTCATCTCCCGCCGCGCCCGCGAGGCAATCGCGCGAGCCTCGTCATATTCGGCAAACCCGATCTTCTGCGCCGCGTCCAGCTCACCGCGCACAAGCGGCGGCAAGCGCTCACGGTAGCGCTCATATTCAAAGGCAAGCGCCATGGCCGATTCAAACATCTGGATGGCCGCATGCGCCTCCCACGCTTCGTGCAGAACAGCGACATTCCCGACCGCGACAATCTTTGAACCGGCGCGCTCGGCAGCCTGCACCACCGCCATCACCGCCTCGCCAATGCTTTTGTCGGCCATCCCCCAATCCGGAACGTCGATGATCCCGAGCGATGGTGGCAAGGCATTGACGCCATCAACACGCAAGGGACGGCCGGTGAGCGCGCCGGCGAAGAAGGCTGTGTCAGCGACCGTCGGCGCGAAAAGTCCTACGGTATCGAGAAACCACGAGAAATGCTTGAGGCCAACCGTCGGCAGCAGGCGATAGCTCGGCTTGTAGCCAGCAATGCCGCAATAGGATGCCGGACGCACCACCGAGCCGCCGGTCTGCGTGCCAACCGCAAACGGCACCATGCCACCCGCAACCGCCGCAGCGCTGCCAGCCGACGAGCCACCCGGCGTATGACCTGGCGCCACAGGGTTTTCGGTCATTGTCGGATCGAGATGGGCGAAGGCTGTCGTCGTTGTCTTGCCGATGATCGTCCCGCCCGCCTTGCGCGCCATCATGACAATCGCCGCATCGGCCGGCGGACGGTTGGCGGCATAGATCTCGCTGCCAAAGGCTGTCGGCATATCAGCCGTTTCGAACACGTCCTTGATGGCGACCGGTAATCCCTTGAGCGGCTGCCGCGAAGAAGCGCTCACCTGGCGGCGTGCGCTTTCGATATCAAGGTGAGCGAAGGCCTTGATCACGGGCTCGCTGGCAGAGATCGCCTGCGCGTAACCGTCGAAGGCAACGTTCGCTGTGGTCTGCCCTTCCTCGATGCGCTTGAGGAGGGGAAGCACGGCAGACGGAGATTTTGGCGACATCATGTGACCTTGAACGACCTTGCATCAGGAGATACGAAACTCGGTGAAGCGCTGATAAAAAGCAAGAGGCCTTGCCGGATCGTGGCAGGATCAATTCACCGTTAAGACCAATGTCTGGGGCGGCTTTTTCCTCGATAATATTCTAGACAGAAGCTCGTCAAAGGGTTGGAGACGCAATTCATCATGAGCCTTGTCGACCGCGTCGTTTTGAACAACACCAGCCCCGCTCCACGCTCTGACATCAACCGGCTGGTGCTGGTTGCCTCTGTCGGCGCGCTCGTTGCTGTCGCGCTCAACGCTGTCACGGTGGACGGCGGCAGCTGGCGGCTGGCCGCGCTGACACTGGTGGGCGCGCTCCTTGGTATCGTCCTTTATCGCGCCTCGTTTGGCTTCTCCAACGCCTTCCGCCTGCTCCTCGAGAACCGTGACGGTACTGGCCTTGCCGCCCACGCCATCATGCTGGCGCTGACGAGCGTGTTTTTCTTTCCACTGATCGGGATCGGCAGTTTTCTCGGCCAGCCCATCGGCGGCCCGGCAACGCCGATCGGCATCACCCATATCTTTGGCGCGATCCTCTTCGGCATCGGCATGCAGATCGGTGGCGGATGCGCCTCCGGCACGCTCTTCGCACTGGGTGGCGGCAACGGAAAACTCCTGTCGACGCTCGCCGGCTTCGTCATCGGCTCCACCATCGTCGCCACCCATATCGGCTTCTGGTGGGGCCTGCCGGCGCTCCCCGCCACCACCATGATGGGTGTCTTCGGCTGGCAGGCGGGCCTTGCGGTTCAGCTGGTGCTGCTCGCGGCGATGTTTGTCTTTGCCCGCCGCCGCGCCCGCCTCTCGGAGCTTGATCTCACCGCCCGCTTGTCGTGGCAGACATTGCTGATCGGGCCATGGCCACTCATCTGGGGCGGCATCGGCCTTGCCCTTCTCAACGTCGCCACCCTCATCATCGGCGGCTTTCCGTGGAGCGAGACCTCCGCCTTCATGCTGTGGGGCGGCAAGATCGTGCAAGCCGTCGGTATCGACCCATCGCACTGGGATTACTGGGTGTTGACCGGACAGGCCGATCAGCTCACGGCCAGCATCTTCGCCGACAAGGCCTCCGTCATGGATCTAGCGATCATCCTCGGCGCTGCTTTTGCCGCTGCCAGCGCCGGGCGCTTTGACGCGCGCCGCGGCGGCTCGAACCTCGCCTGGATCGGCGCCCTCATCGGCGGCATCCTCATGGGCTATGGCGCCCGCCTGTCAAACGGCTGCAATATCGGCGCCTATTTCAGCGCCGTCGCCGCCGGCGATCTTGCAGGCTTCGTCTGGGTGCCCGCCGGTATCCTCGGCAGTGCGATTGGCATCCGGCTCAGACCGTTTTTCGACCTCGTCGAAAAACGCCAGGATGACGCGCCGGTGTGTTGAGTTGAGGCTGATCTGAGCGGTGTCCTTTGCGGGAGTTCCCCTCACCCGGCCCTGCGGGCCGCCCTCTCCTGCAAGGGGAGAGGGAAAAAAGAGGGCGATCACATCGCAAACCCTACTCCCTACTCCCTACCTCGCGAATTGCTTGTATTTGATGCGCCTCGGATTGACCGCGTCAGCCCCAAGGCGGCGTTTTTTATCTTCCTCGTAATCCTGGAAATTGCCCTCGAACCATTCGACATGGCTGTCGCCTTCAAAGGCGAGGATGTGCGTGGCGATGCGGTCAAGGAACATGCGGTCATGGCTGATGACGACGGCACAGCCAGCGAAATCTTCCAGCGCTTCTTCCAGCGCCCGCAGCGTCTCGACATCAAGATCATTCGTCGGCTCGTCGAGCATCAGGACGTTGGCGCCCTTCTGCAGGATCTTCGCCAGATGAACGCGGTTGCGCTCGCCGCCTGACAGCTGGCCTACTTTTTTCTGCTGGTCGCCCCCCTTGAAATTGAAGGCACCGCAATAAGCGCGCGAATTGATCTCGCGTTTGCCCAGATAGAGGATGTCGTTACCCCCGGACACCTCCTCCCACACGGTCTTCTTGCCATCGAGGCTGTCACGCGACTGATCGACATAGCCCAGCTGCACGCTGTCCCCGATCGTGATCGTCCCGGCGTCGGGCGTGTCATCACCGCTGATCATGCGAAAGAGCGTCGTCTTGCCCGCGCCGTTGGGGCCGATGACACCGACGATCCCGCCCGGCGGCAGGCGGAAGGAGAGATTATCAATCAGCAGCTTGTCACCATAGCCCTTGCGCAGGCCGCTAAAGTCGATGACGTTCTGTCCCAGCCGCTCGGCGACCGGAATGATGATCTGCGCGGTTGTCGGTCCACTGTCGGCGGCCTTCTTGACCAGTTCATCGTAGCGCTCATAGCGCGCCTTTGATTTCGACTGGCGGGCCTTCGGCGAGGATGAAATCCACTCACGTTCGCGCTCGATGGTTTTCTGCCGCGAGGCTTCCTCGCGCCCTTCCTGCTCGAGGCGCTTCTGCTTTTGCTGCAGCCACGACGAATAATTGCCTTCATAGGGAATGCCGCGCCCGCGATCGAGCTCGAGGATCCACCCCGTCACATTGTCGAGGAAATAGCGGTCATGGGTGACGATCAGGATGGCGCCGGGATAGTCGCGTAAATGGTTTTCGAGCCAGGCGACCGTCTCCGCATCCAGATGGTTCGTCGGCTCGTCAAGCAGGAGCAATTCCGGTTGGCTCAGCAGCAACTGGCAGAGCGCGACCCGGCGTCGTTCGCCGCCTGACAGCTTGTCGACCGCCCAGTCATCGGGCGGACAGCGCAGCGCGTCCATCGCCTGATCGACCTTGCTGTCGAGGTCCCACAAATTCTGCGCATCGATGATGTCCTGCAGCGCGGATGCCTTCTCGGCGTTCTCGTCCGTGTAATCCATCATCAGCGCGTTATACTCATCGAGCACCGCCTGTTTGGCAGCAACCCCGATCTTGACGTTCTCGCGCACCGTCTTGCTGGGATCAAGCTGCGGCTCCTGCGGCAGATAGCCGACCCGCGCTCCCTCCGCCACCCAGGCTTCACCCGTCCATTCCGTGTCGAGCCCGGCCATGATGCGCAAAAGCGTCGATTTGCCCGAACCGTTGATGCCAAGCACGCCGATCTTGGCGTCGGGATAAAATTGCAGGTGGATGTTGTCGAGGACGGTCTTGCCCCCGGTATAGGTCTTCTTCAGACCCTTCATATGATAGATGAACTGCCGCGCCATGGCTGTCGTCGGTCCGTGCTCAAGGGATGGGGGTCGCGTTTGGTCGCGACGAGGTCTGGCTTGTAGCCCAGCCCCGGCCCTCAAGCAATGTCCGCGTCGTCGGGTTCAGTTATCGGTGATGCGGATGATCTTGGCGCCTGGCGTCTGGCGCAGCAGCTGGGGCGATTCTCCACCCGGCGGGCAGGCAGCGAAGGGTTTGAACGGGCCGTCGGGTACTGTCAGCACGACCGGCGCGCAGGCATCATGCGCTGCACGCTGGCGGGGGCGCCGCTGCTGGCTGATCTGGTTGATGACAATGACGGGCGCCGGCTGCACAACCCGGATGACGGGCTGCGGCACGCCGATGACAAAGGTGCCGTAATTGACCACATAGGGTCCGCCACCACCGCCGACAAAGCCAAGATAGGGCGCTGAATTGCTGCTGCCGACATAGCCATAGGGGCTTTGGGCCAAAGCCGGCCAGGCGAACACAAGGCTCCCTGCCATCACTGCCATTCCAACCACACGACGCATTGCTCTGATCCTCCGCAATTCCGCGAAAAACCCTCGCGGACACGCTGCCGACATGCTGATGTTAACTGATCGTTAAGCCCTTGTCATCTCAGGCGTCTGACACAAGCATTTGAAATGACTCGCAATCGGGTGTTGAACCAAGGTTCAACTGGAAGCTTCACCTGCAGCCGCAAACAGGCTAACTGGAAGCGCCTCCGGCGCGGGGGCCCGTAGCTCAATGGTCAGAGCCGGCGGCTCATAACCGCTTGGTTGCAGGTTCGAGTCCTGCCGGGCCCACCATTTCTGTCTTCCGGCGCGCCGCCGCGCGCTGCTATAATGATCGCCCGCATGCCCCGGTGGATCGAACGGATAGAGGCCCATGGATACACAACCGGTTACCTTCACCTCAAGGACGGGCGTCCAGTTATCCGCGCGGCTTGAACGCCCCACGGGGACCCCTTCGGCTTATGCCCTTTTTGCCCATTGCTTTGCCTGCGGCAAGGATTCAAGCGCGGCCGTCCGCGTCTCGCGAGCACTTGCGGCGCGCGGGATTGCCACGCTGCGCTTTGATTTTGCCGGCATCGGCCAAAGTGGCGGCACCTTCGTTGAGCAGACCTTTTCCTCAAGTGTCGATGATCTGATCAGCGCCGCCGATCATCTGCGCTCGACCTTCGCCGCCCCGGGGTTGCTGGTTGGCCACAGCCTGGGCGGGGCGGCCGTTATCGCTGCTGCCGAACGCATTGCGGAAGTACGCGCCATCGTCACCATCGGTGCGCCTGCTGATACCGCGCATGTCGAGCATAACTTCGCCGCCGCAGTCGAGGTCATCGAAAGCGAGGGCGAGGCTGACGTGCGTCTGGGCAAACAGACCTTCCGCATCGGCCGCGCTTTGCTCGATGACATCCGCGACCAGCCCCAGCGCGAACGGATCGCCGGGCTGAAGCGGGCCTTGCTTGTCCTCCACGCGCCAACTGATTCAGTCGTCGGCATCGAGAATGCGTCAGCCATTTTCCTTGCCGCGAAACATCCCAAGAGCTTCGTGTCGCTGGATGACGCTGATCATTTCGTCTCGCGCAAGGAGGATGCCGATTACGCCGCCGAACTGATCGCTGGCTGGGCCGGTCGCTATTTGAACCGTGGAACCGCGCTGGCGTAACTGCCAGCCGGCCAAGGCTGTTTGCTGTCGATCAAACCGGCAAGCGGGCCGGCGGAGATGTGGCACCCGCGCTGTTTGACGCCAGATGCGCCCATGCCGGCCGGCGAAACAGGAAACCAAGCCACATGCCCCGGACCGCAGCACCCAGCGCCAGCGACGCCATGATCGCACCCGCCGTCACCAGCGCTGACACCAGACCGACACTGTCGAACAGCTGAGATTTGACCAGGACCAGACGGCCAGCCGCCATCGGCAATACAAATGACAGGTAGATGGTCAGTGAGTGCCGCCCACATATCGCCAGCCAGTCGAAGCAACGCCAGCGCTCCAGCAGGCTTGCCAGCGTCACCACCGCGAGCACACCGAAGATGGCATAGAACAGGGTAAACCCCGGAATATCGGCAAGCCCCGTCCTCACCCCTATCGCCTGTTCCAACGCCCAAAAGATGAGCCCAAAGATTGCCACCTTGGGTCGCGCACTGACCAACCTTGCGAACGCAAAAATACGCGCGCGGAAATGATGGCCGATCAGAAAATAGATGAGATAAAGGCAGAAGCTGTTGACCATTGTCGAGCGCGTCAGCGTCGACCCCATCGCATAAGGATCGTCTCCCGGCCAGGACGCGGCGAGAAGGTGAAGCGCCACGGCGAGGAACAGGACGGCAAACGGCGCAAGCCCGCGCGTCAATCTGGCAAAGAGGAAGAAGAACGGCAGCAGATGGATGAACCACAGCGTGCTGAAGGGTTCAACCAGACCCGCCGCATAGGCCTCGAGAAACGCGCCGGGTGACAACAGGCGCAGCTCACCAGCCTTGACGAGCAGAATGATCAGCAGCCACAACCCGTAGAAATAGGCAAAGTGGACAACTTTACGATCAAGGAATTGCCGCCATGGCAGCGTCAGCGAGCCAGCGATGAAAAGCCCGGACACCATAAAGAAATCCGGCATCCGGAACGGCTTGGCAAAGGCGATTATGTCGTGAACGAAGCCCGTCCCGTTCATCGCCACACCGACACCAAGCGCTGAATGCATCATTACCACCATGATGATGCAGATGCCACGGGCCGTATCGGCAAAGCTTGCCCGCGGCATTGCGGGAGCTGCACCCTGCATGCTCGTCGACGGTTCGGATAACTCTGCCATAACGCTCACAGATGGCAGAAAAGTGTAAAAACGCCCTTACACCGGGCATCAAAGACCAGTTGGTCTATGATTTCAAACAGTCATCGGCAGACTGCCCAGCGCCGCGAGCACCCTTCTTCCGATCTCCGCCGTTCCTGCGCCGCCGCCGATTTCGCAGGGCTGCGTCCCCTCGCGATAGATGCTGTCCACCGCCTCGCGGATAAGGCTTGCTGCCCGCAGGGCCTGGGGTCTGCCATGTTTTTCCCCAAGCCAGTCGAGCATCATGGCGCCCGAGAGGATCATTGCCGTCGGATTGGCTTTTCCCTGACCCGCGATGTCAGGCGCCGTGCCGTGGCAGGGCTGGAAGACGGCGTGCTGGAGCCCGATATCGGCGGAAGGAGCAAAGCCCATGCCGCCCATCAGCCCGGCGCCGAGATCGGAGAGAATATCGCCGAACATGTTTTCCATCACCATGACATCAAGTGTCCAGGGCCGGCGCACCATGTCGAGGGCTGCCGCATCGACATAGAGATGGTTTGCCGCAATGTCGGGATTAAGCGCTGCCCGCTCATCGAAAATCTTGCGGAAGAAGGCATAGGACGCGAAGATGTTCGCCTTGTCGACGCAGGTGACAAGACCCTTGCCGCCCCGCGCCTTGCGCTGGCGGGCAAGCGCAAAGGCGCTGTCAAACAGCTTCTCGCATACCGCGCGCGTGATCGTCAGTGTGTCATGCGCCTCGCGATCATCAATCACCCTGCCCTTGCCACGCGACACAAACAGCCCTTCGGTCGATTCACGAATGACGATGAAATCGAGCATCGCCGCGCGCGGATCGCTGAGGATCGGCGTCAATCCCGGAAGGGTGCGCACCGGGCGCACGCCGGCGAACAGGCCAAACTCGAAACGCAGATCAAGCTGCGGGGCGATCTCGGTGCCATCGGGGTAGCGGATGTCAGGCCAGCCCATGGCGCCGAGCAAAATCGCATCCGCGTGGCGCGCCGCCTCAAGGGCTGATTCAGGTAACGCCACGCCATGGTCGCGATAGTGCAGCGCGCCCGCCTGATGCGTCTCGAAGCGAAACGAAAGCCCGCCGATCCGGGCCGCCGCCGCTTCAAGAACCGCGAGGCAAGGCGCCATCACTTCATGTCCGACACCATCACCAGGCAAGACGGCAATAGCGAAACTGTCATTGGTGTTCATCATCTCTCCGATCCTGTCCCCAGCCATACCAGACCGCGAATGCAAAAGCGGCGCAAGGCCGCAACCTTGCACCGCTTGATGACGATTAAGGGATGATAGGTGATCGAAGCTCAGTAACGCCGGTTGCGGCGCACCTCCGTGGTTGTTGTCACGCGACCATCCGGGTGGCGGACAACCGTGCGCTTCGCAACGCGACCGCGATAAGAGTTGCGCCAGCCATAGTGACGCCCGCGGTTCCATTCGCTGCCGCGCCGCTCGACACGCTCGCCTCGCACAATCCTTCTGCCTGAATAAACGTTGCCAGGCGTTGTCACGATGACTGCCTGCGCCAGTTCGGTTGGGCGCGGCTGGGGAATCGGGATGCTGTCCGCCTGGGCAATTGACGACGTGGATAAAAGACCGGCAAACAATAGGGCTGTAAAACCTGACCTGGTCATGAGTGGTAACTCCACTTTTCGATTTTGATGACAAACTTGACGACCATGAAACGCGATCGGCGGGCAATCGTTCCCTCTGGTGGAAACAAGCGCGTCGTGATCAGACCGCCATCTACTCGCAGATGCGGTAATTGGCGGTGCGTCCATGCAGCGCCGTATCGAAATGAAAATGATTGCCGTGTTCGGCGTTGGAGCCTGGGCCAAGGACAGTTGTGAAATAGCCGCAGGCCGCATGTCTGAGGCCCCGGATAAAGGCAAGTGTGGCGGCATCGTCCTTGCCATCATCCGGATGAACCGCGATCTGCCGGCCATCGCCCAGAGTAAACATCGTCACGTCCGCCGCCGCCGCCCGCGCATGCTCGCTTGGTTTGGTGTCAGACTGGTTGTTGCGGTTGCGACAGACATATCCAGGGCCCGTCGCTACGTGGGATAGAGGCGCAGAAAATCTGGCACGTGCCAGGGGCGCAGCGATATCCTGCACAAAGGATGTCAGCGTTGCCGCAAAATCGCAGGCAAGGACCGGCTTGTCAGGAAACGATACCAAGCCGAAAGGCGTGTCCACCGCCTCGATCTCGACGGTGTTATCCACGCTGCAGGAACCACGCTCGCTGCGGCCGGTCACGTTGAACCGTACCTTTTGCCGCTTGAGCCGGGCAAGACAATCCGCCGCCTCGTCAGGCAATGGCGCTGCAGGGCTTGCCGGCGGGACGGGATCAGGCCGAACCGCGTCAGGGCGTGGCAGAGGCTGGGGCGCGATTTGCGCGCTGGCGATGAAGGGAAGCAGCATCATGCTGGTCCAGGAGACCATCCGCAACAGCCGCATCGGATCCGCTCTCACCCTCGACCTGTCTCATATACGCCAGAACAATGCCGGGCATGCCCGACCGATCCATGCGACGCTCCGGCAAAATTCCTTGAGACGGCAGTTGAAACGGTTATCATCCGGTCATTTACCGGTTGGCATAGCGAAATTGTTGACTGGCCGCCCGACCACATGACCAAGGATATTCCATGCTCGATCTGAACCCGCGCGATTGGTCATCCCAGCCAGCCTATATCGACAGCGGCTATCGCTCAACCGCGTTGCGCGGCCCGACCAGACCGCTGATACCGCTCAAACCTGCGTTGGCCGCACTCGATGGCCCGGTTTTCGGCCACGAGATGATCGGTGCGCTTGACGGCGATCTCACGCGCAACGGTCAGCGCAATGGCGCGCCGCTGGGTGAGCGCATCATCGTCACCGGCCGTCTGCTGGACGAAGACAAGCGTCCGGTACCGGGCGCATTGATTGAAATCTGGCAGGCCAACGCCGCCGGCCGCTATATTCATAAGGTAGACCAGCATCCAGCCCCCCTGGACCCAAATTTCTTCGGTGGTGGCCGCTGCCTGACCGATAGTGAGGGCCGCTATCGCTTTCTCACCATCAAGCCTGGCGCCTATCCTTGGGGCAATCACCCGAATGCCTGGCGCCCCAACCACATCCATTTTTCCGTCTTCGGCAGGCAGTTCGCCACCCGACTGGTGACGCAGATGTATTTTCCCGGCGACCCCCTGCTGACCTTCGATCCGATCTACAACAGTTCGCCCGAAAACGTCCGCACCCGGATGGTGTCGAGCTTTTCGCTGGATGTTACCGAGGAAGGCTTCGCGCTAGGCTTTGTCTTCGACATCGTCCTGCGCGGCACCCATTCATCGGTATGGGAAAAAGCCTGATGAGCACCAGAGGGAAGCTTGGACAGACGCCGTCACAAACCGTTGGGCCTTACTTTGCCTACGGGTTGACGCCGCAGCAATATGGCTACGATTTTGCGAGCATCGTCACCCCCTGTATGGCCGGGCCGGAGGTGGAAGGGACGCATATACATATCGCTGGCTGCGTCTTCGACGGGGCTGCAAAACCGGTCAACGACGCCATGATCGAATTATGGCAGGCTGACGCCACAGGGCGATATCCGGGCACAGACGGGGTCAATAACCGCTTCACCGGCTTCGGGCGCTGCGGAACCAACGCTGATGGCGGGTTCTTTTTCGATACCATCAAGCCCGGCATCGCCCGACCCGATGATGCTCCCTTTATCAATGTCACCGTCATGATGCGCGGTCTGCTGCTGCATGCCTTCACCCGCATCTATTTTTCCGACGAGGTGAAAGCCAATGCCCATGATCCGGTTCTGGCTCTCGTGCCCGCCGGGCGCCGGTCAACCCTGATTGCCGATCACCATGCGGCGGGCAAGTATCGCTTTGACATTCACATGCAGGGGCCTCAGGAAACTGTCTTTTTTGACCTGTGATTTTACCGCAACGACCAGCACCTGAGGGACCAGCCGATGACGACACCCTGCATCATCACCGTCGCCATCACCGGCTCGCTGCCAACCAAGAAGGACAATCCCGCCGTCCCCATTTCGGTCGCCGAACAGATTGACTCGACCCACGCTGCCTTCGAGGCCGGCGCCACGCTTGTTCACGCCCATGTGCGCAATGACGACCAGACGCCGACCTCCGACCCCGAGCGCTTCGCCCGCCTGCAGGAGGGTCTGAAGAAGCACTGCCCCGGCATCATCATCCAGTTCTCGACCGGCGGGCGCTCGGGCGCAGGCCGCGAGCGCGGCGGCATGCTGCCACTGCAACCCGACATGGCCTCTCTCTCCACCGGCTCGGTCAATTTTCCGACCCGCGTTTACGAAAACAGCCCCGAGCTTGTCGACTGGCTCGCCGCCGAGATGAAAACCTACAACGTCAAACCGGAGATCGAAGCCTTTGACCTGTCGATGATCTTCAAGGCGGTTGAAATGAGCCGGTCAGGCGCCATCCCCGGTCGGCTCCACGTGCAATTCGTCATGGGGGTAAAAAATGCCATGCCGGTTGATCGCGCCTCGTTCGATTTCTTCATATCGACACTGAAGCGGCTGGCGCCTGAGGCCACCTGGACAGGGGCTGGCATCGGCAAGGACCAGCTGACGCTCAATCACTGGTCGCTCGCCGCCGGCGGCCATTGCCGCACCGGGCTTGAGGATAATGTGCGCATGGATCGCGACACGCTGGCCCCCTCCAACGCGGCGCTCGTCAAACGGGTGGCCGACCTGTGCACCCAATATGGCCGTCATCCGGCAAGCGTTGCCGAAGCGCGCGCCATCATGGGCTTGGCGAACTGATCGCAAAGGCCAGCCCGGCTGGATCCTTGAGGCGGATGAGGCCATCGGCGTCAGCCTTGGACCTTGCCTGGAAGGCAGCCATGACAGCCTTGTCACTCACCCTGATCTCGACCTCGGCCAGACCGGTCATGCCCGACGACCGCGCCGGCGCGCCTGCCGACTGCCATTGATTGGTGGCGATGTGGTGGTGATAGCCGCCAGCAGAATAGAAAACCCCGCCCGGCCGCCGGTCCATTTCCTGTAGTCCGAGCTGATCAACATAAAAGCTGCGGACCGCGTTGATATCGCCAACCCGCAAATGCACATGGCCGATGCGCGCTTCAGGCGGAAAACCGCGATGGGCCTCAGCAACCGCGCCAGCTGAAATCACCCCTTCGACATCCATGCGCTCGGTCGTCATGTTGACGCCGCCATCGCGTCTTGGCCACTCATCGCGCGGTCGATCGGCATAGACCTCGATGCCATTGCCCTCGGGATCATCGAGGTAAAAAGCCTCGCTCACCCCGTGATCGGACGCGCCCGAAAATTCCGCCCCTCGCCCGTGCACGCCCGCAAACCAGCGGCCAAGGGCAGCCCGCGATGGCAACAGGAAAGCCGTATGGAACAGCCCGGCTGAGCGCGGCGATTCCGGTGTCGCCCTCGGGCTATGGTTGAGATGGAGATAGGCCTCGCCGCCCGATCCCAGCGATATGCGTCCATCATGCCTGTCAACAAGCTCAAGACCGATGATCTGCTGGTAGTAATCAGCAAGTCGAGGCGCGTCTTTGGCATTGAAGGTAACGGCGCCGATGTGAAGCGGCGACTGATGCGATTGAAGCATGACGATTGACCTTGGTTGGGCGAAAATACCAAAGCAAGGAGCGCAGCGATCACGCGCCGTGCTCCCTGCTGGTGCGCTCAGGCTGCCACTTTACGCAGCGATCCGGAAGCGCTCACAACATCCTGCAAGGCATAAGCGCCATTGCCGAGCATCGCCTGGACAATCAAGGCCATCGTCCAGAACAGTGGAAACTCCCAGCCGCCATTGGCATTCGAGAAGAGCCAGCCATTGCTGGAATGAACCATGGTCGCACCGACGAGCAGCGGCAATGCGGCAAGCGCCACGTAGCGCACATAAAGGCCGGCGATCAGCATAACACCGCCCACCACCTCGATGGCGATGGCGTAATAGGCAAGCGCACCGGGAAAACCAATGCTCTCGAAGAACCCGACCGTACCGGGCACGGTGAAAACGAACAGTTTGAGCAAACCATGCGCCAGGAAAGTAACGCCAAGAGTGAGGCGAAGAAGCATTGCCGCTATGGCCTGTTGCGATATCGACATGACATGAACTCCTGAAAGGGCAGACGCCTCACCAGGGAGGCGCATGACCAGACAATAGGTCATATCCCTTCTGATGATTAGTGGGATAAAAATGCCGATATTATTTCTATAATGGAAATAATACACGCGCCAGACTTGCCCTCACCGTACCGAGAAGGGGGATTGATAAGGCCGCCCGTAAGGAACCCCGCCGATCACCACGGTCACCGGCTTGAGCTGCACCTTGCCCTGCCGTTTGTTGTTGCGCGTATCAACGAACTCAACCGGCCCCTCGACCATCTCCAGCACCGAGACATCACCGGGCGCGCCGATCTGAAGAGTACCAAGCTTTGCGGTGCGATTGATGATAGCGGCCGGCCTGGCGGTTGCCATCGTCACCACCTGTTCCAGCGAAAATCCCAGATTGAGGAATTTGCTCATGACCCAGGTGAGGTAAGGCATGCCGGGCGTGTTGGCTGAAAAAACATGCGCGTCGGATGAAATCGTATCGGGGCCCGCACCGCCCTGAATGGCAATGTCGGCGACCGTATAATCGAAACTGCCGCCACCATGACCGACATCAAAGATGACGCCGCGCTGCTTGGCAGCAAGGGCTGCCGGCAACAGCTTGCCGTCTTGCACGATATTGGTGAAGACGTTCGACAGGTTCGGCGCACCCGAATAGGAATGCGTCAGCACGTCGCCAGGACGCAGCAGATCAAGAATATCCGACATCAGCTGAGCGGTATCGACCCCGCCGATATGGCACATGATCCTGGCCGGCGTGCCGGAACGCTCACAGGCAAGCATCGCCCGCTTCAGCGGCTCGGTACCATGCTTGGCGATGACATTTTCCGACATGCGCACTTTAACCCCAAGCGCGATATCAGCGTTTTCAGCCACCGTCTTGGCGCAGGCATCGACCTGCGCGAAATCGATATTGTAAAGTTCTGCCACCGGAAACGGAGTGAGACCAACATTGGCGATGTGGACGAAGGCATAAAGCCTGGTGCGCGTCTGCGGTACGACATAGCGACGGAAGGCCGCGAAATTATTGGCGCCCGCATCGCCCGCCGACACCATCGTGGTCGTTGCCTGAAACGGGATGAGTTCGTCAGCCGGAATGCCGATCGCCGAGCCATAGGGATAGACATGGGCGTGGAGATCGATCAGGCCAGGGATGACGAGCTTGCCCGAGACATCCATCACCTTGAGCGCGCGCTCGGCGGGAATGGATGCCTCGATCGCTTCGATCACCCCATAGCGGATACCGATATCGCGTTTGCCTTTGAGATTCTGGCTGGGGTCGAGCACATCGCCGCCTTTGACGATGAGATCGAATTTGTCGTTTGGTCCGATCGCCGCGCGGGCGGCCCCACCAACGCCGATGGCGGCGATTGAAGCTGTTGAATGGGCGAGAAAGTCCCGGCGCGACCACTGCATGCTATCCTCCCGCTTTATGTCGAGTTGCACGCAGGCTGCGCCCTCTCTTCATCTGCGGTCAAGACAGTAGGGATGTCCTATCCGCCCTGCGCGATTTGACGCACGCTTATTCCCCCCGCACCTTGCCGCGCAGGCTCTTGACCGACCCGCGCTGCTGCTTGGTGCGGATGCGCTCTTCCTTCGCTCCCTTCGGCACTTTGGTGGGCCTGCGCCGCTTGGGCGCGACCGCTGCCTTGCCGATCAACTCCAAAAGCCTGTCGATCGCATCCTGCCGGTTGCGTTCCTGGCTACGATAGCTGTGTGCCCGAATGACCACGACACCGTCATTGGTGAGCCGACTGCCGGCCAGTTTCTGCAGGCGGATCGAGACATCGTTGGTCAGGCTGCGCGAGCGCCGCGCATCGAACCGCAACTCGATGGCCGTTGCCACCTTGTTGACATTCTGCCCACCCGGCCCGGCTGCCGCGCGCAAGGGGGTAAACACAAGCTCAGCCTCGTCGAGAAGGATCGACGGCGTGACGACAAGGCCGGGCGCACCATCAACCATGACCCCTCATTCCACCCATTTGGAAAAGAGCTTCGCGTAGGCTCCCATCTCGCGCATCTGATGCAGCCACTGATCGACAAAGAGCTTCAGCGCATAATCGCGTCGCATCATGTAGGCCTTCTCGGAAAAATCGAACGGCTTGTCGGGATGGAGGGCGCAGAGCTCGGGACGCAGCTTCTGCTGTAGCCTCGTCTCCACCGCATCCGTGATCATCACATCGGCCCGACCCTGCACGATCTCATCGAAGATTGTCGTATTGTCGGGGTGCACACGGATGGGCGCCGTCTTGATGTTGGCGCGCGCGAAGCGTTCATTAGTGCCCCCGGGATTGACGACCACCCGCACTTCCGGCTTGTCGATATCCTTGATTTCGGCGAAGCGCTCCTTGTCGACGCAGCGCGCAATCGGCGTTTTGCCATCACGCAGCAAGGGGGTCGAGAAATAGGCCTTCTTCTGGCGATCAAGCGTGATCGACACCCCGCCCACCGCAATATCGAAGGCGCCCGCTTCCAGGTCTGCCAGCATCTTGCCCCAGGCCGTGGGCACGATCTCCAGCTTGACGCCAAGCGCCTTGGCCAGCGCCTCAGCCATATCGACATCGAGCCCTTCATATGCGCCGCTGGTCTTGCTCTTTTCGCTGAAGGGCTTGTAATCCCCCGTCATGCCGACTTTGAGCGTGCCTCGCGCAATAATCTCATCGAGCAGGGCTGAATCAGCCCGCGCCGCCGGTATAGCCGCCGCGATCAACCCGAGCGCCAGCCACAAGACCCGCATTCTTTCCTCCTTGCAGCGCCATTTTCGCGCCATCATACCGCCCATAACACCTTCCAGCCTCTATCAATGCGCCCGAACCCGGCGCAGCGGAGACGATGATGGCAAACTTTTCAGAACTGCGCACCCGCTTCATGCTGATGATCGCTTTGGCGATCGCAGCCGCTTGCTCCACCACATCTCTCCACGCCGCCGATGGCGCCGAACCGGCCCGCCTGTCATTGACAGGCCGGGGCGAAGCGCATGCCACGCCCGACATCGCCACCATTACCATCGGCGTCGTGACCCAGGGAGCCAACGCCCGTGACGCCGCCCAGGCCAACAACCGCGCCATGAACGAGGCCGTCAACAGCCTCAAGGCTGGCGGTATCGAGGCGCGTGATTTGCAAACCTCGAATTATACCATTCAGCCTCTCTATACGTCTGATCCCAACCGCTCCACCACGCCGCGCATCGCCAGCTATCGCGCCACCAACACGCTCATCGTGCAGATACGCGATCTCACCAAGGTAGGCGACCTGCTCGAGCGGGCCGTTTCGCTCGGCGCCAATACCGTCAGCGGGCCGAATTTTTCGTTGGCCGACCCGGAGATGAAACGCAACGAGGCGCGCAAGGCAGCAATGGCGGATGCCCTCGCGCGCGCTAGACTCTACGCTGAAGGGTTGGGTTTTCGCCTTGGGCGTGTGTTGATGGTCCGTGAGGGTGAAACTTTTGCCCGCGCCCGCCCCTTATCAGCCGAAGTGCGCGCTGCCGCTTCGCCCGCCCCTCCCCCCATCGAGGCCGGCGAAAGCACGATTTCCGCAAATGTCAGCGTCGATTGGGAAATCCTGCCGCCTCAATAGGCTGACAATCGAGTTTTCCTGTCAATATAGCACTCATCAGCGCCAGATATTACCATAGAAGGGACTTGCCATCCCCTGAATTTTGCCATATTGCGCTGCACAATAATCGTATTCATCAAGGTTGGATCAACTGTTAGATCAATACCTTCCCTCTCCTCTCCAGGACATTTCCAGATGACATATCCTAATCGCGCTACCTTGCGCGCACTCGGTATTTTGCTTGCCACCAGTTGCTCGATGTTTTCTTTTGCCTCTCAAGCAAAACAGGTTGGCGTTGCCTCCTACTATGGCGCCGAGCTTCATGGGCATCGGACCGCCTCGGGCGCCCGTTTCAACCGCCACGCCATGACGGCTGCCCATCGCACCCTGCCCTTCGGGACCCAATTGCGTGTCACCAACCTGTCAAACGGCAAAAGCGTCGTCGTGCGCATCAATGATCGCGGCCCCTTCGTGCGCCGCCGCGTGCTTGATGTGAGCGAGGCCGCCGCCCGCCAACTCGGCTTTATCGCCCGCGGCACTGCGAAAATCGCGTACGAGGCGCTTTGACAGCGGGGCGTCGCGGGATTACCGCTGCAAGCTTGCAGCGGGTGCCCCATGCCAAAAACCGATACGCTCTTCGTCACCAAACTCTATGCGGCCCGCTCTGGTTCAGCCGCCACCCTGGCTGATCTTGAAACAGCCTGTCGCCAGCTCGCCGTAGATGACGAGGCGGGGCGGGCGTGGTGCCTGGCTCACGCCTATCCGGGCTACACCTCTTACGGGTCGCTGAACGATCTGCCATGGCGCTTTTCTGTGGTGAAATCGCTGGTGCGTTCGCTTGATCGTCACGTGGCGCGGTTTGCTGATGAGGTCGGTTTTGATCTGGGCGAGCACCCGCTCGTCCTCGACAGCCTGTGGGTGAATGTTCTTGATCCCGGCGGCTTCCATGCCGGCCATATTCATCCGAATTCTGTCGTCAGCGGCACGTTTTATGTCACATCGCCAGAAGGCGCCGGCACGATCCGTTTCGAGGACCCGCGCCTGCCGGCGATGATGGCGGCCCCGCCGCGCCGCAAGGACGCCGGCACTGACATGCGAAGCTTCATCGAGCGCGAGCCCAGACCAGGCTCATTGCTGCTGTGGGAAAGCTGGCTGCGCCATGAGGTGCGCCCCAACCGCGCGAGCGCCGAGCGCATCTCCATCAGCTTCAATTACCGCTGGCGCTGAGCCGACCTCAGGCTGTCTGCAATTGGGTAGCCTGCCGGCGGCGCCACAGCAGCCAGGCGACGATAGCGAGATTGACGCCGTTCCACGCCGCCCCGTTGAGAAAGGCCAGCCGGTAGGAAAACGTCAGGTCGAAAATAACGCCCGACATATAGCCGCCGACCGCCATGCCGGCGATGGTCGCCGAAATGACGAAGCCGATGCGCTGCCCGGCCTCCTGCGGCGGCAGGAACTCCCGGCAGATGACCGCATACATCGGCACGATGCCGCCCTGAAACAGGCCGAAAATGCCGGAGATGACATAAAGCGAGGTCAGTCCATCGAAATAGAGGTAGAGGACAAGGGCGATGCCCTGCATCAGCGATCCGATGACAAGCGTCGTCGAGCCGCCGATACGGTCAGCAAGAATACCTGAGGCGATGCGCGAGAAAATGCCAAGAAAAAGCATCAGCGACAGCATTTCAGCGCCACGCGCCACGCCGTAACCGAGGTCTCCGCAATAGGCGACAATATGCACTTGCGGCATCGACATGGCGACACAACAGGAAAAGCCGGCAATCATCAGCAGGATCTGCAGCGCGCGCGGCGAAACGCCCAGATCAGCCCGCGCCGCTTCCGTGGCAGCCCTTGCCTCATCCATCACGCGCTGCGACGGTCGCCGGCGCACCAGCCATGACAGCGGCAGGATGAGCGCCGCAACCGCGATACCGATGCCGATATAGGTGCCGCGCCAACCGAAATGCGGAATTGAGGCCGTTATGATCAGCGGCCACACCGTGCCGGCAAGGTAATTGCCGGAGGCGACGATGACGACAGCAAGCCCGCGCTTCCTGACAAACCAGTGCGAGATATCAGCCATCATCGGCGCAAACCCGGCGCCAGCGCCGATACCAATGAGGATATGCAGCACAGAAAATCCGGTCACCCCCGGGACAAGCCCTGCCAGAACGAAACCCGTGCCCGAGGCAAGACTGGCAATGGCAATCGGCAGGACAATTCCAAACCGGTCCGACAGGCGGCCAAGCACGATGGTGCCGAAGGCAAATCCAACCATCGTCAGCGTATAGGGGAGAGATGCCTGGCCACGAGCGATGCCAAACTCGGCCTGAACCGCTGGCAGGACCACGATGATCGCCCACATGCCAACGCCCGAAATCGTCGAGATCACCAGCGCCAGCAGGAGACGCCAATAGGCGTAGGGGCTATCGGGCAGAGCTTCGGAACGCGCCATCATCATGGCAGCACCATCATCAGCCGCCCTCGTGAAGTCAATCGCCCCGGCCGCGATGCAGTCATGCAGTCGGCAGGGTGAGCGTCACTCCTGACTGAGCATCGTTCTGCCACCATCGCCAACGCCCCATGTATCCGACAGAACATAGCCCTCGGGATAAGGATCGCTCGGGTCAAGCACGTAGTGATGAAATCCGGTGATCCAGCCCCGTCCCTCGATGCTGGGGATGATGGCTGGACGCCCGCCAAGCTGTGCTTCTTCCTCGATGACACCGCGAAAGCGCGAACCGATGAGCGATTCATGGACGAGACTATCGCCAAGTGTCATCTCGCCGCGCGCGTGAAGGACAGCAAGCCTTGCCGACAACCCGGTTCCCGTCGGGCTGCGATCCGAGCGTCCAGGTGCAACGATGCAGGTGTTGCGCGCCACCGTTCCCGGTCCTGCAAACGGCGCGTTGAGCTGGACAATCGACACGCCACGAATAGCCGGGTTCTCCGGATGCGCAACATCGGGAAACTGCGCGCGCGCTGCCACCCGCACTGCTTCGCCCAGTTCAGCCAGCGCCCGCGCTTCGCCAGCCTCCAAACGCAAACCAAGCCGCGTCGCATCGACCAGCGCGTAGATCATGCCCCCATAAGCGATATCGATCACGATCTCACGGCCATCGCCGAGCCGCAGCTTCTGGTCAAGAAGCAGGGCCTGACAGGCGACATTGCGCAGTATCACCGATCGGCATTTGCCGTTCTGGCAACGGGCCACCACATCGACCGGTCCGCCCGGCATATCGAGACGAAAGCGTGTCTCGGGCTCCACCATCGCCACCATGCCGGTTTCAAGCAGGACGGTCGCAATGCAGATGGTGTTTGAACCCGACATCGGCGGATATTCGGTGGGTTCCATGATGATGGCGCCGGCTGCACAGTCAGGGCGTTTTGCCGGGACAATCAGATTGATGTGACGCGCCACCGAACCACGCGGCTCGCACAATAGAAAGCGCCGCAGCCCGTCCTGCTCGCGTGCGAAAGCCTGCATCATGGCAAACACGCTGTCACCGGGCGGCGGCAGGATGCCGCCAACGATGACATCGCCGATTTCGCCCTCGGCATGGCAGCCGACAACCTGGATGACACGCCGCGCCTGCATGACGTTTCCTCAGGTGAAGAGGCGATCGCCCTGCTCGTCGATGAGCTGGCGCGCCTTCATCGTCGTGAAGGCCACCGCCCCGTCAAAATCAGCCTGCCGGTCGGCGCGCACAAAGCGGTGCGTCTTCGTTTCATCGCCGATCACCTTGTCGATGAAGCCCGCCGTCTGGAACTGGCCGTTTTCACTGTAAGGCGCCGGGCGGATGACAAAGCCCTTGTAGTCAACCGGCGGCGCCTCGCGCGCACTGTCGCGCTTCCCACCGCCTGCAAAAAGCTTGCTGAGCCAGCCCATCCCTACCTCGACCTGTTGACATCACATTCGTTTCGCGTCACGGCACCAGCCACTTGGTCTCAATGGCGCCTGGCTTGGTATCAAGCCTTGCTGCCTCCATGTCAGGCTCGCGCGCTGTGGTCCACATCCCTTCGCTGAAGAGTGACAGGGGACGCAGCTCAAGGCAATGTCCCCTCGCGCTGCGCGCCGTGCCCCCGCAGCGCCACTTCGGTGCATTCATGCAGTCAGTGCATTATTATCGTGGCAATCGACGGATTTATCCGATCCTGAGCCGCAATTAGCCTCCTCTCCGTCAATGCGGACACGCCGAAGGGACGCAGACAACCGGAGGATTTCCAATGCTATCACGCCGTTCATTCGTTGCGGTCGCAGGCGCCGCCATCCTGGTTGATCGGGTGCAGGCACAGACCGCGCCGACATCCCATGCACCGACGCAGTTTGTTCGCATCTCCCATCAAGGCAAACCGGCCATCGCACGGATCGATGGCGACAAGGCCACACTGTGGTCAAGCACCAGCCTTGCCGACGCCTTGACTGGCAAAGGTCAGGCAAAGACAACAACAATTCCCCTTGCTTCAGCTGACATCCTGCCCAACGTCGACGCCAACGCCAAAATCCTGTGCATGGCCCTGAACTACGTGAACCATGCCGCCGAGGCCAAACAGCCCGTGCCGGAATCGCCGCTCCTGTTCTTCAAAAGCCAGGAGGCGATGATCGCGCCAACCGCCTTGATCGCGCCACCGGCCATCTACAGCAAGCTCGATTATGAGGGAGAGCTGGCGATCATGATCGGCAAGGAAGCGCTCGCCGTTTCCGTTGACAAGGCGTGGGACCATGTGGCGGGCGTTGCAGCCTTCAATGACACAACCGCACGCGACCTGCAGGACGTGAAAGCCGGCCAGCGCACCCATCTCGACTGGTTCTCGGCAAAAAGCCTTGACCGCTCCACGCCGGTTGGCCGTTTTGTCCCCGTCGCTCACATCGCTGATGACCTCAAGGCCAGGCGCACCCGGGTGATGACCCGCGTCAATGGCGAGGAGCGGCAGAATGCAGCGATCGCCGACATGGTGTTCGACATCCCGCAGATCGTTTCCTTCATTTCAACCCGTGTCCGCCTCAGCCCGGGCGATATCATCGCCACCGGCACGCCGCCAGGTGTTGGCTTTGGCTCGGGACGTTTCCTTAAAAAAGGCGACGTCGTGGAAGTTGAGATCAGCGGTTTGCCGGTCCTGCGCAGCGTGATCGGCTAAAGGATCAGCGGCGAACGCTCCCGCGCGCTCGCCGCTTTCCTGCCGCTTAGCGCGCCTTGACGGCCTGATCACCGAAATCGCTGAACAATCCGTCAATGCCGAGCGCGAAATAGGCCTTGTATTCTGCCTGCGGGTCGCCCTTGAAATTCGAGGCAAGGCGGCGCGGCTCGGAGCGGAATGTCCAGGTGTGGACGAACAAGCCCAATGCATGGGCATTCTTCACCACGTCGGTGGGTGGCAGCAGGATGCGATCCTGCTCATCGATCTTGCCATCACCATTGAGGTCCTTCGGCTTGCCGTCGACCCCGATCTCCTGCCTGGCGCTCATCAGATAGGGCTTCCATGGCCCCACCCCATCAGCGTAGGTCTTGATCTCCGCCAGCCCTTCCTTGGTCACCAGGTCCGCGAAAGTGCGCGCGTCACCCGTCACCACAAAATCATAGGGTTTGTCGAAGGGCGCGGCGAGTACGACCTTGCCATCCTTGTCGACATCATCGGCATCCACCAGCTGAATGATCCGGACATTGGTCTTCTTGCGCATGTATTTGAGGTTGCCGGTCTCAAAGCTCTGGATGATGACCGGCGAGGTTTTCTCCGTCCAGCCGGCAGCCTTCAGCAGATCGAGCAGGCGATCCTCCAGCGGCAGTCCAAGCGCCGCATGCAACGTCGGGTGCTTGGTTTCAGGATAAACGCCGATCGTCCGCCCCGCTCTGAGGCTCTCCGACTTCGCCAGATCGATGATCTCCTGGAACGTCGGGATGGCATATTTGCCATTATGGCTCTGGTCACGCTCCTTCAGCGGCTGGATGGCCCGCAGCGTCTTGATTTCAGCAAGAGTGAAATCGAAGGCAAAGAAATCCTCGGTGTCGACCCCGTCGACCTTCACCTTGCGCTTGCGCGCGGCAAATTCGGGCTTCGTTGCGACATCAGTCGTGCCGCCCAGCATCGGTTCGTGACGGGCAATCAGTACACCATCCTTGGTTGACACCAGATCAGGCTCGATGAAATCAACCCCCATCTCGATGGCGCGCTTGTAGCCTTCCATCGTGTGGTCGGGCAGGTAGCCGGCTGCCCCGCGATGGCCGATGACCAGCGGCGGCTTGCCATCGAGCGTTTTTTCCTGCGCCTGGGCACCAAACGACAACAGCGCACCCGTCAGCGCTGCCAGAAGGATAGGTGTTCTCATGATCTCTCTCCGCCTGCCCTGTTCACGCGTGCCCGCATGGGCACATCACCAGTGGTGTGGCGCGTCGGCGTGAACCGGCAATGGCGTTTGTAAGACAAATTGGTGACGGCCGCGAAGGCCGCCACACTGGCAAGCCCCTCAGCCCGGCATCACCGGGCGCGGCCTGCCATCCTCGTCAACCGCTACGAAGGTGAAATCAGCTTCCGTCACCTTCTCCATGTTGACCGTCATGAAGCGCTGCGCCCACGCTTCGATATGGATTGCAAACGAGGTGCGGCCAACGCGACCGATATCGGTGTAAACACACAGGACATCGCCGACTTTCATCGGCTTCAGAAAGGTCATGGCGTCGACCTTGACCGTCACAACCCGGCCATGAGCGAATTCAACGCCGGCGATGCCCCCCGCCTGATCCATGCGCGCCATCACCCAGCCACCGAAGATATCACCATTGGCATTGGTGTCAGCCGGCATGGCCGAGATCCGCAAGGTGAGACGGCCGCGCGGATCATCGGCATTCGTATCCATGGCCCCACCCCCCTGCCGATGCTTCCCCAGCTCGCCTGACGGTGAGCCGGGTTATGATAACCGGTCGATCACGCGGGCTTCGCACGATTTTTGGCAAGCCAGGATTCAACCGTCGCGACGATCTCATCCACTGCCGGAAGATTCTTGCCCCGCTGCGCCGCGACCGTTTTGACCATCAGATCGACACGCTCGATATTCATCGCGCCATTGGCCAGCGCGCGCGCCGCCGAGGCTGGTGTGAGCAGCGACAGCGCCGCATTGGCGTATTTCTCGAACGGCACCATGTCGGAGGGATCAGCACCAAGTGAAATGCACAACTGTTCCACCCACTCATAGATTTCCCGCGACTCCTCGATATTCGCGTGCACCGCATCCCTTGTCGCGACAATGCCGTCACGCTTCACGCAGCGATAATTGCCGGCAATCAGCATCGCCCATTTGGCCATCGGCACAAAAATCGAGTCATAAACCTTGAGCTTCACCGGGATTTGCAGGGCTTCGCTGCCAACGGCAAAACGCGCTGCTTCGATATCGACCTCAAGACGCTTCATGATCGCCGTATCGGCATCGGATTTGAAACGCGCGGCCTTGAAATTGGTGGGCAGGCGCACCTGAAGAACGTTGAGCTTTTCCTCCGGCGGACGGAAGGCTTGCGGATCAGGGCTGCACAGCGTCATCTTTTCGATATCGAAGCTGTCCCACACCGTGGCGTCGGTGAAGCAGCCCCGCAGGCCGGCGACATCAAGGCCGGGAATGCGCGCCAGATAAGGCAGCGGCGGCATGTTCATGATCGACATGCAGGGCTTGCCGCTTTTGGCTACTTTCTCCAGAAGCTGCCGCACCCCGTCGGAGCGGTATTGCGGCTCCTGCATGGCAAGCGCAATAAGATCGAATGTGGCGGGATCGACGTCACCTGGTCCCGACGCAGTCAGCTTGCCGGGCAAATCCTTGCTGCGGATCTCGACCAGACCGTCCCGGCCCTTGATCGGCGTGCGGACGATCGCCCCGTCGCTGTTGAAGAGCTCAGCTTCCGCCGGCAGACAGATGAGATGGACATTATGCCCGCCCATCAGGATCTTGGTGCCCAGCAGCGATCCGTAGGACGCGCCGAGGATCAGAATGTTGAGTGGTCCAGTCATATAGATATCTCCCTAGACAGCGACGAGGCGCCGATTGATCTCCGACGCCCGATTTTGAATTCATTATACAAATCAAGGAAGGCTGGCCAGTGCCAATTCCGAACGCACCGTCATTTGATTGTGATACGAAACACCCACGCGTCCTATCGCGTCGAAGCCGATGATTCACTAAAGAGTGTCCGGATTGCGCCCGGTTTTGCAAGACCGGATCGCAGGTGACGCCAACAAAGAGGACTTACCATGTTGAAATTCTACTTCAATGCATCTCCGAACCCGTCGAAGGTAGCACTCCTGCTGGAAGAAGCCGGCATTGCCTATGAAGGTATGCCCATCGACACCCGCCGCGGCCACCAGTTCGAGCCGTCCTTCCTCGCCGTTAACCCCAATGGCAAGGTGCCGGCCATCGTCGATGGCGATGTGGTGATGTTCGATTCAAACGCCATCCTCCTTTTCCTCGCCGAGAAGTCCGGCAAGTTCCTGCCGCCCGGCGCCGAGAAGATCGGCAGCCCGGTGCGCGGTGAGATGCTGTCATGGCTGATGTTTGTTGCAACCGGCGTCGGCCCCTTCTCCGGCCAGGCGGTTCATTTCAAGCATTTCTCGCCTGAGAAAGTGCCGTACGCCCACACGCGCTACCAGTATGAATCCATGCGCCATTTCAAGATCCTCGATGCCCATCTCGCCAAGCATAAATACATGGTGGGCGAAACCTATTCGATCATCGACATGGATGTCTGGGGCTGGGCCCGCATGATCCCCTTCATCCTCGGCGAGGAAGCCTGGGCCGAGCTGCCGAACGTCAAGCGCCTGCATGACGAGATCATGGCCCGCCCGGCAGCCCAGAAGGCGCTGGCGCTGAAAGACACGTTCGCTTTCAAGGCCGAGGTCGATGATGAAGCCCGCGCCGTCATGTTCAAGCATCTCAAGGCAGGCTGAGCCGCGCCTCCCCGTGATCTGGGCACCACGCAATCGGCCGCACTGAGGTGCGGCCGATTTTTTGCCTCAACCACGAGTTCAGGCATATCCTGGCCGGATCAGCGAGGCTCGCGGCGCCGGGCGCTGTATCGCCTGCCGGCCGCCAGCAAATCATCGCCGCCCGTCTTGCGCCGAGGACAGGAGAGCCCGTGACCAGCGACTTGCCAACCCCCTTCAACCCGCGTTTCGACCTCATGCTGGAGCGCGTCGTCGATGTGCCGCCAGCCCTCGTCTGGCGCGCCTGGACAAAACCCGTCGACCTCAGGAAATGGTTCTGCCCCCGCCCATGGCGCGTCAGCGAATGCGATATTGATCTGCGCCCCGGCGGGCGCTTCTTCACCCGCATGGAAGGACCAGACGGCGAGAGCCATGAGGGCGAGGGCTGCTATCTGGAGATCGTCAAAAACCGGCGCCTCATCTGGACGAGCATGCTCGGGCCCGATTACCGTCCAGGCGATGGCGGCTTCATCGCCATGACCGGCTGCCTCCTGCTCTCACCCATGGGCGCCGGCACACGCTACCGCGCCGTCGTTCTACATAAGAGCGAGGCCGACCGCGAGCGCCACGAGGCGATGGGCTTCCATCAGGGCTGGGGAACAGCGCTGGACCAATTGGTGGAGGTGGCGAAGGAGTGGTGAGACCCGTCTCGCCATCGCGCCGCGAGTCATTTACGACAACGTTCCTGTCTATCACCTTGCGAAAGCCTCGGCAGGACGACACCGACGATGACACGCCGCAAACTGCCCGCCCGCTACGCCCGCTTCGTCATGCCGCTGGTGCTCTCCATCATCATGACCTTCATCATCTCGGGCGTCTCAACGCTGCGCGGCGTTGGCCTGACGCCCGATTTTCTTCGCCTGTGGATGCAGGCCTGGGCGCTCTCCTGGATGGTGGCCTTCCCCACGCTGATCCTTGTCCTGCCGCTGGTGCGGCGCATTGTCGGGATGGTGGTGGAGGGGTGAGGGACGTAAAGCCCACTCAGCCCGTGAAAAGCTTGGTCAGGATCGCCAAGCTTACCGCAAGGCCAAAGCCGGTCATCCATTTGAGGACAGCGATCTCGCCATCAATCTTCGTGAAGCGATTGTCGAAATTGGCTATGGCCTCGGCAGCCTTGCGGGCCTTGTCTTCCGGCGTACCGGCAGAGACAAACGCGTCATAGACTTCCGAACTCATCAACGCCATCTCAAGCCTCTCCGAACTGGCAAACCAGTATCAGAACAAAGAGCGAACGTCAAGCAGCACAGATCAATTATCGAGGAAGCTCCTGAGCTTCCTTGAGCGCGACGGGTGCTTGAGTTTCCTGAGCGCCTTCGCCTCGATCTGGCGGATGCGCTCGCGCGTCACCGAGAATTGCTGGCCGACTTCTTCCAGGGTGTGATCGGTGTTCATGCCGATGCCAAAGCGCATGCGCAAGACGCGCTCCTCACGCGGGGTGAGCGAGGCGAGAACCCGCGTCGTTGTCTCGCGCAGATTGGACTGGATCGCCGCATCGATGGGAAGAATCGCGTTCTTGTCCTCGATGAAATCGCCCAGATGCGAATCTTCCTCGTCACCAATCGGCGTCTCGAGCGAGATCGGCTCCTTGGCGATTTTCAGAACCTTGCGCACTTTCTCGAGCGGCATGCCGAGCTTTTCGGCGAGTTCTTCCGGCGTCGGCTCGCGGCCGATCTCATGCAGCATCTGGCGTGAGGTGCGCACGATCTTGTTGATCGTCTCGATCATGTGCACGGGAATGCGGATGGTGCGCGCCTGGTCAGCAATCGAGCGGGTGATCGCCTGCCTGATCCACCACGTCGCGTAGGTGGAGAATTTATAGCCGCGGCGATATTCGAATTTGTCGACCGCCTTCATCAGGCCGATATTGCCTTCCTGGATGAGATCGAGGAATTGCAGCCCGCGATTGGTGTATTTCTTGGCAATCGAGATGACGAGGCGGAGATTGGCTTCCACCATCTCCTTCTTCGCCTGGCGGGCTTCCTTCTCGCCCTTCTGGACGAGCTGGACGATGCGGCGGAATTCCGGAATGTCGAGCCCGGTCTCATGGGCCAGCATCTGGATATCGCCCCGTATCTGCTTGATCGTGTCCTTGTCGTGGCCGACGAACACCTTCCAGCCGCGCGAGGAGAGATTGGCGATACGGCGGATCCAGTTGGGATCAAGTTCCGCGCCCTGATACTGCTTGAGAAAATCCTCGCGCGTCACGCCGTAGCTCTCGGCAAGGCGCATCAGGCGCCCCTCCGAGCCGATGAGGCGGCGGTTGATCTCGTAAAGCTGATCGATGAGCGATTCGATGCGCGCATTATTGAGGCGCAGCAATTTCACTTCAGCGACGATCTCGTCCTTGAGCTTCTTGTAGCGCCGCTCCTGCGGGCGCGACAGGCGCTCATTGGACAACTGCCCCTGAATATCCTGATCCTGCAGGCGGCGCAGCTTCTTGTAGGATGACGCCACCATCTCGAAGGTTTCGATGACGCGCGGCTTCAGCTCCGCTTCCATGGCAGCCAGCGACAGGGCGTTTTCATCATCGTCGAAATCACTGTCATCCTCGCCGGTGGGCGGGACGAACTCGCCGGTCTCCGGATCAACCTCACCCGGCGCGCGGGCGGCAGGCGCCGCAGCAGCCGGCGCGACAGGCGCCGCCACCGGGGCTCCCGGCATGACCGCCACCGGAATGCCGCCTTCGCCCATCACCATGTCGGGTGCTGGCGGTAATTTGGCATCGGGTCCGGCATAGGTCGCTTCAAGATCGATGATGTCGCGCAGCAGGATTTTCCCCTGCAATAATTCATCGTGCCAGATGATGATGGCCTGGAAGGTCAGCGGGCTCTCGCACAGGACGGCGATCATCGCCTCACGGCCGGCCTCGATGCGCTTGGCAATGGCGATTTCGCCCTCGCGCGACAACAGCTCGACAGACCCCATCTCGCGAAGATACATGCGCACCGGGTCATCGGTCCGCTCGCTCGGCTCTTTCGTCGTCTCGGATTTGACGATGGCGCGCGGCGTTGCCTCGACAAGCTCGCCGCCCTCTTCCTCTTCTTCCGCCGTTTCGGCGGCAGCCTCGCCCTCGCCCGCTTCCGCCTCTTCCGCCTCGACAACGTTGATGCCCATCTCGTTGAGCATTGCCAGAACGTCCTCGATCCGCTCGGAATCGATTGCTTCCGCCGTCAGCACCTCGTTCAGTTCTTCATAAGTGACAAAGCCGCGCTTCTTGGCGAGCTTGATCATCTTGCGAACAGAAGCATCCGTCAGATCGAGCAGGGGACCATCGGGGCCCTCTTTTTCCTCGACTTGTGCTTCATCCTTGGTCGCGGTCGCCGCTTTTGCCATGCCGTTTAAACTCGATTCCTTGCGAAGTAATTCGTCGCGGGCGCTACCCTTGGTGGCTTTTTTTGCTATCGTCGCGGCCTTGTCCGAGGCCGCAAGCTTGCCGGAAGCCTTCGCTCCGCCCGGGGCTGCGGCAGCAGAAGCTGATCGGCTGGCGGCAGGCGGAGATTTTTTCGTCTCAAGCGCGCCATCGCGCTCCGGCGCCTTCGTCTTTGATGTTTCGCTTTTTGGCAACCCTGTTTTTTTCTCCGCCCGCTTGCCCGGCGCCGCAGCGGATGCCGGCACAGCCTTGGCTTTAACCGATTGAGGCGCTGATCCGCCCTTGGCGGCTGTTGATTTCACAGGCGTTTTTGCTTTGGATGGCGCATGTGTTGCTGATTTACCCATATTCTGCGCCTTTGACCGTAGGGTTTCGCTGCGAGCGGATGCGGCAGTACGGGGGCTGTCTTTGCCAACCGGCTTCTTGCTGCCTGACATTTTCTGGGCCATGGGTTTTTCGACCAATTCCTTGCGCGCCATGGCTCCTCCGACCCCTAAAGACCACGGGCGGGCGCCAAAAAACCGCCACCAAGGCCTGTCTTCATTCTATGCGCTAGCCCGGAAACAGTATACGTCCCGTTAACCACACTTGAAATGCGGGTCCGGTTCCAACAAATAATCCACACCAGAATGCCGCAATCCCTGCCCTGTCTGCAAGTCGTGGCAGCCAGATTACAGCGTTTTGCCAGCTTATACATTCCTCTCGACGCGGCCCGAAAGCTCCCCATACCCCTCAACCAACGCTTCCGCCCCATCAAGCAGCGAGAATTCGCGCCACAGTGACATCAGACGACGGTCGTTTTCTGCATTGGGCTCAGCAGCGAACGCCGCTTCTGCGAGCTTCAATTCCCTATGTATGTTGCGTGCGCGCCGATGCAAGGCCGCCATCTGCAGCCAACTCGTCTCCGCATCGCTGATATCAGCCTCGACACTGACAAACCACAGGCCACCCTGGCGCATGAAAACGCCAAGGCGCTGCAACTCGCGGGAAAATCCGAGCCCCGTCAACGCCGATGACAGGGCATCGGACGTGTCAATGCCCTCATTCACCACCTGCGCGGCGAGCGCCTTCTGCAGGCGCGTCAGAACGGCATCGGAAAATTCAAGCTGGGAGAACATTTCCGCATGCCGCGATACAAGAAGCGGGTGATTGAGCGCGCCCACCATCAGCAGGGCCTCGCGCTGCGGCCAGTCACTGTTTTGCCCGCGCAGCAGCGGGCTGCGCCGCAGGGCTTCCGATACGACGATGGGGCCGGCCTCAGCCGGTGCTCGGCGCCGCCCGCCCTTGCCCGCACGCCCGGCCTGCCAGTCGGCCTGCCCTTGGCCCGTGCGTCGGTAAGACCCGCGCGGAGCACGCTGCCCACTCTCCCCGTCCTGCCCCAGAAGCCGTCGCATGCGCCGGCGCAATTCATCCTCGTAATGGCGGCGCACGCTTGCATCGGCAATACTCGCGGCGAGCGCACCGACCCGGCGCTCGAGCCCGGCACGGCGCTCCGGCGTCGTGATGTCGATGGCTGCCGTTTCCCGCTCCCACAGCATGTCAACCAGCGGACGGGCGCTGTTCAGCACGTCCTCCATGGCCGCACGGCCGCGCTGTCGAACGAGATCGTCAGGGTCAAGGCCAGCGGGCAGCAAAGCGAATCTGATGGTTTTTTCGGCACTGATGCGCGGCAACGCCAGTTCGATCGCCCGATAAGCGGCACGCAGACCCGCCTTGTCTCCGTCAAAACACAGAATCGGCTCATCGGCCATCCGCCAGCATAATCCCAGCTGATCCTCGGTGAGCGCGGTGCCGAGCGGCGCCACCGTTTCCCCGATCCCGGCCTGGGTGAGCATGATGGCATCGACATAACCTTCCACCACCACAAGCCGTCCGGTCTGATGGGCGGCCTTGCGCGCCCGCGCTGCGTTGAAGACGATCGACCCCTTGTGGAAGAGCGCGGTCTCGGGCGAATTCAGGTATTTGGCCGGCGCATCGGCTGCCAACGCCCGTCCGCCAAAGGCCACGACCCGCCCGCGATGGTCTTCGATCGGAAACATCACACGTTCGCGGAACCGGTCGTAGGCAACAGGAATATCCTCGCCGTGAATGAGCAGACCGCCCGCAATCATGTCCTCGAGCGACACTCCCTTGGCGATCAAGTGCTGGCGCAACGCTTCGCGCGAGGAAGAGGCGTAGCCGATGCGGAACTCGGCAATGGTTTCGTCACTCAAGCCCCGGTCAGCCACATAACCTCTTGCTGCCGCACCCTGTCTGCCTTGAAGATTTTCTGCAAAAAACCGCGCCGCGAGTTCAAGGACATCATAAAGGCCCCGCCGCTTGTCGCTGGCGTCCGACGCTTGTGCCGATACCGCTGGCATCTTGAGACCCGCCTCGCCGGCAAGCCGCTCGACGGCTTCGGGAAAGCTCAACCCTTCCGTCTCCATGATGAAGGAGAACTGGTCGCCATGCTTTCCCGAAGAAAAGCAATGGTAGAAGCCCTTTTGATCGTTGACGTAAAAAGACGGCGTCTTCTCGGCGTTGAACGGCGACAGGCCGCGCCATTCGCGCCCCTGCTTCTTCAACTTGACGCGCCGCGCGACAACCGCCGAAAGCGGCAGCCGGGCACGGATATCGTCAAGGAAGTCGGGCGGGAAACGCATGGCATCTTATAGCAGAGGTTTGACCGATCCCGGCAAGACTTTGGCGGCAGCACCCGCACCACCGGCCCGCTGGTCCCTCACGCTGCGCTTGCAAGCCGAGGTACCTTCACGCACAATCAATCACGATTCCGTGATTTCAAGTCGATCCACCGCCCAACTACGTTGTCGTGCCACGTTTTTTGGCAAACGTTTTTGCCTCGGGAGTAGCGCTGATGTTGGGATTTTTCGACCGCCTGCAGGCCTATCAACCGCAAGTGCTTGGCTTGCTGCGCATCATGACCGGGCTGCTGTTCCTCCAGTTCGGCTGCGCCAAGATCCTCGGCATTCTGCCCTGGCCTAGCGGTCAACCGGCCTTTTTATCGCTCATCTGGTTTGCCGGCATGATGGAACTGATCGGTGGCGCACTGATCACCGTGGGCTTCGGCACGCGACTGGTCGCGTTCCTGTGCAGCGGTGAAATGGCGATTGGTTATTTCATGTCGCATTTTCCCCGCGGGTTCGTTCCGCTCACTAACGGCGGCAACCTCGCCATTCTGTTCTGCTTTGTGTTTCTTTATCTCGCGGTTGCCGGCGGCGGCGCTTTCAGCCTTGATTCGGCAAGAGCGAAATCATCCGCCATGTAGCAGGCCTGCCGGAATCAACCCTTGAGCATGTCCTTGAGGGCGGCGCTGGCTTTGGCAAAATCCATCTTGCCGGCATAGCCGGCGCGCAAGGCGCTCATTACTTTTCCCATATCCTTGAGGCCGGCGGCCTGCGTCTCGCCAATCATCCGGGCAATGATGGTGCGCATGTCGTCATCCGTCACCTGTTGCGGCAGATAGGCAGCGATAATGGCGATTTCGCCACGCTCCTGCGCTGCCAGCTCCTGTCGCCCGGCCTTTTCGTAAATCTCGGCGCTTTCCTGGCGCTGCTTGATCAGCTTTTGCAGTACGTTGAGGATATCCTCATCGCTCAACGGCCCCTTGCCCAGTCCGCGCGCCTCGATATCCTTGTTCTTGACCGCGTCGTTGACCAGACGAAGGGTCGCCACCTTCAACGCGTCGCGCGCTTTCATCGCCGCATTGAGATCAAGCTTCAGCTGTTCGCGCATGTCTGCATTCCTTTTCATCGGCACCGCGCGGGGTTGACGGCCCCAGATCGCGCCTTTACCTGTCGCCTCCCGGTACCGATCGTGAACGGGCGCCCGCAGCGCTGGCGGACCTCAGGACTTAGTCCTGAACCACCAAGCCCTGGTGCCGGATACAAGGGACAAGGCGATGATGCAAGCAACCCCGTCCTTCGACGCCGATGAAATGCGCGCCACCGCCTGTCTGGTTCTGGCGGATGGCACCATCTTCCATGGTATCGGCCTGGGCGGCGAAGGCGAGGCGGTGGGTGAAGTGTGCTTCAACACTGCGATGACCGGCTATCAGGAAATCCTGACCGATCCCTCCTACGCCGGACAGATCATTACCTTCACCTTCCCCCATATCGGCAATGTCGGGACGAATGAGGAAGACATCGAGACGGTGAACCTCGCAGCAAGTGCCGGCGTGCGCGGGGCGATCCTGCGCGCCGACGTCACCCATCCCTCCAATTACCGCGCCACGCGCCACCTCTCCGACTGGTTGAAATCACGCGGCATCATCGCCCTGTCAGGGATCGATACACGCGCTCTGACCGCCTTCATCCGCGACCATAGCATGCCAAACGGCGTGATTGCCCATCATCCTGACGGCACATTCGACTATGAGGCACTGAAGAAGCAGGCGCGCGACTGGCCGGGCCTCGTTGGCATGGATCTGGTGCCTGACGTGACCGCTACCCAGCGCTATAGCTGGGATGAGAGCGAATGGCGCTGGGGCGAAGGCTATCGCCGGCAGGACCATCACGGGCGGCACATCGTTGCCATTGATTACGGCGTCAAGCGCAACATCCTGCGCCAGCTGGTGCGGGCTGGAAATCGCGTCAGCGTGGTGCCGGCCACCGCATCCCTGGACGACATCATGGCGCTCAAGCCCGATGGCGTTTTTCTGTCAAACGGCCCTGGCGACCCGGCCGCCACCGGCGTTTATGCCGTGCCCGTCATCAAGGCGCTGATCGACAGGAATGTGCCGATTTTCGGCATCTGCCTCGGTCATCAGATGCTGGCGCTGGCCCTTGGCGGCACCACCGTCAAGATGGCGCAGGGCCACCACGGCGCCAATCATCCGGTCAAGGATCTGACGACAGGCAAGGTCGAGATCACGTCGATGAACCACGGCTTTGCGGTGGACAGTTCTAGCCTGCCGGGCGACATTGAGGAAACGCATGTGTCGCTGTTTGACGGCTCAAACACCGGCATCCGCTCGAAGAGCCGGCCGGTCTTTTCGGTCCAGTACCACCCCGAAGCCTCACCCGGCCCGCGCGACAGCCATTACCTCTTCGATCGCTTTGCCGCGCTCATCGATGCGCGCCGCAACCGCGCGGCCTGAAAGCGGGCGCCCGGCATGGACTGGAAAAGCTTCTGGGACCAGCCCAACGCCATCTATGTCAGCGAGCGCCATCGCATCGTTCATTACCGCCTCATCGCTGACGAACTGATCGCCCTGGCGGGAGAAACCGCACCCGCACTCCTCGATCATGGCTGCGGAGAAGCGCTCGAGGCCGAGCGGGTGGCATCTGCCTGCGGCCGCCTTTATCTGGTTGACGCAGCGCCAAGTGTGCGCGCCAAACTATCGGCGCGTCTGGGGTCCTTTCCGGGCGTCGCGGTCCTGTCGCCGGAGGACGCAACTGCCATCGCCGACAGCAGCCTTGATCTCGTCGTTGCCAATTCCGTCCTGCAATACCTGTCGTCAGACGAGCTTGATGCTTCTCTTGCTCTGTGGCGCACCAAGCTGAAGGCAGGCGGCAGGCTAGTCCTCGCCGATATCGTCCAGCCGGATGTATCGCCATTGGCCGATATCGGCGCGCTATTGTCGCTTGCCTGGCGTCACGGCTTTTTCCCTGCCGCTCTCCTCGGCCTGATGCGCACCGCGCTCTCACCCTATGCGCGGCTGCGCAAGAATCTGGGCCTGTCCATGCACCGCGAAGCCGAGCTGCTGGCAAGGCTCTCCCGCTTTGGCTTCGCCGCCACCCGCGCCACGCGCAATCTCGGGCATAATCAGGCGCGCATGACACTGATCGCTCAACCGGCCTGACTGCGCCTTTCGCCAAACGAGAAGATCTTGTGAGCAAAGAAGCTCCACACCAGGACGATAGCGGTGGTGATGAGCTGGGCAAGCAAATAGGGGATCATCCAGCGCTCGACGAACAGCGTCATCAGCCCGTATGTCAGCCCGAAGCCCACCGCCGCCACGAGGGCAAAGCGCCAGCCAGCCGCGGCATGGCTGCGGGCGCGGCTATAGGTGTGCCGCTCGTTGAGGACATAGGAGACAATACCACCGCCGACATAACCGATGAGCGTGGCGATAACCGCGCCGATCTGGAACAATTCGACAAGCGCGATCAGAAAACCATAGTGGACGACAGCCGCGATCACGCCAACGCCGAAAAAAGACGCAAATTGTCGGAGCAGCCCATTCATTGCCGGCACCTTGGCGATGTTCATTGATGGCGGCAAGCCATCTGCGCGTGAATTTGCCTGTCACCCCATAAATCAGCGTTAAATTATCGCCAAAACTCACTTGCCTTCGCCGATCACCGGCGCGATGGTGCGACCAGCTCATAACGAGGTTTGCCATGCTGCGTACGCTATGTTCGGCCATCACTTTCTTGTCTCTGCTGGTATTGGCGCAGCCGGCCGGCGCGTCGGGTTCGTTCCCCTGGCTTCCCTGGTATCCGCTGGCCGATCAACAGGATGTCGGCGCGCTCAAAGGCATTCCGTCTTGCGGTGATCCTGGTCTGGTCTCAAACCTTCTGGGGCGCTTCAATCAGACCGAATTCGTCTACTGGGGCGGCTTCCATAATCTTCAAAGCGTCGAAGGGCTGGCCGAGAAGGCCTCGCGCGAGCGTGAGAACGACAAGATCGCCCGGCGCTGGTGCTCAGGGACCGCCGTCTTCGCCGATGGCTCGCGTCGCCGCCTGGTGGTTGAACTGGCCTCCAACGCCGAGTGGCTGGGGCTGTCCTACAGCCTTGCCTATTGCATCGTCGGGCTTGATCGCGGCTCTGTTTATGGGCGCGATTGTGCCGGTCTCCAGAAGCGGACTTTCTGATGCGGGGAGGCTGCGCTCTCGCCCTGCTGCTGGTCGCGGGCTTTTGTATGGTCAGCCGCCCGGCAGCGGCGCAGCGCGCAGCTGATTTTGATTTTTATGTCCTTGCCCTGTCCTGGTCGCCAACCTTTTGCGCGTTGACCGGCAATGATCGCGGCGATGCGCAATGTTCGTCTTCGCGCCCGCGCGCCTTCGTTCTTCATGGGCTGTGGCCGCAATATGAGCGTGGCTATCCCCGCTCGTGCGGCGGCACATCGCCGCCGCGCGTCCCGGACGGCACGATCGCGCGCATGCTCGATATCATGCCTTCGCGTGGTCTGGTCATTCATGAATGGCGCACTCACGGCACCTGTTCCGGGCTTGACCCGCAGAGCTATTTCGACACCGCCCGCCGCGCGTTTTCGCAAATCACCATTCCCGAGGCGCTGCGCACCGCCAAGGCTGCCGGCAGCGCCTCGCCGGACGATATTGAGCAGGCCTTTCTCAAGGTAAATCCCGCGCTGTCGCGCGAGGGTATCGCCGTCACCTGCGCCAGAGGCCGGCTGGAGGAGGTGCGGATCTGTCTGTCACGGACATTACAGCCGCGTCGTTGCGCAGAGGTTGACCGCCAGGCCTGCCGTGCCGGCGTCATCGATATACCGGGCGCAGCCGCGCGCTGACCTTATTTGTTGAAGTAGGTGTAGATCAGCTCGCTCGCCTGCTGGCGGTAGACGACGGCCTGGCGAGCAACCGGTGAATGGGGCAGATAGCGCGCCAGTTCGATGCCCTTGTTGGCAACGACATTCACATCATTTGTAAAACGTGTCAGCGGGCGCTCAAGCATCGACGGGCGCCAGGCGTCAAAGCCTGTCGACCCCCAGCAATACATGCACATCGTAATGAACAGCAACCGCAGCATCATCCAACTCTTTGGCGCGGATTCGCCTCTGTGGTAAGCACCTTA
>DEZK01000038.1:0-42299 GCA_002365175.1 Raskinella chloraquaticus (SeqCode)
TGGAGAAATTATCGATGTTCCCTCATCACGCTCTGAAGCGCCTGGCCGTTATTGCCAGCACCCTGCTGGTCATGACTGCGAGTGACGCGGCCCCCCAGCGCCGCAATGACGGCGATGCCAGCGTGCGCGTCTCGGCCGGTCATTCGGCGCGTGAAGTGCGCATCGGCGTCAGCAAGTCGGTCATTGTCGAACTCAATCAGGACGCCAAGGATATCCTGGTATCGAACCCGGCCATCGCCAACGCCATCGTCCGCTCCGCCAAGCGCATCTTCGTCATCGGCACCGGCGTCGGCTCGACCAACGTCTTCTTCTTCGATGGCGCCGGCAACCAGATCGCCACCATCAACGTCATCGTCGAGCGCGATCTTGATGGCCTCAATGCGACGCTGCGCCGGCTCTTTCCCAATACCAACGTCAAAGCTGAGGGCATTGGCGAGAACGTCATCGTCAGCGGCCAGGTGAATTCGGCGGCTGATGTGAAGACGGCGATTGATGTGTCCGAGCAGTTCGTCAGCCGGCAGCCTTCCGCCGCCGCCACAAATTCGAACAATACCGGTACCAGCAGCCTCAGCCTGTCGGTCCCGCCCGGCGGTAGCGCCGGCTCATCAGCATCCAGTTCGCGCATCGTCAACGCCTTGACCATCGTTGGCAAGGAACAGGTCCATCTCAAAGTCGTGGTCGCTGAAATGAACCGCACGGCGATCAAGCAGCTTGGCGTCAATCTTGCGGGAACCTGGACGTTTGGACCCTCAACCTTTCAGTTCAACGAGCAGAATAATTACCCCGTCAACGGGTCGCAGTCGACGAGCGGTACGACGCTGACCGGAATTCTTGGCGGCAGGCTCAACACCTTCATTCAGCTCCGCGTTCTGGAAAACAGCGGGCTGGCCAAATTGCTCGCCGAACCATCGCTGACCGCAGTGTCGGGTGAGGAGGCAAGCTTCCTTGCCGGTGGCGAATTCCCCGTGCCGGCCTCGCGCGATCTGCAAGGCAATATCACGGTGACCTTCAAGCAGTTCGGTGTGGGGCTTGCCTTTACGCCAATCGTTCTCTCTGAGGGGCGCATTTCCATCCGCACCAAAACGGAAGTCTCCGAGCTTGATCCGTCGAACGGCGTCGTCCTCAATGGCCTGAACATTCCGGGCCTCAGGGTAAGACGGGCGGAATCAACGGTTGAATTGCCCTCCGGTGGCACGATCGTTCTGGCCGGCCTCATCCAGGACACGACCCGCAAGGCTGTCGTTGGCATTCCCGGTCTGCGCCGCCTGCCGGTCCTTGGCCCGCTTTTCTCCAGTCAGGACTTTCTCAACAACCAGACCGAGCTTGTCGTGCTGATCACACCTTATATCGCCAATCCTGGCGCCCGGCAGGATTTCGCCCTGCCAACCGATGGCTTCGTCAACGCGAGCGATCCGGAAGCGGCGATCTTCAACCGTCTGGTCAAGGCCAATGGCGTCAAGGGGCCGCTCGCTCACGGCGAGCGACCCAAGGGTCATTTCGGTTTCATCTACGAGTAATGGGCTGAGCAAGGAGTTCCCGACATGCCTTTTCACCCTGGTAAATTTGCGGCGATGGCGCCCTGCCTGATCATGGCAGTGCTGTCGCTGGGCGTGGCCGGATGTGCCCGCTCGCCCGAATTCAAGGCGCTGCTCGATCAACCGGTTGACTATGACAAGCGCCACCCCATCCTGCTCACCCGCTCGACCCAGAGCGCGGCGGTAGCCGTTGGTCCTTACGCACCTGCAATTACCAGCCTGCAGCGCTCGGCGATCGAAGGTTTTTCCCAGGCCTTCCGCAATGATGGCGAAGGCAGTCTGGCGATAGCCGTCCCCTCGGGGGCAAGCAATGAAACCAACGCTGTGCGCCTGGCACGTGATGTTCGCTCCATTCTCCAGCAGTCTGGTGTGTCGCAAAGCGCTATCGTGATCAAACCCTATCGCGCTGATGCAGCCGTTGAGACGCCACCCATCCTTTTGACCTACAACCGGCTCACCGCTGCCGTTCCCCATCCATGCCGCGTGTCCGACGACCTCAACAGCAGCGTTCTCAATCGTCAATGGGAGAATTTCGGCTGCGCTGGCCAGACCAATCTGGCCGCCATCATCGCCAACCCCAACGATCTGTCGCGCCCGCGTCCGCTTGACAAGCCAAGCGGCGGGCGTCGCGCCGTCGTCCTTGAGAAATATCGCACGGGCGAGGATCCAAAGACCAATTACCGCAATCCGAACGCCGGCACCGCCAGCACTATCGGCCAGGGAGGCTGAGATGAACCCCGCTCACGCGCAGATGGCGCATGACGCCATGCTTGACGAACCGGGCGCCGCCACCGGGCCGGCGCGGGTGCGTCGCGGCATCCGTCCCATTCCGCGCATCACCGTTCAGGCATTCTGCGAAACCCACGAGCTGCAATCGGCTATCGAAACAGCCAGAGAGGACCGCCGCCTGGCGCGCGTTCACATCAAGGTGCAGGCCGGGGGCCTTCCCGCAGCTGTTGAATTTTACCGCGATGCACCAACGCCCAATCTGGTCATTCTCGAAACCACCGAAAGGCGCGAGGGATTACTGCGTGACCTGCAGGCCTTTTCCGACGTCTGCGATCCGACCACGCGGGTTGCTATCGTCGGTCATGTGAATGACATCCTGCTCTATCGCGAGCTGACGCAGCTTGGTATCGCCGATTATGCCGTCGTGCCGATCGCCCCCCTCGACGTCATCGAGATCATTTCCGACATCTATGCTGATCCGGCCGCCAAGCCGATTGGCCGCAACATCGCCTTTGTCGGCGCCAAGGGGGGTGTGGGCGCCTCGACGCTTGCCCACAACGTCGCTGAACGCCTCGCCAACACGATGAAGATCGACACCATCATCGCCGATCTCGACCTGCCATTTGGCACTGCCAATCTCAATTTCAATCAGGATCCCGCCCAGGGCGTGGCCGACGCGGTACTGGCGCCGGACCGGCTTGATGCCACCATGCTCGACCGTCTCCTCAGCAATTGCAGCCCGCATCTGCACCTGCTGGCGGCGCCCTCGACACTTGATCGCACCTATGACTTTGCGGAAGGCTCCTTCGAGCAGCTCGTCGATCTCGTCCGCGTTTCGGCGCCTGTGACGATACTGGACATGCCTCATGGCTGGAATGGCTGGATTCGCCGCACGCTGATCGCCTGTGATGAGATCATTCTTGTCTGCGCGCCGGAATTGTCGAATTTGCGCAACGCCAAGAACATGGTCGATCTCCTTCGTCAGGCCCGCCCGCACGACCCGGCGCCCAAGTTGGTGCTCAATCAGGTCGGCATGCCGAAGCGCCCCGAGATCAAGCCCAATGATTTTGCCCGTGCGCTCGATTTGCCCTTGGCGGCGTCCGTGCCCTTTGACGCCAACCTGTTCGGACTGGCGGCCAATAACGGGCAGATGATCGCTGAAGTGCAGAAAACATCGAAGGCAAGCGATGCGATCCGGGTGATCGCCGAACTGATTGAACCTCGCTCGCTCGCCGGCAAGGGACGCAATCGGCTTGGCAATCTCTCCCTACCACTTGTCGGTCAGATCCAGGCCCTCCTGGCAGGTAGAAAAAAGGCCTGAGACAGGCGATAAAGCGGAGTAGCAGTTATGTTCGGCAAACGTGGTTCAAGTGATTCGGCAGGGGGCGCGCTGGCGCGTCCGCCCATGCCAAATCCGATTGCGCCGCCGGGGTCAGCGCTGCCGAAACCGCCGACCACGCATATGCCCATTGAGATCGGCGGCCCGGTGCCGATGAGCGGACCACCGCGCGAAACTGCCAAATCCGACGATTATTACGACGTCAAGACAGCAATCTTTTCCGCTCTGATCGACACCATCGATCTTGCCCAGCTGGCGCGCCTTGACACCGAAGCAGCGCGTGAGGAAATCCGCGACATCGTCAACGAGATTGTTGGCATCAAGAACGTCGTGATGTCGATTGCCGAGCAGGAGGAATTGCTCAGCGATATCTGCAACGACGTTCTGGGCTACGGCCCGCTGGAGCCGTTGCTGGCGCGCGACGATATTGCCGACATCATGGTGAACGGCGCCAACCGCACCTTCATCGAAGTTGCCGGCAAGGTGCAGATGACCAATGTGCGGTTCCGCGACAATGGTCAGCTTCTGAATATCTGCCAGCGTATCGTCAGCCAGGTTGGACGACGTGTCGATGAAAGCTCACCCATGTGCGATGCGCGCCTGGCCGATGGCAGCCGCGTCAACGTCATCGTTCCGCCGCTGGCCATCGACGGGCCCTCGCTCACCATCCGCAAATTCAAACGCGACAAGCTGACGCTCGATCAGCTGGTCAAGTACCAGTCGATTTCCCCCGAGGGTGCCGAGATCCTCAAGATCATCGGCAAGGTCCGTTGCAACACCGTCATTTCCGGCGGCACGGGTTCCGGCAAGACGACGCTGCTCAACTGTCTGACGCGCTATATCGACGATGACGAGCGCATCATCACCTGCGAGGACGCAGCCGAGCTCCAGCTGCAGCAGCCCCACGTCGTGCGCCTTGAAACGCGCCCGCCCAACCTCGAAGGCGAGGGGCAGGTGACGATGCGCGATCTCGTCAAGAACTGCCTGCGCATGCGCCCTGAACGCATCATCGTCGGTGAGGTCCGCGGCCCCGAAGTGTTCGATCTTCTCCAGGCCATGAACACCGGTCATGACGGCTCGATGGGCACCATCCATGCCAATACACCGCGCGAATGCCTGTCGCGCATGGAATCAATGATTGCGATGGGCGGCTTCAGCCTGCCGGCAAAGACGGTACGTGAGATTATCGTTGGCTCGGTCGACGTCATCGTGCAGGCGGCGCGCCTGCGTGACGGGTCGCGCCGTATCACCCACATCACCGAAGTGGTCGGCATGGAAGGTGATGTGATCATCACCCAGGATCTGTTTCTCTATGAGCTGATCGGTGAGGACCTCAACGGCAAGATCATCGGGCGCCACCGCTCGACCGGCATCGGGCGGCCGCGCTTCTGGGAGCGCGCTCGCTATTACGGAGTTGAAAAGCAGCTTGCTGCCGCTCTTGACGCGGCCGAAGTCTCCGACGACGCCAGCAAGCGGGCGGGGTAGGGAGATGGTACTCGACCCGCTGCTGCGCCAGGTCCTTGCCGCCATGCTGGGTATCATCAGTGGCGGCGGCCTCGCCTATGTGTTGTTCTATGGTCGCCTTTCCGGTGAACATGCCGGAGCCAAGCGCATCGAGAAGATCGCTGCGATTAACGGCAGGCGCGGCGTCGACGCGCGTGCGGGCGGCGACCCTACGCAGCGGCGCAAGCAGATCGAGGATACGCTGAAGGAAAGCGAAGAGCGCCGCAACCGCTCATCGAAAAATGTCCCCCTTCACATCAAGCTCGAGCAGGCAGGTCTTTCCTGGACCAAGCGCGGGTACTTCATCGGCTCGGGGGTTGCGGCGCTTGTTAGCGCCATCGCTACTTTCATCGTGGCCCAAAATCCGTTGATTGCGCTTGCCGTCGGCTTCGTCTTTGGTCTGGGCATTCCAAACTGGCTGGTCAATTTCCTCAAGAACCGCCGCCTCTCCAAATTCATCGACGAGTTCCCCAATGCAATCGACGTGATTGTGCGTGGCGTGAAGGCAGGTCTGCCGCTCGTCGACTGCATTCGCATCTGCGCCCAGGAAGCGCAGGAGCCAGTCAAGAGCGAGTTCCGCAAGATGATCGAAACCCAGACATTGGGCATCCCGCTGGCGGAGGCAGTTGAGGGGCTCGCTGCTCGCGTGCCGATCCCCGAGACGAACTTCTTCTCGATCGTTGTCACCGTCCAGCAGCGTTCGGGCGGCAATCTTTCTGAAATTCTCGGCAATCTGTCCAAGGTGCTGCGTGATCGCAAAAAGATGAAAGCGAAGATCAATGCGATGTCGCAGGAAGCCAAGGCGTCGGCGGCGATCATCGCTTCCTTGCCGTTTCTGGTGCTCATCATGGTCTATCTCAGCGCGCCCGATTACATCCAGCTTTTGTGGACCACATCGCAGGGCAAGCTGTTGATGTTCGGGTCAGTGCTGTGGATGCTCGCGGGCATCCTCGTCATGCGTAAAATGATCAATTTCGACTTTTAAGGAAGCTTGATATGGCCGAGCGCCTGGTCGCCCTGATTTATGATCGCGGCTTTATGCTGGCATTGCTGGCCTTCATTGCCGCCATCGCCACCGTGCTGACGCTCGCTATGCCGTTCCTGCAGAACGACAAGCTGAAATCGCGCATGAAATCGGTCGCCACCGAACGCGACCGGCTGCGGCAGCGCTCACGCGAGAAGATGAACCGCGAGAAGCGCGAACTGAGCCTGCGTAATGAGCCGAAGGCCTTCCTCAGGCAACTTGTGGAGCAGTTTGAGCTTGTGAAGCATGTCGGTACCAACGACATGAAGCAGCAATTGTTGATGGCGGGCTTTCGCGGCCAGGCGCCGCTATTCACCTTCCTCCTCTTCCGCCTGGTACTCCCGCCCATCGCCTTTCTGGCAACGCTGTTTTACGTGTTTGTCGTCGTGGAAGTGAATCAGCCGCCCTTGATCCGCTTTGGCATGGCGATTGCGGCTACCTGGATCGGCTTTCAATTGCCTGGTCTGTACCTGAAAAATATCATCCAGAAACGGCAGCAGACCATCAAGCGCGCTTTTCCCGATGCGCTTGATCTGCTGCTCATTTGCGTTGAATCCGGCATGGCCATCGAGGCCGCCTTCCGTAAAGTGGCTGTCGAAATTGGTAGCACATCAGTACCGCTCGCCGAAGAGTTGTCGCTGACGACAGCAGAACTGTCCTATCTGCCGGACCGCCGCCAGGCTTATGAAAATCTTGCCCAGCGCACCGGGCTTGACGGCGTCAAGGCTGTGAGCCTCGCGCTCATTCAGGCTGAGAAATATGGAACATCTCTAGGTCAGACCCTGCGCGTCATGGCTCAGGAAAATCGCGATATGCGCATGTCTGAAGCGGAAAAAATGGCCGCGGCCCTGCCACCGAAGCTCACCGTGCCGATGATCGTGTTCTTCCTGCCGGTGTTGTTTGTGGTCATTTTGGGCCCGGCAGTTATTCGCGTCATGAATCAGTAAGACCCGATAGCTGGACCAACCATCGTCGAGCGGTGAACCCAGGCGGGGCTGTCTAGCGCTGCAGCAGGCTGAGAGGTCCGGAAGTCTGACGGCTGGCCTGTGCTGGCGCTTTGGCGCCGGTCACGCTGCTGCTGCCCGTTACCTCCTTGCCACCATTGCGGATCGTCTCCCACGTATTGGCCTGCTTCAGAAGACCACGCAGCAGCGAGATGTTCTTCTCCGCCTGCTCGGGAGGTAAATCTTTTTTGGCGATGATTTCGGCTTCGTCAAAGCGCCCTTGCAAGCCAATCACCAGCGCCAGGTTCTGGCGCGCCCGCTCGTCCGATTTGCTTGTTGCGGTTGCCTGCCGCAGATAGGTTTCAGCAGCATTGAGATCACCCGACAGCGCGTAGCTCAAGCCGAGATTAGACAGAACCGACGCTTCGCCAGGGGCAATCAGAAGGGCGGACTGATAATGCTCGCGCGCCGTTTCGGCACGCCCGATCTGATCATAAATAGCTCCTTGCGCTGACAGCAACCGCCAATCGGGCCGGTCGGGGCTGTGCGCCTGGGCAAGAACACTCAACGCTTCGGTGAACTGGCCATTCGCCGCCATCGCCTTGCCAAGCTCTCCTTTCAGGAAATTCGACGAGCCATTGGCAAGAACGGCTTTCTGGAGAACCGCGACGGTCTGCGCGCGCTGGTCCTGCGCAGCGAGCGCACGTGAATAGGCATAGGCTGCCTTTTCGTCGCCGGGATTGGCGTTGAAACGCTCGCTCCAGTACTGGCTGGCCTGTACGACGTCGGCCTGGCTGCCGATGTCCGGGCGCCGGATTTGCGTGCTGTTGCCGCGTGGCGAGCAGGCGGTGAGAACGAGTGCCAGCGCAACGCTGGCCAGAAGGCCGCGACGACGACCAAACGCGACGAGCCTCGCTGCCCGGGTCCGGTCTGAATGGGCGGCGCTCAGCATGAGGTGTTCAGGAGGGGACATGACATTCATGCCGCCATTGTTGAAGCGTTAACCCTAATGTTTGGTTAAATTGCTTATTTTGGCTTGCCCGCCGTGCATCTTTCACGCAGCAATATCTAGCCACAATCACTCACAGGAAAGTTGATGACCGTGCCCGCATCAGACTGCCTCATCGACCACCTTCCGCCGCAGGCCGTGCCGATCTGGTTTGCCTCGCCCCAGACCTTGGCTCAGGTCACGGCCGTGATGTCATCCTCGGCCAGGGATTGGATCACCCATACCGGGTTTGAGCCGCACGCGGGGCGCCACCTCCTCCTGCCGGGAGCAGGCGGGCGTATTCAATCCGTTTTGTTCGGATTGGGCGAGGAGGGTCATGCGCTCCGCACGCCGCTTTTGCCGGGCCTGCTTGCCGGCTTGCTCCCGCCAGGTGATTATTACATGGCGAATGCTGCCGATGATCCGGCGCTGGCCACTCTGTCCTTTGCGCTGCACAGCTATCGCTTCACCACATATCGCAGCTCTCAGGGCAACAAATCATGCCGCCTGAAAATTCCCCGCGACGTCGCGGGCGCCGAGCTGAGGCGGATCGCTGATGCGGTGGCTTTCGGCCGCGATCTGATCAACATGCCCGCCAACGCGCTCGGGCCGGCAGAGATTGCGGCGGCGGCGGTGGCTCTGGCGAAGACACACAATGCCACGAGTGAAATTATCGTCGCAGACGAATTGCTGGAACGCGGCTTTCCGCTGATCCACGCCGTCGGCAAAGGTTCCTCGCGCCCGCCCTGTCTGGTTGATATGCGCTGGGGGGATGAGACGGCGCCGAAGGTGACGCTGGTTGGCAAGGGCGTCGCCTTCGATACCGGTGGCCTTGATCTCAAGCCGTCCAGCAACATGTTGCTGATGAAAAAGGATATGGGCGGCGCGGCCGCTGTTCTGGCGCTTGCCCGGCTGGTGATGGAAAGCCGGCTCAATGTCCGCCTGCGCATCATCCTGCCTTGCGTTGAAAATGCCGTCTCGGGCCTGTCCTTCCGCCCCAGCGACATCTATCCAAGCCGCAAGGGGATCAATGTCGAGATCGGCAACACCGATGCGGAGGGCCGGCTCATTCTTGCTGATGCGCTGACACTGGCTGACGAGGAAGCACCCGAATTGCTGATCGATATGGCCACCCTCACCGGGGCTGCACGTGTTGCTCTGGGCCCTGATCTGCCGCCCTTCTACACGAAGGATGAACAGATCGCCGGAGAGCTTGCCGCTGCCGCCGGGCGAACCTGCGATCCGCTGTGGCGGATGCCCCTGTGGCAACCTTATCGCTCGATGCTTGATTCAAAGATCGCCGATATCAACAATGTATCGACATCGGGTTTTGCCGGCTCGGTGCTGGCCGCCCTGTTCCTTGACCGCTTTGTCGAGCGCTCGCGATGTCATGTCCATCTCGATATCTATGGCTGGTCGCCGCAGACAAATCCCGGTCGCCCGGAAGGCGGTGACGTTCAGGGCGTGCGCGCCCTCTATGACGTGCTGTACCGGCGTTATGGCTCCATCGCCTAGGCTTGTTTTGGCAATCGCTCGTCGATATTGTATCGAAAGCGAAATAAAAGGCTGTATCAAGCGATGGATTTGCGCCCCTCCGCGGCATTGAAGCTGTGGCACGATGTCATGCTGGCTCACGTGCATGGTGATGACACCGATCTCAGCGCCCGCCAGATGGTGATCCTGCTCACCATCTATCTCGAGGCGCCACCGCATACCGTGCGTGGTTTGGCCAAAAAGCTTGACGTCACCAAGCCGGTGATCACCCGTGCGCTCGATACCATGGGCGCCCGCGATCTGGTGCAACGCCGGCGCGATGAGGATGATCGCCGCAATGTCGTCATCCAGCGCACCGTCAAGGGCGCGTTATGGATTGAGAAACTTGCAGACAGCATTGTGGAGCGCGCCAGGAACGTCGCCCGCAGGAGTTGAGCATGGACACACGTCAGGTTATGCAATCGCTGGTTGATGTACGGCAATCTGCCTCACCCGCCGCGATGCTGTCGACGCAGCTTCTGCGCGGTGAAACGATTGCCGTTCTCGACAAATGTGGCGCCTATTTTCACGTGCGCTCCGCGCGGGATTCCTATGAGGGGTATGTTGCGGGCGAGGGGCTCACAACATCCGCCAGCATGATGACCCATCGCGTTGCGGTGCCGCGCACACTCTTGTTTGCCCATCCTGATTTCAAGACGCCAGCGCTTGGAGACATGCTGCTGGGCGCCGAACTGGCAATCGAGGGCCATGAGGGTCGCTATGCGCGCAGCACGCGCGGCGAATATCTGATCGCTGACCATCTCATGGCGCTGGACGAAACAGTAAGCGATGTGATCGCAACCGCCGAAACGCTGCTGCACACGCCCTATCTGTGGGGCGGCAAATCAGTCAGGGGCATTGATTGTTCAGGGCTGGTGCAACTCTCGCTGGCGATGGCCGGGCGTAACGCGCCACGTGATTCAGGTCCCCAGTCGCAGGCGCTCGGTACAGCGCTTTCGCCCGGCACTCCCTTGCGCCGTGGCGATCTCCTGTTCTGGCCCGGTCACGTCGCCTTCTGCTACGATGAGCAGCGCATTCTTCATGCCAATGCCCACCACATGAAAGTGGTGATCGAGGACCGCCTGGAGGCGTTGGAGCGCATCAGCGCTGCCGGCTATCCCGCGCCCGTCGCCAAACGCCTTTAATAACCGCGCGTGCGGTCAACCACATTGGCGAGAGCCGCGCCGCACTCATGGGAGCGGATCTGCGCGGCGATATAGGCGGCAATCGCCTCGGCGTCACTGTCAGCGGCGTTGTGCGGGGTGATGGTGACACGTGGATGCGACCACAAGGGATGATCACTTGGCAGTGGCTCGGTATTGAACACATCAAGGGTCGCCTGACCGAGCGTGCCATCATCAAGCGCCGCCAGGATATCGTCCTCGATCTGCAACCCGCCACGCCCGGCATTGATGAGCACAGGTGCGCCAAGCGGCCCGTCATGCGGCAGTTTGCGCAGGAGAACGCGGTCAACGATGCCGCGCGTCTGCGCCGTCAGCGGCAACAGGACAACCAGGACATCGCTGCGGGCAAGAAAATCATCGAGCCCCGCTGCGCCGTCAAAACAGGCGATGCCGGGCACCGATCGCGGCGTGCGGCTCCACCCCGCGACATTGAAGCCAACCATTGCCAGCTTGTGCACCGCATCCGTGCCGATGACGCCAAGTCCCATGACGCCGACACGCAAATCCTTTGCCGCCCATTGCAGCCGCCCATCCCATTGCCGACGCTTCTGCGCTGAGGCAAGCGGCGCCTGGCGCCGGTGTGCCATCAGCACGTGCAGGAGGACATACTCGCTCATGCGATTGGTGAGATCATCGGTTGCGACCCGCACCAGTGGCACATCAGGGAGCGTCGGGTCAGCCATCACCGCGTCAACACCGGCGCCGAGATTGAAGATAAGCGACAGGCGGGGCAGCGTGGCAAGATATCCCTTGGTCGGCTTCCATACGGCGGCATAGCGGATGGCGGCGGGATCAAAATCATCCACTCCGGCAATGACGAAATCCATCTCGGGCAGATGTTGCCTCAGGCGCTCCCGCCACCGCTCGGGCGCCCACCCGTCCGATCCGCCAGTGATGGCCAACAACATCGTCATCGCCGGGCCTCACCGTTCACGAGCATCGCGGACAGCAGACAGTCAGTGCGGACCAATCCGGCCCGGTCGGCTTTTGCTGCCGCTGCCGGACTGATGAGAGGCAACACAAATGTTGCGCTTTTGCGAGGATGCCAGCTCACTGGTTCACCGCGCTTTCATTTACCACCGCGATGTCGAAGGCAGCCGCAAAGAGCGCACGCGTGTAATCGCTCTGCGGCGCAGCAAACACAGTCTTCGCGGGTCCTGATTCGACCACTTTGCCGTTGCGCATGACGATGATGTCATTGGCCAGCGCCTTTACCACTTTGAGATCATGACTGATGAAGAGGTAGGCGAGATTGCGCCGCTCCTGCAGGTCGCGCAGCAGATCGACAATCTGCGCCTGGACGCTCATGTCGAGCGCTGACGTCGGCTCATCGAGAACAACAAACCGCGGCTCCAGCACAATGGCGCGGGCAATGGCGATGCGCTGGCGCTGGCCGCCGGAGAATTCATGCGGGTAACGTTCCATCATCGCCGGCTCAAGCCCGACATCCTTGAGCGCCTGGGCCACTTTGCCTGCCCGTTCCTCGCGGCTGAGGCGGCCGGCATGCACATCGAGGCCTTCGGCGACGATGTCGATAACTGGCAGGCGTGGCGACAGCGAACCATAGGGGTCCTGGAAAACGATCTGCATGTCGGCCCGCAGCTTCCGCAGATCCGCTTTCCCCAGCTTGCCGATATCCTGGCCGAGGAATGCCACCGGCCCCTGCGAGGAAATAAGCCGCAGCAATGCCAGCCCCAGCGTCGTCTTGCCTGAGCCTGATTCGCCGACCAAGCCAAGCGTCTGGCCTTCGCGCACCGTGATGTCGATGCCATCGACGGCCTTGATGTGCCCGACAACGGAGCGGAAGAAGCCGCGCCGGATGGGAAACCACACCTTGATGTCGCTGGCCTGCAGCACCACCGGCTTGCTGTCGTCATGGAGCGGTGGCTCGCCCTTCGGTTCAGCCGCCATCAGGCGGCGCGTATAGGCATGCTGCGGGCGCTGGAACACCTCTTCGACATCACCCTGCTCGACGATTTGCCCCTGGCTCATCACCGCCACCCGGTCGGCGAAGCGCCGCACGATGCCAAGATCGTGGGTGATGAACAGGATCGCCATCCCGAGCCGCCCCTGCAGCTCTTTCAGCAGGCGCAAGATCTGCGCCTGGACCGTGACATCAAGCGCCGTCGTCGGCTCATCGGCAATCAGCAGATCGGGGTTGTTGGCAAGCGCCATGGCAATCATCACGCGCTGGCGCTGGCCACCCGAGAGCTGGTGCGGATAGCTGAGCAACCGGCTTTCGGGATCGTGGATGCCAACCTGATCGAGAAGCTCGATCACCCGCGCGCGCGCGGCTCGCTCCGACAGGCCCTGATGAAGACGAAGAATTTCTGCCACCTGCTTTTCAACCGTATGCAGCGGGTTGAGCGAGGTCATCGGTTCCTGAAACACCATCGTGATGGCGCGCCCGCGCACCTTGCGCAATGCCGGTTCGTCAAGCCCGATGAGGTCTTGCCCCTTGAAGAGGATGGCGCCTGAAGGATGGCTGGCGGATGGCGGCAACAGGCCCGGGATCGACAGGGCGGATACCGATTTGCCGGAGCCCGATTCACCAACGAGCGCCAGCGTCTCGCCTCGGGTGAGGGAAAACGAGATGCGGTCGACCGCAAGTTTTGCCTGCCCTGCCTGATGAAAGGCAACCGACAGGTCGCGGACGTCAAGCAGCGGTGCGGTGTCGCTCATCGAAACGCTTTCCTCGGGTCGAAGGCGTCACGGACGGCTTCGCCGACAAAGATCAGAAGGGAGAGCAGCAGGGCGATGACGGAAAATCCGGTAAGGGCCAGCCATGGCGCCTGCAGATTGGCCTTGCCCTGCGCCAGCAATTCACCAAGCGAGGGCGAGCCCGGCGGCAGGCCAAAGCCAAGAAAATCGAGCGAGGTCAGCGTCGTGATCGAGCCGTTGAGAATGAACGGCATGAAGGTCAGCGTCGCTACCATGGCGTTCGGCAGCACGTGGCGCCACATGATGGTGGGGTTTGACACGCCAAGGGCGCGGGCCGCCTGCACATATTCGAAATTGCGCGCGCGCAGGAATTCCGCCCTGACAACGCCCACCAGCGCTACCCATGAAAAGAGCAGCAGGATGCCAAGCAGCACCCAGAAGCTAGGCTCGATCACGGCGGCAAGGATGATCAGCAGATAAAGCGCCGGGATCGATGTCCAGATTTCGATGAAGCGCTGGAAGAGCAGGTCGACCATGCCGCCAAAATAACCCTGCACCGCGCCGGCCATCACGCCGATCACCGAGGATATGCTCGCCAGCACCAGACCAAACAGAACCGAGATACGAAAACCATAGATGAGGCGGGCCACGACATCGCGCCCCTGATCATCGGTACCAAGCCAGTTCCAATTGCCAAGCGCGCAATCGAGCGGGCGTTTTTCCTCCGCACTTGCGCTGCAGTCAGGATTGTCTTTTTTCAGCCAGGTGGGTTTCGCCGGGAACGGCCCGCCATCGGTTCGAACCGTGCGATAATTGTAGCGGATCACCGGCCAGATCATGAAGCCGTTCGCGGTGATCTCGCGGCGGATTTCCGGGTCACGATAATCGGTCACGGCCAGAAAGCCGCCGAATTTCTCTTCCGGGTAATCGATCACCACCGGAAACAGCAATTCGCCCTTGTAGACGGCAATCAGCGGCCGGTCATTGGCGATGAATTCGGCTACGCCAGTGACGACGAAGAGCACGAGAAATATCCACAGCGACCAAAGACCGCGGCGATTGGCGGTGAAATTGGCGAGCCGGCGCCGGTTGAGCGGTGACAGCCGGCTTGTGGCGAGGGTGGCGGCCGCGAGCGGCATGGGGGTGCTGTCGTTCACGCCTAGACCTCGCGCCGGTCGAAATCGATGCGCGGATCAACCCAAGTGTAGGTGAGGTCGGAGATGAGGTTCACCACGAGGCCGAGCAGCGAAAAGATGTAAAGCGTCGCAAACACTACCGCATAGTCGCGATTGACCACCGATTCAAAACCAAGCAGCCCCAGCCCGTCGAGCGAGAAGATGGTTTCAATCAGCAGCGCCCCGGTGAAGAAGGCGTGGATGAAGGCGCCTGGAAAACCGGCAATCAGGATGAGCATGGCGTTGCGGAAGACATGGCCATAGAGCACCTGCCGATCATCAAGTCCCTTCATCCGCGCTGTCATCACATATTGCTTGCGGATCTCATCGAGGAAGGAATTTTTGGTCAGCAGCGTCGTCGTCGTGAAGGCGCCAATCGCCATGGCGGTGAGCGGCAAGGCGAGATGCCACATATAATCGAGGGCCTTGCCATACCAGGGCAGGTTCGCCCAATTGTCCGACCACAGGCCGCGCAATGGAAACCAGTCGAAAAAGGAGCCGCCGGCAAACAGCACGATCAGCAAAATGGCGAAAAGAAAGCCCGGTATGGCATAGCCGATGACGATGACGGCACTCGTCCATACATCGAAGGCCGAACCATCCTTGAGCGCCTTGCGGATGCCAAGCGGAATGGAGATGGCGTAGGTAAGCAGCGTCATCCACAGGCCAAGCGACATCGAGACCGGCAGTTTTTCGGCGATCAGCTTCAGCACCGGCGTGTCGCGGAAGTAGCTCTTGCCGAAATCGAAGCGGGCGAAATTCCAGATCATCAGCCCGAAGCGCTCGGGTGCCGGTTTGTCGAAACCGAACTGGGCTTCAAGCTGCTTGATGAATTGCGGGTCAAGCCCCTGCGCGCCGCGATAGCGTGCCGGCACCGAGGACTGGTCGCCGCCGCCGGGGCGCAGGCCGCCGCCGCTGAGATCGCTTGATGCACCACCGATGCGCGAGGTGGCCGACACGTCGACGCCCGAAAGCTTGGCAAGAATTTGCTCCACCGGTCCGCCCGGCGCGAACTGGATGATGGCGAACGAGACCAGCATGATGCCAATCAGGGTTGGAATGATCAGAAGCAGGCGTCGCAACAGATAGGCAGCCATCAGTCTCCCACCGCACCTTTGCCGAGTGTGGATGCCTTTACCGCATCGCGCCACCAGGTATCGATCGATCCTCGCCCGTATTTGGGGCGATTCGACGGTCGCTCATAGATGTCCCAATAGGCCAGCCAATGCGTCGCGCGATACCATTGCGGCACCCAAGGTTGAAGCGCCCTGAGCGCCCGGTCAAGTGCCCGGCAAGCCGTGTAGAGGTCCTCGCGCGTCGGCGCGGCAAGCGCTCTTTCGATCAGGCCATCGACCCCCTTGTTCTTGATGCCGGCGAGGTTTTGCGAACCCGGCTGATCCGCATCCATCGAGGAGAACAGGCGCCGCAGCCCGTCACCTGGCGTGAGACCTATCCCGTTGCGAACCGTGACGATATCGAAATCATAATCCTTCACGCGCGCCTGGTATTGCGCCGGATCGACACGGCGGATGCGCGCATCGATCCCCAGCCGCTTCAAATTCTCGGTATAAGGTAGCGCGATGCGCTCGGACGTCGGATCGGTGATGAGAAATTCAAAGCCAAGCTGCTCGCCATTGGCAAAAACCGCGCGCCCCTTGTCGAGCTTCAACCCCGCCTCGCGCAACAAATTGGCAGCCTTGCGCAATTGCACGCGGTCAGCGCCGCTGCCATCGGAAACGCCGGGGCTGACCGCTTCGGCAAAACTGCCCTCGGGCAGCAGCGAGCGCAACGGCTCCATGATGGCGAGTTCCTCCGGCGTCGGCAGGCCACGCGCCGCCATCGGTGAATTCTCGAAGAAGGAGTGGTTGCGGGTGTAGCGCCCGTAAAACAGATTCTGGTTGGTGAACTCGAAATCGAAGGCGAGGCTGACCGCCTGGCGCACCCTGATATCGGCAAAGATCGGCCGGCGCATATTGAAGAAATAACCCTGTGTACCGGTTGGCGTCTCGTCGGGGATTTCCTCGCGCTTCACCCGGCCCTCGCGGATCGCCGGAAAATCATAACCGGTGGCCCAGTCGCGCGAGGTGTATTCCTCGCGGTAGAGAATCTGCCCGGCTTTGAAGGCTTCAAAAGCAACCGAGCGGTCACGAAAGTAATCGACACGGATGCGCTGGAAATTATAACGCCCGCGCATCACCGGCGCCTGCCAGCCCCACCAGTTCGCGACGCGATCATATTCGATAAAGCGCCCCTGTTCGAGGCGATGCACCTTGTAGGGCCCGCTCCCGAGCGGTGCGTCCATCGTTGTTTCGTTAAATTCACGGCTGGCGTAATAGGCGCGCGAAAAAATCGGCAGGGAAGCGACCGTCAAGGCCAGATCGCGCGGGGCGGTGGCAGCAAGCGTCAGGCTCAACCGGTCATCGCCCTCGACGATGATCTCCTCGACATCGCGCAACGCCTGAGCGATTACCGGATGGCCCTTGTCCTTCAGCGTCCGCAGCGACCACGCAACGTCGTGCATGGTGAGCGGTGAACCATCATGGAACGTCAGAGCCGGGCGCAGCAGGAAGGTGAGGCGCCGGCCCTCCCTGTCATAGCGCACCGCGCGCGCCGCCTGGCAGTAAAGCGTATCTGCCTCATCTTCGGCCCGCGCCATCAGCGTGGCGAAAGTCAGCTCCATCTGCAGTGCCCCGTCGCCACGCAGGATGAAGCTGTTGAGCGAATTGAAGGTCTGGAAATTCTGGTTGAAGCCGGCCTGCGTCGGGATATGCGAAAAGACGCCACCGATGGGCGCTTGCGGGTTCACATAATCGAGATGGGGGAAGTCCGGCCTGTACTTCAATTCGCCGAACACGGACAACCCATGGCTGAAACCGGGCTCCTGCGCCTCGGAGCGCCGGGCCGGGATGAGACCCAGCGCCGGCAGGGCGAGCGCACCACGGCGCGTCAGACGCGGCATGCTCACGGCTTGCCACCGACGCGTTTGGCCTTGGCCTCATCGAACCACCAGATGTCGGGAAAGCCGCTGCTGCCATATGCCGGCAGTTTGTCGGGCCGGCCGAACCGATCCCAGCGCGCCGTCCATGTGTCGGAGCGGGTGAACTGCGGCACCACATACTGATTCCACAGCAATACCCGGTCAAGCGCCCGCGTCGCCGCCTCAAGCTCGGTGCGATCCCTGGCGAAAATGACGCGGTCGACGAGCTTGTCGACCGCCGTGTTTTTTATCCCGATATAATTGCGGGAATTGTCGTGGTCGGCCGCTTCGCTTCCCCAGAAATCGCGCTGCTCATTGCCCGGCGACAGCGATTGCGGCCAGACGCCGACGATGATGTCGAAATCACGATTATTGAGGCGGGCGATATATTGCGAAGGATCCACCTGGCGGATCGTGACCGTGATGCCCAGACGTTCCAGCGCCGATTGGTAAGGCAGGATGATGCGCTGGAAGGCGGGTGAATTGATAAGAAATTCGGCGCTGAGCGTCTCGCCGGTCGTCGAATGAACCAGTTTGCGGTCCTTGATCACCCAGCCCGCTTCACCCAGCAGGCGATTGGCCTCGCGCAGATTGGCGCGTGCCTTTTCCGCCGTGCCGCCTACCGGATTGGCGTAGGGCGTGGTGAACACCTCGTCAGGCACCTGCCCGCGCACCGTCTCCAGAATCTCGCGCTCCAGCCCCGCAGGGACGTCTTTCGACGCCAGATCCGTGCCCTCGAAATAGGAATTGATCCGCTTGTAAAGACCGTAGAACAGCGAGCGGTTCGCCTCCTCGAAATCGAAGGCGTAGTTGAAGGCAAGCCGGACCCGGGGATCGGAAAATTTTGCCTTGCGGATGTTGAAGGCAAATCCCTGCATGCGGCCGGAGGCCCGCTCGGGGAAGTTTTCTTTCACCACCCGCCCGTCCTGGACCGCCGGGAAGTTATATTGGGTCGACCATTGCAGCGCGCTGTTCTCACTGCGCCAGTCGATCTCGTCTGCCTTGAACCCCTCGAGTTCGACAGTCGAATCACGAAAGACGCTGATGCGCAGCTCGTCGAAATTATAGCGCCCGACATTGGTCGGCTGTTTGGCTCCCCACCAATCCTTCACCCGCTCATAGACAATCGCGCGGCCCGGATCGATGGATTTCACCTTGTAGGGGCCTGAGCCAAGCGGCGGCTCGAGCGTCGTCTGGGTGATGTCGCGCCGGCGTCCCTGTGCGTCGGTTCCTTCCCACCAATGCTTGGGCAGGATGTGCAACTGCGACAGGATCGATGCCACTTCGCGATTGCCGGGATGCCCGAAGGTGAACGTCACGTCCTCGCTGCCGGTTTTCTCGACCTTGACGACGTCGCGGTAATAAAGCCGCTTCGAAGGATCATTCGTGACCTGGGCGTTGAAGGAGAAGATCACGTCGTCGACGGTGACCGGCTTGCCGTCATGCCAGCGCGCCTGCGGGTTGAGACGAAACGTGACAAACGCGAAATCATCCGGGTAGCGCACCGCCTCGGCAAGCTCGCCATAGCTTGACACCGGCTCGTCGAGGCCATGGACGAACAAGGATTGGTAGACGTAGCTTTCAAGGCCGGGGGCAGGATTGCCGCGGGGAATAACGAAATTGAGTGAATCGAAGGCGCCAGCTGTGCTGAGCCGCAGGGTTCCGCCCTTGGGCGCATCGCGCCTGACGTAGTCAAAGGCTTCGAAACCGGGTTTGTATTTGAGCGCGCCGGTAAGCGACACGCCGTGGCGCCATTCCGGTTCCGCCGCCACGGCAAGCGTCATCGCGAGGCAATGGAGACCAAAGATAAGTGTCAATCCGGCTGAAAACGCCCGCATGATCCTCCTCGTGGCCACACCGTGACTGCCCGATGATAGTGGCGCGACCCTGATGATCACATTAGGCGGACGGCAAGGCGCCGCCAAGGCCACAAACGCGTGACCTGATCGCTTGCCTCACGGCTTGGGCGCATCCGACAGCGAGCGCAGATAGGCGATGATGTCGGCGCGATCACTTGCTTTGCGCACACCGGCAAAGGCCATCGCCGTGCCGCTCACGTAAGTCCGGGGATTGGCGATGAATTTGTTAAGCGATTCGGCATCCCACTTCGTTCCTTCCGCTTTCGCTTTCTTGAAGCTCTCGGAATAATTGAAGCTGGCGATGTAGGCTCGGTTGGCGCCGTAGATATCCCACAGGTTCGGGCCGGCTTTGTTCGCCCCTCCCTTGTCAGGTGTGTGACATTGGGTGCAGGGCCGGAAGGCCTGTTCGCCGCGCTTGACATCCGCGCTCGCCAGCAATTCGGCGATGGGCGTTTCCGGCTCTGCGGCTGCTGCTGCCGCACCTGGCGCCGCCGTTTCAGCAACCGCCACCGCATAACCGGGCTTTGCCGGCTTTTCGACTGCGTAAAGCCCGCCGGCGAGAATGGACAGGCCAACGGTGAGCGTCAGCATCAACAACAAAGCCATGGCGATTTTGGTTTGTTCAAAAGATTCCATAACCCGGTAGCTCCCTAGATCGGCGTCGTTTGGCGGAGGTGCATGTTATCCCGCCGCCGCTCACCCCTCTCGCCATCACTCTCCACTTGTCCTTGCCCGGTCGAAGAGACCATCAATGACCCGGGGCAAAGCGCATGACGAGACAAAACGCGCTACGTATAGCCTTTCATTTGTTGGATGCAATCCATTATAAGCGTCCTCCCCGTGCTACTTTTTGACGCCAACCATGACCCGACCGATCATCCTTATCCCCGCGCGCATGGCCGCCCAGCGCCTTCCCGACAAGCCGCTTGCCGATATCAATGGCGTGCCGATGATCGTGCATGTCTGGCGCCGGGCCCTGGCGGCTGATCTGGGGCCGGTGGTGGTGGCAACTGATTCGCCGAAAATCGCCGCCGTCATTGCAGCGGCGGGCGGACGGGCAGTCCTCACGCGCGCTGATCACGCCTCGGGGTCCGACCGGATCCGCGAAGCGTTGACGATTGTCGATCCCGTTGCCAGCCATGACATCATCATCAACGTGCAGGGTGATCTGCCAACGCTTGATCCAGCCTTGCCGCGCCGGGCGGCTGACCTTCTGGGCAATGCAGCGACCGATATTGGTACCCTTGCGGCGATCATCACGCGCGCGGAGGAACGTACCGCCAGCCATGTCGTCAAAGCCGTGGCAACGCCGCTCACAAATAGCCCTAACTGTTTGCAAGCGCTCTATTTTACGCGCTCAACCGCTCCCTGGGGAGAGGGGCCGCTTCTCCACCATATCGGCCTTTACGCCTATCGCCGCGAGGCGCTGTTGCGCTTTTGCGCGCTTCCGCCATCGCCACTTGAGCAGCGCGAGAAGCTGGAACAGCTGCGGGCGCTGGAAAATGGCATGCGCATCGACATTGCCATCGTCGATGCGGTACCGCTGGGCGTTGACACGCCTGAAGACCTTGACCGGGCGCGGGCGATCCTCGCCAGCGCCCCTCTTTGACCCGCCAGCAAACCTTAAACACGCAAGCAGACCTTGGGCCCATGACCAGCAACACCATCGTCTATCAGGGGGAGCCCGGCTCCTACTCGCACACCTCCTGCCGTTCGGTCTTTCCCGGTTGGGAGGCGGTCGGCTGCGACACGTTCCAGGATTGCTTTCAGACGGTGCAGGATGGCGGCGCCTCGCTGGCGATGATTGCCCTTGAAAATTCGCTGGCCGGACGTGTTGCAGATGTGCATCACCTGTTGCCAGGATCAGGATTATCGATCGTTGGCGAATTTTTCCTGCCGATTCATTTCCAGCTTCTCGCCCCCAGAGGGGCTACGACGGAAACCATCAAAACCGTGGAAGCCCATGTCATGGGGCTTGGCCAATGCCGCAAGATCATCCGCGAATTGAAATTGAAGGGCGTGGTGGCGGCCGACAATGCCGGGGCTGCCCGCGCAGTGGCCCAATCGGGCGATCTGACGCGCGCTGCCTTTGCCTCCGACGTCGCCGCCGAGATTTACGGCCTCGATACCCTGCGCCGCAACGTCGAGGATGAGGCCCATAACACGACCCGTTTCGTCATCCTTGCCAAGGACAAGCGCGTGCCGGTGCGCGGTGTCCAGCCTTGCATCACCACCTTTGTCTTTCGCGTACGCAACGTTCCAGCCGCCCTGTACAAGACGCTGGGCGGTTTTGCCACCAATGGCGTCAACATGACGAAACTCGAAAGCTACATGCTCGAGGGCCAGTTCTTTGCCACCATGTTCTACGCCGATGTCGAGGGCCATCCCGACGATCCGGGCCTGGCGCGGGCGCTCGACGAAATGACCTATTACTGCCGGGAGTTCACCTTGCTGGGCGTCTACCCCGCCCATCCCTTCCGCGACAATTTCCGCGAGCCGCTGGAAGTGCCGGGCGGGAAATAGGGCCGCAGCTCACGCCAGCCTGCCATCCAGCCAGTCGCGCAGCAGCAGGTTCGCAATCGACATCGGCGGCGGGCAGAAAAGCCCTTGCGGATGGGTATTATCGATCATCATGCGGCATTCGGCGCGGCTGAACCAGCGGCCATCCTCAAGCTCGGTGTGGTCAAGCGTGATCGCCTCATCGCTGGTTTGCGCAAGGCATCCCATCATCAGCTGGCTGAAGGGAAGCGGCCAGGGCTGGGCGGCGTGAAAGACGACACGTGTGGCGCGTACCCCCGCCTCCTCCATCGTCTCGCGGCGCACTGCATCCTCCAGCGTTTCTCCAGGCTCGATGAAACCGGCGAGGCAGGAATACATGCCCGGCGCAAAGGCCTGCTTGCGCGCCAGCAGGCAGAAATCGCCGCGCACCACCATCATGATCGCTACCGGATCAGTGCGCGGAAAATGGCTCGCCTTGCACGACGGGCATTCCCGGCGGTAGCCGGCGGAAGCGATCACGGTTCTGGCGCCGCAGCGCGCGCAATGCGGGTGAGTGGCGTGCCAGGCGAGAATGCCCTTGGCATGGCCGAGAATTGCCAGATCCTGCGACGGCACCAGCCCCTGAACGCCAATGGAGCGCAGATCGATCACCACAAAACCCCTGGCTTTGAGGCTGTCGCTCTCTTCATCCGCCATGCCGGCGAAATAGGCGACATCGCCACGCATGCCGAGAAAAATGTCAGGGGCAGCGCCAAGTGCCGCTGCTGTTGCAATCGTCATGGTGGATGAAAAATCCGGGGGTGCCCCGAGCACGGCCTTGTCAGCGGCATAGACGATCATCCGCGCTGTCGCCGTTTGCAGCGACGCGAGGCGCGCCTCGTCATCGCGCCATTCCGCCTTGCGATCCAGCGGATTATTGCCATAGCCGGCGCGCGCGCTGGGCTCGTCGGCGACAAAGGCGGGCGCGGTCCCGACAGGGAGAGGATCGGCATTGAGCATCAAAAAATCCCGGCGGAAGGGCGGGGCGGATGGCCAAAACCGCCGCGATGAAACCAGCTGCGATGGGCCGCATCGGTTGGCCGTACACAGGTTTAAGCGATGCGCCTGCGCCGTCAAGGCACGTTCGCTCGCCGTCTGCCTTGCACAGGGCCCTGCTTCTGTTCCATATAGGGCCCGGGAGGTTGGCGGCAGGCGTGCCGCTCGCCAATCGGGTCAGGTCCGAGAGGAAGCAGCCCTAACGAATTCGGCGCGGGTTGTTGTTCAGCCTCCCACCTTTGCCAGGCCGAATCTGGCGGCAATCCAGCGTCCTGCCAGCGCTGAGGCGCGATCGGGCCGGCGGAACCAATCTGACCGCCCGAGGGTACAAGATGGCTGACAACATCATAAAGCCGCCCGCCACGCCGCTTCGTGCCTATCGCGTCCTTGCCCGCAAATACCGCCCGCGATCCTTCGATGATCTGATCGGCCAGGAGGCAATGGTTCGCACCCTGTCCAATGCTTTCGAAACGGGCAGACTGCCACAGGCATGGATGCTGACCGGCGTGCGCGGTGTCGGCAAGACGACGACGGCGCGTATCCTTGCCCGCGCGCTCAATTACCAATTGCCGGGCATGGCCGATCATCCGACCATTCACATGCCCACCCATGGCATTCATTGCGAGGCCATCATTGAGGGCCGCCATCTTGATGTCATGGAAATCGACGCCGCGTCCCATACCGGTATCGATGACATCCGCGAGATCAGCGATGCCGCCCGCTACACACCAATGAGCGCGCGCTATAAGGTCTATGTCATCGACGAAGTGCACATGTTATCGAAAGCAGCATTCAATGGGCTGCTGAAAACCCTTGAAGAGCCACCTGCGCACGTCAAATTCATCTTTGCCACCACTGAAATTCGTAAAGTACCGGTCACCATATTGTCGCGCTGCCAGCGCTTCGATCTGCGCCGTATCGATATCGACGTGCTGAGCGCCCATCTCAACAAGATCGCCAGCGCCGAGGCCATGATGCTTGAGCCGGACGCGGCCTTGCTGATCGCGCGTGCCGCCGAAGGTTCGGTGCGCGACGCCCTCTCGCTTCTCGATCAGGCCAACGCGTCCGCCGAGGAGGCGATCACCGCAGAAACCGTGCGCCATATGCTGGGGCTGGCTGACCGCATGCGGATTTTCGATCTCCTTGACACGGTTATGCGCGGCAACGCCGCTGCAGCCCTTGATCTCTTCGCTGCGCATTATCGCGACGGGGTCGACCCGGCGATCCTGGTTGGCGAAATGGCGGAAGCCGTTCATGCGCTCGCCCGCGCCAAGATTGTCGGCATCGAAGCGGGCTCCGATGCCGTTCCGCAGGCCGAGCGCGAGCGCATCACCACGCTTGCCACCGGGCTGTCGCAGGCCACCTTGTCACGCGCCTGGCAGATGTTGCTCAAAGGCAGCGAGGAGCTGAAAGAGGCGCCGCGCCCGGCAAGCGCGGTTGAAATGCTGCTCATCCGCCTGTGTCATGTCGCTGAATTGCCAAGCCCTGAGGATGTGGTGAAACGGTTGCAGCGGGGCGACGAAACAGGTGCGCCGGCGCCAAGCCGTGAAACATCTCCGCCACCCGCCGGGCGCGGGCCGGCGGCTGGTCCTGCCGCCACAGGAGCGCAATCGGAAAATATGCCCTCTGCTCGCTCTGAGGTCGTTTCGCAGGCGATACCCGGCCCGGGACCGGCTAAGGCCGCCACCCGCACCACACCGCGCCTGGTGAGCCAGTCACCCGCGCCCGCAGCACTCGCTGACGCCCGCCCGACGGCGATTGTCGAATTGCTGCGCTTCGAGGATCTGGTAGCTCTCGCCCACCATAAACGCGACATCCGCCTGAAAACCGCGCTGGAGCGTTCGATCCACCTCGTGCGCTTCGAGCGGGGGCGAATTGAGTTTCGGTTTCGCGACGGCCAGGCCGCAACGCTTGTTCCCGACATGCAGCGCAAACTGCAGGAATGGACGGGCGAGCGCTGGCTCATCACCCTGTCGCAGGAGCAGGGTCTGCCGACATTGGAAGAGCAGGCAAACGTCGAGCGACAGATGCTGGTCGACGACGTCCGCTCGCACCCGAGCGTTTCGGCTATTCTCGCCCGTTTCCCCGGCGCCGAGATCATCGATATCCGCATGCCGGACGCACCGCAGCCGACCGGGGCAGGTGACGCCGGCATGACCGTTCCAGATGATGACAATGATGAGAGTGCCCCATGGACATCATGAAGCTGATGAAGCAGGCCCAGGACATGCAGGCCAAGATGAAAGCGGCGCAGGATGATCTGGAGCGCATCGAGATCGAGGGCCTCGCCGGAGGCGACCTGGTCAGGGTGCGCCTCAACGGCAAGGGCGACCTTAAAGCCGTTGCGATCGACCCGTCGCTTTTGCTTGTCAGCGAAAAGGATATCCTTGAGGATCTGTTGATCGCTGCCCACGCCGATGCCCGGCGCAAGGTGGAAGCAGCTTCGGGCGACATGATGAAGAGCCTGACGGCGGGGTTGCCTCTGCCGCCGGGCTTCAAGCTGCCTTTCTGATTTTCGAACTTACAATCTGACGCGGGTCTGGCCCTTGCGCAGCGGCCGGTCATCAGGCGTTGCGTCGGAGGGCGCTGCCGGGAATAAATTGGGCAGGTTGGGCGGCGGCAGATTGGGGATCAATTCTCTGAACGGATTGTCTGAACGTCGGGCCGGGCGCTGCGCCTCGATATTGGGTGTTGCCTGCTGAACGACCGCGCTGCTCGGCTCGCCGCCGAGCCGCGGAAACGGAATCTGCGGGAACCAGGATTGTTCGGCCGGCTGATTGGCGGGCGGGGGTTCGGGTGCGGCCGCCACTGGTGGTGCCGGCGTCACCGGCTGGAGCGCGGGCAGAGCCGGTTGGGCTGGCTGGGGCGCGGCTACCGGTTGCGCTTGCGTCAGCGGCGAGGGCGCGCCGGTCGCCCCCGAACCTGCCACTGGTGCAGGCGGCGGCGCTGGTCGTGCGTCAAGCTGCGCTTTGACCTGATTGAGGCGCGCCTGGATGGCATCGCGGTCGGGATGATCGAGCGCCGGCTCGATCTCGCTGCTGCCACTCGCGGTCCGGCGCAAATCGGCAATCACCCGCGTCTGCGTGCCGATAGAGGCGAAGGTGACGGTAAGGCGGATCGTCGACAGGCGCGATCCCGACAGCTTTGTGAGGACGGTTGAATAGGGGGTGTCGGTCGCAACCTTGTAGCCAAGCCCGATCAGCGCCGGCAGAACGGCAGCCTTGACCGGCCCGGAGCTTGCCAGAATATTGGCTTCCGGCGCTGTCAGGCCCCGGGGATCATTGCTGGCGGCGCGAATGGCAGGCGGCGTCGGAGCGTTGACACCCAAGGGGTCGACAGCCGGGCGCGTTCCCGGGCTTGCCGCCGGTTCGGCGGCCGAGAATGCCGGCAGGCTTGGAAAGGCTGGCAGGGCGAGCGGGCTCGATCCTTCAAGGCTCGAACACCCCGCACACAGGGCGCCAAGCCCTCCAGCAATCAGCATACAGATAAAACGCGACATGTGCCTGCTCTGTTATCGCAGCCAAACCGGGCTGCTACTGCAATTGTGACATACTGGCAAGCGTTCATGGCTAAACTTGGTGCATGGACAGCCGAACATGGTAAATCCCGCCTGGTTGAGTCTGACCCCTCCGGAGTGCCTATGATCCGCTACAGTGCCGGCCCTGAAATAGATCGCCTGATCCAGCTTCTGGCCCGTCTGCCGGGGCTTGGTCCGCGCTCTGCCCGCCGCGCGGCGCTGGCTCTGATCAAACGGCGCGAACAATTGCTCGATCCGCTGGCCGTGGCCTGTCGTGATGTCGCCGAGAAGATTATCGTCTGCCGCACCTGTGGTAACGTCGATACACTCGATCCCTGTTCGATCTGCCGCGATCCGCAGCGCCAGGGAGGCATGCTGATCATCGTTGAGGATGTCGCCGATCTGTGGGCGATGGAGCGCGCGGCCGCCGCCGGTGCGCGCTACCATGTGCTGGGCGGAACCTTGTCGGCGCTGGATGGCGTGACACCTGACCGCCTTCATCTGGCCGTGCTGCCGGGGCGTATCATTGATGAGAAGATCGATGAGGTGGTTCTGGCCCTTAATGCCACCGTCGAAGGCCAGACGACGGCCCATTACATCACCGATCTTCTGGCCGCGACCGGCGTCAAGGTCACGCGCCTTGCCCATGGCGTGCCGGTCGGCGGCGAACTTGATTATCTCGATGAGGGGACGCTGACGACGGCGTTGCGGGCGCGCCTGCCGTTCTGAGGGCTGTCATCTCATTCAGCCGCGAGCGGCCGTTGCAGTTGCGCCGCCGGCGGTTCACCTTCTGACAAATCAACGGTGGCGATACGCAGCCCCCTCTGGGTCACCTTTTCAGTTGACAGGATGAGACCTGTCACATCCTCGCCGGCCTTGCGCAGATGCTTGTCAAGCGCGCCTGCCCGCTCGCTCACCCGCCGCACATCTTCCAGCAATCGCCCGACCTCGACCTGGATACGCCGCGCCTCATCGCGCATGCGCGCATCGCGCACCAGCGATTGCACCACCTGGACGGCAAGCATGAGCAGGGAGGGCGAGACCAGCACGACGCGCGCCTTGAACGCCCGCTCCACGACATCGGAGAAGCTTTCCTGAATGTCAGCGAAGAGCGATTCGGAAGGGACAAACATCAAGGCGATATCCTGCGTCTCCCCGGGCAGCAGATATTTGCGCGCTATGTCATCGATGTGCCGGCCGATATCCCCGCGCACGCGTTGCTCGCCAGCCCTTGCCATCTCGCCATCGCCGCCATGGCGCCAGGCGGCAATCGCTTCGAGCGGAAATTTCGCATCGACAACCAGCACCTCGCTTGTCGTCGGCAGGCGCACGATGCAATCGGGCCGGCTGTTGTTGGACAGCGTTGGCTGAAAAGCATAGGCGCTCGGCGGCAGACTGTCCTGTATGATGGCTTCAAGCCGCGCCTGGCCGAAAGCGCCGCGCGCCTGCTTGTTGGATAGAATGGATTTAAGCCCGACCACCTCGTCAGCCAGCGCGCCGATGGCCTGGCCGGCACCCTCGACGACGGCCAGCCGCTCATTGAGTTTTGTCAGATGATCGCCGGTAAAACGGGCTGATTCGAGCAGCCCATGCCCCAGCCGATGTCCGACCGCGTCAAGCCGCTCGCTCATGGCCTGATGCATGTCACTCTGCCGCTCGCCGATCAGGTGGGTCATGGTTGAAAGCCTGCCGGCAAGTTCTGATTGGCCTGCCATGACATCGCGCAAACGGTCTTCCATCTCGCGTGCCCGCGCCTGCGCTTCGCCAGCTAGCCGCGTCTGCAGGCGTGATGAGCGCCAGGCCAGAATGGCCATCAGCACCCCCGATAGAAGCCCGGCGAGAAGCACCAGCTCAAACCCGTCGAGCGGGCGGCCACCAATGACAAGAATCGAATCGATCATGACACCACTCTAGCTGATTTACGCGTTTGATGAGACCGAACCGTGAACAAATTCACTGAATTTCGCCTGCCCATGATTGACGCTGACGCCAGCGCGCCCTATCTCGCGGCTATGACAGTCCGCCCGATCCTGACCTTACCCGATGCGCGCCTGCGCCAGAAAAGCCTGCCGGTTGCAGCCTTTGACGGCGAGCTGGAGCAATTGATCGTCGACATGTTCGAAACCATGTACAAGGCGCCCGGTATTGGTCTTGCCGCCATCCAGATTGGCGTCGCCAGATGTGTGGTCACGGTTGATCTGGCACGCAAGAACGAGCCGCCGGCGCCCCAGGCCTTCATCAACCCGCAGATCCTGGCCTCGTCCGACGAACTGGTTGGCTATGAGGAAGGCTGTCTGTCGATCCCGGAGTATTACGGCGAGATCGAGCGCCCCGCGCGTATCACCGTGGCCTTCCAAGACATGAAAGGCAATGCCCATCAGGTCGAGGCTGAGGGTCTGCTCGCTACCGTCCTCCAGCATGAGATCGATCATCTCGACGGCGTGCTTTTCATCGACCATATGTCGCGGCTGAAGCGACAGCTCGTGATCAAGAAATTTGCCAAGGCAGCAAGACAGGCCGAAAAATAGCCCGGCCCACTGTCGGGACGCCAGCTTTGTGCAACAGGAACACCATGCCTCTTTCCGTCGTTTTCATGGGAACACCTGATTTCGCCGTGCCGACGCTTGAGGCGGTACTTGCGGCCGGGCATCGCGTGACAGCGGTTTATACCCAGCCTGCCCGCCCGGCAGGGCGCGGGATGAGCGTTGTTGCCACGCCGGTTGAACTGGCAGCCCGCCGGCACGGCCTTGATATCAGGACGCCGGTCGATTTTCGTGATGGCGCGGATGTGGCCGCGCTCGCTGCTACGGCTCCTGATGTCATCCTCGTGGTTGCGTATGGTCTGCTGTTGCCGCCTGCGGTGCTGGCGATCCCGCGTCATGGCTGCCTCAATCTCCACGCCTCTTTATTGCCGCGCTGGCGCGGGGCGGCACCCCTTCATCGCGCAGTGATGGCGGGCGATGAGGAGACTGGCGTCATGGTCATGCGCATGGAGAGGGGGCTTGATACCGGCCCGGTGGCGATGAGTGCCCGCTCTTTGCTGTCCTGTGACGATACGACGGGTGATCTGCATGATCGTTTGAAGATTGTCGGCGCTGGCCTGATGGTGGACGCCTTGCGCCGCCTGGAGGCTGGTACGTTGAGCTTCACGCCGCAGGCCGATGCGGGAATTGTCTATGCGCGCAAAATCGACAAGGGCGAGACCCGCATCGACTGGGCGAAGCCGGCCAGCGTTGTGCGTCGCCACATTCATGGCTTGTCGCCGTTTCCCGGCGCCTGGTGCGAGATCATGACACCGCAGGGGGGCGAGCGTCTCAAGATCCTGCGCTGTGAATATGTTGACGCCTCCGGGCCGCCGGCAACCATCCTCGATGATCGACTTGCCATCGCCTGCGCTGAAGGCGCGGTCCGCCCTTTGCTTGTCCAGCGTGCCGGGCGCAAGGTCATGGACCGCGACACCGCCTTGCGCGGGCTTGACCTGGCCCCCGGCATGACTGTGCGCTGATGCCGCGTTATCGCCTCGATATCGAGTATGACGGGCGCCCTTTCAGGGGCTGGCAGTATCAGAGCGATGCCTTGACCGTGCAAGGCGTCATCGAGGCCGCCTTGTTCGCGCTCACCGGCGCGACGATCCGCGTCAACGGCGCCGGCCGCACCGATGCCGGCGTCCATGCGCTGGGCCAGGTCGCCCATGCCGATCTGCCGCGCTCCTGGGCGCCAGGCCGCCTGCGCGATGGCATCAACGCCATGCTGCGCCCCCATCCGGTGTCGATCCTCGGCGCATCCGAGGTGGCGGACGGTTTCGATGCCCGTTTCAGTGCTCGCGGGCGCGCTTATCGCTATCTTATTCTCGACCGCCGCAGCCCGCCAGCACTTGACAGCGGGCTCGTCTGGCATGCGCGCCGCCGCCTCGATGCGCACGCCATGAACCATGCCGCCCGCCATCTCCTCGGCCATCATGATTTCACCACCTTCCGCAATGTCGATTGCCAGGCGAAATCGCCGATGAAGACGCTGCGTCATCTGGCTGTGCGCCGTCATGGCGACCAGGTGATCGTTGAGGTCGAGGCGCGTTCGTTTCTCCACAATCAGGTGCGCTCGATGGTGGGCTCGCTGAAGCGGGTAGGCGAGGGCACCAGGCCTGACGAGTGGATTGCTGAAATTCTCGAGGCCCGCTCGCGCGAGCGCTGTGGCGCGCTCGCCCCTCCCGACGGCCTTTATCTCACAAGCGTGTCTTATGCCGCGCCGTCACAGGCCGGCGAGGACATCACCGATCCGGCCGATGAGGAGGCTGAGGGCGAGGTCTAGGGCAACGATTGCCGCCGCGATCGCTGCACTCGTTTGCAGCACGGATCTGGCGATAAACCAGCCAAATCTGAGCACAACAATCAGGAAGACGTAGGTTGCAAGCGTCGTCACCAGAATGGGGACGAGGTCAAGCCCATAGGCAATCGTTGGCAGCGACGTAAGGGCAGCCGAGGGCAGGGCGGTCCAGTTTCTGACGGTGATGTAGGCCGCATAACGCGCCCCCAGCTGCAGCCTGCGGGTGACGACGACCATGACAAGCGGAAACGCGAACCAGTCGACGATGAAGGTGAGCGCTCGCACCAGAAAGAACCGCCCGTCGCTGAAATCGTCAGACGAGAAACGCTCGCTCAGCAATAGGTTGCGTTCGGTCAGCACCGATGAGGCATAAATCGGTGCCACCAGGACAATCACCCAGAAGGAGCGGAAGAACCCTTCAGCCGACAGATCAAAACGCTCGAGCCCCTTGGGATCGCCACAGAAGAGGCGCCACGCCCCGGCCATCGCTTCTCTGATGTCGGCTCCGCTTGGCATCGCTCACGCCCTGGCCGAATGATCGAAATAAGTAGCGATAACCGCAGCGTAGATCGCTTGCAGTCGGGCAAGCTCATCGATGACCACATGTTCGTCGATCTGATGCATGGTTTTGCCGACAAGGCCAAGCTCGATGACCGGGCAGTAATCCTTGATGAAGCGCGCATCCGACGTGCCGCCGGACGTTGAATAGGCGGGCGTCTTGCCGGTCATTGCCGCGACGGCCTGCGCGACATGGTCCAGAAAGGCGCCGGGTTCGGTACGGAAGGCCTGCGAATTGCCGCGCACCGCTTCGAGCGCGTAGGCGGAGGGTCCGGCGACCGGATCAAGGCGGCGTCTGATCTCGCTCTCAAGTCGCTCAAGCGTCCACAGATCGTTGAAGCGGACATTGAGCTTTGCCCGCGCCGTTTCGGGAATGACATTGAAGGCACCGGTGCCGGCCTCGACCCCGACGATCTCGAGGTTCGATGCGTCAAACCACGGCGTGCCATGATCGAGCGGTGAGGCGAGTTCAGCCAGCAGTGCCATCAGCCGCGGCAGCGGATTATCCGCCAGATGGGGGTAAGCGACATGTCCCTGTCGCCCGCGCACCGTCAGGTTTGCCGAATAGGAGCCGCGCCGGCCGATCTTGATGGTATCACCGACGCTCTCGCTGCTTGTTGGTTCCCCGACAATGCAATGGTCGAAGCGCTCGCCGCGTCTGGTCGCCCAGTCGAGCAGTTTGACGGTACCGTTGACCGACGGCCCTTCCTCATCGCCCGTGATCAGAAAGACGATCGATCCATGGGCGAGGCGGCCCTGCGCGACATGGTCAAGGGCAGCGGCGGTGAAGGCGGCAATCCCGCCCTTCATGTCTGTTGCCCCTCTGCCATAGAGCAGGCCGTCCCGGATCAAAGCTGCGAACGGGTGGGCTGACCAGGCTGTGATATCGCCCGGCGGTACCACATCCGTGTGCCCCGCGAACGCCAGCACGGGTGATGATGTGCCGATGCGCGCATAAAGGTTTTCAACGTCCGGCGTACCGGCGTCATGGAATACCGGGCGCTCGGTCATAAACCCCGCTGGTCGCAAGACCTCTTCGAGGTAGTCAAGCGCACCAGCTTGCGCAGGGGTCACCGACGGACAGCGAATGAGCCCTTGGGCCAGCGTCAGCGCGGAAGCGGGTGATGAGGATATAGTGCCCATGGTGCGGGGATTAAGCGGGGCATGTCCGCCGGTCAACCGGGCAAGAGAAATTTACAACACACGCATAAAGTGTGTTTATTTATTATTCCCGTTATGGGATAGGTTGATTCGTTCACTCGCTCCAAAAGAATGAGCCTCCCATGCACCTGATCAGACCGACCGTGGAATTTCGTGGTTCAACCGGCGTTCCGTCTTCTGTTTCAAGCGTGCCGACGGCCTTGGCCCCGCCGCCAACGATGGCCGAGCATCTGCGCCGTGTGCTTGAGCTTGACCATTTGCACCTGGTGATGATGGTCGAGGATGAGACGAGTGACAGAAGCGTCAGGATACTTTTTTCGACCTGGAGCAGCCGTATACAGGCGCGCGCCCTTGCCGCGCACTGGCATTTCGGCACTCTCGCGACTGCCGCGCGGCGCGCGCGTGGCGGTGTGCTGACACCGGCGGATATGACGCAGGCATCCTTGCTTGCCGAAGCGCAGGTGTCGGTCGCCGATATGGCTGAACTGGGTCCGCAATGGCTGTTTGCTGTTCCCCGACGGGCTGGTCTTGCAAGCGAGATATGGGCTGGCCGCAATCGGCCGTTGAGCGCAATCGACGAAGGCTTGATCGGCGCCATCGCCCTTCCCCTGCTGCGTTCCATCTCGCAACGCTATGCCCGCCTTTCGGGTAAACCGCGACGGCTGACGCCACGCGAGGTCGAATGCCTCAGATGGGCAAGCGAAGGCAGGACGTCGGAAGACATCGCCGGACTGCTTGATATCGCCCAGACGACGGTCGAAACCCATTTCAAGCATGCGGCCGCGAAGCTTGGCGCCCAGAACCGTTCGCACGCCGTGGCAGAGGCCTTGCGCAGCGGCGTGATTGCTTAAACACGCGACAGTTTATGGCATCAGCGATGCGCCTGGCGCATCGGTTTGTTCGGCGAAATAGTAGACTTCGCCGTGAAACCACACATCGATAATCATCTGCCGTAACGTGTCGGCATCCTCGCGGCGCAGTTCCTTGTTGAGCGCGGCATTGGCGCCGAGCGCCAGCGCCTGACGCAGGATCGCATCGTCGCGAACGCCTGTGAGGACGACAACCTGAACGGCGTTGTAGCGGGCATCAGCCCGTAGCCAGGCTAGAAATTCAAGACCGGTCATGACCGGCATCTGGATATCGAGCAAAATGAGGTCCGGGAGGCCGACAGCGCTGTCGTTTGCCACGCGGCGGATGTAGTCCACAGCCTGGCGGCCATTCACCAGTTCGCGGCAATAGATATGGTGCGAGGAGCGATGCAGCACACGGCGCAGCAACGCCGCCTCGTCAGCATCATCCTCAACCAGGAGGAAATGGACATCGGCAATCTCTCGTCGCTCAACCAGCATTTCACCCTCCGGGCGATCCGTTCCGTCTTGTACCACGCAGCTTTCTGCTACCTGCTGGCTTAAGCCATTCAAGCATTGCTCAATTTCCAACGTCTTAAAGTTGGCAAGCGCAACCTGAGATCGACGTCACCAAAAATCGGGAACGGCAAATCGACAAAATGGTATGATTCGCTGGCCAGTTGGCCGCGTTGCCTGCATGGATTTTTCCGCCCGGATCGTCACGAAGTCGTGCATCGATCGTGTTTGGCAGAGCTGCCAGGCGGACGGTAGAACGCATCACGCCAAAGGAGAACAGCATGTCAGCAAGGTGCAGGGCCCTTATCGTCGGCGTCGGCGATGGATTATCAGCCTCGCTCGCCCGTCTGTTGCATGGTGAGGGCTACTCAGTGGCCCTTGCCGCCCGCAACATCGCCAAACTCGGCGATCTTGCCAGGGCGACGAAAGCAAGCGTCCACACATGCGATGCGAGTGACGCAGACGACGTCGCCGCTCTGTTCTCCGAGGTTGGCAGCGATCTCGACGTGGTGATTTATAATCCGTCGTTTCGTGTCCGTGGCCCGCTTGCCGACCTCAACCCTGGTGATGTGCGCAAAACACTTGATATCACCGCGTTCGGTGCCTTCCTCGTCGGCCAGCAGGCGGTGCGCGCGATGCTGAAGCGTGGCGGCGGCACAATCCTCTTCACCGGCGCCTCGGCCGGCGTGAAAGGCTATCCCCAGTCGGCGCCCTTTGCGATGGGCAAGTTTGCCCTGCGCGGGCTTGCCCAGTCCATGGCTCGCGAATTCCATCCTCAAGGCATCCATATTGCCCATGTCATCATCGACGGGGCTATTCTGTCCGCCCGTTATCCTGATGCTGAAGGCAAGCACGACAAGCTCCATCCCGACGCCATCGCCCGCGCCTATCTCGACCTCATCAACCAGGAGCGCTCCTGCTGGAGCTGGGAGATCGAGGTACGACCCTGGGTTGAAAAGTTCTGAGAATCGCCGGGCTCGTGGTCGGATCGCAGAACTCGTCGCAATCGTTCCTTACGTTACGTAAGTTGTTGTGACAAAACGGACACAAAACGATGCTTTCGTCACAAAACCGACGTGGAAAGGCCTGGACCGGTCGAGGCGCGCTTGCCTGTTAAACGGGCAGTAAGATAGTTTTTCCGGCAACACGCGCTGTTCATGCGCTTGACTGTTTCCGGGGGGGTATCATGTCGTCCAACATGCTTCGCGCATCTCTGTTAGCCGTTTTGACATGCGCCGGCGCCGCAGTGTCTGCTCAGGCACAGCAATTTGATCGTATCGTCGGTTTTGGCGACAGTCTGACCGATCAGGGCAATGTCGCCACGGTGTTTGGCGGAGCGGTTCCCAACTATCTCCCCTTGCGCCTGCAGCAATTTTCCAACGGGCCGACCTGGATCACCCAGCTCTTCGGGCCGTCGACGAATTTCTTCACCACCGTCAATCCCAATACCGGCAATATCAATTTCGCCTTTGGCGGGGCCCAGACTGCGGCGGGGACAGCGACCCAGCCCGTTTCGATCCAGACACAGATCAACACCTATCTTGCCCGCGGTGGCCGTTTTGGCACCAGTGACGTGGTGTCGTTATGGGGCGGCGCCAACAACATCTTTGATCTGACCAATCAGGTCGCCATCGGCGATATTCCGGTGGCTGCGGCGCCGGGCGCAGCTGTCACCGTAACCAATACGGCGGCGGTCGATATCGGCAATCAGGTGCGCCAGCTGTCGGCGGCGGGCGCGCGGACCTTGCTGGTCTTCAACCTGCCCGATTTCGCCTCTCTGCCGGCCTATAATACGGTTGCCGCCAATGCCCAGTTGGCAGGGCTCGCCTCAGGCAATTTCAACCGGGCCTTGCTGGCGCAATTGACCGGTGCTGCCGCCGCCTTGCCCAATACGAACATTATCTCGGTCCCGGTCGATGAGATCTTTCGGGCAATCGTTGCCAATCCGGCTTCGTTTGGCTTCACCAACGTGACCCAGGCCTGCCTCCTCACTCCGAGCTGTGCGGCAAGCCCGGCGCAGTTCAACAATTTCCTGTTTTTTGACACCGTTCACCCCACCGAGCGTGGCCACAGCCTGATTGCCGCCACCGTGCAGCAATATCTGCAGGCTCCGACCATCGCCGCCACCGCCGATCAGGTCCTCTCCGACACCTCGTTTGCCCTGCGCCGCTCGGCCGCCCTCGGTGCGGTTGATCAGCTTGGCCGTGTCGTCCCGACCAGCGGGCAATGGCAGTTCTTCATCTACGGCACCGGCGATGCCGGCTCGTCCAATAGCCGGTCCGCCAATGGCATTCTGACCGCAGCCGGCACCACATCAACGCCATTGAACGATTACACCACCGGCGGCGTACGACTGGGCGGCCTGCGGAATATCGGCGATGGTATCACGCTCGGCGCCTCCTTCTACTTCACCACCGGCGAGGTTGCTGGCGGCAACCGGCTTGCCGACGGCAACCGTCAGATCAAGCTCAATGCCACGCAGATTGGCGGTGACATCCTCGCTCGCTGGGACTTCGGTCGCGGATCGTTTGTCAATTTCGGCGGCGGCGCCAGCTTCGATCGTTACGATAATTATGAGCGCCGCACCCTTGGACCTCTGGTTAACGAGGCCAACCCGACGGGCTATTCGGCGAGTGTCCTTGGTGAACTGGGTCATGACTACAAATTCGACAAGCTGACCGTAACGCCAAAAGGCCGCTTCCAGTACCTGCGCACCACTGTTGACGGCTTTACCGAGACCGGCGTCGTCGCCGCCGTCAGCCTCAACAGCCGGGTTGTCGATGCGCTGGCGGGAGCCTTCGAGTTGCGTGCTGCCTACGCCTTCAATGACCAGGCAACGCTGCGCGCTTTGATCGGTTATGAGGATTACCTCACCGGTTCGGCAGGCTCCGTCACCGGCCGGCTGACCAATAACACCGCGCAGGCTTTCGCCGTGCAGATTGCCAACCCGGTCGGTGTCGGTGTGGTCTATGGCGGTGGTTTTGACTGGTCGTTTGGCACCATCGTCGCGCGCGCTGACTATCGCGGCTCAACCGGTGATCGCGGACAGACACGTCACCAGGGCTCGCTCGGCGCCAGCTTCAAATTCTGATATCGACGCAGGCGGCGGAAGCAATTATTCCGCCGCCGCCGGTTTTGCCGCGTTGATGATGGCCGCCCCGGCAGCTCCTTCGATCGCCTTCTGTCGCTCGCTATCACCCTGGACGATGACGCCAGGAGAGCCGAATGCAATGTCACTTTGACGGAACGCCAGCACCATCTGCTTCAGCGCTTCGCGCTGGACAATCGTTGGCTTGCCTGGCTTGACGGTGAATTTGAAGCGCAGGATCAACGTATTCTCGACGACGTCGGCAATGCCTTGCATTTTGAGCGGCAGCAGGAATTCGCGGCCGATTTCAGGGTCATTCAGCAGGTCCTGGCCAATGCGCTTGACCAGTTTGCGCACTTTCTCAAGATCGGTATCGCCGGCAAAGCGCAGATTGAATTTGACGGTCAGCCAGTCACGGCTGTGATTGGTGATCGAGCCAAGCTGGCCGAAAGGCACGGTATGCATCTGCCCGTTGTGATGGCGCAGCCGTAACGAGCGCAGTGAAATACGCTCCACCGTGCCGCGCAGCCGCCCGGCCTCGATATATTCACCGACGCGGAAGGCGTCATCGACCATGAAGAAGAGGCCGGCGACAATGTCGCGCACGAGCGATTGCGATCCGAAGCTGATGGCAAGGCCGAAGATGCCGGCACCTGCCAGCAAGGGCGTGATGTTGACGCCGATTTCGGACAGCGCTGCGATAATGGCAACGCCCAGGATGGTGACGCCGACGAAGCCTTGCACCAGCGGCATGATGGTTGACAGGCGGGACGCTGGTTCAGGGTCGTCCCCGTCGTCGATGCCGGGCACCAGGGGTTGCGTGCGTACGCCAAACTTGATGCGCGCCCACACGCGCGTGAGTTCGTAGGAGACGTAGCCGCCAACCAGATAGAGGAGGCCGCTGACCAGCCCCCCTTCAATGTTGGCCCAGCGCTCGATGGTGAACATGACGAGCGCTTGCGACAGAAGGTAACGGCTGAGGAGGACGAACGCCGTTGCCAGGGCTGCGACGCGGGCGCAGCGGCACAACGCCGCCGCATAGGCCATCGCAGAATCAGGCAGGCCATCGGCTGCCTTGGACATCTGGGCCGTGGCCAGCAGCAGGAAACGATCGACCAGCAGGGTCACGGCGGCCAGGATCGCCAGCCCGGCGAAAGCATAATAAAAGTCAAAATCAAGCGAGATCACGCCGTAAGTCCATGCCGCCCAGAATATGCCGACAAGGAGAAGGCCGGACATTCTCATCGCGGGCTGAGCGGGTTGGGCTGCTGAAAAAAACCGCTCTACCGCGCATAGCGCGCCAAGGCTGACAAGGCTGCCGACTATGACGGCCAGAGCCTGACCCGCGCGCCACGGCTCATCGGCCGTATGGACGGCGGGGATGCCCGCTTCGAAAAGAACCGGAATGAGGGTGATGAAGGATGCCGCCAGTCCGACCACCACCCAGACAAGGGGCATCGCGCGCGACACCTGAACGTCATTGGCCGGCACCAGCCGCAAGACGCTTTCGCCCGGCCGCAGCACGGCCAAGGGTATGAACATCGCCAGCCGCAGGCGCAACGTCGTATCGATGAGCGCAAGGCAAAACCGGTCGATGAGCGCATTGGAGGAAAAAACGGCATCGGCAAGAATGATCGCCAGCAGCACCATGACGGCAAGATCGACAACGTCGAACGCCAGCCGTCTGCCAGCCCCTGCCAGTGAGCGCTCGGGAACATCAGGCCGCAACGCTTTCAGTGGCGGCACCCTCGCCAGCAACTTCGGTAAAATCAGCAGGATCAGGATGACTCCGGACGCCAGTGCGAGCGTCCCACGATCACCGGACGAGGCGATGATCGCCTTGATGGTCTGCGCCAGCTCCTGCGGCACATGAGGGAGTGCCGAGAGAACGCCGCTGACGTGATCGCGGATCTGGCCGAAATTGCTGACCATGCGCGACACCATGCCGCGCGGAACGCCGAAACTGACTTCCCCCGCCGCGCGCGCCACGCCGCCCGTCAGGATCAAAAGCGTCAGTGCGCCGAGACCGTGACGCAGGTCGTTCCTGCGGAATACTGAGAGCATTTTGGCAATCCCCGGCAAATATCTTCCAAACTATAGAAGAGGATGCGCCGTTGCGGAAGCCTGAGACATCACTGCTGGTCAAAGAGCCGTTCGCCGAGTTCGGCGATCGCTCCGGCGAACGGTTTGAATTCAAAGACAATCTCATGGCGCCCGGGGGAGACGGCAACGGCGCGGAACAGCACGTTGGCCTTGAGGATGTCGACGGCCTCGCCATCGATCGTTGCGCGCCACCACGGATGCCACACATCGTTGAGCACCACGAAGCCGGAGGTGCTGCTGTCAACCGTCAGGCGAATGATCGTGTTGTGATATTCATTGAGTTGCAAGGCGCTGACATGCGGCCCGCTCTCGCGCAGGGCGGTCTCTGCCGCCGTCAGCCGGATGTTTTCCCTGACGGCCGGGACATTGACGGGGTCAGGCGCATTTTCCAGCAGAACCGTTCGCCTCGGGTCGAAATCGGGCCATTGCCCGGAAGAGATCAGCTGATCGAAATCCGCCACCTGGAAATCGCGCACAAACAGGGCGCGCGGCAGGGCGCGCTTGTTTTCATAGATGATGGCGTCCTTGGTGCGCTCGACGATGGTGAGATCGCCCGGCATGATGCGCTTGTCGATCTGCTCGATGGGGACGCTCGAAGCGATGAATCGCAAGCCCAGAAGGTCAGCCAGCACGCAGCGATAGGAGGGAAAGAGCTTGGTGAAATGGCGCTGGTCAGGCCCGGCAATGGTGTCACCGGCACCCGTTGCGGCAGTGAAATCGGCAAGCCGTAGCGGATTGTAGCCAAGCGTATGGTCAAACCCGTGGACCATGCCGAGATTGGGCCAGATAAAGCCGACGCCGAGCAGTTCGACGCGATCACGCCGGGCATCTTTCGCCGCCACCTGCGTATGGCTACGCAGGAATTTGATCGTCGCATTATCGGTGTCGGGCTTCAGCGCCTCGTAGGTCTTTGGCGGTAGGCCAGTGGATTCGCTTGGTCCGTTATTGGCGCTGAAATCAGCGGCGAGGAAAACGGCGAGCAGAAACAGCATAACCGGTGCGTAATACCGGTTCGGTCGCAAGACACTCCGGTGCATAAGAGCGGTGAGCAGCGCGCCACCGGCGGCGAGCCACAGCAGGCCACGCCCGAGATGGCGCGTGGCGTCCAAAAAATGGCCGACCGAATAACCCGCCACCAGCGCCGCGGCACTTGCGCTGATCATCGCTATCGCCAGCAGCCGCCACCGCCAGACCGTGAACACCACCTTGCCGGCAATCAGGGCATGCAGCACATAGCCGCTCACAATGGCGATGATGAAACCGAAGGTGAACGTTGCGTCGGCCGGCCGGCGGAAGGCGTCAATTCCCGGCAGAAGATTGAACATCCACTGAAAGACGGGGGTGAAATTTCCAAACGCGTAGATGACGTTGAAAACCAGCAGACAGGCATAGACCCGCATCTCGCGCACCCACAGCAGGCGTGAGGCAAAACTGACACCCAGCAGCAGCGCAGCCAGCGCCCCGCAATAGGTCTGCGTCATGTTGGGTGAGAGGAAATAATTCTGTGGTGACCAGATTTCGCTGGACGGCCCCCAATAGGGGCGCGTGCGCTCGGCGGCAGCAAAGAGATCGCCGAAAAGAAAGGTCAGAAAGGCTGCCGGTGACAGCGAACCGCGCGTTGCCTCGGCAAAGGAAATATCCGGCCGGTTCGAGGCTTCAGCAAACAGGAGCGTCATCAGCAGCGGCCCCGTGACAACGAGCGCGCCGCCGGCGACAGCCGCAACCAACATCGGCAGGCGTGATTTGAAACGCGCCGCAATCTCTCCACGCACCAGAAGATAGTCAGCAATAATCGCCGCGAGCACGATGCATCCGAGATAGGCGACCTGATCAGGCTCGACGATCATCACGCCAGCCGCCAGCCCGGCACAAAAACCCCACATCACCGTGCCGCGTTGCAGCGCACGCGCAAGCAGCCACAACGATATCGCCAGGAAAGCATGGCTCTGGATTTGTCCGATATGCTGGATGCGCCACGCGGCCGAGGCACCGAAGGCCGTGATGCATGCCGCCAGCAGGGCGCCGGCTGGATGCCAGCCGCGATCCTTGAAAAAAGCGATGACGGCATAGCCCGCGAGGAGCAGAAGCGAAAAGGTGAAAACGTCAACCATCCAGAATGTAGGGTCGCGGCTGAGGAGCGCCAGCAGGATGGCCGGTGAGAAGATCAGCGACTGCGGGTCGGCGATCTGCGGTGAGCCGGCAAACACATGGGGTGTCCAGAATGGCGATTGCCCGTCATGGATCGCGCGCGCCAGAAACTGGATCTGGGCTTGAAAATGCGCCTTGGCGTCATAGGGAATCGTGAGCGCACCTGACAGCCAGGGCCAACAGACAAACAGCCAGACCAACGTGAAGAGGATCAGAACCAGCCCGTATCTTTTGGTCATTTTCAGTTGATCTGGCGCCAGACTGCGCTGCCCCGGTTTACAGATAGAAAACAGCAAAAGATGGTCGCAACCACCGTGACTGATGACGCAAGAAATGTGATTGATCACATTAACGTCGAATGAATTGGCGCCCGCCGCCGGCCTCAATCTGCATGTAAGGCGAATGCTCTCACAACATTCCGTGACTTGGTGACCGCTTTGCCAATCCCTTGGCGACACGATATCGTCACGAACTCGTCACTACCTGCTGGATCGTGCCCCGTGTAACTCTGGCGTCTCGGGCCTGGCAAAAATTTTCGAGATCATTTGGGAGGAAGCTATGCGTTTGATCCTGTCTTTCATGATTGCTGTCCTGGCAATGTGTTCCGCCTCGGCCGCCCCGTTCAAGACACCGGCGGGCTGGATCGTCATTGAAACCAAGCTGTCATTTGCCGAGCTGGTCGCGCGCACCGAAGCAGCCGTGAAGGCCAATCAGATGAACATCGTCAATTTCGCCAGCGCCACCGACGGTGCCAAGGCGCAAGGCTTCACAATCGCGGGAAATCGTGTTCTGGGGGTTTATCGCAATGATTTTGCCCGGCGCATGCTGGCGGCGAGCGTCGCCGCTGGTATCGAGGCGCCGATCCGTGTCTATCTCACCGAAGGACCGGATAAACTGGCCACACTGTCCTACCGCGCACCGTCCACCATGTTCGCACCTTATTTTGACGATGGTGGCGAGCCGCTGAAGACAATGGCAGGCGAACTCGACGTGATCTTTGCCAAGATCGCGGCTGACGCGACCAAGCCCTGAGACGCGACACAGGCATGCGC
>DEZK01000038.1:42402-97076 GCA_002365175.1 Raskinella chloraquaticus (SeqCode)
CGCGACACAGGCATGCGCCAGGCCGTACTGTCATCGCGCGCAGACAGGGCTAAAACACGCGTTCGCTGATCACGGCGCGGGAGAAGGGCTAAATGAGCAACCACACCTCGGCTCTGCCCGTCGCTCCTGTCGTGACCTACAAGCCTGATCGCAAACTTGTCCTTGGAGCGCTTTGCGGCATGATTGCCGCCGCCTCCTGGGGCAGCTCCTTTGGTCTGGCGCGGGCCGGCACGCTGGCTGGCATGGGCCCGCTCGACTTCATCGTCCTGCGGTTGTTGCCTGGTGCCGTCCTTGCGTTACCGTTGGTGTTGCGACGCAGCTTTTTGACGTCGGGTGAATTCGTAGCCAGCCGGGCGGTCCTTCTCAGCCTGTGCATCGGCCCACCCTTTGTGGCGCTGGCAAGCGGCGGCTATCTCTTTGCGCCGCTTGCTCATGGCGCCGTCCTCCAGCCTGGCACCATGACGCTGTCGAGCCTCGTCATTGCCACGCTCTTTTTCGGTGATCGGCTGACCCTGCAAAGGCTGGCGGGCGCCCTTGCCGTCATCTGCGGTCTTGTGCTGGTGGCTGGCTCAGGGATCGCGCATGCCGGGCCACAAAGTCTGATTGGCGATGCCATGTTTGCCAGCGCGGGCCTGTTATGGGCAACCTACACGGCGCTGATCCGGCGCTGGAATATCTCCGCCCTCGGTGGCACGGCGATGGCCCTGGTGGTCGCCGGCATCATCACGCTGCCATTGGCATTGGCGAGCGGCACCTTTACCCATCTCACGCAATTTCCCCTGTCGCTCGTTTTGGCTCAACTCGCCGTTCAAGGGGTGATTTCAGGCTTTCTCGGCATCTTGTTCTACGGCTGGTCGATCCGCCTGATCGGTGCATCGCGGGCGACGCTCTTTGCCGCCATCGTCCCGGTGGTGGCGATCTTGCTGGGAATACCGGTTGCCGGCGAATGGCCCGATCCGGCGCAATGGCTTGGCGTCGGCATCGTCACCAGCGGATTGCTGTTAGGGCTTGGAGTGCTTGATCCGCTGTTTCGCCACGCCTCTCCACCCGCATGATCGCGCCGCTGCGGCGTTCTGCGTTCGCAGCGCCGGTCACAACACCATCAATTGCAAGGAGCAACCATGATCGACCTTTACTACTGGCCAACCCCCAACGGGCACAAGATCACCATCTTTCTTGAAGAGGCGGGCATTCCCTACACCATTCATCCCGTCAATATCTCGGCCGGTGATCAGTTCAAGCCGGATTTCCTGAAAATCGCTCCCAACAACCGTATGCCGGCGATTATCGACCGCGCACCGCAGGATGGGGGGGCGGCAATTTCGGTCTTCGAATCAGGCGCCATCCTGCTTTATCTCGCCGAGAAGACCGGTAAATTCCTTCCCGGCGATATGCGCCAGCGGCAGGCGGTGCTCGAATGGCTGTTCTGGCAGATGGGCGGTCTGGGGCCGATGGCCGGTCAGAACCATCATTTCAGCCAGTACGCCCCCGAAAAAATCCCTTACGCCATCAATCGCTATGTCAACGAGACCAACCGTCTCTACGGTGTGCTCAACCGTCGTCTCGAAGGGCGCGACTTTATTGGCAGCGCCTATTCGATCGCCGATATGGCGGCCTACCCATGGGTTGTGTCGCATGAGAAGCAGAGCCAGAAGCTGGAGGACTTCCCGCATGTCCAGCGCTGGTATGAGATGATCAAGGCGCGCCCGGCGGTTATCGCTGCCTACGCCAGGGGCGAGGCCTACCGCGGCCAGCCGGCGGTCACCGAGGAAGGCAAGAAGATTCTCTTCGGCCAGACGTCAACAACCACCCGCTGACGTTAGCGTACCTATCGCTGGCCGCCATGGTTGATCAACGTGTCAGGCGCGGGGCTGCAGCTTGACGCTTGCCTTGCCAATGTCCTCGATGCTGGCTTCAACCAGCGCGTCGGCCTTGACGGGAACAAGCCCGCACAGCGTGCCGGTGGTGACGATCTGTCCGGCACGAAATCCACCCAGATGATCAAGCGGCTGATTGGCATAGGCAATGACGGGCGTCAGAGGATCGCCATTGCCGTGGCCGCCACGCCTGGCATGGACCTCGATGCCATCGAAGCTGAGCCGCGTCATCAGGTTGCCGAGGTCAAATCTGTCCCATGTCGTGAGGACGTCGCCGATAATGTAGGCGCCATTGGCCATGTTATCGGCGAGCACCAGCGGGAAGGGGGCGTTGCCATGGTCGGTGAGGCGGGTCGAGACGATCTCGATACCGATAAAAATCTGGTCGCTCGCCGCCACAATATCAGCGCGCGTATACAAAGCGCCAGGGCGGGGAGGCAGATCGCGCGCCAGGCGCAGGCCGATCTCGACTTCAATTCCCATCAGTCCTGACGGCGCGACGGGGAAGGTGCGGGCGGTGCTGACGAGATGGTCAAAAAGCGGCGCTGCCACCGCCACGCCGTCAGGGCGGATCGCGACTTTCCAACCCGCCACCCTTGCCTTGAGTGTGCCGGCAACCTCGGCCTGGACCTTCATCGCCGCCGCGTAATCAGCCGGGACCGGTAAGCCGGCGAGCATGGCAGGGGGCGATTTATGCCCGGCGGCAAGTGCACTGGCGAGCGAGTGTGTGGTGTTGGTCATCGCATTCCCCATCGGATTGGCGAAACGGCCATGTTCTCTGTCGAGCACGCCCGGCAAGAGCGCCTATCTATAAACGGCTGGCGTTTCGCGGGGCAATGATTTCATCGCCATGGTTGCGGCGAAGGCGGCTCGATGGCAGTCCGATGACCACAGATATCAACGAATGCTTTCAAAAAAACGAACAGTTTATGTAAAAGTATTCAGATGTGTGACACAGTTGCAAAAATAATTATGCAATATTTTGGCACACACACTTAGCGTCTGACGTGCAGATAAAATACCAACACCACCATAGATAGGCAGATTTGTCCTCTTTTGGGACATGGCACAACTGGCAAGGATTTTGCAATTACTGGTCAACGAGAACATCGAGGGTCAGTGTTTTGTTAATTCTGTCGCACATTCAACGTTTTCTGGCCGACCGGGGTGGCGCAATTGCCCCGATCTTCGCCATCGTTGTCATCCCCGTTCTTGGGCTTGCAAGCGCAGCGATCGACTACAGTCGCGCCGCGACCGAACGCAGCCGCCTCCAGGCAGCCGTTGATGCCACCGCGCTTTCCGTCATTCACCTGCCGCAAGGCACACCGGCAAACGTCGTGCAGTCGACGGCGCAGTCCTTCTTTCAATCCATTTACACGCCGCCCTACGGCATCCCCGTGCCGCAGGTTGTCACCAGCTACGCCAACGCAACCTTGAACGTCAGTGCGAGCGAAACACTGCCGACGGGAATTGCCAGCATCATCGGCGTTTCGAGTGTGACCATCGGCGCGCGCTCGACCACGCTCAACCAGCAATCTTCAGTCGAGATCGCGCTTGCGCTCGATAATACGGGGTCGATGGCACAGAACGGCAAGATCCAGTCGCTGAAAACAGCGGCCAATAATCTGTTGACCAGTTTGCAGAATTATTCGCGCACGCCGGGCGATGTGAAAGTGTCGTTGGTGCCGTTCAACACGCAGGTCAACATCGGCACCGCCAACCCCAACGCCAACTATCTGCGCTATGACGTCGGTGTTACCAATACGTCCTTGCGCACCTATCTCCGGTCGGTCGGCATCTCACGCAATGCGCCAACACCTGCCAACTGGAATGGCTGCCTGTCGGATCGCGACCAGAGCTATTTCAATTATGATACCAGGAGCGATGGAGTCAGCGGTGTCACCAACACCAGATATGTCGCTTCATTCTGCCATTATTATACAACCGGCTCGGCCTCGCCGGGTGCGCAGATTGTACCCATGCGGACGCTGACCACCGACCTCGAGGCAATTCGCACCGGCGTGAACTCCATGCAGCCGACGGGTGCCACCAACATCACCATGGGCATGGTGATGGGCATGGCGACGCTGCGCAGCGACAATCCCTTCGGCACCAATAGCTCGTCTGATCCGTTCACCAAAAAATTCCTTGTTCTGCTGACCGACGGTGCCAATACACAGAACCGCTTTGCGGGAAATGGTTCGGCCAGCAGCTCTGCGGTCGATGACCGTATGACGCTCGCCTGCAACGACGCCAAGGCGCGCTCGGTCCGCGTCTTCACCATCGGCGTTCTTGATGGCCAGAGCGCTCTGCTGCGCGATTGCGCCAGCGACTCCTCAAGCTATTTCCCCGTGAGCGATGCCTCGCAACTCAACGCCGTGTTCCAGCAGATCCTCGGTCAGGTGACAGGCATCCGCGTCGGCAGCTGATCGAGGCGCCGTCTCACAGGTCGAAAATGTGGCGCACCGTCCTGCCGCTGGCGAGCGCCTCCAGCGCCTCGTTGATCCCGGCAAGCGAGCTGCGGCTGGTCAGAAGCTTGTCGATGGGCAGTTTGCCGCGACGATAGAGCCCCATATAGCGTGGCAGATCGCGCATCGGCACAGAGCTGCCGATATAACTTCCCTTCACCGTCCGTTCCTCGGCCACCAGCGATACCTGCTGGATGGACAGGGCATGGGCGGGATTGGCAAGGCCCGCCGTCACTGTCTGACCACCGCGCCTGGTCGCCCGATAGGCAAGTTCGAAGGCTTTGACCGAGCCGGCAAGCTCAACCGCGATGTCAACTCCGCCTTTACTCACCTGCCGGATCTGATCGGCCGCATCGGCGTTGGCGGCGTTCACCGCATGGGTCGCCCCGAGGTGGCGCGCTATGTCCAGCTTGTCCTCGGCAAGATCAACCGCGATGATCGTTTCCGCTCCCGCCGCCACCGTCCCCAGCAGAGCCGCCAGCCCGACGCCACCAAGGCCGATGACAGCAACCGACTGACCGGGGCGTATCTGCGCCGTGTTGACCACAGCGCCGACGCCGGTCAGAACGGCGCAGCCGAACATGGCCGCGATATCAAGTGGAAAATCTCGATCAATCTTGACCAGCGAGCGCTGCGAAACCACGGCATGCTCGGCAAAGGCCGATACGCCGACATGATGATGGACGGCATGGCCGTTCCACGCGAGGCGCCGATGGCCGCCAAGCAATGTTCCCGCTCCATTCGCCGCTGCGCCGGGCTCGCACAAAGCCGGTCGGCCCTCCGCGCAGGGATTGCAATGGCCGCAGGACGGCATGAAGACGAACACGACGTGATCGCCCGCCGTCAGCTGATCAACGCCGGCGCCTGTCTCCAGCACCACGCCTGACGCTTCATGGCCAAGCGCCATCGGCACCGGTCGTGGCCGATCGCCATTGATCACCGACAGATCGGAATGGCAGAGCCCTGCGGCTACCACCCGCACCAGCACCTCGCCTGGACCGGGGGCGGCAAGATCAACCTCCTCGATGACGAGCGGCCTGGTGACATGGAAAGGGCGCTCCACAGGCGCTGATTTCAGCAAAGCCGCTTTGGTTTTCATGAGCTCATCCTGCTTCGAGATGTTGCAAGCCTCTGCCGCGCGCGCCTGAAGGTCAAGCGACAGGCCGCAGTCCCGCCGCGCCGGCGCCAATCAGATCAGAGGGAAACTCATTCTGGTACAAACAAAATGGGCGTAGAAGCATGATACTAAACAATAAATTGGCACATTAGTACATCACGTCCGACTGTCGTGAATGTGTCGCACAGGGCAGCTAGAACAGCGCGTGACAGACCTTAAGTAACCTTCCCGATCGGAAACCTGCTTTGGAGATAATGATGTCCTTGATGAGTCGAAACGGCATGCGCGCAATTATGTTGGCCGGTTCAGTGGCCGGACTGGCATTTGCCGCGCCAGTTGCCAAAGCCGTTGATTTCACAGGCGCAGGCGCCACCTTCCCGGCGCCGGTCTATGCCGCCTGGGCGGCTGATTACAAGGCAAAATCCGGCGAAAGCCTGAATTATCAAGCGATTGGCTCGGGTGGTGGGCAAACCCAGATTCTCAACCGGACCGTCGATTTCGGCGCCTCCGACGCGCCTGTTGCCGGCGACAAGCTCGCTGCCGGCAAGCTTCTTCAGTTCCCCGCCGTCATCGGCTCGGTCGTCATCATCGTCAACCTTGATGGTATCGCCGCCAACCAGTTGAAACTTGACGGCCCTTTGGTCGCCGACATCTACCTCGGCAAGGTCACCAAATGGAACGACAAGCGGATCGCTGACCTCAATGAAGGCGTCAAGCTGCCTGATCTGGCGATCATCCCGGCCTACCGCTCGGACGGATCAGGAACAACCTTCGTCTACGCGTCGTATCTGGCGGCCGTCAGCCCGGAATGGAAAGAGAAAGTAGGCGTTGCCACCTCGATTTCCTGGCCTGCCGGCAATGGTGCAAAGGGCAATGACGGTGTCGCCGCCTCGGTGAAGAATTCCAAGGGCGCCATCGGCTACGTTGAGCATGTTTATGCCGCTGCCAACAACCTTGTGACGGCGCAGCTTAAGAACAAGGCGGGCAAGTTTGTTTCGCCCTCGACCCCGGCGTTTCAGGCCGCTGCTGCCAATGCTGATTGGGCCGGTGCCAAGGATTTCGCTGCCAGCATGATCAACACTCCCGGCGACACCACCTGGCCGATCACCAGCGCCACCTTCATTCTGTTGCCGAAGAACCCGGCCAAAGCCGAACAGTCTCTGGCTGTCATGAAATTCTTCGACTGGGCGTTCGCCAATGGCGGCGCCACGGCGGAGAAGCTGCACTACATCCCGCTTCCCGCCAGCGTGACCGCGCGGGTCAAGACGGCCTGGGAAAGCGAGATCAAGGACAGCGCCGGCAATCCGGTGTGGAAGAAATAAGCGCTCGGGCACAGTCCGGCGGGCCCGATCTGCCCGCCGGCTCCCCGGTGCTGGCGCGTGATACATGTCGCACCCGACACGCGTCGTGATAGGGTGGGGCGTTGCGGTGAAGCGACAAGTAGAGGGTTTTGCCAGTGAGTGATGTTGCAGTAGGCACGTTATCCTCTGCCCCCGTATCGCGGCACCGTGGCTTTGCCCGGGGCGAGCAGGCCTCTGATGTCATTTTCCGGGGCGTGCTTTATGCTGCTGGCATCCTGGTTCTGACACTGCTCGGCCTCATCATCATCCTGTTGTTTCACGGCGGTTTACCGGTTCTCTATGCCTTCGGCATTGATTTCTTTACCAGTTCAGCCTGGAACCCGGTCACCGAAAAATACGGCGCCGTGGTTGCCGTCTACGGAACAATTATCACCGCTGTCATTGCCGTTGTGGTTGCTGTCCCTGCGGCGTTCGGTATCTCCTTTTTCCTGACCGAAGTAGCGCCACCGGTCCTGCGTCGCTCCATCGGCACCGCCATTCAGCTGCTTGCCGCGATCCCTTCGATCATTTTTGGCATGTGGGGTTTTTTCGTCGTCGTGCCTCTGATGGCAACCTATGTCCAGCCCGCGCTCGCCAGCACGCTTGGAGTGGTGCCGGTGATTGGCACGCTCTTTTCCGGTGCGCCGATCGGCACAGGCATTCTCACCGCCGGGCTGATCATGGCCCTCATGATCCTGCCCTTCATCACCGCGCTTTTCGTTGAAGTCCTTGAATCGGTGCCGCCGATGTTCAAGGAGGCGGCTTATGGTGTGGGCGCAACCACGAGCGAGGTCTTCACTGCGGTTTCCATTCCCTATGGCCGCACAGCAATCGTCGGCGCCGTCATGCTGGGGCTCGGACGGGCTCTGGGCGAAACCATGGCTGTCACCTTCGTCATCGGCAACGCCAACCGTATTTCGGCATCCCTGTTTTCGCCAGGCGCCTCGATTGCCTCGACGATTGCCAACGAATTCCCGGAAGCTGCGCCCGGCTCTCTCAAGCTTTTTGCCCTGCTCGAACTGGGCTTCCTGCTTTTTGTGCTGTCATTCATCGTCCTTGCCGTTGCTCGCTTCCTTGTCAGAAGCCGGCTGGAGACCTGAACGATGTCGCAACGTCTTCCCCTCCGGCTTGCCCGTGATGCGACCTTCCGGGTCGTTGCCACGCTGAGTGCGGGGGTTGCCTTGCTGCTCCTCGCCTGGATCCTGTGGACCCTGGTCAGCCGGGGCGCCTCATCGCTGTCAACCGCGCTCCTCGTCACCGATACCCTGCCGCCCGGTCGCGGCGGCGGGCTCAGAAACGCCATCATCGGTTCGCTGATCCAGGTGGGAATGGCGGTTATCATTGCCACGCCCATCGGCGTATTGGCCGGTATTTTTCTGGCTGAGCTTGGCGACCGCAGCCTGCTTGGTCGGGTCGTCCGTTTCATCAACGACGTGCTGCTGTCTGCCCCGTCCATTCTCATCGGCCTTTTTGTCTATCAGATCCTTGTGCGCCCCTTCGGCGGCTTCTCGGGTATTGCCGGAGCGATCGCGCTCGGCATCATTATTCTGCCGGTGGTGGTGCGCGCGACCGAGGACATGTTGCGCCTCGTGCCGCCGGCCTTGCGCGAGGCAGCTTTCGCCCTTGGTGCCCCTCACTGGCATGTCGTTGCCAATGTTACGCTGCGCGGCGCGCGCGCCGGGATCGTCACCGGTATCCTGCTGGCGATTGCTCGTGCCGCCGGTGAAACAGCGCCTCTGCTGTTTACCTCTCTTGGCAGCCTCAACTGGTCGGTTGACCTGACGAAGCCGATGTCGAGCCTGCCCGTGACGATTTATCAATATGCCGGCAGCCCGTTCGATGAATGGGTTGGCATCGCCTGGGCTGGCGCCCTGCTGATTACGCTTGGCGTCCTTTGCCTTAACATTGTGTCGCGTCTGCTCCTGACGCTTGGCCGTGGGAAGTGACCTATGAATGATATTTCAACCACAGGCCTGATCGCGGCCGAGCGCAAGGTCAATGTTGATGCTGTTGACGACGGCATCAAAATTCTCGTCGAAAATCTCGATTTCTTTTACAGCGGCAAGCAAGCCCTGTTTGATATCAACATGGCGTTTCCCGAAAAGCGCGTAACCGCGATGATCGGACCGTCAGGTTGCGGAAAATCGACCTTCCTGCGTGTCATCAACCGCATGTTCGATCTCTATCCCGGCCAGAAGGCGACAGGGCGGGTGATGATGGACAATCAGAACATCGTTGAACCGCAAGTGCGCGCGGCCGTCGTGCGCAGCCGTATCGGCATGGTGTTCCAGAAGCCGACGCCCTTCCCCATGAGCATTCACGACAACATCGCCTACGGCATCAAATTGAACGAGCGGGTATCGCGGGCCGAAATCAACGAGCGTATCGAATGGGCGCTCACCAAGGCGGCCCTGTGGGGTGAGGTCAAGGACCGGCTGCACACATCCGCCATCGGCCTTTCAGGCGGTCAGCAGCAGCGACTGTGCATCGCGCGTACCATTGCGGTAAAGCCCGAAGTGGTGCTGCTCGATGAGCCGACATCCGCGCTTGACCCGATCTCGACCGCCAAGATCGAGGAATTGATCAACGAACTGCGTAGCGAATTCACCATCATCATCGTCACGCACAATATGCAGCAGGCGGCCCGCGTTTCCGACAAGGCGGCCTTTTTCCTTCTCGGCCGCCTTGTGGAATTCGACCAGACAGCCCGCATATTCACGAACCCGCGCGAAAAATCGACGCAGGATTACATCACCGGCCGCTTTGGCTGAAGCCTATCTCCCTGGTCGGGCAAGCCGCAGGCAGGTGCGGGCCTGAAGCGTGCTGGCAACCGCGTTCGCGCTGTCGATTTTACCGGCGCGTGCCAGCAGTTTTGCCTGCCGCCTGGCAATCCGTTTGATATTGGTCGACGCGGCGACCGAGGGCACGACTTCCTCATAGATGCGCTTCGCGTCAGCTTGCAGCGACACAGCGCACATATCGGCTTTTTCACGATCTGCCAGCGCGACGCTTGGCAGGCACATCACGAGCATTGCCACGACCAATCGCTTCATGTTCGCTCCTCCGCTTCACCCTCGTCGCTGAAACGCACTATCCCTCGAACGCGTTTGACGACGTGATCCGACACCATCATCCCGCCTGCATCGACACTAACAGACCACACGCGGTTTTAAACCGCGACGAAGGACCATCCAGCGCCGGCGTTTTCTAGTAGGAGCGCGGCATGCCAAGGACATGTTCGCCAATATAGGCAAGAATGAGGTTGGTCGAAATCGGGGCGACCTGATAGAGGCGCGTTTCACGGAACTTGCGCTCGATATCATAGTCAACCGCAAAGCCGAACCCGCCATGGAACTGGATGCAGGCGTTGGCAGCCTCCCAACTTGCCTTGGCCGCCAGATATTTGGCCATGTTGGCCTCCGCGCCGCACGCGGCATGAGCGTCAAACAGGCTGCAGGCGCCAAACCGCATGAGGTTTGCCGCTTCAAGCTCGATGAACGCCTCCGCAATCGGGAATTGGACGCCCTGATTCTGGCCGATGGGCCGGCCAAAGACGATGCGCTCCTTGGTATAAGCCGTCACCTTGTCGATGAACCAGTAGCCATCGCCGATGCATTCAGCCGCTATCAGGATGCGCTCGGCATTCAGACCATCGAGAATATAGCGGAAACCCATTCCCTCCTCGCCGATGAGGTTTTCAGCCGGGATTTCCAGATTGTCGAAAAACAACTCATTGGTCTCGTGATTGACCATGTTGGCGATGGGCCGGACCTCAAGCCCCTTGCCGATGGCCTCGCGCAGATCGACCATGAAAATCGACATGCCGAGAGATTTGCGGCTGACGTCAGCAAGCGGGGTAGTTCGCGCCAGCAGGATCATGAAATCGGAATGCTGGATGCGGGAGATCCACACCTTCTGGCCGTTGATGACGTAGCGGTCACCCTTGCGTAGGGCGCTCGTCTTGATCTGGGTGGTGTCGGTGCCTGTGGACGGTTCCGTCACGCCCATCGACTGCAGGCGTAATTCACCAGCTGCAATCTTCGGCAGAAAATAATCTTTCTGCGCCTGCGAGCCATGACGCAGCAGCGTCCCCATATTGTACATCTGCCCATGGCACGCGCCGGAATTGCCACCCGAGCGGTTGATCTCTTCCATGATAACGGACGCTTCCGTCAGCCCCAGCCCGCTGCCGCCATATTCCTGCGGAATGAGCGCAGCCAGCCAGCCGGCCTTGGTCAGAGCCTGCACGAATTCATCGGGATAGCCGCGTTTCTCATCGATCGCGCGATGGTAGGAGGCGGGAAAAGCTGCGCACAACGCTCGCACTCCCTCGCGAATGCTTTCATGGTCGGTCGCGCGCAGCCCCATCGATCTCTCCGCTCGTGCTCTCATCGCCAACGGACGATCGATCCGTTGCTTGTCAATCACCCGGTTACCTGTGCTAGCGCTGCAGGGCAACAACACAGACGGGCAGCCCTGATGACGAATGATACACCACATCTGCCAGCGGGCGCGGACGGCGTCGAGGCTGCTATTTCCAGCCGCCGCTCGATTCGCGCCTTCCTGCCAACCGAGGTGCCCGAGGCGCTCGTCTTGCGTATCCTTGATATCGCGCGGCGCGCCCCCAGCGGCACCAATATGCAGCCCTGGCAAGTCACGGTGTTGCGCGGCGCGGCGCTGGCAAGTCTGGGTGCGCGGCTGGAACAGCTGGCGCTTGCTGGTCATCAGGGTAAGGCAGCCTATGCGTATTATCCGCCGACCTTCCGCGAGCCCTACCTGTCACGCCGGCGCAAAATCGGTCTTGATCTGTACGGGCTGCTCGGCATCGCGCGCGGCGAAGACGACAAGATGCGCCGCCAGCATGCGCGCAATTTCCGCTTTTTCGACGCGCCTGTGGGCCTCATCTTCACCATCGACCGCGATCTCGAACTCGGCAGCTGGCTTGATTATGGCATGTATCTGCAAAACGTCATGACGCTGGCCCGTGCCTATGGGCTTGATACCTGCGCTCAGGCAGCCTTCATCACCTTCCATGAGGAGATCGCGGCGCATCTGGGTTTTGCTGAAGGCCGGGCTCTGGTGTGCGGCATGGCGCTTGGCTACGCCGACCCGCAAGCCCCTGAAAATCGCCTGGTGAGCGAACGCGCGGCGCTGGCGGATTTTGTCGAGGTCAGGGACAGCGTTTGAGCGCCATCAGGCCGGTGCCCGCACCGCGCATCAGGCCGCGCCCGACCAGCTGTTCTTGGTTCCGCAATCGGCGCAGATGATGGTGACCGGGCGTGCGCGCTGATCGCTCTCGCGCATGAAGCGTCCCGCCGGAAAGCGCATCAGGACAACGCCACAGCCTTCGCAATGCACTTCATTGACCGGCGCGGGTGAGGACATTGCGGCTGGAGCATAATTCATCAACGCATCACCAATGTTTGCCCGATTTCCGTCGACATCTCAGGTTTCGACAAGATTGCCCGGATATCCTGCAACGCGCCGGTATAACGGATGCTCCACTAATCATGCTGCAGCGCACACGTCAAGGATCGGCGGCACATGTGGTAAAGACCGCAAATCTGCTGTCTTGCGCATCGGGAAAATCCATGTTCCTTGCCGCTTCGAGGGAGAAAAGAATGAAATTTTTTATCGATAGCGTCTCGCTGGATGATATCAGCGCCCTATATGCGCTTGGCCTTGTGGATGGCGTCACCACCAACCCGTCGCTGGCTGCGAAAGCCGGTCAACCCTTCAAGCCATTGCTGAAAGATATCTGCGCACTTGTGCCGGGGCCGGTATCGGCGGAAGTCGCAGCCCTTGATGCGCCTGGCATGCTGGCCGAAGCAAAGGTGCTCTCGGCGATTGCTGCCAATATCGTCATCAAGCTGCCGCTGACGCCCGAAGGGCTCAAGGCCTGCCGGGCGCTCACCGCTGACGGCGTCAAAACCAATGTCACCCTATGCTTCAGCGCCAATCAGGCATTGCTCGCTGCCAAGGCCGGCGCGACCTTCATTTCACCCTTTATCGGCCGGCTGGACGATATCGGTATTGACGGCATGGACCTGATCCAGGACATCCGCCTTATCTATGATAATTATGGTTTTACCACCGACATTCTGGCAGCCTCCATCCGCAGCCCCGCTCATGTGCGCGCCGCCGCTCTCGCCGGAGCTGATACCGCAACGGTGCCTGCCGCCATTCTGCGCCAGCTCTTTCACCATCCCCTGACCGACAAGGGTATCGACCAGTTCATGGCTGACTGGAAGGCAAGCGGCTTGACCATCCTTTAATCGCCATCCGCTACGAAGAAGCCTCGGGACAAGCGCGAGCGGAGGTGGGCATGGCAGTTCTGGTAACCGGCGGCGCGGGCTATATCGGCAGCCATATGGTTCTGGCGCTGCGCGACCGCGACGAGCAGGTTGTGGTTCTCGACAATCTGTCGACCGGTTTCCGCGAGGCGCTCGCGCCCGGGGCGATCCTGATTGAAGGCGATGTCGGCGATCGAGCGCTCGTCTTGGCGCTCATCAAAAAACACGGAATCGAGGCGATCATCCATTTTGCAGCAAAAATCGTCGTGCCCGATTCGGTTGCCGACCCGCTCGGCTATTATCTCAACAACACTGTCAAGACCCGTGAGATGATTGCCGCTGCCGTCGAGGGCGGGGTCGGCCAGATGATCTTCTCGTCGACTGCTGCTGTTTACGGCAACCCGCAGGCGACGCCGGTCGCCGAGGACGCGGCGCTCATGCCTCTGTCGCCTTACGGCACGTCAAAGATGATGAGCGAGATGATGTTGCGCGATGCAGCGTTTGCCCATCCCTTGCGTTACGTCGTGCTGCGTTATTTCAATGTTGCGGGGGCTGACCCGGGCGGGCGCTCGGGCCAATCGACACCGAATGCCACGCATCTGATCAAGGTCGCGGTACAGACGGCGCTCGGCATGCGCCCGTCGATGCAGGTGTTTGGCGATGATTACGCGACACCCGATGGCACCTGCGTGCGCGATTATATTCATGTCAGCGATCTCATCGGCGCGCATGCGGCAGCCCTGGCCCATCTGCGGCACGGCGGTGCGTCCGATGTTTTCAACTGTGGCTATGGCCATGGCTATTCCGTGCTGGAGGTCATCGATGCGGTAAAGCGCCTGTCGGGCGTCGACTTCAAGGTCGATATGGCGCCACCGCGTGCCGGTGATCCGGCCTCGATCATTGCCGATGCCGCCAGGATCCGCCACAAGCTCGCCTGGATGCCGGAACATAACAGCCTTGATACGATCGTGCGTTCAGCCCTTGCCTGGGAACGCCAGCTGCTGAACCGACAGTCGTAACGAGGGAATGATGTCAACCGAGACGGATCGCTATCACGCTCAGGCGGTACACTTGTTCGAGCGCTCGATCGCAGTGAAGCAGGCGGTCCGTGACGCTCACCTCCGCGAGGTCGCGCGGATGGCTGCCATGGCGGTGACGTGTCTGGCCGGAGGGGGCAAACTTCTCTTTGCCGGCAATGGCGGCTCTGCGGCCGATGCCCAGCACATCGCCGCTGAATTCGTGGTGCGACTGCGCTCCGAGGTCAACCGCCGCGCTCTGCCCGCCATTGCGCTCAGCCTTGACGTGTCGACATTGACGGCTGCAGCCAATGATTATGGCTACGACCGAATCTATGCCCGCGCCATCGAAGCGTTGGGGCGGCCGGGTGACCTTTTCATCGGTCTGACGACATCAGGGCGCTCCGCCAACATTTTGCATGGCTTCGAGACCGCCCGCGCCATGGGGTTGCATACCGCCGGGCTGCTCGGTGGCGATGGCGGCAAGGCGCTGGCCTTGTGTGATGTTGCTCTGGTCGTGCCAAGCCTCGAGGCTGGCCGCGTCCAGGAAGTGCACATTACGGCTGGCCACGCGATTGTCGAAATCGTCGAGGATGCGCTAAAGGCTGGCGGCCTGGTGGGCTAGGAGGCGCTGATAGAGCGCGACGGCGGCGTCGCTCACATCCTTGGCGGTGAAGCCGTTTTCAAAGTGCCGGCGTGCCGCCTCTCCCATCCGCGCCAGCATCTGCCGGTCGCCAGCCAGCCGGCCAATCGCAACTGCCGCCGCCTTCGGATCACCCGGGGGTACGAGAAAGCCGTTGACGCCATCTTCGACGACGATGTTGTTGCCGGGCGCGTCGGTGGTGATGATCGCCCGCGCGCTTGCCAATGCCTCAACGAGACTGCGTGGCAGGCCTTCGCCCGTCGAGAGGAGAATGGCCCCATCCGCTTCCCGCCAGACCGCGGCGACATCGCGGGTTGGACCTTTCCACGTGATGCCCGGCAGGCGCGACCATGCGTCGAGTTCGGTATGGGTGTAGGACGCTGGATTGACCGGGTCGGGCGCGCCGTAAATGTCCAGTGACACGCGATGGCCGGCAGCCTGGGCAAGGCCAACCGCTGCAACCGCGTCGGCAATCCTTTTCGAGGCGATCATGCGGGCCACCACCGCGAGTCGCAATGTGTCGTCATGGCGCGGCGGCTGGGGTAGAAAGGCTGCGGGATCAACGCCGGCGCCGCGCACCAGCGTGATCTTTGAACGATCATCCGGATCAAGGCCGAGCGCGCGCGCGTCATCAGGGTTCTCGAAAAGAAAGAGAGTGCGCGGTGTGTCGAGAACATGGCTGACGATGAAGCGGATGAGGCGGCGCGCCAGACGAGCGGCAAAGTGATCATTGCTCCACAGGAAGCCAAGGCCGGTTGGCGCGAGGACAGCGCCCCGTACACCTGTGAGCCGGGCAGCCAGGCCCCCCGTCAGGACGGTGCGCAAGGCGATGCAGTGGATGATGTCGGGCTTTTCGGCCGCGATGATCCGGCGGAATGTGTCAATGGTGCGCAGAAGCGACAAGGGACCCATGCCCGCCCGGTCACGACCGACATCGATGACACGGATACCGGCAGCCTCGATGGTCAGGCGATGGGCCTGCACAGGTGTGGCAATCGCCACATCGAACCCCGCGTGGCGCGCCGCTATCCCCATGCCGATGAAGTGCGAAACGAAGAACCAGTCTTCAGGAACAAGAAAAAGGAGGCGCGGCGGCGTCGAAGTCGCATCGAGCACGGTCTTGTGACGGTAGCGAGCCACGATCCGCTCAGGCAGCCTTGCGGTATGATGGAATAAGGCGGCCAAACAGACTTTCAGCCTGGGCGCCGTCTTCCGCATTGACGCAGGCTTCAAGCTCGCTGAGAAACCCGCGCATGACGGCATGTGTAGGAGCGCTGGTCCGCGCCCCGACAATACCAGGTGTCGACAGTTCGCGTGTCGGTTCATCGCTTGCAAACAGAATTTCGTGCAGCCGCTCGCCGGGGCGAATGCCGGAGAAAACGATGTCGATGTCGCGGCGTGGCTCAAACCCCGACAACCGTATCATCTGCTCGGCAACATCAAGGATACGCACCGGCTGACCCATGTTAAGGACATACACCGATACGGGCGGAACAATCGGCTGGACGGCGTGCTCAGCCGCCGTCACCACCAGATCGCAGGCTTCGCGAATGGTCATGAAGTAGCGCACCATATCAGGGTGCGTGACCGTGACCGGTCCGCCGGCCTCGATCTGTGCCTTGAATTTCGGGATGACGGAGCCCGATGACGCCAGAACATTGCCAAACCGCACCGAGATCAGGCGTGTTTTGCGCTGGGCTTCCTTGCCCGAGATGAGTTCACTATCGAGGCATTGCGCGTACATCTCGGCCAGGCGTTTGGTGGCCCCGAGAATTGACACGGGCTCGATCGCCTTATCGGTCGAAATCAGCACCAGCGCGCTCGCCCCGCAGGCTATCGCCGCATCGCAGACATTGACCGAACCGAAGACGTTTGTTTTCACGCCCTCCTGCCAGTTCCGCTCGAGGATGGGCACATGCTTCAGCGCTGCGGCGTGGAACACCAGGTCAGGCTGAAAGGAGTGAAACAGCGTCATGACACGATTGCGGTCTCGGATATCAGCAATCCGTCCTTCGACCTGGATCTCCGGCGCAGTTATCGCCAGTTTCTCAAGGATCGCATGAAGCGCTGGCTCGCCATTTTCAAGAATGAGGAGATGTTTCACTCCGAAAGAGGCAAGCCGCAGGCAAAGCTCCGCACCAATCGAGCCGCCGCCGCCCGTCACTGCCACGCGCTTGCCGGCGGCGAAATGCTTCAGCCTGGCATAATCGATGTCAACGCGCTCACGCAGCATCAGGTCTTCGACGTCAACCGGTGCCAGTCTGATCATCTGGCCATCGAGCGAACGCCCTGCCTCAAGCGAGGGCAGGCGGTTGACGGGCATGCCGATTTTGCGCGCCTTTACCAGCAACCGGTCAATGCCGCTCCCTTCGCCCAGAACCGAAGGTGTGAGGATCAGCCGCGTGGCGCGGACGTCATTTTGTTCCAGGCTGAAGATGGCGCTGTCGAGATCATGAAGTGAGCCCAGAACGGCGATGCCGCGGATCGACTGACCGAGATCAGACGCAGCCGGTGAGAGGATACCGACGGCTTGGATCTTTTTGATGGCCCCGCTTTCAATCGCCCGCAGCACGACATCAGCATCACTTGCCCGACCGACAATCAGCACCGGGCTTGCGTCATTGGCGATCCCACGCGCCTTGGTTCGCGTCAGGCGGTAGTAACGGTAGGCTAGCCGCGGTCCACCAAGGAGACAGATTTGCAGCACCCAGAAGAGCGCAATCGTGATTTTTCCAAAAAGCAATTCGCCGTAAAATGTCGATGACGCCAGCAAATAATCGACGATCACCAGGGTGAGGGCTAGAACCGTCACGGCCTGCGCAATGTTCTTCAGATCGGGCAGCGATGCAAATCGCCATTTGGCGCGGTAAAGATGGAAGCGGGCATAAACGAGCCCGGCATAGGCCACGAAAACCGGCAGGAAATAGGCGAGGTCCAGGAGCCGCTCTTCAAGCCCGTCGCGCTCGAAACGGATATAGAAACTTGCCAGAACCGCCGTCACCGTGACGAGCAGGTCGTGGCCGATAATCATCAGCTTGCGGCGATTCATGCGACGACGAACTGCACTTCCCTAGGGTCAAGCCAAAAGCGGCACCGCCTGCTATAGCTGACGGAGACCAATCTCAAAAGGAAAATAATGGGCCAATTATGGCCCGCCGGTCGATGTGGTATGGAAGATTGTAAACTTCAGTAAGAGAATGTGACACCGTTTCCAAGCTTCGCGACTGGACAAGGGTGTCTCATACGTCGAAAACCCGCCGGCGATTGCCGTTAACCGGCGCTGATTTCAGAAACAGGTTGTTTTGGACGATGAATAAACCTTTCAATCCGCCCGCTTTGCCGTTCATCGATCTTCAGGCGCAGCGCCATCGTCTGGGTGCGGCGCTGGAAGAGGCCATCCTCAAGGTCACCCGATCGGGAGCCTACATTCTCGGGCCTGAGGTCTTTGAACTCGAAGCGCAATTGGCACAATTCTGCGGTGCCGGTGAAGTTGTGACCTGCGCCAATGGTACGGACGCTCTGGCGATGGTCCTCATGGCCAAGGGTGTCAAACCGGGCGATGGCATCTTTTGCCCCAGTTTTACATTTGCCGCCACCGCTGAGGTGGTTGCCTGGCTCGGCGCCACGCCGGTTTTCGTTGATGTCGATGCCGAAACCTTCAATCTCGATACCGCAAGTCTTCACCAGGCGCTGAGAACAGCAACAGAGAAAGGGTTGACGCCGCGCGGCATCATCAGTGTCGATCTTTTCGGGCAGCCCGCCGATTATGAGCCGATTGAGGCATTCGCTGCAGCTCACGGACTGTGGCTGCTGAGTGATGCCGCCCAGAGTTTTGGCGCAACCTACAAGGGCCGCCGTGTCGGTACCATCGGCACGGCGACGACAACCAGCTTTTTTCCCGCCAAGCCGCTTGGTTGTTATGGCGATGGCGGGGCCATTTTTACGGACGATGCCGCATTGGCTGACATTCTGCGTTCCCTGCGCAATCATGGTGCGGGAAGTGATCGCTATGACAATATCCGCATTGGCATGAATGGACGCCTCGACACCATGCAGGCGGCTGTGCTGTTACAAAAGCTGACGATTTTCGAAGACGAGATCGTGCAACGCAACCTGATTGCCGAACGGTATAACCTGGCCTTGAATCAGGTGGCCATTGTCCCGAATTTGCCCCCAGGCGTCACCTCTGTATGGGCACAATATACGATGCGCGTCGCGCCTGACCGTCGCGAGGCGCTGGCGGCCCATCTGAAGGCTGCGGGCATTCCAACTGCGATCTATTACCCGATCCCGCTGCATCGCCAGAAGGCCTACGCGCATTACCCGAGTGCGGGTAATGGATTGCCAGCCACCGAAGCCATTGCCCGGGAGGTGATCAGCCTGCCGATGCACCCCTATCTTGATCTGCAGGCGCAAAATCATATCACCCAAGCCGTCGTTGAATGCTTGAGTAATTGAGTGTCATGTTTTTTCTCGTAAATCCGCTGACCTTGCGCTAGGGACAGCGGATGATCGTGCTCCCCCATCCCGTTTCCAGCGAGCGTCTGTGCCGGTCCGCTGATGTGGCAGTTCTGTGCATTATCGCCACCCTGCCATGGTCCACCTCAGGGACGAGCATCTTCCTTGCCATCTGGTTGCTGTTGGTTCTGCCGCAGACCGATTGGCGGCAATTGCTGCGGCAAGCGCGCCGATCGCCGAGTGTTTTTGCCATCATCCTTTTTCTGCTGACCGCGTTGTCGGTGCTGTGGTCGGGAGGTGTGGCGCAGGAGAAGCTGAATGGTGTGGGCGCGGTCGCAAAACTGGCCGTCATTCCGGTTCTGATTTTGCATGTGTCCAGGCGCGGTCATCTGGCGCACGAAGCTCTGCGCGTCTTTCTGGTCAGCACCACGGCATTGATGGTTCTGTCGTGGGTCAGCCTGATGATAAGTATCCCCAAGACAGCGCTGTTGTCGATGCTGGCGCCGGGTGTGCCGGTCAAGGATTGGATCTCCCAGACGAATTTCTTTTTGATCGCAGCCTTCGCCGCAGCCCACCTTGCGTGCGATGCCTGCACGCGCAATCACCATATCCGCGTGGCCGGCTATGCCGGGCTTGTGGCGGCCTTCATCGCAAATCTAATGTTCATCCATCCCTCGCGCACAGGGCTGCTGATCATCCCGGTGCTCGTCTTGCTTTTCATGGTTCAGCGCATCGGGGTGCGGCGCGGAACGCTGATCGGCTTGGCAACGTCGATCCTGGCGTGTTTGCTGCTATGGCAAACCTCTGAGCGGATCCGCGAGCGCGTGGAAAGTGCGATTACAGAAGTTCATCGCTATTCAGCAAATGGCGAAGCGACATCGGCAGGATATCGTTTGGAGTGGTATCGCCAGACGTCCGGGCTCGTCGCCCACTCCCCGATCATCGGTTATGGTGCAGGCGGCGTCCGTGCGGCAATGGAGGGCATGGTCAAAGCCGGAACGCTCGATGAAAAATTTGTAACCTCAAATCCGCATAATCAGGCGCTGCTGACCGCCATGCAGACCGGCCTGATCGGCGTTGGGCTGTTGATGGCGATGTGGCTTTCCCACACCATCGCGCTCGCTGGTTCCAGCCTCGCGGCTCGTATCGGTCTTGCCATCGTCATACAAAACATCGCCGGTGGCTTCTTCAATAGTCATTTGGCCGATTTTACCCAAGGCTGGATGTACGTGATCGGTGTTGGCGTTACGATTGCCGCCGCACGCTCTCAGGCCTCGATCACTGCGAATGGATAAAATGACAGCAGGTCACCAGGCCGGACCTCGGTGATCGCTTCGTCAAGATCAACCAGCCCGTCCGATGCGGTCAGCGATGTGATAACGCCGGCCCCATCCTGCCGATGTTTTCTCGCCAGGCGGACCGGCTGCTCATCGCCAAGCGACACGCGCACGAATTCGCGCCGCCCGGCGCGTTTGCGATAGGCGAAATCGGCGCGCACTGGCAGCCCAAGCGGGGGCCGCCACGTCTCACCGGCAAGCGCGGCCAGCAACGGGCGGACGATCTGGGTGAAGGTGACATAGGCTGCCACCGGATTGCCCGGCAGACCGACGAAGGCTTTGCCGTTGATGACCCCGGCGGCGACCGGCCGCCCGGGCTTGATGCCAATCCGCCACCAGTCAAGACGCCCGATGCGCTCGATAACCGCTTTGACGTGATCTTCTTCGCCCGTCGATACGCCACCCGATGAAATGACGACGTCAGCCTCGCTCGCCGCTTGGGTCAAAGCTGCCGCAAGCGCTTCAGGTTCATCGCGCACGATGCCACCATCAATCACGTCGCAGCCAGCCGCCTGCGCCAGAGCCGCGAGCAGCGGGCGATTGGCATCGTAAAGCCCGGCATTGCCGACAACACTGCCGGGCGCCATCACCTCGTTGCCGGTCGACAGGAGCGCCATGACCAGACGTCGGCGCACCGGCAGGTCTGCCAACCCCAATGCCGAGGCGAGCGCCACATCCTGCGGGCGCAGCCGCAATCCCTGACGAAGCGCGATCTCGCCAGCCGCTATGTCTTCGCCGGCAAATCGTGCATTGGCGCTACGTTTCAGCCCTGCCGGCACAACGACATGCGCTCCCTCGACGCGGACGTCTTCCTGCATGAAGATGGTATCGGCACCTTCTGGCAGCGGCGCGCCGGTGAAGATGCGCGCTGCCTCGCCAGCGCCCAGCGGATGTTTCGCCGAACTGCCGGCGGTGACCCGGTTGGTGATCATCAGGCGTGTGTCGCCAACCGGCGCCACATCGCCGATCCTGACCGCATAGCCATCGACGGCCGAGTTGTCGAAAGCCGGGATCGACAAGGGCGCGATGATGTCTTGGGCCAAAATGCGTCGGCCGGCCGCCATGACGTCAACGATTTCGACGGTTGCAACGGGCGTCAGGCGCTGTCGCAGCGCGGCGCGTACCTCATCCAGAGTGGCAAGCTTGCCACCGAACGCCAGACTGTCATCGCTGAGCTGCGCCATCTCTAGCCCGCATTGTCCGGAAAGGGCGCGGCAAACCGCAGACAGGCATCGGCGATTGCCGGGATGTCATCGAGATCAAGTAGCGGCAGCCGCGCGCCTTCAATCACGCTGTCACAGGCGATCGCCCGGATCGCCGGGTCGTCAGGATAAAGCAATGGCTTGTTGTTCGCCCGCCTATGGATTTCGATCTTGGCGTGCGGCGCACGCTTGAAGCCTTCGACGAGCACCAGATCGCAGGGAGCAAGACGGGTGAGCAGAGCCGGCAGCCCCGGCTCGCCGCGCTCGTCATGCTCGCTCATGAGGGCAAAGCGGCGCGCCGATGACACCAGGACTTCGCGGGCTCCGGCGCTGCGATGACGAAAGGAATCCTTGGTTTCATCATCAACATCGAAAGCGTGGTGCGCATGCTTGATGGTGGATACCTTGAGCCCGCGCCCGATCAGTTCGGGAAGCAACCTGACGACCAATGTCGTCTTGCCGGCACCGCTCCACCCGGCAAGACCGATGATGACGTGGCGGATCGTCATCGTGGCTTGAAACCCATCGCTACAAGGGCGCTACGCACGTTCTCGTCACGCAATGCGGCAAGGAAGGCTGCAATCGCCGGCGTTCCGCGGCGCGCTGCCGGGATGACAAAATCATAATGCTCCTCGGCGAGCGCTGCAAAGCCCAGCCCGTAGGCAGCAGCAATCGGCGCGATGGTGATCCCCCAGTCAGCGCGCCCCTGCGCAACCGCTGCGGCAACCGCATTATGCGATCGTGGCTGGTTCGACCAGCCGGGGGGCTGCGCACCCTCAAGCAGGCGGTCGATCAAAACTCGCGTGCCGGCACCGGGATTGCGATTGACCATGATGCACCCGGCATCATGGGCCGCATCACGAATAGCAGCCTCGGGTTCGCGACCGGCAAAGCGCGGATCATCTTTGCGGAAGGCCAGACCCTGCAGACGAAGCCAGCCGGGAACCAGGTCGAGGGAGCTGTCAACAAAGGGTGCGTTATAGCTATTGCTGGACGCGTCCAGCAGATGGATCGGAGCCACATCGCATTCATCACGCTTCGCCATCGCCAATCCGGCCTGGCTGCCAAGCGCAAGAAGGCGGGGGCGCACATGGCGCGACACCAGATCAAGGCTGAGTGCGTTGAGGCCGACACACTGGCTGCCGGCAATCAGGAGATCAGGCAGACCCTGCGCGCCGGCGATCATGGTGACGCTGAGCGTTGAACCTGCCTCCACGCGCTCGACAAGGGGTGCGATCTCGACGAAGCCATCGGCCTGCGAGAACGACGTGACAGCACCCGAACCCTTGCCGGTTGCCAGAGCCTTGAGACCGTCAGGCGAGGACGCAAGCGTCACCATGGCAAATTCGCTGCGCCCCAGTTCGGAGACAATGCGAAGGGGTGTCACAGCCTCGATGACGGCATGACGAGCGCCCGCCAGACCCGCCATGGCCCGGATCAGCGGGGCGACAAATGTCTGGAAGGTGACGATGGCGGAGGTTGGAAAACCAGGCAGAAGCGCGATCGGCTTGCCGTCTGCCACCGCGAGGCAAAGCGGCTTGCCAGGCTTCAGCGCCACGCCGTGGACAACAATGCCGGGCGCTCCCAGGCCGGCGACGATACGGTGAGTGAGGTCGCCATTGCCCTTCGATGTCCCGCCGGAAACGACCAGCATGTCGCATCCGGCCATCGCGTCGGCCAGCGCCTTGCGCAGCGCCTTCTCATCGTCGCGGATGACACCAAACGACACCGGCAGCCCGCCGCTCTCGGTAATGGCTGCTGCGAGAATGGCCGAATTGGAATCATAAATCGCGCCGGCCTCCAACGGCGCCCCGGGTGTGACCAGTTCATCGCCCGTGGAGATGACGGCAATGCGCGGCTGCCGCACCACCTCGACCTCGCCAATTCCGCAAGCGGCCAGCACGCCGATGTCGCGCGAGCCAAGGATGGTGCCCGCCAGCAGCACCGTTTCGCCGCGCGCGATATCCGAGCCGGCGAAGGCCATCGCCTGTCCGGACCTCACCGCCTGGCGGATGGCAACGCCCGCGCCGTCAGGTTCGCTGTGCTCGACCATGACAACGCTATCCGCACCACGCGGCATCATGGCGCCCGTGGCGATCCATGTGGCGCTTCCCTTTTCGACCATACTGGCAGGCGTTGGAACGTCGCCGCAGGCAAGGCTCTGCCGGGTGAGCGCCAGATAGCGCGGCTGGGCCTCGTTTGCGCCGGTGCTGTCGACCGATCGTATGGCAAAACCGTCGACCAGGGCGCGATCGAAAGGCGGCACATCGATGGGACTGTTGACCGCCTGCGCAAGCACGCGAGCGAGCGCATCCTCAAGGCGCACTTTTTCGCTTCCAAGCTGGCGCGGCGGGTAGGCTTGATGCCAGCGCGCCAGCGCTTCCTCCTTCGACACAACGTCGAGAAATTGCTGCTGGGCGATGACGGACGGCTTGATGATCTCGGTCATCGAACGCTCACTCACAATCTGGCCAATGATTAAGGTCGAGAATAGCCACCTCGCTGCCTTCGGCAAAGCCTTCGCTTTGCGGCGAGACGACAACAATCCCGCCTGCTTCCGCCAGCCCCTTGAGGCCCATCCGTTCGCTGCCAAGCGGCATAATCCCGTCGGCCTCGGCGCGGACAAAAACCAAGCGCGTCAATCCCGCCGGTCCGGCAATCTTGCGTTTGAGGCGGCGAGGTGAGGGCGCAGGTCCACGACGTTCTCCCGACAGGCGGGCAATCATCAGCCGCCCGAGCGTCATCGTCAGCGCCATGACGGCTTCCGGCGCGCCCGGCAGTGCCAGAACAGGCGCCTTACCACACATCGCCAGTGCCGCCCGTCTTCCCGGCGTCACCGCCATTTCAGCCGCAAGCACAATCCCCGCCGACGCCAGTCCTGCCCTTGCAACATCATCGGTTCCCGCACCAAGCCCGCCGATGGTGATCACAGCATCAGGGTTCACGGCTTGCAGGGTGCTTTGCAAGGCAGGAAGCGCGCCGCTCATCGTCGTGCAACGGATGTAAGGGGAAAGCCCGCCTAACACGTCGCGGCAGGCTTCGGCCAGCAACCCGTTCGCCTCACCGAGAGCGAGGATCGCCAGGCGCGGTCGCCGTACCATCACGCTCCGGGTGCCGCCGAGCCTGAGCGCTGCCATCGTCGCGCCCGTCAACCGTGTTCCGGCATCCGCCAGCACCTCGCCCTGCCGGGCCAGCGTGCCGCGGTGAAGGACATGCCCGCCAGAGTTTGCTTCGCCAATTGCCTCACCGCTCTCCGTCACATCCTCGCTTGGCAAGATCGCATCGAACCCGTCGGGCAGGCGCTGTCCCGCCATGATGAACGGCGCGGCCGCGTCAAGCGGCAGGGGGGACAGGGGGCTGGCGCCGATGAGGCGTTCGGACATAACGACATAACCGTCGCGCAGCGCCATCGCATAGCCCGGCACGTCCGCATCGGCAGCGACTGGTTCGGCCAGCACCAGACCAGTCGCCTCGTCAAGCGCCAGCGTCTCTGCGGCGCAAGGGCGAACATGCTGCGCGATCAGCCGGCAGATGGCTGAAAAGGCGAGCATGCCGCCTGCTGGCACGGGGCGCGCGCTGGTGCTCATGCCTTGCGTACGGTAAACGTCAGGATGCTGCTATCCCGGCTCGTGTCTTCGAGATGGTCACCCGTTTCCTGCAGAAGATGGGGAATGTCGATGGCGGCCAGCGGATCGCTGCATTCAACGACAATAACGGTGCCGCTCGCAAGGCGCGTCAGAGCCTTGCGTAATTTCAACGCCGGCAAGGGGCATTTCAGACCCTTCAGATCAAGGCGGGACGTTTCCATCACAGAGGAATGCGAGATCGAGGCGTCGTCGTCAACTCTGGCCTTCGGTCTTGCCAAATCGCTGCCGCCACCCCCATTCTGGTGACATGGCTCTTTCGCTCGACAGCTACCTCATCCGCCCCGACCCGCACGACCCGCGTCTGACGGTGAAGGTGGATGGTATAGATCAGAACGGCCGGGCCATCACCAGTGCTGTAACCGTCGAGCGGCCGCTGACGCTTTATCTCAACGCCCAGGAGATCGTCACCATGATGACGATCGGCGATCATCCTGATTTGCTGGCGCTGGGCTATCTGCTCAATCAGAACATGCTGCAGGCTGACGATCAGGTGACGGGCGTCGACTACGATGAGGATCTGGCCGTCGTCGTGGTGCGGACCGCGCATCATACCGATTACGAGGGCAAGCTGAAAAAACGCACCCAGACGTCAGGTTGCGCGCAGGGTACGGCTTTTGGCGACATGATGGAAGCGCTCGACAAGATCGTTCTGCCGCCGGCGGAACTGCGGACCTCATGGCTCTATGGGCTGACGCACACCATCAACCAGACGCCTTCGCTCTATCTCGAAGCCGGCGCCATTCATGGCTGCGTACTGGCAAAAAGTGCCAATCCGCTGGTCTATATGGAGGATGTGGGGCGCCATAATGCTGTCGACAAGATCGCCGGCTGGATGTTTCGCAACGCCGTCGATCCCGCCGACAAGATTTTCTACACCACCGGGCGCCTGACCTCGGAGATGGTCTTGAAGACCATCCGCATGGGCATTCCGGTTCTGGTCTCGCGCTCGGGCTTCACAGCCTGGGGTGTTGAGTTGGCACGCAAGGCCGGATTGACGTTGATCGGGCGCGCGCGCGGTACGCGCTTTGTTGCCCTGGCTGGCGCTGAGCGCCTCATCTTCGATCTTGATCCCGCCAAAATTCCTGAGGAAACATCGCGCCAGCGCCGCAAGGGATCATCTGACGATGATTGACGTGCCGCGCACGCTTGGCGTCATCCTTGCCGGAGGATTGTCGCGGCGCATGGGTGGTGGCGACAAGGCGCTGAAACCCCTCGCTGGCAAGGCCCTTCTTGACCATGTCATCGCCCGCTTTCACCCGCAGGTCGATTGTCTCGTGCTCAATGCCAATGGCGATGCCGGACGCTTTGCCGCTTTCGATCTGCCGGTCATCGCTGACGGCCTGCCGGATTATCCCGGGCCGCTCGCCGGCATTCTGGCGGCTCTTGATTTTGCCGCCGGACATCCGGCCGGCTACCAATGGGTTGTCTCGGTCACAGCCGACGGGCCGTTTCTTCCCGTCGATCTCGTAAGCCGGCTGCATAGCACGAGGAGCGAGGCGGACCGTCCTCTCGCCTGCGCGGCCTCCGGCGGTTATACCCATCCAACCATTGCGCTCTGGCAGGTGCGGCTCCGTGATCATTTGCGCCAGGCCATGGTCGATGAAAATTTGCGCAAGATCGATACTTGGACGGCGCGCCGTGGCTGCGTTGCCGTGCAATGGGCGAGCGACCCGGTCGACCCGTTCTTCAATGCCAATACGCCTGAGGAGCTTGCGGCAGCCGAGGCGATGCTCGCTGCTGTGCGGAGTAACGCGCGCGAGTGAGCGAGAACCTCAGCCCGCTGCCTTGACGACGGGCGCGTCGCTTGCCTGCGCTTCCGCTACCGCTACCGCCGTCATGTTGACGATGCCGCGCCCGGTAACGGAGGGTGTCAGGATATGGGCCGGCTTGGCGGTGCCAACCAGAATGGGGCCGACCGGCAGAGCATCCGTCGTCACGCGGATGGCGTGGAAGGTGCTGTTGGCGGCTGACTGATTGGGCATGATGAGGACGTTGGCCGCGCCTTTCAACCGGCTGTTTGCCAGTATTCTGGCGCGCTTTTCGGGCTCGAGCGCCGAATCGACATGCATCTCGCCATCGACCGCCAGTTCAGGCGCACGCTTCCATATGAGTTCGACGGCGCGGCGCATTTTGTCAGCTTCAGCGTCGTCATGCGAGCCGAATTCAGAATGCGAGATAAGCGCGATGGCTGGTTCTAGTCCAAAGCGGCGTACATGGCCGCCTGCCAGGATCGTCATGTCGGCGATCTCCTCGGCGCTCGGATTGAGCGTCACATGGGTATCGGCCATGAACAGCGTTCCCCATGAGGTGATGAGGAGCGACAATGCGGCAAGGCTGTCGGCGCCGGGAGCAAGCCCGACAATCTGGCGGATATGGCGCAGATGCGACACAAAACGCCCTTCGACGCCACAGATCATCGCATCGATCTCGCCGCGCCACAGCGCCAGCGCCGCGATGACGGTATTGGAGGTGCGCACGATGGTGCGTGCGGCATCCAGCGAGATGCCCTTGCGCCCGGTGCGCTCGTGATAGGTCTTGACGTAATCGCGGTAGCGCACGTCGCTCTCCGGATTGACGATCTCGAAATCAACCCCCGGCCGCATCGCAAGCCCGAAACGCTGGCAGCGCGCCTCGATCACCTGCGGTCGACCGATGAGGATGGGAATCGCAAGCCCGTCGTCCAGGATGACTTGGGTGGCGCGCAGCACGCGCTCATCCTCGCCCTCCGCATAGATGATGCGCTTCATCTGCCCGCGCGCTGAATCGAAGATCGGTTTCATCAGCAGGCCGGAGCGGAAGACGAAGCGGTTGAGTTCTTCGATATAGGCGGGCATGTCGACAATCGGCCGGCTCGCCACGCCGCTTGCCGCCGCCGCTTCCGCCACCGCCGGGGCAATGCGCAGGATGAGACGCGGATCAAAAGGCGAGGGGATCAGCATGTCAGCACCGAACGTGCGGCTTTCCCCGCCATAGGCGCGCGCCACCACTTCCGAGGGCGCCTCGCGGGCAAGGGCGGCGATCGCCTTGACGGCAGCCGCTTTCATCTCCTCGTTGATGGTGGTTGCCCCGCAATCAAGCGCGCCGCGGAAGATGTAGGGAAAGCACAGGACATTATTGACCTGATTGGGAAAATCAGATCGCCCCGTGCAGATCAGCGCGTCAGGGCGTGCCGCCCGCGCCTCTTCCGGCATGATTTCCGGTGTCGGATTGGCAAGCGCCATGATGAGCGGACGCTCGCCCATCGCCTTCACCATATCAGGCTTCAGAACTCCGCCTGCCGACAGGCCAAGAAAGACATCGGCACCAGCAATGACCTCGGCGAGCATGCGCAGGTCACTCTTCTTGGCAAAGACGTCCTTGTAGCGATCCATCAGCTTGCCGCGTCCGACATAGACCAGGCCTTCGATATCCGTCACCCAGATATTCTCGGGTTTCGCCCCCAGCGCCACCAGCTGGTTGAGGCAGGCGATCGCCGCCGCGCCGGCACCCGACGTGACGATCTTGACCTTCGCCAGATCCTTGCCGGCAATTGCCAGGCCATTGACGATCGCGGCGGCGACGATGATGGCCGTTCCGTGCTGATCGTCGTGAAAGACGGGGATCTTCATGCGCTCGCGCAGGCGCGCTTCAATCTCGAAACATTCCGGTGACTTGAAATCCTCAAGATTGATGCCGCCAAACGTCGGCTCCAGCGCCGCCACGACATCAACTGCGCGATCAACCTCCGGCGCGTCGATTTCGATATCGAATACATCGATCCCGGCGAATTTCTTGAACAGGACCGCTTTGCCCTCCATCACCGGCTTTGAGGCAAGCGGCCCGATATTGCCAAGCCCCAGCACGGCGCTGCCATTTGACACCACCGCCACCAGATTGGCGCGCGCCGTCAGATGGGCCGCCTGGGCCGGATCGGCGGCAATCGCCTCGCAGGCCACCGCCACGCCGGGCGTGTAGGCAAGGGCAAGGTCGCGCTGGTTGCCAAGCGGCTTGGTGGCCTTGACCTCGAGCTTTCCGGGGCGGGGATAACGATGATAGTGGAGGGCGGCCTCGCGCAGTTCCTCGGTGACGTCGCGGCCCATGATGTACCCTCCAATCCTCGTTTTCTTGACATCGACCATGGCATGGGCGCACGCGGCTAATCAAGCATTGATGGATGCCTCACCCCTTGCCCGCACCACCGTCACCGTGCAGGGGGCTTCGGCAACCACGCGTGAGGAGACGCTGCCAAGAAAACGCCGGATCGCCGAGGACGAGCGTGCACCGATCACAATCTGGTCAACCGCGTTGTGGCGGGCAAAATCGATGACGGCGGCAGCCGGATCACTGGCCTCGATGACATGAAACGTCACCTGGTCGGCGGCTTTGGCAAGATCGCCCGCCCAGTGCTTCAACTCCGCCAGATGGTGCAGGTGAATGTTGCGACCCTCGGCATCAAGTGTCGAGTCGATACCGACCGCACGTATCTTTTGCACCGTCAGGCAGGCAAGCCGCATATGCGCCTGGCTGGCGATCAGGCGGGTGACGGTATCATGAACTGCCTGCAGCAGAGATGCTTGCGCCTTCAGATGCACGCACACAAGGATGATCGGCGCGCTGGCGGGTGTCAGCGCCTGAGTGACATCACCAGCTTCCTGTCCAATCGAGCGCAGCCAGCTTTTGAACGCCGTCATGAGATTGCCGCGCGTGAGGCGGTGGGCGCGTTCGGTCAAAACCGTCTGCTCGGGGTGTTCGAGCGCGAAGCTCAGCTGCGATGCCGAGGGGTAGCGCATGGCCGGATCAACTTCGAGGCAGCGCAGGATGATTTCCTGTAGCCACGGCTGAATGTCGGGATTGAGGGCCCGTGGCGGGATGGGCTGACGCCATATCCGTTTGCGCAAAGCGGACAGTGATTCCGGTTTGCCGAAGGGCCGGTGGCCGGTTGCCAGCACATAGAGCATCACCCCCAGCGCGAACTGGTCGCTGCGTGGATCATTGCGCTGGCGCAGCACCTGTTCGGGTGAAATGTAGGGCCCGGTGCCAAGCGGCAGGCGAAACTCTTCGCTCAGCAGATCTGGCAAGTGCAAATGGCGCGACAGGCCAAAATCAATGAGACAGGCCTCACCGCTGGAGCGCAGCATGACGTTGGATGGCTTGATATCAAAATGGATAACGTGCTGCAGGTGGAGCGCGTGGAGCGCGCGTGCCACTTTGGCGCCAAGTGCCGCGACCTCCTCACCACGCTGCGGGCCTTCATCCATCAGCGGGCGCAGCGACGTGCCATCGATCCGCTCCATGACAAGATAGGGTTTACCTTCTATCTCGCCACTCGCCACATAGCGCGGGACATGCGGCCCGCTGAGCCGTGGCAGGATCATCTGCTCCATCTCGAAACCGACGATGGCGGTTGGATCATCACCCTCGTGAACAAAGGGAATTTTCATGGCAAGCGGCTTGGTTTCGTTGGGAGTGTCGACGGTCCACAACTCGGCCATGCCACCGCGATGAAGAGGGGCAACCAGCGTGAAGCCGTCGATGACCATCCCTGCCGCAAGGCGCCCTGGCATCTTCAAGCTCCCCGCGCCAGCCGTGCCGCGAGGCTTTCAGGCAGGCCGGCGGCACGGATCGCCGCTTGCGCGCCGGCGACATCGTAAGGCGCACGCAGAATGGTCAAGGTATTGGCACTCGTATCAAGAAGCGCATAGGCGGCGGCAGGTACGCCGTCGCGGGGTTGGCCGACCGAGCCAAGAACGCCGATCCACCGTCGTTGCGCGAGTAGCGGGACGGCAACACCGCTGATGGGAACGAAATGCTCCACACGGCCGCCGGAGCGGGCATGGTAGAGAGTTGGACGATGCACATGGCCACACAGCGTCACCCGCGATTTCGTCGCCGCCAGAGCCCGTTCCGCATCGCGGTTCTGGGTGATGTAGGGCCAGCTTGCAGGTGATGCTGGTGAGGCGTGAACGAATTCGAGGTCTTCGATGATCGCGCTCATCGGCAGTGTCGACAGAAATCCGGCCTGGGCTGGTGAAAGCTGTTGGCGTGTCCAGTCAAGGGCGGCGCTCGCCGCGTCATTCATCGCCGTGGAAGGTGTGGCGATGGCCGCGTCATGATTGCCTTTGACGACGACGGCACCCTGTGCCGCAAGCCCGGCTACCCGCTCAACCGCCCAGTCGGGATCGCCGCCATAGCCGACAATATCACCGAGAATGACGATGCGGTCGGGCCGCGCCGCTGCCGCCTGGGCGAACGACGCTTCAAAGGCCTGCCGATTGGCGTGAATATCGGAAAACACGGCAATGCGCATGGGTCACTGAACGGCTGTGTGAATGGTCTGGCGGATGCCTATCATACTGCCCGCAGCGCCAGCAGGCCGAGGCCTGCCGCCACGGTTGCAAATCCGGCTGAACGCTGCATCACTTGGCTGCCACTGAGCGGCAGGGAGAGGAGAACGCCGGACATGTGGAGAAGAGCGGTCATCACCAGAAAGCCGGCAAAATAGCCGATCGCCGACGCATGATCGGGAAGTTCGACGCCGTGACCATAGCCATGAGCCAGCGCGAAACCGGCGATGAGCGTGCTCACCATGGCCAGCGGCAAGCGGACATTGCCGGCAAGCAGTCCGCCCAGCACGACCAGCGACAGGGCGATCAGCATCTCGTTTGCCGCTTGTGGAGCAAAAGACAGCGCCATTCCCGCCCCGACCGCCAGAAACGCCAGAAAGCACGCCGGCAGTGCCCATAGCGCCCTCCCGCCGTGAAGCCCGGCAAGCGCGCCAACGCTGACCATGGCGAGAACGTGGTCAAGACCGGTGAGCGGATGGACAAGGCCTGATGTCAGGCCAAACACATGATCATGCCCGGTGTGGGCGAAAGCCGGCAGGACGGGGAGCGTTGTCAGAAGTGCGGCAACGATGAATCGCAGTCTCGGTGTCGACATGTCATTTTCCCTGATCAAGCAGTAATGGTCACGATCATAGGCGGCGCGAAATGGCACGCAAGGCACCTTCGCGCTCATTTTGTGTGTCGGCAGCGTTCATCACCGAGGCTTGCGCCAGGACGCAAGCTCGCTTATGTAGACAGTCATTCAACGACATCTCATGCGGACGATGCATCGATCCGAAGTGAGGTGGGTCCCCCGGGGCCCGCCCCCGAACTCTTTGCATCAGCGCCTGCGGATGGCGGGCAACCGGACAGTTCACAGTCGAAAGCCGTCGAGGCATGAGCGCAAACAGAAATCACGACCAGCCAGAACCCATACTGTCGCCGGCAGCCGAGACCGTGATGGTGCCGGCTGCGCCCGATGCCCTGCTCGCCGAACCTCGTCTTTTTGTCGAGGCGGGGGTGGCGGCGCGGGTGGCGGAAGTCTGCGGGCCGGCTCTCGGCGATATCGGTTATCGCCTGGTCCGCGTGAAGATCCTCGCGGTCAATGGCTGCACGGTTCAGATCATGGCGGAGCGCCCTGATGGTATTTTTTCCATTGATGATTGCGAGGCCGCCTCACGCGCTGTCTCGCCCGTCCTTGATGTCGCCGACCCCGTCGACAAGGCCTATTATCTGGAGATGTCCTCGCCGGGGATTGATCGCCCTCTGGTGCGGGTCTCTGATTTTGTCCGCTGGCAGGGGCATGAGGTAAAGCTCGCCCTCAACATGGCCGTCGAAGGCAGGCGGCGTTTTCGCGGGGTTCTGGGCAAGGTCGAGCGAGAGGGCGTGCTGTTGACCCCGGACGCCGGCGAGATGGGAAGCACAGCCGACATCCACATTCCCTTTGCGATCATGAGCGAGGCGCGGCTGGTTCTGACCGACGACCTCATCAGGGAAAGCCTGCGTCGCAACGGGCCGCCATCGCTTGAGGACGCCGGCAAAGATACGGATCATCAACCCGCGCCAGCGGGCAGGACATCACCAGACAAAAAGTCTGACAAGAGGAGTAAGCGCCATGGCCGTTAGCGCCAATCGTTTGGAATTGCTGCAGATTGCCGACGCGGTCGCCCGCGAGAAGGCCATCGACAAGAAAATCGTTCTGACGGCGATGGAAGACGCCATCCAGAAGGCGGCCCGCTCGCGCTACGGTCTGGAGACCAATGTGCGCGCCGAGATCAATGCCAAGACGGGCGAAATTCATCTCGCCCGCCTGCTGGAAGTCGTCGAGGCCATTGACAATGATGCAACCCAGATTGTCCTTGAAGATGCCAAGCGCCGCAATCCGGCCGCCCAGCCGGGTGATTTCATTTCCGAAACCCTGCCGCCGATGGATTTCGGCCGCATCGCTGCCCAGTCGGCAAAGCAGGTTATCGTCCAGAAGGTGCGCGAGGCCGAACGCGACCGGCAATATGACGAGTTCAAGGACCGCATCGGCGAGATCATCAACGGCCTCGTCAAGCGCGTGGAATACGGCAATGTGATCATTGATCTGAGCCGCGCCGAAGCCATCATCCGGCGCGATGAAATGCTGCCGCGTGAGGCGTTGAAGCCGGGTGATCGCGTGCGCGCCTATGTCTACGATGTGCGCCGCGAGCAGCGCGGCCCGCAGATTTTTCTCTCGCGCACCCATCCCATGTTCATGGCCAGGCTTTTTGGCCAGGAAGTGCCGGAAATCTATGATGGCGTGATCGAGGTGAAGGCGGTGGCGCGGGACCCCGGTTCGCGGGCAAAAATTGCCGTTTATTCGCGCGATTCCTCCATCGATCCCGTCGGCGCCTGCGTCGGCATGCGCGGCAGCCGCGTCCAGGCCGTCGTTAATGAATTGCAGGGCGAGAAGATCGACATCATCCCGTGGTCGCCCGATCAGGCGACCTTCATCGTCAACGCCCTCGCGCCCGCTGAAGTGGTCAAGGTGGTGCTTGATGAGGAAGCCGAGCGCATCGAGGTGGTGGTGCCCGACGACCAGCTGTCGCTTGCCATCGGCCGGCGCGGCCAGAACGTCCGCCTGGCCTCCCAGCTCACCGGCTGGAACATCGATATCCTGACGGAGGCTCAGGAATCGGAGCGCCGCCAGAAGGAATTCGCCGAACGCACCCAGCTATTCATGACCGCGCTTAACGTCGACGAGGTGGTGGGCCAGCTCCTGAGTTCGGAAGGCTTCGCGTCGGTCGAGGAACTGGCGTTCGTTGATCTCACCGAACTTGCCGAGATCGAAGGATTCGATGAGGACACGGCAAAGGAAATCCAGCAGCGCGCCACGAGCTTCCTCGAGCAGCAGGATCGCGAACTTGATGATCGGCGCAAGGAGCTTGGCGTCGCCGATGAACTGCTGTCGGTGCCCGGCATGTCGAAGAAGATGATGGTGGCGCTTGGCGAAGGCGGCGTGAAGACGCTGGAAGACTTCGCCGATTGCTCGACCGATGAACTCACCGGCTGGCAGGAGCGCAGCGAAGGCGAGACCAGGCAACATGCCGGACATTTCCAAGGGCTCGATATCACACGCGAAGAGGCAGAAAACCTGATCCTGCAGGCTCGTGTCGCGGCCGGCTGGCTGAAACCGGAGGATATTCTCCCGCCTCAGGCGGTGGCGGAGGAAGCCAGTGACGAAGAGGCTCCAGCGTCGCTCTGACGGCAGGGATACAACGAGGCGAAGGGGCGATGGTGGCGGCAGGCAGCGATAGTGCCGGGTCTTTGGCGGATGGCGAGCACGATGGTGGCAAACCGCGTGGGCGGCTTGAGCGTATGTGCGCCCTCACCCGCGAGCTTCGCCCCGTCGATCGGCTGATCCGCTTCGTGCTCGCCCCCGACGGCTCGCTTGCCGCTGACCTCAAGGCGGTCCTTCCCGGGCGCGGCGTGTGGATATCCGCAAACCGCCGCGCCGTTGGCGAGGCGCAGCGCAAGCGGGTTTTTGCCCGTGCCTTGAAACGGCCAGTCGCAATCATCGACACGCTGGAAGATGATGTCGAGGCATTGCTGGTCAAGCGCGCCCGCGACAGTCTGAGCCTTGCGATGAAAGCCGGGCAGGTGGTATCGGGCTTTGCGCAGGTCGAAGCAGCGTTGAAGCAGGGCGCCCTTGGCCTGCTTCATGCGCGGGACGGCGCGGAGGATGGTTGCGTCCGACTTGATCGCCTTTTTCGTGCCGTATCGGGGGATTCAGCCCCGATCTGGAAAGTTTTTGCAGGCAGCGATTTGGACTTGGCGTTAGGCCGGTCGAATGTGGTACATGCTGCGCTGTTGAATGGATCAGCCGCCCAGGCTTGCCTGGCGCGGATTGTTTTGCTTTCAGCCTATCGCAATGATGGGATGGAGGCGGAAAATGTCTGACGGCACTCCCGACGGGGCCGGCTGACAGGCAATTTCCGAAACGTGTTGCAGTTGATACAGCGCCAGGTGGCAGAGACGGTTTTCGAATGAGCGACAGCAAACAACCGGGCGACAAGACGATCACGGTCTCTCCGGCCTCCAAGACGCTGACCCTGAACAAGGGCAGCGCTGGAGCCAACATCGTGCGGCAGAATTTCTCGCACGGGCGGAGCAAGGCGGTCGTCGTCGAGGTGCAGAAGAAGCGCCGCATCGGCAGCGATGGCAAGCCGATTGTCGAGCGCCCCCCGGTGACGGCCGCGCCTGCGGCCAAGGCAGCGGCTCCAGCGCCTGCGGCAACGCCACCCGTCGCTGCCAAGCCGGCAGCACCTGCCACCGCCCCGGCACCGGCGCGGCCCTCCGCCACGCCCTCGCGCTCGAGCGGGATGGTGTTGCGCACGCTGAGCGAGGAAGAAAAGCAGCTGCGTTCACGCGTCCTCGAAGAGGCTCGCTCGCGCGAGGCCGATGATCGCAAGCGCGCGGATGATGACCGCCATCGCTGGGCCGAGCAGGAAGAACAGGCAAAGCGCGAGCGTGAGGCAGCGGAAGCGCGCCGCATCGAGGAAGAAGAGCGTCGCCGCCGCGAGGAAGAAACGCGCCGGCGCTCCGAGTCCGAAGCCAAGCGCCAATTGGGCGAGGAGCCAGGCCGCGCGCCCGCCCCGCCACTCAGCCGCTCGACAACGCCGCGCCCTGCGGCCTCGCCGTCAGCGCCAGTGGCTGCCCGCCCGCCAGGCCCGCGCGCTGTTGAAAGCGAAGAAGACGAGCAGCGCCGCACGGGCGTTCGCAAGGGTGTGGCGGCCCGCCCCGTCGCGCCTAAGCCTGAAAAGCGCGAGATCGACCGCCGCCAGGGACGCCTTACGCTTGGTAATGCCCTTCTGCAGGATGATGAGCGCAATCGCTCGCTGGCCGCCATGCGCCGGCGTGTGCAGCGCAATCAGCGCAAGGCGATGGGTGGAGAAACGCGCGAAAAGATCGCCCGCGAGGTGGTGTTGCCCGAGGCTATCACCATTCAAGAACTCGCTAACCGCATGTCGGAGCGTGGTGTCGATGTCATCCGCCTGCTGATGAAGCAGGGCCAGATGCACAAGATCACCGATGTGATCGATGCCGACACCGCCCAGCTCATTGCCGAGGAACTGGGCCACAGCGTGCGCCGCGTTGCTGATTCTGACGTTGAAGAAGGGCTGTTCAATGCCATCGATGATGATGGCGAGATGCAGCCGCGCCCGCCGGTCGTTACCATCATGGGCCATGTCGACCATGGCAAGACCTCGCTGCTGGATGCCCTGCGTAAGACCAATGTCGTGTCCGGTGAAGCCGGTGGCATCACCCAGCATATCGGTGCCTATCAGGTGGTGTCGCCGCTGGGGGGCAAGATCACCTTCGTCGACACGCCTGGTCACGCCGCCTTCACCGCCATGCGTGCCCGTGGCGCCAAGGTGACCGATATCGTCGTGCTGGTGATTGCCGCTGATGATGGCGTCAAGCCGCAGACGGTGGAGGCCATCGCCCACGCCAAGGCTGCGAAAGCACCGATCATTGTCGCCATCAACAAGATCGACAAGCCGGACGCCAACCCGCTGCGCGCCCGCACTGAATTGCTGCAGCACGATATCCAGGTGGAAAGTCTGGGCGGCGAAACGCTGGAAATCGAGGTATCGGCCAAGACGGGCCACAACCTCGACAAACTCCTCGAAGCCATCCAGTTGCAGGCTGAACTGCTTGATCTGCGGGCGTCCGCCGATCGCCTGGCTGAAGCCTATGTGGTGGAAGCCAAGCTTGATCGCGGGCGGGGACCGGTGGCGAGCGCCATCATCAGCCGTGGCACGCTCAAGGTTGGCGACATTGTCGTTGCCGGAGCGGCCTGGGGCCGCGTGCGCGCGCTCATGAACGATGCCGGCCAGTCGATCCCGCAAGCTGGTCCGTCCATGCCGGTCGAAATTCTCGGCTTCTCCGGCGTGCCGGAGGCCGGTGACCGGCTTGCCGTGGTTGAAAACGAGGCGCGCGCCCGCGAGATCGCCGATTACCGTGACCGCCAGCGCCGCGACAAGATGCAGGCTCGCCTTGCCGGCAACCGCACCTCGCTCACCGATATGATGACGCAGATCAAGTCGGGCGCCGGGCGCAAGGAATTCATCCTGGTCGTCAAAGGCGACGTGCAGGGATCGGTGGAGGCTATCGCCGGCTCGCTCGATAAGCTCGGCACCGACGAGGTGGGCGCCCGCATCATCCATTCAGGCGTCGGTGGCATCACCGAATCGGATGTGACGCTGGCTGCTGCATCGGGTGCGGTCATCATCGGCTTTAACGTCCGCGCTTCGCGCGAGGCGCGCGAAGTTGCCGAGCGTGATGGCATCGAAATCCGCTATTACAACATCATCTATGATCTGGTGGATGACGTGAAGAAGGCGATGACCGGCCTTCTTGCCCCCACTTTCCGCGAGGAAATGCTGGGCAACGCCGCCATTCTTGAAGTGTTCAACATCTCCAAGATCGGCAAGGTCGCGGGCTGCCGGGTCACCGATGGTGAAGTGCAGCGCGGCGCCAATGTCCGCCTCATCCGCGACAATGTTGTCATCCACGAGGGCAAGCTCAGCCAGTTGAAGCGCTTCAAGGACGACGCAAAAGAAGTCACGGCCGGGCAGGAATGCGGCATGTCGTTTGAGAATTATCAGGACATGCGGGCTGGCGACGTCATCGAATGTTACCGGGTGCACGAAGTCCAGCGCACGCTGTGAGGATGGTCGAGATGGGAAACAAGATTACAGAAAATCCCAAGATTGCAGGCGCGAAGAAAGCGAATCAGGAGATGGTGAGAGGCGCGGCGGCGCTGTCTGCGGCGACCCTTGGCATGTCACTCATACCTTTTATGGGCCCGTTACTGGTGGGGGGATTAGTGGGGCCGCTGGGCTTGGCGAAAACCTTAGAAGGCGTCACGCCATCTGCCGATGATCAGAACATGCTTTTTGACCTCCAATTCGATCATATTTTGGCTGAGCTGTCTGAGATCAATAAAACGGCCGATGATGTGGTGCAAAGCAATATCGAAGCGCTTGGCGCTATTTCAGCCAGCGGCGAGCGGATCGACCGCCTTAATCGCGATAATGAGCATTCTCTGGCCAGATTGGTGACAGGGTCGGTTGCATGAGCGACGGCAAGGAGGTTGCGGGCAGAGCTGGCAAGACCTGGCTGCCGTCGGCCAAGAAATTCGGGGAGTTTGTTCTTGCGGTTTTCCAGATGCAAAGATCTCTGGAGGCGCTTAAGAGCCAAAACAAGCAATTGCAGGATGAAGTCTCGAGGCTTCAACGGCAAGTCGACGAGCAGGCAGGTCAATTGAAATCAATTCAGTCGTTTGTGCAGACCGCTGTATATGAACACGTCGACCGTCGCGCCGAACGAGCGGCCATGGCCGTCATGCAGCAATTTATCCGTGTAGGCCCCGAAGCGGAATAGGATCCTTGCGGAAATCAGTGAAAGACCAGGCACGCGGCCCCTCGCAGCGACAATTGCGCGTTGGGGAGACCATTCGCCACGCTCTCGCAGAAGCCTTGCAGCGCGAGGCGATTGCCGACAGCAAGATCGACACGCGTCTGGTCACTGTGCCTGAGGTGCGCATGTCGCCTGATCTCAAGCTCGCCACCTGCTACATCATGCCGCTTGGCGGCCGGCTGGTAAGCGAAACCGTGGCCCTGCTGGAGCGCAACAGCAAGTTCCTGCGTGGCGCCATCGCCCGGCGCATCGCCATGAAGTTCATGCCCGAGCTGCGCTTTCGCGCCGATGACAGCTTCGAGCGCGGCCATTCCATTGATCGCCTGCTGGAATTGCCCGAAGTCCGTCGCGATACCGAGGCTCAGGACAAAGGGAATGCCTCATGAACGCGCCGCGACGCATCAAGCGCGATATCGATGGCTGGATCATTCTCGACAAGCCGACCGGCACGACCTCGACGCAGGCGGTCGGCGCAGTCCGCTGGGCGCTGTCGGCCAGGAAGGCCGGACATGCCGGCACGCTTGACCCTCTGGCAACCGGCGTCCTGCCGATCGCGCTCGGTGAGGCGACCAAGACGGTCGCTTATGTGATGGATGGCCAGAAGCGCTACCGTTTCACTGTCACCTGGGGGCAGGAAACCGATACGGATGACAGCGAGGGCAAGGTTGTGCGCGAGAGCGCCCTGCGTCCGACCCGCGAGGCCATCATGGCGCTCCTGCCGCGCTATACCGGCACCATCGAGCAGGTGCCGCCGCAATTCTCCGCCATCAAAATCCAGGGCGAGCGTGCCTATGATCTGGCGCGCGAGGGGGAAAGCGTCACTCTCGTCGCCCGCCAGGTCAATGTCTATGAGCTGACGCTCGCCGACATGCCCGATGATGACCATGCCGTGTTTGAATGCGAATGCGGCAAGGGCACCTATGTACGATCCCTGGCGCGCGATATCGGGCGTGATCTCGGCTGCCTTGGCCATGTGTCGACGCTGCGGCGTACGCAGGTCGGCGATTTTCGTGCCGACGAGGCCGTCAGCCTCGAAGCAATCCTTGCCCTGCGCGAGCATCCCGAGGCGGCAGCACAGCTCCGCACCATTCTTCACCCTATCGCCGGCGCCCTTGCCGATCTGCCGCATATCGCCATTGATCGTCATGCCGCCGAGCGTCTGCGCCGTGGGCAGGCAGCGCTGCTGCGGGGACGAGACGCGCCGATCATCGAGGGTGAGGCCTATGCGACCTGCCATGGCGAGCTGATTGCCATCGGCACCGTGGAAGCCGGTATGTTTCAGCCATCCCGTGTGTTCAGGTCCGGTGGCATCATCACATCCTGACGTCGTTTCAGGCCCCTTGCGCCTGACAGTTCTCTTCCCCATATGGCGATCTATAGCACAAGGCGGATGCCGAAATCGGGTCCGCCGGTTTGAAGTCGCTTCAAGGAGGGCTTCGTCATGGCACGTCAACCGCAATTTTCCTCGCCTCTCCTGCTTGGATTCGAGGACATGGAGCGCCTGCTTGAGCGCGCCGCCAAAAGCCAGAGCGATGGCTACCCGCCCTATAATATCGAACGCGTGAACGAGGACCGCGGGACGGCGCTGCGCATCACGCTGGCGGTGGCCGGTTTCAGCCGCGATGAGCTCGAAATCACCGTCGAGGAGCGCCAGCTGATGGTACGCGGCCGCCAGAGCGACGATATGTCCGACCGGCTGTTTCTCCATCGTGGCATCGCCACCCGTCAGTTCCAGCGCACGTTCGTTATGGCGGAGGGCATCGAGGTGACCGAGGCCCGGCTTGAGAACGGGCTGCTTTCCATCGATTTGCTGCGCCCCGAACCGCAGCGCCTGACGCGGCGCGTCGACATCATCGCAAAGGATTAACTTCTTGAGCGCAGCATTGCTGTCTCAGGATCGTTGAGGAGGGTACCATGCCCCGTAATATTGTCAGTACCGATCCGTCTTTTGCCACCCTTGGCGAGGGCAGATTGGCCTATGTCCGCACACTGTTGGCCGAAGAGGTACCGAACCTCTTCCCGCAAGCGCCGCGTCTCCAGCCCGGTCTGCGCCTGTTCGCGCTCTTCAGCGCCGATGGCACGCCGATCATGCTGACCGACACGCGGGAAGCTGCATTGGCCAATGCCTGGCAGCATGATCTGGTGACGCTGAGCCTCCACTGAACGCAAGGCGCGCGGAACTCAGCGCGGCGCCCGCTTGCCCAGAATACGCTGCAGGGTGCGCCGGTGCATGCCAAGCCTGCGGGCGGTTTCCGACACGTTGCGCTCGCACAGTTCGTAGACGCGCTGGATGTGTTCCCAGCGTACGCGATCAGCTGACATGGGGTTGGCGGGGGGTTCAGGCCGCGAGCCTGCCTCGCTGACAAGCGCGCTCATTACTTCGTCGGCATCCGCTGGTTTTGCCAGATAATCCATGGCTCCGAGCTTCACGGCGGTAACGGCGGTGGCGATATTGCCGTAGCCGGTCAGCACGATGGCGCGCGCATCCGCCCGCTCCGCCTTCAGCCGGCGCACCACATCAAGCCCATTGCCGTCACCAAGTCGCAGGTCAACCACAGCGAATGCGGGCGGGGATTTCGCCACATGCGCTACCCCTTCGGCGACGCTTTCAACAGCACAGACATCAAAGCCGCGCGTTGACATGGCACTGCTCAGACGCTGAAGAAACGCCCGATCATCATCGACGATCAGCAGGCTTCTATCCTTGTGCATATCAAGTGACATGGTGCGTTCCTGTGTCGTATGGACCTTCAAAAGGGTGGTTTGGCTGCAAAAAGAGCAAAAAATGAAACAAAAAGGCGCGCAAAGATTAAACAGATCAGGCTCGGAAACACCCGACGGCGTCATAAGTGTATTCCATTACGCTTCATTTTGGGCAGTGGATTGCCTGGGACGGTAAATTTATTTTCACGCGTTGGCATAGGTCGACGTGATCTCGTCTTTTTCGAAATCGGCCCTCATCCAGTCGATCTTCAACTGCGCCCCGTGGTCAGGTGGCGGTCGATTGGCCAGCGCAATGCGCCCGCCGCTTCGCTCGAGGAGCCGTTTGGCAATGAAGAATCCGAGGCCCAGCCCTCCGCTGTCTTGGCTTCGCCCCGAAACGTACGGCTCACCAAGGCGCGTCATGATATCAGCGCGAATGCCGGGACCATCGTCGATAATCAGCACCGATATCTGGCGCTCGCTCCAGCGTGCATCGATGCGAACGGTGTCGTGTGCAAAGTCGATGGCATTTTCGATGAGATTGCCGAGACCATAAAGGATGGCCGGGTCGCGCCTGCCGACAGGCTCCGGCCCGCTTCCCCTGCATTCAACGGTGACCTGAACGCCGAAATGGCGATGCGGTTCGACGATATTCTCAAGAAGATGGGAGAGCGTCAGGCGATGAAAGGGCTCGTTATCCGACGCTCCCAGTGACGTCAGCTTGCTCATGATATCGCGGCACCGCAAGATTTGCTCGCGCAACAGGGCTATGTCCTCGCCATGGTCGGCTTTGAGCGCCGGATCGCCTTCCAGATCCTTGGCTATGAGGGCGATGGTCGCAAGCGGTGTCCCCAGCTCGTGTGCTGCTGCTGCGGCAAGGCCGTCGAGCTGTGACAGATGCTGTTCGTGGACCAGCGCCAGCTCGGTCGCGGTCAACGCGTCCGACAATTGCTGGCTCTCGCGGGCAATGCGAGACACGTGAAGCCCCATGAAGACCATCGAGGCGGCAAGTGAAAACCAGGCGCCGAGAACAAACAGCGTCGCTGGCCGGTAAACTTCCCCCGGCGACCATGGCAGCGGCAGGTGCCATATGCCGATCACTGCAGCGGCCACAAGCGTCAGGCACCCGAGGAGCAGGGTCTGTGCCGGATGCAGGCTGGAGGCCGAGACCATCACCGGCACGAGGAACAGGAAGGCGAAAGGATTGCCAAGCCCGCCAGTGAGATAGAGCAGGGCTGCCAGCTGGGCGATGTCGAAGCCTAGATAGGCAAGGGCCATGCGACCGCTCAGACGCATCGTTGCCGGAAAAACGTAGCGTGACGCCAGATTGGCCGCGACCAGCGCAAGGATGACGGCAAAACAGGGCAGCAATGGCAGGGTGAAGCCGAATCCGTAGCGAACAAGGAGGATGGACGCAGTCTGTCCCGCGACCGCCAGCCAGCGCAGCCGCACCAGCGTATCAAGGCGCAATCGTCCCATGTTGGAGACAGCAAGCGGTGGTAAGTGCGGTAACGTGAACATCGCCTATCTCCGAATTTGCCGCTATGCGAGACTGGACGGGTTGATCGGTGTCGCCATCGCTGCCGACCCTGCTTATAACCCAAAGCTCAGAACCGTGCCGAGGCCTCCCTTGTCCGCATCTCCTCCTGTCGTTCCAGGCGATCACGTCTTTCTTGTCGATGGTTCATCCTTCGTCTTCCGCGCCTATTTCCAGTCGATCAATCAGGATCAACGGTATAATCGCCGCTCCGACGGATTGCCGACGGGCGCCGTCCGCCTGTTCTGCAACAAGCTTCTTCAATTCGTTCGCGATGGCGCGCTTGGCATCAGGCCAACCCACCTGGCGATCATCTTCGATAAATCGGAAGCTTCCTTCCGCAAGGAGCTTTATCCGCTGTACAAAGCCCATCGCCCGGACCCGCCTGACGATCTGGTGCCGCAATTCCCGCTGATGCGCAGCGCTGTGCGCGCCTTTGGCCTCGTTCCTGTCGAGCAGATACGCTACGAGGCGGATGATCTGATCGCCACCTACGCCCGGCAGGCTCGCGAAGCGGGTGCTGATGTGCTGATCATCTCCGCCGACAAGGATCTGATGCAGCTCATCGGCCCGAAAGTGGCGATGTATGATCCAGCCTCGGGCGAGCCGCAGCGCGGCAAGGGATTTCGTGCCGAGCGGCGCATCGGCGTCGATGAGGTGAAGGATTATTTCGGCGTGCCGCCGGAGCGCGTCGTCGATGTGCAGGCACTCGCCGGGGACGCCACCGACAACGTGCCGGGCGCACCGGGCATCGGCATCAAGACGGCAGCCCAGCTCATCACCGAATATGGTGACCTCGAGGCATTGCTGGCACGTGCCGGCGAGATCAAACAGCCCAAGCGCCGCGAAACATTGACCGACCCGCACGTGGTCGAGAAAGTACGCCTGTCCCGCCAGCTTGTTCATCTGGTCGATGACGTGGAAACCGAAGTGCCGCTTGGCGATCTGCGGCTGGTCGATCCTGATCCGCGCCCGCTGATTGCGTTTCTCAAAGGGCTTGAATTCACCACCATCACCAAGCGTGTGGCGGAACTCTACGACGCTGACGCGACCCTCATTGACGCGGATGCAGGAACACTCGCCCTGGTGCCGCCGGCCGCAAGCACATCTGTTGCAGCAGCAACGCCCGCACCCGCGTCTGCCGGTCTCGATGGCGCCAGCCCCGCCACCCTTGCAGCAAAGCGTCGGACAGAAGCCGCCGGCGCCAGCGTCGATCTTGACCGCTATGAGATGGTCAGCACTCTGGAGCGGCTGGATCACTGGATTGGGGTGGCGATGCGCTCCGGCGTCCTCTGTGTTGATACGGAGACGAACGCCCTCGATGCGGTGGGCGCTGATATCGTCGGCCTGTCACTGGCGACCGACACCAACGAAGCCTGCTATGTGCCGCTGGCGCATCGCGGCGGCGATGGTCTTTTCGGCGGTGGCAGGATCGAGGGCCAGCTTGCGGCCGAATTGGTGATGGAGCGATTGAAGCCGCTGCTGGAACACCCAGGCGTTCTGAAGATCGGCCAGAACATCAAATACGACCTCAACGTGTTCGCCCGTTGGGGTATAACCTTGGCGCCCATCGATGACACGATGCTGCTTTCCTACGCGCTTGATGCCGGGCGTGGCGGCCATGGCATGGATGAGCTGAGCGAGACATATCTTGGTCACAAGCCAATAGCCTTCAAGGAGGTGACGGCGGCACAAAAAGGCGCAACGAAGGATTTCTCACTGGTGCCGCTTGCCGAGGCTACGCGCTACGCCGCCGAGGATGCCGACATCACGCTGCGCCTGTGGCGGGTTTTGAAACCGCGCCTGCCGGCCGAAGGCATGACCACGCTCTACGAGACGCTGGAGCGTCCGCTGGTGCCGGTTCTGGCCCGCATGGAAGCACGCGGTATCCTCGTTGATCGCCAGATTCTCTCGCGGCTCTCGGGTGAATTTGCCCAGCGCATGGGGGCCATCGAGGAAGACATCTACAAGGACGCCGGTGAGCGTTTCAATATCGCCTCGCCCAGGCAGCTGGGCGACCTCCTCTTCGGCAAGCTTGGTCTTCCGGGGGCCAAAAAGACGGCCACCGGCCAATGGTCGACGACCGCAAGCGTGCTGGAGGATCTGGCCGCAGAAGGCCATAAGCTGCCGCGCCTCATCGTCGACTGGCGGCAATTGTCAAAGCTGAAATCGACCTACACGGATGCGTTGCCAGGCTTCGTCAACCGCGAGAGCGGACGCGTCCACACCTCTTATTCGCTGGCCGCCACGACGACGGGGCGCCTCTCATCGTCGGAACCCAACCTGCAGAACATTCCCGTGCGCACCGAGGAGGGACGCAAGATCCGCACCGCCTTTATCGCGGCGCCGGGATGGCAGCTGGTATCAGCCGACTATTCGCAGATCGAGCTGCGATTGCTGGCCCACATCGCCGACATTGCGCAATTGAAGGCCGCTTTCGCCAGGGGCATCGATATTCACGCGCTGACGGCGTCCGAAATGTTCGGTGTGCCGGTTGATGGCATGCCCGGCGATATCAGGCGGCGCGCCAAGGCGATCAATTTCGGCATCATCTACGGTATTTCCGCCTTCGGCCTTGCCAATCAGCTGTCCATCGCGCGCGAGGAGGCGGGTGCCTATATCAAGACCTATTTTGAGCGCTTCCCCGGCATACGCGACTACATGGAGGCGACCAAGGCACAGGCGCGCCGCGATGGTTATGTCACCACCATCTTCGGGCGCAAATGCCACCTCCCGGCGATTGCCTCGAAGAACCCCTCCGAGCGTGCCTTCGTCGAGCGCCAGGCGATCAACGCTCCCATCCAGGGCAGCGCGTCCGACATCATCCGCCGCGCCATGATCCGCATGGAGGCGGCACTTGGCAAAGCAGGGCTCGGCGCCCGCATGCTGCTGCAGGTCCATGATGAACTGATCTTCGAAGTGCCGGAAGACGAGGTGCAGGCAACGCTGCCGGTCATCCGTCATGTGATGGAAGGATCAAGCCTGCCGGCGCTCGCGCTTTCCGTGCCGCTGGTGGTTGACGCCCGCGCCGCGCGCAACTGGGAGGAGGCGCATTAGTAGAACATGTCAGATGTCACGCAGCCAGTCTGATCGCCTCCGGCTCGAAGCCAACAACACGCACGCTTTCGCCCTTGCGCAATATGATGGCATGCGCCGCCGGCAGCGCCTGCCAGCGCTGGCGCTCGCGGTCTGTCGGCTCCGAGACGATCAGAAGATCATCGCCCTCCTGGCGGTAATAGACGGTGGGAGCCTTGTCATCGGAGGCCCAGCGGAAGGCAAACAGATTATCGCCATCGGTCATGGCGGCGGCAAAGCGCAGCGGTTCATCAATGCCTGCCTCGCGCATCATCGCTCTCACCAGCGCCAGTGTTTCCGCCATGCCAACCGCCGGACAGGCGCCGGCACCACGCGCCAGCGCGATGAGGAACAGCGCCTCGCTGTCGGTCGTGCCGAAGCGGCTGGCATAGTAGGCATCGGGAATGAGGTTCTCAATCTTCCGGCGCAGCGCCGCATAGCCGCCGATCTGGCCGTTATGCATGAACATCCACGGCCCGCAGGCGAAGGGATGGCAATTGGGGCGGCTGGTTGCAGTGCCGGTCGAGGCACGGACATGGGCAAAAAAAGTCCCGGCGCGGACATGGCGGGCGATGTTGCGCAGATTATCATCCGACCATGCGGGCAGGATTTCGCGGTAAAGACCGGGCTCCGTGCGCTCGCCATACCAGCCAAGCCCAAAGCCATCGCCATTGGTCTCGGTCTTGGCCTGTTCCGCATGAAGCGATTGATGGACCAGGCTGTGGTCGGGTTTTGACACGACATCTTCGAGAAAAACCGGTTGGCCCTTATAGGCAATCCAGCGGCACATGGTTCAACCCCGCGCAACGAACGCAATCCGGCATTTTCATCCTAGAACCTTACCAGAGGCTGAACAGTTCAGCGCCACCAGGCAAGCGCAGCAAGTGCGATCGCTGCGAGTGCCACGAGCCACGGCAGCCGGCTTGGCTCATTGGCAACCGGCGGGGCAAGCGGCGCCTCGCGGCGTGCCAGCCAGTCCTCTGCCGCGCTTTGAACGCGCATGAGAATTTCCGGCGATTCAGAGGCCAGATGGACGAGCTGACGCGCTGTCTCGCCCACCCGTTCCAGGCCCCCGCGCGGACCCAGATGATGCGCCATCCATTCGCGCACGACGGGCTCAGCCGTCTTCCACATATCGAGTTTCGGGTCGAGGGAGCGACCGACACCTTCCACCACGACCATGGTCTTTTGCAGCAAGATCAGCTCAAGCCGCGTGCGCATCTCGAAGACCTGCGTGTATTCGAGAAGCTGCGCCAGCAGGCGGGCCATGGAAATTTCATCCGCCGTCTTCTGATGGATCGGTTCGCCGATCGCCCGCAGCGCCTGTGCAAAGGTGGCAACCGATTGATGGCGTGGCACGTAGCCTGCCTCGAAATGCGCTTGCGCTCCACGCCGGTAATCGCGGGTGATGAAGCTGTAGAGGATGGTGGCCAGAAACCGCCGCTCGCGCTGGTCGAGCCGCCCCATGATGCCGCAATCGACCGCCACCAGGCGCCCGGCTGAATCGACGAAAAGATTACCCTGATGCATGTCGGCGTGGAAAAATCCATCACGCATGGCATGGCGCAGGAAATGCTGGATGACCGCGCGCCCGAGCCCTGGCAGATCATGCCCCTCGCGCCGCAGCCGGTCCGTGTCAGACAGCGGAATGCCGTCGATCCAGTCGGTCGTGAGGACGTTCCTGACGGTACGGTGCCAGTCAACGCCCGGCAGGCGGAAGCCATCGTCATCCCTGGTGTTTTCCGCCAGCTCCGAGAGCGCTGCTGCTTCAAGCCGCAGATCCATTTCAAGCCTCACACTGTCGGCAAGCGTGCGCACCACACCCACCGGATCAAGCCGGCGCGCCGAGGGGACACAGCGTTCGATGAGGTGGGCTGCGGTAAAATAGGCCCTGAGATCACGGTAGAAGCGCGCGCTCACATCCGGCCGCAGCACCTTGACCGCGACATCGCGCCCGTCAGCAAGGCGAACCTTGTGCACCTGGGCAATCGAGGCAGCGGCAACGGCAGGTTGGAGGGTACCAAAAAAATCATCGACATTGCGTGAAAAGGCCGCTTGCAGGATGGTGCGCGCCTGCTCGACGGGGAAGGGTGGCAGGCGGTCCTGTAACCGCTCGAGATCGCGCGCCACGCTCTGGCCGACGACATCGGGACGGGTGGCGAGAAACTGCCCGAGCTTGACATAAGAGGGCCCGAGGCGGGCGAATGCCGCTGACAGCCGGTCGGCACGGCTTTGCTCGCCGATGTCGCCACGCTCGATAGAGCGCGCGACACGGACCGCCAGTCTCACGGGCGGCGGCATGTCATCTTGCGGCACAAAGCGCAGAACGCCTTCGCGCACCATGACAAAGCCGGCGCGTGCCAGGCGAAAGAGATCGATGACAAGACTGACCATCGCCCGGCCTATCCCCTTACAGCCGCCAGCCGGAATGAATGGCAACAATGCCGCCCGACAGCGGCCTGGCGCTGACGCGGGCAAATCCCGCCCCGCCGATCATCGTGGCGAAGCGCTCGGCATCGGGAAAGCGGCGGATCGATTCAACCAGATAGCGATAGGCCGCCTCATCGCCGGCGATCAGGCTGCCGAGACGCGGGATGACGTTGAACGAATAGAGGTCGTAAAGCTTGTCGAGCAGCGGCACATCGACGGTTGAAAATTCGAGGCAGAGAAAGCGCCCGCCCGGCCGCAGCACCCGGTAGAACTCACCGAGCGCCACGTCGATGCGCGGCACGTTGCGGATGCCAAAGGCGATCGTCACCAGATCAAAACAGCGATCGCCAAAGGGCAGGGCCTCGGCATTGGCCTCGCACACCTCGACACGGGCGCCAAGCCCCGCCTTGTCGATACGCTCGCGCCCGACCGCCAGCATGTCGCCATTGATGTCGGAGAGAACGGAGGTAACCTGCGGTCCTCCAGCCGCCAGCAGGCGCAGCACGATGTCGCCGCTGCCGCCCGCCACATCGAGATGGCGGTAGGCGAGGGTGCGTGGCGGCGCAGCCATGGTGACGAAGATATCCTTCCACACGCGGTGGAGCCCCGCTGACATCACGTCGTTCATGATGTCGTAGCGCGCCGCAACCGAGCGGAAGACCTCGTCAACGCGCTGCTGCTTTTCGCTTTCGGGGACATCCTCGAAACCGAAATGGGTGGTGGAGGGCGAAGATTTCTGAGCCATGCGTCCCTTGATAGCCGAGCTTTACTGCAAGCGCCAACCGGGGTATGCGCCGTCACCCTGTTTCTCCCAAGCAAACGAGCATCCCATGACCCCGACACTTGACGTCCTTGGCATCGGTAACGCCATTGTCGACATTCTTGCGCGTACCGAAGAGGACTTCCTGGCAAGCCGCCATCTCGCCAAAGGCTCGATGCAGCTTATCGACGAGACGGCAGCCGAGGCGCTCTATCAGGGCATGGGACCGACGGAGGAGATTTCCGGCGGCTCAGGCGCCAATACGATTGCCGGCATCGCCTCGCTGGGCGGCAAGGCAGCCTTCATCGGCAAGGTGAAGGAGGATCATCTGGGCGCGCGCTTCATCCATGACATTCGTGCCGCCGGCGTTGCCTTCACCACGCCTCCGGCCAAAGACGGCCCGGCCACCGCCCGCTCCTTCATTCTGGTGACGCCTGATGGCGAGCGCACGATGAACACCTTCCTGGGCGCCTGTCAGGCGCTTGACGAACATGATGTTGATCCCGCGCTCATCGAAGCGGCCAAGATCACCTATCTCGAAGGTTATCTGTGGGACCCGCCGCACGCCAAGGCGGCCTTCCGCAAGGCATCCGCCATCGCCCGCGCCAAAGAGCGCCGGGTGGCATTGACGCTCTCGGATGCGTTCTGCGTCGAGCGCTACCGCGAGGAATTCCTCGATCTGTTGCGCTCAGGCGCGGTTGATACGCTGTTTGCCAATGAGCACGAGTTGAAAGCGCTCTATACGACCGCCGATTTCAACACCGCCTTGGAAGCCTTGCGCAAAGACGCCAAACTGGCTGCCGTCACCCGCTCGGAAAAGGGCTGTGTCATCATCGAGGGCATGACGACGGTTGAGGTGCCGGCAGCGCCGGTGGAGCAGGTGGTGGACACAACCGGGGCTGGCGATCTCTTTGCCGCCGGCTTCCTCTACGGCCTTGCCCACGACCTTGGCCATCGCCGCTCGGGCGAGCTGGGCGGCCTTGCCGCCGCCGAAGTGATCTCCCATCTGGGCGCGAGGCCCTTGGTCAGCTTGAAGGATATCGCCAAGGCGAACCGGCTGCTGTGAGGGGCGAACCTGCTGGCGCCATGCTGTTGCTGAAAAATGGCGCGCCCGAAAGGAGCAGGGCCATATCTCTTGTGAAGAGATGGAAGCTACGCGGTACAGGCGGGTGTTTCGAGCTTTATCGTGCGCAATCTTTTGCGGCATCGGAACATCACGACAGCGGCGCGTCAAGCAAACTTCGACGCAAGCCCTGTGAACCAAGTATTCAACACAGTTGGCGATATGCTGACGGCCACGCTCGAAGGGCAGGCGGGGACAACCATCGTGCCCCTTGCGCGCGGATTGGAGACAAGTTAGCTGCGCCCATGCACGAATTGACGTAGTAACAAAAATCTTGTGTCGTTACTATTTTTGTAGTAACGATAATCATGAAAATCGAAGTCGATCCAGCCAAACGCCAAGCCGTTGTGGAACATCGCGGCTTGGATATGGCGCGGGCCGGAACGATTTTCGACGGCAACACCCTCACCATCGAGGATGACAGGGCGGATTATGGCGAACCGCGCTTCATCACGATTGGTAGGCTCGATGGGCGAATGGTTGTGCTGGTGTGGACGCCTCGGGCGAATGCACGCCGGATCATTTCAATGAGGAAGGCCAATGACCGCGAACAGAAAGCCTATGGACGTCGGCTGGATTGCCCCTGATGACGCCCCGGACATGAGCGCCCCGGAATGGGTAGCGAAGCTCGACAGGACGGAAGTGAGGCGCGGGCGCCCCAAGGCCGAAGCGCCCAAGGTTTCTACCACGCTGCGACTTGACGCGGACATTATCGAGCGTTTCCGGGCCGATGGTCCGGGCTGGCAATCGCGCATCAATGCGGCCCTGCGGGATTGGCTTAAAGCGGGATGACAAGCCTGACGGAATGACGCCTTGGACGGTGAGGCTTTGACGCGCTCAATGATGGTCTCGATACGCAATTGCGAGGCTGCACAATTGCGAAATGGATCGGCGGCGCTGAGCGGGTGCGGCACGATATCTATCCCTCGGCAGGGCAGGCGCTAGATGCGCTCTCGATGCTGGCGCGGCAAAAGGAACGGCGAGGGTATTGACCGAACCTCCCAGCTCTTCACCATAGTGCCGAACGCGTGCCCTGACATTTAAAAGCGCGCCTAACATTAACTCGATCGACTAGGGACGGTCGGCGCCCGGATGACTGGCGAAGAGATGCGGCAATTTCTCACCGATTTTGCCGGTCTGCAAGACCTGCTTGCCCGGCTCGAAGCAGCCAAGCTCTATGTGCTCGTGGCTGCCGAATACTGAAGGCGCACGCTCGACCCTAATCGCTCGAAAGCCATGCGGTTGCCGTCACGGGAATGGCATGTTGCTCTAGAAAATGAAGGATATCGTCATAGGGATTTTGATCTCCTGCAAAATGATTTGCAAGCACGTCCAGCACGCTCGCATCAGCAGGAACGGCGAAAGAAGATCGTGCGTCTTTCGTTAAAGCCGCAAGCAAGAGAGGCACGTGCGCCGCCAGAATGGTGTAATGCCATTCATTATCCGCATTGCCAGAGATGATGACGAGATCGCTATGATCTTGAAGTGTGGCATCGGTCTGCCAGAACGGTATAGCGTTTTGAAAAAGAATAACCCGGCCCATCGACTGGTTATCTCCACGTTTATAATTCTGTTTTGCTATATAAATATTATTATAGTGTTGTCTTTGTTGCATATCAATCAATAAAATACTTAGTGTTACAAATTATTGGTTGCCGTGGAATAAGATTTATGAACGCAGAAGCGATACGGATTCCATCGCAGTGATGAGCCCCTATCGCGCTCCGGCGTGATTCAAACCCTTTTTTGATGGCTTGTCGATCGGCCGCTACGATCTGACGAAGAAGGAATGGCAGGTGATCAGGCATCACCTGCCAAACAAGCTGCGGGTGTGCCGCGCGCAACCTCGCTCGTGCTATATCCCGCTTCAACAGACTTGCCGAGTAACGGGTCGACCACGCTTATCTGCACTGACGTTGCGCCAAAAATTACCGGATCTTAATCGGGGTTCGCTCGGGTACGACAAGCTGGACCAGTAAGTCATTGATTTTGTGAACATGAAAAAACTAAATGGCGCGCCAATTAGTTGAAATTGTGAATTTTTTTGTTGCCGACATAGACTCTAACAATAGCCAGATATCAAGAACGTTCAAAGAACATTGCTCTATGCAAGAGTCACAGCATGGGGTATTATTTGGAATGACAACAATTGAGACTAAGGGCTGCAGATAATGTCGTCACTGCCGTACGTGACTTCGCCAGGCAATATCATCAAGGCGCTCGATGAGATAAAGAAGGCGGCTGTGCCTGAGCGCGTAAGTCAAGATTTTGTTAAAACAATTCTGAAGATACCTGGTGGCTCGGGTGATCAAATGACTTCGTTTCTGAAGAAATTGAACCTAACAAATTCCGATGGTTCGCCGAATGATAGGTATCGTAAGTTTAGAAATCCTGTTCAATCGGGAAGTGCAATTGCCGAATCAATAAAGTATGCATATGCACCTTTATATAATCGCAACGAATTTATGCATCAACTCAATAAAAACGCTCTTGTTAGTTTGGTTGTTGAGGAGACAGGGCAAGCACATGACTCTAATCCAGTGAAATTGATCGTAAGCTGCATTAAAAATCTAAAGTCTTTTGCAAATTTTGATGCCGCGTTGGTAGAACCAGAATCCAACAAGCGGATGACGAGTCCTCCCGCGCTAGCAAGCGATCATTCAAATCAGCCATCGATACAAGAATTCGGTTTGAACCTCGGCTACACAATCAATTTAAATCTTCCAGCTACGTCATATCCGGCGGTCTTTGATGCAATTTTCAAGAGTTTGAAGCAAAATTTGTTGCGAAAAGACGATGCCTAAACGACCAGATGGGATTATCCGAGCATTTGGAATGTCCGGATTGCAGATCGTCAGCAATCTATCTCAAGTTGAGAAGGAATTCTCGATAAATCTTGGGCATTTAGCAGATGGACCTAAGAATAGAAAGGCGACAGAGTACGAGCAATTTGAGGTAAATCTTCGCAATGAAGCGGCAAGAATGTCCGAATTCTATGAAGTTTTTTATTGTCTTGAGAATTCTATTCGTAAGTTAGTCGCCGATATGCTTATTGAGGCCGAAGGAGCAGATTGGTGGAATAGCAAGCGCGTCGATGAAAAGAGAATAAAAGAGCCTTCGGAAGCAAGAAAAAAGAAAGAAGTAGACAGCGGTATCACACCGCGCTCTGATCAACTGATTGATTACACTACTTTTGGGGAACTATCACAAATTATTACAGATAATTGGGATCTTTTTGAACCAATATTTCAATCGAAAACAGCTGTTAGTAATGTATCAAACCAATTGAATTTATTAAGAGGGCCGATTGCTCACTGTAACCCGACAGACGAGTTGGAACAAGAACGGCTCAACCTCGCGGTACGAACTTGGTTCAAAATCATGTCCTGAACTGCTACACGAATTTCAGTGTGTCCCGGGGATGCAACGGGGGCTCAGCCCCCTTGCCATGATAGGCGCGGTAGTACCACGCACATCTTGCCTTCTGTGCCACAGCCTGCAGACGCCTGTGCGCCTTGGATGGATTTGTGAATCTGACGCCAGAGCCAAAACAGCCTTTGGGCTACTGGCCGATCCACCAGCGATCACGGCTTACGAGAAGAAAATCGCCGATCTTGAAATCCGCAGGCTTCTGATCGCGGAAATGCTCGAGAATTAGAGCAAGCCGCAATATGCCTTTGACGATTTGTTCCAACGCGCCATGGAATTCCTCTCAAGTCCTTGGAATTTATGGCAAAGTGGACAGCTTCAGTACCGCCGTCCGGTGCTCCGATTGGCCTTCGCCGAGCGTGTGCCGTATCGTCGGTGTGAAGGGTTTTCCAACGTCAAAACAGCATTGCCGTTCAACGTCTTAAGTCGGTTATCCATGGGTGGAAATAAGATGGCGCGCCCGAAAGG
>DEZK01000018.1 GCA_002365175.1 Raskinella chloraquaticus (SeqCode)
CTCGTCCTGTTGTCAGAAGCGGTTGAGGACATGGATTTGCTTGCCCAGGCGCTGACGCTGCGCCAGGGCTTCAAGGTCGATGTCACCATTCCTCAACGTGGTGAAAAAAAGGACCTGGTCGACCACGCGCTGGTCAATGCGCGCGAGGCGCTGGGGCGCCGGCTTGCCGAATCCAACTCGCAGTCGCGCCTGCTCGCAAGCCTTGCCACGACCTTCAATCTGCCAGCCCCGCCGCGCCGCATCGAGGTCTATGACAACTCGCATATAGCGGGCGCCCATGCGGTTGGCGCCATGATCGTCGCCGGCCCGGAGGGCTTCATCAAGGGACAGTATCGCAAATGGAACATGACGCCCGGCACGCTCACGCCCGGCGATGACTATGCCATGATGCGCGAGGTTTTCACCAGGCGCTTCGCCAGGCTTTTGAAGGATGAGGGCCGGCGCGAGGAGAGCGAGGACACCCCGGCAAGCGATGATCCGCCCGCCTGGCCTGATCTGGTGCTTGTCGATGGCGGACGCGGCCAGCTTGACGCCGTCCACGCGGTGCTGAGCGAACTTGGAATCGCCGAAGAAGTTACCCTGATCGGCATTTCCAAGGGGCCGGACCGCGATGCCGGACGCGAGCGTTTTCATCGCCGTGAGCGCCCGCCGCTACAATTGGAGCCGCGCGATCCCGTGCTCTATTTCGTCCAGCGCCTGCGCGATGAAGCCCATCGCTTCGCCATCGGTGCCCACCGCCAGAAGCGCTCGAAGGCGATTGGCATCAGCACGCTCGACGAGATTGCAGGCATCGGACCCTCGCGCAAGCGGGCGCTTCTCCATCATTTCGGCACGGCGAAAGCCGTTTCTCGCGCCAGTTTAGAGGATCTGCTGCAGGCTCCTGGCATCAGCGAGGTGATCGCCCGGCTGATCTGGAATCATTTCAACGCTTCCTCTTAAGTCATCGCACCAGTTGACGCTTCCCCCTCCCTCATGTTTTCTCCCCCCATGGTGCCCATGGAAAGACCACGTCGTGTCACTCGCGCACTTAATGCCGCGAACCTGTTGACCTATGGCCGCTGCGCGGCGGTGCCGGCCGTCGTCGCCTGTTTCTTCTGGGATGGCGAATTCTCGGCAAATGACCACGCGGCGCGCTGGTTTTCACTGGGAATTTTTACAATTGCAGCGATTACCGACTATGCCGATGGCTGGGTGGCGCGCACCTACAGCCAGGCAACCGCGCTCGGCCGCATGCTGGACCCCATCGCCGACAAGCTTCTGGTGGCAGCCTGCCTGCTGCTGCTTGCCGCTGATTCGACGATTGCCGGCTGGAGCCTGTGGGCTGCGGTCATCATTCTGTGCCGTGAAATTCTCGTCTCGGGGCTGCGCGAATTTCTGGCCGAGTTGCGTGTCTCGGTGCCGGTCACCAAACTCGCCAAATGGAAAACGACGGCGCAGCTCACCGCTATCGGCTTTTTGCTCGCCGGACCCGCCGGTGAGCGGGTCTTGCCCGGCTGCACATTTATCGGCCTGGTGTTGCTTTGGCTTGCGGCCCTCCTGACGCTCTACACCGGCTGGGATTATTTCCGCGCTGGCGGACGCCACCTCTTCGAGGATGACAGCGGATGAGCGTCACCATCAAATATTTCGCCTGGTTGCGCGAGCGCGTGGGCAAGGCTGAGGAAGACATGATCCTGCCGGCGGGCGTCAACACTCTGACTGATCTCATCGCCCATCTCCGGCGCCAGGGCGAGGAATATGATCACGCCTTTGCAACCGAGGGCGTCGTCAGGGCAGCCCTCGACAAGCGCCACGCCCCGCTCGATGCCGCCATTGGCGGGGCGCGCGAGATCGCCTTCTTTCCGCCCATGACCGGCGGCTGAGGCGATGGCGGTCAGCGTCCGGACCGGAGATTTCGACATGGCCGCCGAGATCGCTGCGCTCACCGCAGGCCGCACAGATATCGGCGCTGTCGTCACCTTCACCGGTATCTGTCGCGGGCAAGATGACGGGCGCGATGTCTGCGCCCTGACGCTTGAGACCTATGAGGAGATGGCGCTGGCCGAATTATCACGCCTGGAGGCGGAAGCGCGGCAGCGCTGGCCGCTTCAGGGCTCGACCATCATCCATCGCCATGGGCGCCTGCAGCCAGGCGACAATATCGTCCTCGTCATCTGCGCTTCCGCCCATCGCCATGCCGCGTTTGAGGCCGCCAGCTTTCTCATGGATTACCTGAAAACGCGCGCCCCCTTCTGGAAGGCCGAGGAGGCGGCAGGCGGAGAGAGGCGCTGGATCGCGGCGAAAACCGAAGACGATGAGGCGGCGGAGCGGTGGTAGTATAAGTTATCCCTCATCCGCCGGCTGCGCCGCATCTTCTCCCGCAAGGGGAGAAGGAAGAAGAGAGAGGCGGTTCGGCCACCACACGTTTCCGCCCACGCATTGTATTACCGTATCACCCCGCCACGCGCCCCTTCCCTCTCCCCTTGCGGGAGATGGTGGCGCGATAGCGCCGGGTGAGGGGTGGCTGCAAACCCAGTCTCACAGTTCCAGATCGCCCTGATCGGTCTTGTTCTCGCCGCGAATATTCTCGCGCTTGGCCTTCCTGAAGACGCTTGCATCAACCCAGGGCAGGCGCGGGCGGTCGCCATCGAACAGATCGGCGATGGTGAGGATCTGGATGCGCGGAAAATCGCCGTGCATGCCGGTTTTATAAAGACCGGCAGCGGCGGCTTCCTTTTTCATCTCGCGCGTTGGTTCAGCAAGGCTCAGCATAATGCCGACTTTGGCCTTGTCGCGCTCGATTGTGGCGATGAGATCGCGGATCATGGTGACGCCGACATTCTTGCCGCCCTTGATCGAGACCACCGCCTTCTCGGTCGTCTTGCCGTCGGGCTTGAAATAGATGTAGCCGTCAACCCCGCCATCGGCCCCCTTGCGCCCGCCCTTGTAAGGCTGCGCCTCGACGACCGACAACGCCCAGAGCTGGAACTGATGCTTGTCGGCCTCCGCCAGGGCTTCGGCTGCACCTAAATCCTTAGGTACGCCAACGATGTCGAACTGCGCGGTTGGAAAGGCATCGATCAGGCGGCGCTTGACGAGGCCGATCGCCAGATGGGTGACGTCAATGCCGATCCAGCGCCGCTCCATTTTCTGCGCCGCATGCACCGTCGTGCCGCAACCGCAGAACGGGTCGAGGACCACATCGCCCGGATTGGATGAGGCAGCGATGATGCGCTCAAGCAAAGCAAGGGGTTTTTGGGTGGGATAGCCGAGGCGTTCTTGGGCTTGGGAGGAAATCGGAGCAATATCTGTGACCATATCCTGAATGCGGACACCACGATCCGCTTCAAGATAACGCTTGAACTGCGGCACTCTGCCTTTGGGAGGCCAATAGATCAGGCCAAGTTCGTTCAAGCGATCCAGTTTACTTTGGACAGAGAGCTGATCAAATGTCCCGTTGAGACCTAGCCTGGCAATAATGGCCGTTGGAACTGCCCAGTGGCGCCCGGCATCTGTTGGATCGATATCACGCCAAGGTTTGCCTGAATCGCCCGTTCTTGTGCCAGCACCCGTTAAATCGCCGATTCGGAAACGCCCTTTTTCATCTTCAAATCGATAAAAGCGATCAAGATAAGAATCATCATACGTTTGAAAGACATCATTCCAGATAAAATGCTCTGATTTTGAATAGGCGAGAATAGTGTCATGCACCGGCCCCCAGCGCTTGGCCGAATTGTGGCTTGATGTTCGTCGCCAGATGATCTCGCTTGAAAAGTGCACCGGCCCAAACACTGCATCCAGCAAAATCTTGAGATAATGGCTGGCGGTCGGATCGCAGTGCAAATAAAGCGACCCCGTGGGCTTCAGCACCCGGTGCAGCTCGATGAGGCGCACCGCCATCATGGCAAGATAGGCCATCATGGCGTTTTCCTTCAGGAAACCGCGCATGGCGCGCAGCATTTCAGCCGCATCCGTATTGCCCGAAATCATCACCTCATCAAACGCGCGCTCGGCCACCTCGCCCCATTCCCACGTATCGTCAAACGCCTCGATCTGGCTTTGCGATTGTTCGCCGCCCGGCGCCTTGAACAGCACATTATAGGAGGCGTTGGAGTTGAACGGCGGATCAAGATAGATGAGATCAACGCTCTCATCGGCGATATGCTCGCGCAGGATTGTCAGATTATCGCCATAAAACAGCGTGTTGTGGTCAGGCGTCTTGATCATGGGAATCCCCGCAGCGCGAGGGGTCACGATGCGGGGGGAGGCTGCTGCCCGTCAAGCTCCGGCGGCTCGCTGGTGAATTGACCACCCCCCGTTCCCTCTCCCCTTGCGGGAGAGGGTGGCGCAAAGCGCCGGGTGAGGGGCGGCTTCCAGCCATAATCTTCAGTTACCCCTCATCCGCCTCGCTGTCGCGCGGCATCTTCTCCCGCAAGGGGAGAAGGGGTAGAAGTACCCCATGACCTGAGATTCAAAAAGGAACGCGGACCATGAAATTGCCCCTGACTCTTGCCATCGTCGCCATACTCGGTCTTTCGGGTCTGGCGAGCGCCCAGCACAGCGGCCACCAGACGGCTCCTGCCGCAAACCCGCATGCCGGCCATGGGGCGGCGGCGCCCGACAATTCACCCGCAAGCAAAGCCTTCCGCCAAGCCAACGACAAGATGCATGCCGAGATGAACGTGCCATTGACTGGCAATGCGGATGTCGATTTTGCACGCGGCATGATCCCCCACCATCAAGGCGCCATCGACATGGCGAAAATCGTCCTCACCTATGGCAAGGACCCTGAGCTGCGCAAACTGGCAGAAGCCGTGATTGCGGCACAGGACAGCGAGATTGCCTTTATGAAGGCCTGGCTTGCCAAGAACGGAAAGTGAGCGGCAGGCGGGTTCAGGCCGCGCGCGGTACGATATGCTGCAATTGCGGACCGATCTTTCGCCGCTGCTCCATCAGATCGTAATCAGCCTGAAGACCAAGAAAAAAACCGTCTGACAAACCGAAATAGCGGGCAAGCCTCAGATCGGTATCAGCGCTAACGGCACGCTTGCCAAGCACGATCTCATTGATGCGCCGGGGCGGCACGCCAAGCGCGCGTGCCAGCGCATTCTGGCTGAGACCCATAGGCTTCAGGAACTCCTCTGCCAGAATTTCTCCGGGCGTTGGATTAGTCAGGCGGTCAGTCGTGGTAGTCGACGATGGCAACTTCATTCGCACCTCCCTCGCTCCACACAAAAAAGATACGCCACTGATCATTGACGCGGACCGAATGCTGGCCTTTGCGTTTGCCTTTGAGTGCCTCCAGACGATTACCCGGAGGAACCCCGAGGTCGTTCAAAACGCGTGCCTGATTTATCATACGCAACTTGCGCAAGGCGACGATCTGGATATCCGGCGGCAGCTTGCGGCTGATCTGCCCGGACCAGACTCGCTCTGTCTCAGGATCACCGAAGGAGCGGATCATGATTACAAATAACGCATAACGTCATATGTAGTCAAGAGCCGGGATGGAAAGCTCACGCCGCGTTCTTCTTCGGCGTGACGGCCTCCATGTAATCCTCCATCAGCGTTTTGGTCATGTTGCCGACGGTGAATTTATAGGGGCCAATTTCGGCAACCGGCGTCACCTCGGCTGCTGTGCCGGTGATGAAGCATTCGACGAAGCCTTCCATTTCATCAGGCATGATGGGCCGCTCGATCACCTCAAAGCCGCGCGCCCGCGCCAGATCAATCACTGTTTTGCGGGTGATGCCATCAAGGAAGCAATCGGCGGTCGGCGTATGAATGGCGCCATCCTTGGTGAAGAAGACATTGGCGCCGGTGCACTCGGCCACCCGCCCCTGCCAGTCGAGCATCAGCGCATCGGCATAGCCTTTACGCTCCGCCTCATGCTTGGAAATGGTGCAGATCATGTAAAGCCCGGCGGCCTTCGACGTGCACGGCGCGGTCGCGGGATCGGGCCGGCGATAGCGCGCCATGTCAAGGCGGATGCCCTTCAGGCGCTCAGCCGGGTTGAAATAGCTCGGCCATTCCCATACCGCGATCGCCAGATGGATCTTGTTGGCCTGCGCCGACACGCCCATCATCTCCGATCCGCGCCAGGCGAGCGGGCGGATATAGGCGTCCTTCAAGCCGCTTCTGGCCAGAACCATTTGCTTGGCGGCATCGATCTCGGCGACCGAATACGGTATGTCGAAATCAAGCAGCCGGGCCGACTGCTTCAGCCGCTCGGAATGCGCGGTTGATTTGAAGATATCACCGCCATAAGCGCGCTCGCCCTCAAACACGGCTGATGCATAATGCATGGCATGCGTGAGAACATGAACCTTGGCTTCGCGCCAGTCGACCATGTGCCCGTCAAACCAGATCACGCCGTCGCGATCGTCGAATGCTGGTCCAGCCATCTTTGTCTCCCCTCTTCCATCCAGCGCCCATAGGGCAGGACTTTTTGCATCCCTTGGTCCACACAGCTACAAATGCACCACACATTGTCGGCGCGGCAAGTGCCCGACGATTCGATTGCGTGCAACGAGCACTTGGCGCAACAAAGCTGCGCCAAGCCGCTGTAAGGTGTAACAAACGACATGAAATATGTCAATAATACTGACATAAATTCCACGCAACCTCACCTGCCGGTCCCCGATACCGATGATCGGCAGCGTGACATGCTGCGCCTGATCGAACTCGTTTTCTTTGCCTATCGCGACTTCGTTGCTGCGCCCGACGTGATCCTTGAACGGCTCAAATTCGGCCGCGCCCATCACCGCGTTCTGCACTTCGTCAACCGCAATCCCGGCCTGCCGGTGGCTGATCTTCTGAAGGTGTTGCGCATAACCAAGCAAAGCCTGGCGCGCGTCCTCAAGGATTTGGTCAAGGCCGGTTTTATCGAGCAGATACCCGGATTGAAAGATCGCCGCCAGCGCCTGTTGCACACGACACGCAAAGGCCGTGAACTCGCTGTAAAACTGGCCGACCTTCAGGCCGATCATCTGGGCCGCGCGCTGGAGGCGGCCGGCACTCATCACCGCCCGGCGATCGAGGCCTTTCTGCTCTCGATGGTGGACGCAAACGAAAGCGCGATGGTGAAACGCTTCATCGGCGAGCCATCATCGCCACAACCGGGAGGCACGATGAGCGTGCACGTCAGATGAACGAAATCGCCATGGCCGGGCTGACCGAACCGCCCGGTGAACCGCAGCTTCATCTCCTGGTTGTTGATGACGACCGGCGCATCCGCAGCCTGCTCGGGCGCTTTCTCACCGGCCATGGCTTTCGTGTGTCAAGCGCAGCCTCAGCGGGGGAAGCGCGCAAGAAGCTGGCTGGCCTCGTCTTTGATCTGCTGATCCTTGACGTGATGATGCCAGGCGAAACCGGTTTCGACTTTTTGCGCACGTTGCGCGAAAATGACACCGTGCCCGTGCTGATGCTGACTGCGCGCGCTGAATCGCCCGAGCGTATCGAGGGGCTCGAACTTGGCGCCGACGATTACCTCTCGAAGCCTTTCGAACCACGCGAATTATTATTGCGCATCAACAACATCCTGAAGCGAACCGCGCCACCTTCGGTGCCCGACAAGGCGCCCGTCATCCGCTTCGGGCCTTTCCTGTTTTTCGTCGAACGCGGCGATTTGTTCCGCGGCGACGAGCCGATCCGCCTCACCGAGCGCGAACGCGTGCTGATGGGTATGCTGGCCGAGGAGCCGGGCGTCACCGTTTCGCGCTTCGATCTGGCCGGCAGCGAGGGCGCAACCTCGGAACGCGCGGTCGACGTGCAGATCAATCGCCTGCGCCGCAAGATCGAACGCGACCCTGCAAACCCGACCTATCTGCAAACGGTGCGTGGCATTGGCTACCGGCTGGTCACCACATGAGCGATAGCAGGGCATCACCACTGCCGTCTGACAAGCGCATGCTGGCAAGGCTTGGCGATGGCATGACCAGCTTGCGCAACGGATTTTCGGCCTATGTGAAAGTGTTCAGACTGATCGCCGCCGAGGCGATCGCACGCGTCGCATCCGCCCTCCCCTTTCACGGCGCCGATCGCCTCTCTTCGCTGTGGCGAGTGTGGCGGCAATGGCTCTATCGCGTCACGCCGAAGGGCCTCTATGGCCGCTCCTTGCTGATCATCATCCTGCCGATGGTCATCTTGCAGTGTGTGGTAACGATTGCCTTCATGGATCGCCATTGGCAGGCCGTCACCCGGCGCCTGTCGTCAATGGTGACCTCGAATATCGCTGCCATCATCGAGCTTTATGAAGCACAGCCCGCGCCGGCAGCCTTTGATATCGTGCGCACCATTGCGCGTGATCGCCTGGAACTGCAGGTTGATATTCTGCCGCCCAGCTCATTGCCGGTTACCACTGACCGCCCTTTCTTCCTGACGCTTGACTGGGCCTTGTCGCGCGAGTTGCGCCGGCAGATCGGACGCGAATTCTGGATCGACACGGTCGGGCGATCCAACCTCATCGAGATCCGCATCAATCTAGAGGAAAATCGCGGCGTTATACGGTTCTTTGTCGACCGCAACCGCGCCTACGCCTCCAACAGCCACATCTTCATCCTGTGGATGGTGGGGACGTCATTTGTCCTCATCGCCGCCGCCATCCTGTTCCTGCGCAACCAGATCCGCCCCATCCAGCGCCTTGCCTACGCGGCGGAGGAATTCGGCAAGGGCCGCGAGGTGGCTGATTTCACCCCGCGCGGCGCGCGTGAAGTAAGACGGGCAGCGATTGCTTTCCTGCTGATGAAACGGCGCATCGAGCGCCAGATCGAACAACGCACCACCATGCTGAACGGAGTCAGTCACGATCTTCGCACCATGCTCACACGCTTCAAACTGCAGCTTGCCGTCATGAAGCAGTCGCCCGAAATCGAAGAGTTGCAGCGCGACACCGATGACATGCAGCGTATGCTGGAAACCTATCTTGCCTTTGCCCGCGGCGATGCTGACGAGAGTAGCGAGACCGTCGACATCGCGAGCCTCCTTGGCCAGCTAGTGGCCGAAATCGGAAAGGACAATATCGCGACGCATCTTGAATTCAGCGGCGATCCGCAGATCACGGTTCGTCCTCACGCTTTCAAACGCTGCCTGCTGAACCTGCTGGTGAATGCCGCGCATTACGCGACGATCATCAACGTCATTGCTCGTCATGAAGATGGCAAGCTCACGATCATCATCGACGATAACGGCCCTGGTATTCCCCCTGATCTGCGTGATGACGTCTTCCGCCCTTTCTTCCGCATCGATGAATCACGCAATCAGGATACGGGCGGCACCGGCCTTGGCCTGGCCATCGCCCGCGAGGTCGCCACCAGTCATGGTGGCAACATCATTCTGGATCAAAGCCCGCTCGGCGGCCTCAGGGCACAGGTGGAAATCCCGGCCTGAGCCTCCCTGTCAGACAGGCGGGCGCCGGCGCACGAAAACGTGGTAAGTGAAGGAAAAAACCGCCTCGTCGCGTTGATTGAAGCCCTCACCGATGCCCGATACCAGCCCCCATTCAGGCTTGCTGGCAAGGGGGCGTTTTTTACCCGTGAGCGCCGTGTAGGAAATCGTATCGCCGGCGAGCACCGGCTTCAGCCATTTGAGATCATGAAAACCCGGCGACGGACCCATGGCATCAGCCGGCGTCTTGCCAGCGGCGATCTGAGCCCTGGTATGCTCGACCCACATTTTCATCCATACTGATGCCGTCTGCCAGCCCGAGGCCGCCAGCCCGCCGAAGAGGGAGCTGCGGCCACCCTCCTCGCTCAGGTGAAACGGCTGCGGATCAAACTGCCGGGCAAAAGCAATGATTGTTTCCGCCGTGAAGCTGAAACTACCAAGACTGACGCGCTCCCCGATCTTGACGTCTTCGAAATAATGCATCACCCGACCTCGCCTTGCGGCCGGCGCCTGATCATCATGAAATTATCCATCGTCAGCACACACGCGCCACGCTGATTGATCAGTTCAAAATGGAGACCAACAAGTCCTATGTGCGGGCGTGATTGCGAGATACGCCCATCGCGCACCACGGTCTCAAGCCTGAGGATATCGCCGGGGCGCACCGGCTGCAGGAATTTCACCTCCTGAATGCCCGGCGCACCAAGCGCGGCCGACCCCAGCAGAAACCCGTCGCACATCAGCCGGGTCATCAGACAGCAACTATGCCATCCCGACGCCACCAGACCGCCAAACATCGATTGCCCGGCAGCTTGCGGATCAACATGCATCGGTTGCGCGTCATACTCTTCAGCGAACGCGATAATATCAGCGGCGCTGACGCCGACCGAGCCGAAAACCTGCCTTGTCCCGACAACGAAATCCTCGAAGTAGAGCAAGGCATCCTCCTCAATTGGCGAAGCGGAAATGCAGGACGTCGCCATCGGCTACCACATACTCCTTGCCTTCAAGCCTCAGCTTGCCGGCGTCTCTCGCACCCGCTTCGCCTGCATAGGCGACGTAATCGGCAAAGGCGATGGTTTCGGAACGGATGAACCCCTTCTCGAAATCGCTGTGAATGACGCCCGCGGCCTGCGGCGCGCGTGTGTTGCGGGTGATCGTCCAGGCCCGCGCCTCCTTCGGCCCGACCGTGAAATAGGTCACAAGATCGAGAAGCTGATAGCCGGCGCGGATAATGCGGTTGAGCCCTGGCTCGGAAAGCTCGATCGCCTCAAGATAATCCTTTTGTTCGACGGCCGGCAGCACAGCGATTTCACTTTCGATCTTGGCTGATACCACGACCGCCACCGCGCCTTCCTGCCGGGCACGCTCCATCACTTTGGTGGAATAGCCATTGCCCGCCCCAGCGGATGCTTCCTCGACGTTGCACACATAAAGAACCGGCTTGGCGGTCAGCAATTGCAGCATGCCAAAGCGTTTGGCTTCGTCCGCCGACACATCGGTCAGGCGGGCCGGCTTGCCCTCGCGCAGCAGCACCAGCGCGCGCTGGACCAGTTCAAGCGTTTCTTTCGCCTCCTTGTCGGCGCCGCGCGCCTTTTTCTCCAGCGCCGCGACGCGTCGCTCAAGGCTGTCGAGATCAGCCAGCATCAGCTCGGTCTCGATCGTCTCGATATCAGCAATCGGATCAATGCGTCCTTCAACATGGGTCACGTCGCCATCCTCGAAACAGCGCACCACATGGGCGATCGCATCGACTTCGCGGATGTTGCCGAGGAACTGGTTGCCAAGCCCTTCACCGGTGGCCGCACCCCGCACCAGGCCGGCGATGTCGACAAAGGTGAGGCGCGTCGGGATGATTTGCGCCGATCCGCCGATCCTGGCCAGTTGATCGAGCCTTTCATCGGGGACCGCAACATCGCCCACATTGGGCTCAATGGTGCAGAAAGGATAATTGGCCGCCTGCGCTGCCGCCGTCTGCGTCAGCGCGTTGAAAAGGGTGGACTTGCCGACATTCGGCAGGCCGACGATACCGCATTTGAAGCCCATAATGATCCCGCTCATTGTACCAGCAGTTGGAAAACTGCTGAAAATCGTGACGTCGCCGCACTCCGCCTGCCTCAGCCGGGCGGGGCACCGACGACCAGCCCGCGCGCTGCCATAGCGCGATTGATCTCGCTCTGGAAACCCCGGTCGTCATATCTGGCCAGCCGCCCTGCCTCAGCGCCCACCAGATCGCATAACCCTGCGACGAAGGCTCGTTCGTCCTTGGCAAAATGACTGAGCACATAGGCATGCACCAGCGCCTTGTCGCCGGGATGACCGATCCCCAGTCGCACGCGTCGGTAGTCATTGCCGCAATGCGCGCTGATCGAGCGCAGCCCGTTATGGCCGGCATTGCCGCCGCCGCTCTTCACGCGCACCTCGCCCGCCTTCAGGTCCAGCTCATCATGAATGACGACAATATCGCCGAGCGCCATCTTGTGAAAACGCATTGCCTCGCCGACCGCCCGACCGCTTTCGTTCATGAACGTCTCGGGCTTGAGGAGGGTCACTCGCTCGCCTTCAAGCTTGCCTTCGCTGGCAAGACCCTGAAAGCGATGGCGCCACGGGGAGAACCCGTGGCGCGCATGGATCGCATCGACCGCCATGAAGCCGATATTGTGACGATGCCCGGCATAAGCCTCGCCGGGATTGCCCAGACCGACCACAGCCAGCATCGCCGGCAACGCCCGAGGCGCTAGGACCTGCTGTCAGCGTCAGCGGCCGGGGCCGCTGCGTCAGCTGCAAGCGGCGCTGCCACCACCGTTTCAACCTTGGTCGGCGGAGCGATGGAGGCAATGGTGAAATTGCTCTTGTTCACGGCCACAACATCCTTCGGCAAAGTGATGTCGTTGATGTGCACTGTATCGCCAATCGCCTTGCCGGACAGATCGATATCGATCGACTGCGGAATGCTGTCGGGCGGGCACAGAACTTCGACGCCATGCAGCACGATATTGATCACGCCACCCGCCTTGAGGCCCGGCGACTGATCCTGGTTGATGAAGTGCACCGGCACTTCAACCCGGATGCGCGAGCCTTCCGTGATACGCAGAAAATCGACGTGGAGGGGCGTATCCTTGAGGATATCGAGCTGATAATCGCGCGGAATGACACGAACCTTTTTGCCGTCGATGTCGAGCATCAGCAATGTCGACAGAAAATGACCCGCAAAGATCCGCTTGCTGATGTCAGTCTGGCTAAGGGAGATGACAGTGGGGGCTTCCTTGCCCCCATAAACGACGGCCGGAACCCGGCCTTCACGACGAACGGCACGCGCGGCCCCCTTGCCTGCCCGCGAGCGTTGCATCGCCTTGACTTCAATAACGCCAGCCATTTGGCTCTCCTGTGTGGCAATAAAAGAAAACGGCCGCATCCCGCGGCCCGGGGCTCGCCTTCCTCCAGGGGTGTGGCTGCGAGCGGCTGAGCTTTTAATCCAAACTGACCGGCCTGTCCATGTTGCAGCCGCAACCGGTCAGTCAAACAGGCTCGACACCGACGTCTCGGTGGCGATGCGGCTGATCGATTCGCCGATCAGGCTGGCGATCGGTAACACCCGGATATTACCCGACACCCGCACAGCTTCCGTCGGCATGATCGAATCGGTGATGACCAGCGCCTTGAGTTTCGACGAGGTGATGCGCGCCACCGCGCCGCCTGAGAGAACGCCGTGGGTGATATAGGCCACCACCGAGCGCGCGCCCTGCGCCAGAAGCGCATCGGCGGCGTTGCACAGCGTGCCGCCGGAATCGATGATGTCATCCACCAGCAGGCAATCGCGTCCATCGACGCTGCCGATGATGTTCATCACTTCCGATTCGCCCGGCCGCTCGCGGCGCTTGTCGACGATCGCCAGGGGAGCATCAATGCGCTTGGCGATGTTGCGCGCCCGCACCACGCCGCCGACATCAGGCGACACAACAGTGATGTTGGACAGCTCATAATGCTCCCTGATGTCGCGCACCATGACGGGCGCTGCGATCAGATTGTCGGTCGGAATATCGAAGAATCCCTGGATCTGCCCGGCATGGAGATCAAGCGTCAGCACCCGGTCAGCCCCTGCCCGGTCGATGAGGTTGGCAACAAGCTTGGCGGAAATCGGCGTGCGCGGACCGGCTTTCCGGTCCTGGCGGGCATAGCCGAAATAGGGAATGACCGCCGTGATGCGGCGCGCCGAGGCGCGCTTCAGCGCATCGATGAGTATCAGCAATTCCATGAGATGGTCATTGGCGGGAAACGACGTCGATTGCAGGATGAAGACGTCTTCGCCACGAACGTTTTCATGGATCTCGACGAAGATTTCCATGTCCGCGAATCGTCGAACGCTGCAATTGGTCAGGGGTTGACGCATATACCGCGCGATCGCGTCAGCCAGCGAACCGTTGGAATTGCCCGCAACGAGCTTCATATCTGCCTCAACCCCGTAAACTATCACCAAAAGACCAAGCCCGGCAGCCTATTAGCAATGGCAACCGGCAGACGCAATTGACCGTTCAGATAATAATCAGGGGCGCGGCGGCGCCAGAGCAACCACGCCGGAGAGCATGCCGTCGATGGCCTTGTTCACGGCCGGCTGGGCTTCGACACCCGAAACCCCGAGGCTTGCCAGCTGGCGCACTTCACCCAGTTCCTGTCCTTGCCCGTTAGCAACGCGCCACACCATGGCCGCCAGGCGCGTTCCAGCCGATCCCGGATTGACGGTTGCCTCCGCCGACAACCTGACATCACTCGGCGCACCAGGCGCGACAATCGTGTAGCCGGCCTCGCCCAGCGCTTTTTCGGCAGCCGACTTCAATCGCAGGGCAGCCGTACTCTCGATACCGCCGACATCGCCAACGCTGATCGAGCGCAGCCGCGCCTGCCGCGCGGGCGCATTGCTCCCCGTCGAGACCGCAGGTTCAGGTGCAGGCACCTTGAGCGATCCGGCCGGTGTCGCCGCAAGGGCCGGGCCAGCCGCTACCGTCGTCGGATGACCGCCGGCGAGAAAGCGGGCAATATCCACCGCACTTGCCTCGGCAATATCCCGGGCGCCGCTGCCTTGAACCAGCGTCCAGCCATCAGCGACCGCCGCCGGCAGCCGGGTTTCACCCATCAGCCGCTGGAGACGATTGCCTGCACGATCAAACACATCCCAGACATAATTGATCGCCGTCGTGCCGCCCTCAGCCTGTTGGGCAAGATAGCCGCGCAAAACATAAGCGGCACGCGGGTCACCCGCCTGCACAATGGCAAATTGCTTTACCGCTCCAGCACTGACAAGGGCTGAAATGACTTCATCGCCCGCCTGCTTGGGAACACCGACAAACCCCTCAAAGGCAAGCGTTGCGGCCGCTGGGGTCTCAGGCGCCGGCACGGCGCTGCTTTGCAACGTTGTCTGACAGGCAGCCACTGCCACCGACACGCCGATGGCGCTCAGGGCGCGTATCGCGCGAGAGTGAAAAGCCGCCCATCCGCAGTCCATATCGACGCTCCGCCAGCGATCTCTTGCCGGATCGCTCGCACCAGACTTAACCGGCTTTGCGCGTGGCGTCGAGGAGCCTGTGTATTTTTGCTCGAAAATGTTGATTTATATGAATAACATTTGACAATACAATCAGAACGCTGATATCAGATAACAATCCAAAGTGACGTGGCTTGCAGTCAATGCTCAGCTATATTCTCTATCTCTCACGGCGTCGCGCTTCGACAAGCAACGATGATATTGCGCACATGCTCGTCGGCGCCCAGTCTTTCAATGACCGCCACGCGTTGACCGGGCTTCTGGTCTGCGGTCGTCATTGGTTCCTCCAGCATCTGGAGGGGCACGAAAACAATATTGAGAAGGCGTATCAGCGTATCCTCAACCGTAAGCTTCATGACAGCCTGTCCATACTTGGCAGCGGCCTGTTGCTCGGGCGGGAATTCGCGACCTGGTCAATGGCCGGGCTTGGCAGTTCGAAGCTTGATACGGCCATGGCGGAAATCGGCCTTGAGCCATCCGGAAATACCGTCATGTCCACTGATCGCACCAAATTGGTGAATGTGCTTGCTGCGTCACGCCGCATCCTTGAGACTGCGGCCGGGATCGATACGAGTGCGCCTGTGATTTTTATCGACTGATGAGCCTGGTCAGATGGCGATCATGACTGAACCAACACGATGCCGTGGATATGGCGGCCATAATCGCTCTCGCCGCGGTGCGTCATGCGGCGATAACTGAAGAAGCGCTCCTCATCGCCATAGGTGCACAAACCCACATCGTCGAGCGCAGCGATGCCGGCTGCGCGCAGGCGATGGGCGATCACGCCCGGCAGATCGAAGAGGAAAAAACCATCCCGCGGGGACGGTGAAAAAAAATGACCATAGGCGGCGTTCTTGTCGATAAAGGCAGCCCGCACTTCGGGGCCGACCTCGTAGTTTTTCTGCGATATCGTCGGCCCGATGCTGGCGCGGATATCCTCGCGGCGCGCCCCCAGAGCGATCATCGCCGCAATTGTTGCTTCTATCACCCCGCCCAGCGCCCCGCGCCAGCCCGCATGCGCCGCCCCGATCACCCCCGCGCTGGCAAACAGAACCGGCGAACAGTCAGCCGACGACACGGCAAGGGCGAGGTTCGCGACCTGTGTCACCATCGCATCGGCGCGTTGCGCCTCGCCATGGGTGAAGGGCGTCTGGACCACGACACAATGAGCCGAGTGGACCTGATAGAGCGCGACCAAACGATCGGCCGCAACACCCAGCGAACCGGCAACATATGCCCTGTTCTGCAGTACGCGCACGCGCTCATCGTGCGAGCCGAGACCGCAATTGAGGCCAGCGTAAATCCCCTGCGACACGCCACCCTGGCGGGTAAAGAAGGCATGGCGAACGCCAGGCCAGGCGCTGAGCAAAGGAGATGTGATCATCAGCCGTCTCCCGATCCTGCAAAAGGCGGCAATGCGACAGCGCCTGCGCTGATACCCATCACCTTGAAGAGGTCCCCCATTTGCGCCGGCGCTATCAGCCGGTCAAGTTGAGAGAAAATCTCCTGAGCCATCGCCGCAGGTTTGCCTGCCGCCAGACGTGCGGCACGCTCGGTGATGCCGAGGGCTGACAGAAACGTTCCCTGCGTCACCGGCCCGCCAATGGACGCCCCAGCCCGCCGCGCGGTTGCGCCAAGGGCGTCGAAATCCACATGCACCGTCAAATCGGCCAGGCCAGGTTCAGCCAGAGGATCGACGAAGCGATGGGCGCTCACCGCCTGCAACGTGTCGCCAAAGCCGCTGCGCAGCGAGCCATAATCGATAAAAAGCGCCACTCCCGGCCCGGTCAATGTCCGCGCAGCTACCTTTTCGATCAGCCGGTGCGCCGCCTGCGAATGCTCGATGATCATGCCATCCTGCATATCCAGATGACCAACATCGAGCGGCAAGACGGAAACCGGAACAGGTGCCTGCCCCATCGCCAGTTGCCCCTCGCGATCAACACCTACCAGCCGCTCATACCACTGCCCCGCACGCCGCTGCCATTGGCGGACAGGCAGGCAATCAAGAAATTCATTGGCAAGCAGGACGAACGGGCCAGCCGACACATCATCGAACGCCTCATGCCAGCGCGGGTTGACGGGAAGGTTCGCGAGTGATTGCTGCTGACGCTCCCGCAGGAGAGGGCTGATCTCGACAATATCGATCACGATAGCATCGATGCCGCCAGCGACCTTGGCTATCGCGCGCACCGCATCGGCCATCATTGTGCCTCGCCCCGCCCCCAGTTCAACCAGACGCGGAGCCCCTGCAAACGCCATCTCCCGCCAGCATGCAAGCGCCCATAATCCAAGCATCTCGCCAAACATCTGCGATATGTCGGGCGCCGTGATGAAATCACCCCGCCGCCCGAACGGGTCGCGACGGGGATAATAGCCGTGCTGCGGATGAGTGAGGCAGGCGGACATGTACTCGCTGATCGTCATCGGCCCGTCAGCGCGGATGTGCTCGATCAGAAGATCGCGCAAGGCCCATTCCTCGCCGCTCGGCAGGCTCACGGGCGAGCCTGCCGCCGTGCCGCCCAGATGACGATGATGACGCCACACAGGATCATCGGCAGCGACAGGACTTGCCCCATGGTGAGGCCGCCCGCCAGATAGCCAAGCTGGGCGTCGGGCTCACGATAGAATTCAACGATGCTGCGCGCCACCCCGTAGCCGGCAAGAAACACTCCCGCGATAACGCCTGGCCATCGCAAAGCCCGGACACGAAAGACCAGCACCATGAGCACAATGAACAGGACAAGCCCCTCAAGCCCTGCCTCATAAAGCTGGCTGGGGTGACGCGGCAGAAAGCCACCGCGCGGAAACAGAATCGCCCAGGGCACATCGCTGACCCGCCCGTATAATTCGCCATTGATGAAATTGGCGATCCTCCCAAAGAAGAGGCCGACGGGTGCCACAGCGGTCACAACATCCATCAGGGTAAGAAAAGGCAAAGCCTGTCGGCGTGCGAAAAGATAGGTCGCAACCATAAGTCCGGCCGCGCCGCCATGAAACGACATACCGCCCCGCCATGGCTGGATGATCTCCAGCGGATTTTCAAGGTAGTAATCGAGATTGTAGAAGAGCACGAAACCAAGCCGCCCGCCGCACACAATGCCGATTGCCGCCCACAGCAGAAAATCATCAAGCTGGGCCAATTTCGGCGGGCCGGAGGCTGCAAAAAGATCGTTGCGGGCAATCAGCCTTTGGGCGAGCCACCAGCCAAGCAGAAGTCCTGCGAGATAGGCAAGCGCATACCAGCGGACGGGGAACGGCCCCAATTCGATGAGGACGGGATCAATGGCAGGAAACGGCAAAGCCAGAAGCGGCGGCATGGCGATCTCGATTCTCAAAATGCTGGATTCGTATCGGACGCTTGAAATGACATGGCTGAGTCACCATTGTCACGCCTGCAAGATCGACCACAGCCCGGTGATTGAGAACAGGTCACTGCCCCTCCTACCCTGACATCCCGTCCCTGACCCGAGTGGAGACAACCATGACGCAGACCAGCAATCGACTGCTTGATGAGCTGGCGCGGCTCATGACCGACGCTGTAGGCGCCACACAAGGCGTGCGCCGCGAGGTCGAGGCGATGATGCGCAGCCGGGCAGAGCGCCTGATCGAGCAGATGGACCTCGTGCACCGCGAGGATTTCGAGGCGATGCGTCAATTGGCTCAGACGACGCGTGAGGATTTGGACACGCTCACCACGCGCCTGGCGAAGATCGAGGCGCAGCTTGCCGCCTTGAGCGTTGCCGATGCGACACACAGCCGGGGATAAGCGTCGGCAATTGCAAAAAAACATTAACCATTCTCTTCCGCCCTGCTCTTAAACTAGCCGAAGACGCGATTCGACGTCACGGAATCGAGAGCCTTGGCACATCCACCGCTCGAGACACCGGCAGGCCCCCGGGCAGGATGTTTTCTGCCCCGCCTGATCGTCGCGTTCACCACGCCCTGCCAAAAGAGGCTTTGTTCCCAGTCGCTACCCTCACCACACGACGCTGCATGGCGCCGTGCCCTCCCCTCATCGCGCGAGACCAGACCATGACCCTGCTTGATCTGCCCTCCGATATCGCTGCCAATCCAGTCGACACCATCGAGCATCTTGCCGAGAGCAATGATTGGATTTTCGACCGTTCCAGCGACGATGAGATCACGATTTCGGTCGACGGCCATCATTGCGATTACCATGTCTCTTTCACGTGGATGGAAGAGATCGACGGGCTTCATGTCGCCTGTGCCTTCGATTTCAAGGTGGCCGACCGCCAGCGCAGCGAAATCCTTGAGCTTCTGGCTGCCATCAATGAGCAGTTGTGGATTGGCCATCTCGATATCTGGGCAAAGCAGAGCGTCATCATGTTCCGCCAGACCCTGATGCTCCCCGAGGGCGGCGATATCAGCCGCAGCCAGGTCGAACTGATGCTGCGTACCGCCATCGACACCTGCCAGCGCTATTACCCGGCCTTCCAGTTTGTCGTCTGGGCTGGCAAGAGCGCGAAGGAGGCGCTGGACGCCGTCCTGCTTGAGACAATGGGAGAAGCATAGGCATAAATACGCATAAACATATGAGCCGCAGTTTCTTCATGCTTACATAAGTGTTGATGCATACTCTCTCATCACCAATTGTCTTACCGACGATTGATCTGATGGAAGAGATTGTAATGTCTGACGATATTTCTTTTGATTCTGAAGGGCTTAACATTATCGTTGCTGATGATTCGTCAGCTGTGCGCATGGCCTTTGCGCGCGCCTGTGGGCACAGCCCCGTACCGCTGAGCGTGACTGAAGCCCATGACGGCATGGATTTCGCCGAGAAATTTCGCAATTCACAATTCGATCTCGCCTTCATCGACGTCATCATGCCGGGAATGAGCGGCATCGACGCGTTGGCGCAGGCCCGCTCCGCCGGCGTGAAGACCTTTTCCGTTCTGATGTCGACCAACGTCACCGACGAAGTCATGCAACTGGCGAAGAAACTGCGTGCCTATGATTTCCTGCGCAAACCCTTCACGCCCATCGATCTTGCCAACATCATCAACAATTACCTGCGCCTGCGCCAAGGTATCGGCGCGCTGATCGTCGACGACAGTTCGACCGTTCGCCGCGTCGTTGGCAAAGTCCTCGAAAGCAGCCATTTCGGTTTTCGCATCAGCGACGCGGCTGACGGCGAGACGGCGCTCAGGATGAACGCTGACAGCGCACCCGAGATCGTCTTTCTTGACATCAACATGCCGGGACTTGACGGCATCGCCACGCTGAAGCGCCTGAAGGAAAACGCCACACCCCCCCGCGTCGTTCTCATGTCATCCGAGCAGAGCGGCGATAAGCTGAACGAGGCTTTTGAAGCCGGCGCGGACGCCTTTCTCAAGAAGCCTTTTTATCCTGCCGACGTCGACGGCGTCCTGCACCGCCTTCTCGGGCTCAACCCGCCCTACCTGACGAAAGCCGCCTGAGCAGCGAGCTCTACGGCCATTTCACCACGGGTGGCATCGAGGAGAGGATCGAGGCGACATTACCGCCGGTCTTCAGGCCGAAAATCGTGCCGCGATCATAAAGCAGGTTGAATTCGACATAGCGCCCGCGACGGATCAGTTGTTCCTCACGCTCCGCCTCGCTCCACGGCGTGGCGATATTGGCAGCAACGATCCGCGGATAGACATCAAGAAACGCCTGACCGACGCTTTTGGTGAAGGCAAAGTCAGCCGCCCAGTCGCCGCTGTCGAGATAATCGTAAAAGATGCCGCCGATTCCACGCGGCTCGTTGCGATGGCGCAAATGAAAATACTCGTCGCACCACGCCTTGTAGCGCGGGTAATCGCCAGGCCCCGGATGCGCCTCGCAGGGCACCTTCATGGCGGCATGGAAGGCAAGCGTATCAGGATCATCCTGCTGGCGGCGGCGATCGAGCATTGGCGTCAGATCAGCACCGCCACCAAACCAGCGTTTCGTCGTCACCACCATGCGTGTGTTCATATGAACCGTCGGCACATGCGGGCTCAGCGGATGGATGATGAGCGACAGGCCTGAGGCCCAGAAGCGGGGATCGTCAGCAGCACCGGGAATTTCCTTGCGAAATTCAGGCGCAAACTCGCCAAATACCGTCGATACATGCACGCCTCCCTTCTCGATGACGCGCCCCTTCAGCATCGCCATCTCGCCGCCACCACCGGCTTGACCCCTGTGATCGGTGCGCGTCCAGGGAGTGCGCAGGAAACGCCCCGGCTGGCCGGTATAGAGATCGGGCGGCGCACCCTCCTCGATCACTTCAAGGGCCTTACAGATGCGCTCGCGCAAGGCGCTGAACCACGCCATTGCCTGCTGCTGGCGCAGCGCCAGTTCGTCATTCGAAGGGGATGTCATCGTCACGTCTCGTCGTCCTCCACCGGTTGAGGAAAGCGGCCTGTCTGGCGCATCGCCTCTCCCAATACCATCGCACCCGCCATCGCCACATTGAGCGAGCGCAAACCTGAGCGCATCGGTATCGCGACACTCGCATCGCATATCTGCGCCACCTCGTCCGGCACGCCGGCGCTCTCGCGCCCCAGCATCAGGATATCGCGATCACTGAACGAAAATCGTTCGTAGGTGGTCGCGCCGGTCGTTTCCACCAGAACCAGCCGCCGACCCTCTCGGCGCACCATGTCGCGAAACGCTATGAAATGGATATGTCGCCTGATCACAACCTGATCAAGATAATCGAGGCCAGCGCGCCGGAAGGCGTGATCGCTTGCCGGGAACCCTGCCGGTTCGATGATATGGGCGCTCACCCCGAGACAGGCGCACAGACGCAGCAATGTTCCGGTATTCTGAGCAATGTCCGGCTGATAAAGCGCAAGTTCAGGTCGTTGCACCGCGTCCATCTCGCTTGACCGCCCTTCCCCACGTCACGATAGTGCCACGAAAGGGGTGTCAAACCCCGCGCCCTTCGGCCTTTTTGCAAAGTCATTCCCATGTTGTCACGCTTCTTCGCCTGGTTCGAGCAGCGCATCGATCCTTTCGCGCCTTTTGATGACAAAGTAACGCCGCCTGCCCGCGTCGGCGCGTTCATCTGGCATTACATCGCCCCTTTCCGTGGCCTGGTGGCGGTGAATTTTGCCTTCGCGCTGGCCATAGGCGTGATGGAATCGGGCATGATCTTGCTGGCCGGGCGCTTTGTTGATCTTCTGGTTTCAAGTCAGCCGGCCGATATTCTCATCACCCATGGCGCGATCCTGGCCGGGCTGGCGCTGTTTGTCGCCATTGTCCGTCCGGCGCTGATGATCCTGGGCGAGGTCGTCCTCAATCAGGCGCTTGTGACACCGATCTACAGCCGCGTGCGCTGGCGCACCCATCTCTACACGCTCGGCCATTCGCTCAATTATTTTCAGAGCGGTTTCGCCGGCAGGCTCGCCAACCGCGTCATGCAGTCGGGCCCGGCGATCCAGGCCGTGACCCTGGAGACCCTCGACAACATGGCCTATGTGGTCATTTACGTCGTCGTCGCCTTCGTGGCGTTCACCAACATCAACATGGTCTTCGGTCTGCCGATTCTTGCCTGGGCGATTGCCTATAGCTTGCTGCTGCGTCATTTCGTGCCGCGCGCCGTGGCGCTGTCGGCCAAGCAGTCGGAAGCTCGCTCGGCGCTTCTTGGCCGCATCGTCGATTCCTACACCAACATCCTGACCGTCAAGCTGTTTGCCCGCGACCATCAGGAGCGCTCGGCAGTCAAGGCGGCAATCGAGCGCCATACACGGCTTGGCCTTGATACGCTGCGCCTGCTGACCATTGCTGTATCCGTGCTCATCTTGCTCAACACGCTGCTGCTGCTGTCAACGGGCACTCTCTCGCTGTCGCTGTGGCGTGAAGGAGCGATGAGTGTCGGCGAGGCGGGCGCAGCACTTGCCATGGTGATGCGCCTCAACGACATGTCGCGCTGGGTGATGCATCTCGTGCGCTCGATCTTCGAGAATGTGGGCACTGTTCAGGAGAGCATGGACACCATCGCCAAGCCGCACACGCTGGTTGATGCGCCAGCCGCCGGCGAACTTGCAGTACCCCGCGGCGAGATCGTCTTCGATAATGTCACCTTCCATTACGGCAAGGGCAAAGGCATCATCGATCATCTCAATCTGCGCATCGCGCCAGGCGAGAAAGTCGGCATTGTCGGCCCGTCGGGAGCTGGAAAATCGACCATTGTCTCGCTGATGTTGCGCCTCCACGAGGTCGAGGGAGGCGCCATCCGCATCGACGGACAGGATATCGCTGGCGTGCGCCAAGAGAGCCTGCGCCGCTCGATCGGCGTCGTCACCCAGGACAACGCCCTCCTCCATCGTTCGATCGAGGAGAATATCCGCTATGGTCGCACCGAAGCGGGCGAACATGAGATCATTGCCGCCGCCAAGGCGGCTCAGGCGCATGATTTCATCCTTGGACTGGGTGACAAGGATGGCAATGCCGGCTACGCCGCCCGTGTGGGTGAGCGCGGTGTGAAATTGTCTGGCGGTCAACGCCAGCGCATCGCCATCGCCCGCATTCTGCTCAAGAATGCACCAATCCTCGTGCTGGATGAAGCCACTTCAGCCCTTGATTCGGAGATTGAAGCAGCCATCCAGAGCAGTCTTGCCGACCTCATGCACGGTAAAACGGCGATGGTGATCGCCCACCGCCTGTCAACCATTGCCGCGCTTGATCGTCTGGTCGTCATGGATGACGGGCGAATCGTCGAGGAAGGGACGCACGCCGATCTCATTCACCGCGGCGGCCTCTATGCGCGCCTGTGGGCGCGACAATCAGGTGGATTTCTGGGATTGGCGGCCGCCTGAGCGCGCCGATTGCTGCGTCATAAACGCACGAAATATCTGGTAATTCCTTGATTGCCTTCTATTGTTGCGCAATTGCGCCAATCGTAGTCTGGACATGGTGGCGGCTTGCGTGCAAGAAACCGCCGCTGGATCTGTCGGGCTATTGGGTGCGAAAGGTGTGATCTGTTCGCTCCAATGAATGATTGAACAGACAGAATTTAGGGCCGGGACACCCGGCTGTGGGGCTTGAGAGGATCGTCGACGATGGTTGAAACCATGTCAGCGCATAGTGGTACCACCCGCCGCGACTTTATTTATCTGGCAACCGGGGCGGCCGCAGCCGTCGGCGGCGCCGGCGCGGTCTGGCCGTTCATCGCCCAGATGAACCCTGATGCATCAACATTGGCGCTTGCGTCGGTTGAGGTGAATATCGCGTCGGTCAAGCAGGGCCAGATGATTACGGTTCTGTGGCGCGGCAAGCCGGTTTTCATCCGCCGCCGCACCGAAGCCGAGATCAAGGCGGCGACCGATGCGAAGCTTGCCGATCTCAGCGACCCCGAGACTGACCAGAAGCGCGTACAGAAACCGGAATGGTTGATCCTGATTGGCGTGTGCACCCATCTTGGTTGCGTGCCGCTTGGCTATCAGGGCGCCTATAATGGCTGGTTCTGCCCCTGCCATGGGTCACTTTACGACACTTCGGGGCGCGTGCGCAAAGGTCCAGCGCAAAAGAACCTCGAGGTCCCCGCCTATACTTTCGCTTCCGATAGCCTCGTTCGCATCGGCTGAACCAACAACCCACGGAGCCTTCGATGTCCGGACACGCTTCGACCTATCAGCCCAAAACCGGTTTCGAGCGCTGGCTCGACAAGCGTCTGCCGCTGCCGCGGATGATGTATGACCAGTTCGTCGGTTTTCCAGTGCCGCGCAATCTGAACTATTTCTGGACCTTCGGCGGTATTCTCACGCTTTGCCTGGGCGCGCAGATCCTGACCGGCATCGTGCTGGCGATGCATTACACGCCCCATGTCGATCTGGCCTTCAACAGCGTCGAGCACATCATGCGCGACGTCAATTATGGCTGGATGATCCGCTACCTGCACACCAACGGCGCCTCGATGTTCTTCATCGCCGTCTACATCCACATTTTCCGCGGCCTTTATTACGGCTCTTACAAGGAACCGCGCGAAGTGCTGTGGATCCTCGGTGTCATCATCTTCCTGCTGATGATGGCGACCGCCTTCATGGGCTATGTGCTGCCCTGGGGACAGATGTCGTTTTGGGGCGCAACCGTCATCACCAATCTTTTTTCCGCCCTCCCTCTCGTTGGCGAATCGATTGTCACCTGGCTGTGGGGCGGCTTTGCCGTCGATAATCCCACCCTGAACCGCTTCTTTTCGCTGCACTTCCTGCTGCCCTTCATGATCGCCGGCGTCGTCGCTCTTCATCTCTGGGCGCTCCATGTAACGGGGCAGAACAATCCGACCGGCGTCGAGGTCAAGCAGAACAGCGATGTCGTGCCCTTCACCCCCTATGCGACGGTGAAGGATGGTTTTGCCATGGTGGTGTTCCTCATCCTTTTCTTCTGGTTCGTGTTTTTTAACCCGAACTATCTCGGCCATCCGGACAATTACATCCCGGCCAACCCGCTGGTGACGCCGGCTCATATCGTTCCTGAATGGTACTTCCTGCCCTTCTACGCCATCCTGCGCGCCATCCCCGACAAGCTTGGCGGTGTGCTGGCGATGTTCGGGTCGATTGCCGTCCTGTTCCTGCTGCCCTGGCTTGATACGTCGAAGGTGCGCTCCGCCCGCTACCGCCCGCTCTACCGCCAGTTCTTCTGGATCTTCGCCGTTGTCTGCGTGATTCTGGGCTATCTCGGCTCGAAGCCGCCGGAAGGCCTGTACGTGGTCGCCGGACGGATCTGTACGGTCTACTACTTCATGCATTTCTTCGTCATTCTTCCGCTCCTGGGATTTGTGGAAAAGACAAAGCCCCTGCCGATGTCGATCACCGAATCCGTGCTCGGTGCAGGTGGAATGGGCGGATCGGGAACACCCGCCGGTGCCACCGCTATGCCAGAGCGCAAGGGCTGAGACCTATGACCAATCTAATGACCAGAACATCGCCTCTGCTCGCTGCCTTCCTTGGCCTGTCGCTTGGCATGTCAATCCATGCCGCCATCGCCCAGGATGGCCATGGACATGAACAGGAATTGCCGCCCGTCCAGAAATGGTCGTTCTCCGGCCCCTTCGGCACCTTCGACCGGGCGCAGCTGCAACGCGGTTTCCAGATCTACAAGGAAGTCTGTTCCGCCTGTCATGGCCTTGACCTCCTCTCTTACCGCAATCTGACGCAGACCGGCGGACCACAATTCCCCGAGGCGCAAGCCAAAGCGATCGCCGCCGAATTCAAGGTCGCCGACAAGGACGACAAGGGCGAACCGGTGATGCGCCCGGCCGAGTTGAAAGACCGCTTCGCCAACCCGTTCCCCAACAAGAAACTCGCCGAAGACACCTATGGCAAGGTCCCGCCCGATCTGTCAGTGATGGCGAAAGCCCGCACCTCGCCGCGCGGCTTCCCGCTCTTCGTGTTTGATGCCGTGACCGGGCGCAACATCGAGACCGGACCTGACTATCTTTACGGCTTATTGGTCGGTTACGCCGACGCACCCGCCGGCAGCGAGCCGCCGCAGGGCTCGTATTTCAACAAATATTTCCCCGGCAACAATATCGCCATGCCAAACATGCTCGCCGCTGACGGGCAGGTCACCTACCAGGACGGGACGCCGGCAACGATTGAAAATTACGCGCGCGATGTGACCGCCTTTCTCATGTGGGCGGCGGAGCCGAAGCTTGAAGAGCGCAAGCGCATTGGCTTCCAGGCGATTATTTTCCTCGTTATTTTCGCCGGACTGCTCTATTTCACCAAAAAGAAGGTGTGGAGCGATCTGCCGCATTAAGCAGATTTGACATTGCGCGTGCGGCGGCTGAGGCGGCCGCGCCAGGGTTGACGAGGGGGCTGCGAGGCCCCTTTTTCACGTATAGTGCTTTCTTGACGGACCGGGGTAACAGCGATGTCGGCATCAGTGCTGGGAATTATCGGCGGATCAGGTGTCTATGATCTGCCCGAGTTGAAAGATGCGCACTGGCAGCCCATCTCATCCCCGTGGGGAGAACCATCGGACGCGCTGCGCATCGGCACCATCGACGATCTGAAGATTGTCTTTCTGCCCCGTCATGGGCGCGGCCATCGCTACAGCCCGTCAGAAATCAATTACCGCGCCAATATCGATATTCTGAAGCGTGCCGGTGTGACCGATGTCGTCTCCCTGTCCGCCTGCGGCTCGTTTCGAGAAACCATGCCGCCCGGTACATTCGTTCTTGTCGATCAGTTCATTGACCGGACAATTGCGCGCGCCAAGAGCTTTTTTGGCCAGGGCTGCGTGGCCCATGTCTCGCTTGCCCAGCCGGTCGCCCCCGGCCTGCAGGCCGCGGTCGGCGCCGCGCTCAAGGCAGAGGCCATACCCCACACCCTCGGTGGCACCTATCTGGCAATGGAAGGTCCGCAATTTTCAACGCTTGCTGAATCCAAGCTCTATCGCGAGATATGGAATTGCGACGTCATAGGCATGACCAACATGCCGGAAGCCAAACTCGCCCGCGAGGCCGAGCTCAAGTATTGCACGGTTGCCATGGTGACCGATTTCGACAGCTGGCATCCTCATCACGGCGAAGTGGATATCCAGTCGATCATCGCCCAGATGCATGCCAATGTCTCGTCGGCCCAGCGCCTCGTCCTGCGCCTTGCCCGCGATTTTCCTCGCGACAACCAGCCCTGCCCGGCCGGCAGCGACCGGGCGCTGGAATATGCCATCATCACCGCACCGGAGGCGCGCGACCCCGCCCTTCTCGCCAAGCTCGACGCCGTCGCCGGGCGCGTACTGACCCGCAGATAAGGCCCGACATGACCCTCATCGACAGTATCCGCACCATTCCCGATTACCCGAAACCAGGCATTCTGTTTCGGGACATCACCACGCTTCTCGGCAACGCCCAGGCGTTCCGCCGCGCCGTCGATGAGCTGGTACAGCCCTATGCCGGTCTCAAGATCGACAAGGTCGCCGGGATCGAGGCGCGCGGTTTCATTCTTGGCGGCGCGGTTGCCCATCAGCTGTCGGCTGGCTTCGTACCGATCCGCAAAAAGGGCAAATTGCCTCATGAGACGATATCGATTGCCTATTCACTCGAATACGGCGTCGACAGCATGGAGGTCCACAAGGATGCCGTGCTGCAGGGAGAAAAAGTCGTTATTGTCGACGATCTGGTGGCAACTGGCGGAACAGCGGAAGCGGCAACCAAACTCCTTCTGTCGCTCGGCGCTGACGTGATAGCCTGCTGCTTCATCATTGATCTGCCCGATCTGGGTGGCAGGGCGAAGATTGAGGCGCTCGGCGTGCCCGTTCGTACGCTCGTCGCATTTCCGGGGCATTGAAGAACGGACGAGCACAGGAGGTACATATGTCATTGATGGACATGGTTTTCAATCTGATCAAGGGCGCCATGGGCGGCCAGGGTCAGCAGGGCGGCGGCGACATGCTGTCAAATATTGTCACCCAGATGCTGCAGAATGGTGTTTCGGGTGGCGCCGGCGGCTTGTTGCAGCAACTGGAACAGGCGGGCCTGGGACAGCACGTACAATCCTGGCTCGGCAGCGGCCAGAACATGCCGGTTGAGGCAAGCCAGATCACCAGCGCGCTCGGCTCCTCGCAACTGGGCGAACTGGCAGCGAAATTCGGCATTTCGCCCGACATGGTGTCACAGGCGATGTCGCAATACCTGCCAGCCATTATCGACAAGATGAGCCCGCACGGCACGCTGCAATCCCATTGAGGACATCGCTGCCGGCCGGCTTCAGAACAGCCGGCCGCCATTGGGAACCTGACGCTCAGGGCTGATGAGGACGACCTCGCCATCGGCATCGGGAAAGCCGAGCGTCAGCACCTGCGACATGAATTTGCCTATCTGTCGCGGCGGAAAATTCACCACCGCTGCCACCTGGCGCCCGACGAGATCGTCGGGCTGGTAATGCCGGGTGATCTGCGCCGAGGAGCGGCGCGTTCCCAGTTCAGCCCCGAAATCAATCGTCAGTTTCCATGCCGGTTTGCGCGCTTCCGGGAAGGGATCGACCGCGATAATCGTCCCGACGCGGATATCCACCTGCTCAAAATCGCCATAGGTGATCAACGCCGGGGAATGATTGGTCGACTGCGCGCTCATCGCATCGCGATCCTGTCAATGGCGGGTGGAAATGCCGGCCTCATCATCAGCCGCATGACGCGCGCCGCTGGCCCTGCGGCGCCTGCCGTCAATCGCCCGCCCGACAAGAAGGCGCAGTGGCGCCGTCAAACGATGGAGCGTGTCGAGGGCGCGCATCGCCCGCTCGCCGCGCCGCAGGCTGGCGTCGAGCGCTGCCATGGTGGGCGCCAGGCCGGGGTCTTCATCATCAAGCCAGACATCAATGAGCCGCGCAAAGCTCAGCGCCAGGCCGCGAGCAGCGATGTGACCGCGCGCGCCCTCACTTGCCAGATCCGCGCCAGCCAGCATCCAGCGTTGCGAGCGCGTGGCGAGCCTCCACAGGCCAAGCGCCAGCGCCGGGTCCTCGCGCGCGCCGTCGCGCAGCGAGCGGATCGCCTCGCGATGGGGCAGCAGCACGTCAAGCCGGCGCATCAGAATATCGAACAGCCGCTCATGGGCACCTTCCTGATCAAGCTCAGGGTCAAGACCGGCGAGCACCTCTGCATCAATTGCGGCGGCAAACCGCTCCAGGATCGCAAACTTGCTGCCCGTCGTGCCACGCAGCACCGCCAGGCTGACACCGGCCTTTTCCGCCACCATCGCCAGCGTCACATCGCGATAGGCATAATCGCTGAGAAGGGCGAACAGCGCATCGACGACGGGGTCATTCTTTCGTTCATCAGTCATGGTGCCAACTCTCCGATCGTCCGTGTCTTAGACCAATCCCGCACAAAGGCAACGCGACGCGGCAGCCGTCTATCCCGCCAGTTCGCGGCCACGTGCGGTTGCCGCTGCAATTGCTTTGGCGAGCAGGGGCGGAAAGCCGCTATCGCCATCCATCAGGTGATATAGCGCTGCAGCCGTCGTGCCGCCGGGCGACGTGACGTTCTGACGCAGGATTGCCGGGTCGAGGGCCGATTGATGGAGGAGTTCACCCGCCCCCTCGACCGTCACCCGCGCGAGCTTTGCGGCCAGATCCGCCGGCAGTCCCTGCGCCACGCCCGCCGCCGCCAACGCTTCCACCAGATGAAAGACATAGGCGGGGCCCGAGCCCGACACCGCCGTCACCGCGTTCATCAACGCTTCGTCCTCCATCCACTCAAACTGACCAACAGCGCCCAGAAGCATCGCAGCAAGCGCCCGCTGTTCAATCGTCACCCTTTCATTGGCAACCCCGACCGTGATGCCGCGCCCAACCGCTGCCGGCGTGTTGGGGATGGTGCGGATGATTGCCACAGCCTCGCCAAGCCTCGCGGCAAACTGCGCCATGGTTTTTCCCGCGACGACTGAAATCACCAGCGTTGATGGGCGAAGCAAAGGCCGCAAGGACGGCAGAACAGCATCAAGCGCCTGCGGCTTGACGGCAATGACAACAATCTCGGCAGGCTGCAGCGCCATGTTGACCGATACGCCGCGTTTGCGCAGGTCGGCGCCCGTGCCATCCGGCAGATGAGGGTCGATGACCGCAACCGCACTGGCCGCCAGGCCAAGACGCAGCCATCCCTCCAGCAGCGCGCCGCCCATCTTTCCACAACCGACCAGGGCAAGGCGGGAGATGTGCGTGAGTTCGCTCGTCATGAGGTCTCCTTGCCTGAAATTCCCCCGCCGCCAATCGACAACACCCTGGCGGAAGGCTCAAGGGCGCAAACGCCAGCGCGCTTTATGTCTGTTGTCATATGCGCCAGCAAGGCCTCGCGCCCAAGGCGGAAATCACTGGCAATCCAAAGCGCGCGGGCTGTCGCCAGCCCATCGCCAATCGCCTTCCCGGCGGCGATCCCGAGCGACAGCATATCCTCCCCTTTGAGTGGAAAGACCGGCACCGGATCACGCGTGGCGAGATCAGCAAGCTCATGCCGGCGCGGATCTGTTGCCTCGTCGCGCGAGAGCGCCCAGCCAAAGAGATGGGCGTGGGCGTAGTCTTGGCCAAGCGCTTCCTGCGCCAGACGATGGCCATGCTGGCTTGTGTCGCCGGCGAGCCTCCGGCCCCAGCGTCCCATATCTGCAAGAAACCGGCTTTCGGCCCGCGACAAGCGCAATCTCGCGGTGAGACGCTCCGCATCCTCTTCGATCCTGACCGCTAACGCAGCAAGCCTCAGCACGGGAAAAGGCGCGCGCGCGTGAGCCTTTTCAAGCGCCACCAGCCGCTCAAGGCACCCGACGGCCGGTACGCCGACCAGATCGATCAGCACCCCGGTGTCGGCGAATGCACGAAGAGCGCCGACGCACTCAGGAGCAGACAGGAATTTGAGCATTTCCTGGCGCAGGCGCTCGGCAGAAAGCTGTCCCATGTGGCGGCGCGCCGTGGCGCAGGCGTGAAAGCCCGCAGCATCGGGGGCACCCCTGCCATACCAGGCGTGAAAGCGAAAAAACCGCAGCACGCGCAGATAATCCTCAGCGATGCGTTGGTGCGCATCACCGATGAACCGCACACGCCGGGCAATCACATCATCATAACCCCCTAAAGGGTCATGGATCCGCCCTTGAGCATCGCAGTAAAGCGCATTGATCGTGAAATCGCGCCGCTGCGCATCTTCCAGCCAGTCATTGCCAAACGCTACTTCAGCCCACCGCCCGTCGCTCGTGACATCGCGGCGCAGCGTCGTCACTTCGAAGGGGGTGCCGTCGACAAGCACCGTCACCGTGCCAAACCGGATGCCGGTTGGAACCGTGCGCAGGTTCCTTGCGCTTGCAAGCTCAACCACAGCATCAGGCGTCAGCGTGGTGGCGCAATCAATGTCGCCCGCCGGCTCGCCCATCAGCGCATTGCGGACTGCCCCGCCGACGATCCGGGTCACCGCGCCATCACCACCCGGATCAAGAACCGCAAGGAGGCGGGCAGTCCGGGGCGCTTGCAGGAACGCCGAACCAGCCAGCGACACAGCCGGCATCATGGGCGTTGGCTGGCCGCTTCACCGGCCTCATTGCGCCCGAACAGTTGGCGACCGACATTGGGGCCGATGACACCGACCATCAAGGCGATGATCAGCACACCCGCCACGCCAAGCCAGACCAGGCGCTTCTTGTCCCACGACGACAGGTGGAAGGGGTTGCGCTCGGCGACAAAGAGATAAACGGCGTACAGCACAAAGGGGATCAGAAAAAGAACGACATTGAAAAGAACAACACTGCTCATGTCTGATCCGTGTAGAGCCGCTGGTAGAGGCGGCGGATCATGCCCGCCGTTGCTCCCCAGATATAGCGCTCGCCAAAAGGCATGGCATAATAATGGCGGTCACGGCCACGAAATTCGCGGCTATGCTCGTGATGGTTGGCAGGATCCATGAGGAAAGCGAGCGGCACTTCGAAGGCATCTGCCACCTCATTTTCATTCAGCGTCAATCGATGCCCGGGATCAACGAGTGCCACCACCGGCATGATTCGAAAGCCCGTCGTCGTCTGATAAGGGTCAAGATAGCCCAGGCAGTCAACATGCCCGCGATGAAGCCCCACCTCCTCTTCCGCTTCGCGCAGCGCCGCGATCAGCGGTGACGCGTCATCCGCATCGATCTTGCCGCCGGGAAAGGCTATTTGGCCGGCATGCGATGGCAAATGGCTGGTGCGCTGCGTCAGTAACAGGCTGGGCTCGTCACGTTTGATGATACCCACAAGCACAGCTGCAAGCTTTCGAGGGCCAGGCGCACGCAAACTTATCAGCGTCGGATCAAGCTCGTGATCACCGCTATCAGCCGTCTCTTCGCCAAAATGCGGTGACGGGTCGAGGCGTCCTCGCGCCCGATCGATGAAATCGTCCAGGGCAAAGCCAGCCGCTCTCATGATGCAGCCACGATTTCGCTGGCCTTCGCCATCGGGAAAAAGCGTCCCGCCGACCAAACACCGAACATCTGTTCGCCGGCGACATCCTCCTCGCAGCCAAGAGCGACGAGATCGTAATAGACGGCCCTTGCAATCAGCGCCTCCAGCCGGTGGCGCACATGAACATAGGGGCGCAAGGTGCCGGGTGCGCTGCGTGAAAAGCGCAACGGATGAGGGCTTCCTGCTTCAACCCATTCATCCGTCAGGCAGCGAAAGCGCAAAACCTGAGCCGCGCCCGCGCCCTCAACCGCCATTTCAACCGCATGGAGGGGCGCATCATCGACCTTGATCCCGACTTTCTCGATCGGTGTCACCAGATAATAGCGCCCGTCCTCCTCGCGGCGCAGGACGGACGAGAAGAGCTTGACCAATGGCCGCCGGCCAATCGGCGTCCCAAGATAATACCAGGTGCCATCGACAGCGATTCGCATGTCGATATCGCCGCAGAAGGGCGGATTCCAGCTATCAGGACCCCCGCGCGCCTGGCGCAACTGCCCTTCAAGTCCTGCAATTGCTGTCGGGCTTGCAGCCAACGCCTTCTGCTCCATCTCGAATTTGCCATCATGCCGGCTTCTCACTGCATAATGGACTGCCCGTCGATGCCAAAGATTTGTACTGTTCCTTGGCGCAGCGACGTGGTCAGATAGTGACCTGTTTTCCCTGCCGCGCCAACTGTCTCGGCTGACAAGCATGACGAGTTTGGAACCCATGAGCACGCAAAATCTGTCGACCGGTGACATTGCCGATCTCGAAAAGCTCGCTGCCTCCGTCACTGACAAGGTCGGTCGCGCCCGCCAGGCGATCGCTGCTGTCATCTACGGGCAGGAGACGGTGATCGAGAACGCTCTCATCACGATCCTGTCCGGCGGGCACGCCCTCCTTGTCGGTGTGCCCGGCCTTGCCAAGACCAAGCTCGTCGATACCATGGGGCTGGTACTTGGCCTTGACGCCCGCCGCGTCCAGTTTACCCCCGACCTTATGCCCTCCGACATCATCGGCAGTGAGGTGCTGGAAGAAGACCAGACGGGTAAACGCCATTTTCGCTTTCTGCCCGGCCCGGTTTTTGCCCAGCTTCTGATGGCAGACGAGATCAACCGCGCTTCACCCCGCACCCAGTCAGCCCTGCTGCAGTCAATGCAGGAAGGCCATGTGACGATTGCCGGCAAGCGCTACGATCTGCCCCGTCCCTTTCACGTTTTGGCGACCCAGAATCCACTGGAGCAGGAAGGTACCTACCCGCTTCCCGAGGCCCAGCTTGACCGCTTCCTGATGGAAATCGACGTCGGCTATCCCGATCACGGGGCTGAAAAGCGCATGCTGTTCGAGACCACCGGTATCGAGGAAACGAAAGCCAGGGCAGCACTGACGGGCGATGAGCTGATGGCCGCCCAACGCCTGGTTCGCCGCTTGCCGGTTGGCGAAAATGTGGTCGAGGCAATTCTCACGCTGGTGCGCTCTGCCCGCCCCGATGGCACGGCCGAAACAGCGGCGATCGCCTGGGGGCCGGGACCGCGTGCCAGCCAGTCGCTGATGCTGGCGATCCGCGCGCGCGCCTTGCTGTCAGGGCGCCTTGCGCCCTCGCTCGATGATGTGGCAGCTCTTGCCGAACCGATCCTCAAGCATCGCATGACGCTCACCTTCTCGGCCCGCGCCGATGGTCTCTCGATCGGTCAGGTGATCGCCAAACTGGCCACCCGGTTAGGCTGACGGCGGTGCGCGTTGCCCTGACGCCACGTCTTGATGCCGCAGGTGGACCGCGCCTTATCGCTGATTCCGTTACCTTGGCCGCGCGCCTGCCCGACCTCGTGGTTGCGGCACGACGCGTGGCCATGACCGCGCTGCACGGCCTTCATGGACGCCGGCGCGCCGGACCAGGCGAAAATTTCTGGCAGTATCGGCGTTATTCGTCCGGTGAAAACGCTGCTGCCATCGACTGGCGCCGCTCCGGCCGCGATGACCACCTTTATGTCCGCGAGCAGGAATGGGAATCAGCCCATACGATCTGGTTGTGGGCCGACCGCTCACCCTCAATGGCTGTGCGATCAGACCTTGCCACCACCTCGAAGCGTGATCGCGCCATCATTCTCATGCTGGCGCTGGCCGAAACGCTGGTGCGAGCGGGCGAGCGGGTCGGCATCCTTGGTCTCACACGGCCCATGGCCAGCCGTTTCGTTGTTGATCGTTTCGCCGAAGCGCTGATTGCCGCTGAACGACGCCCAGCCGAAAGCCTTCCACCGGCCAATCCGGTGGCCCGCTTCAGCGAGGTCGTGCTCTTTGGAGACATGCTCGATACCGCGTCAGACATCATCACCCGCCTGACCTCGATCACGGGTGCTGGCGCGCGCGCTCACATCGTTCAGATCCTCGATCCGGTGGAGGAGACGTTCCCCTTTGCGGGGCGCACTGAATTCGTCGATCCTGAAACCGGCGCCCGCTTCACCGCCGGCCGGGCAGAAGCCTATCGCCTCGACTATCAGGCAGCCCTCGAGAGCCATCGCGGCGAATTGCAGGCCTATCTGGTGCGCAACGGTCACCGCCTCCTGCGCCATCACACCGACCGCACCGCAAACGAGCCCTTGCTGGCGCTGGGCACCTGTCTGCGCGAGCGGATGGTCGCTTACGAGGGCGGATCGTCATGAGTTTTCTCTCCCTTTCCTTTGCCACGCCACTGATGCTGGCAGCCCTTGTCATCCTGCCGGCAATCTGGTGGCTGCTGCGCTTCATCCCCCCGCGCCCCCGCGAAGTCGCGTTCCCGCCTTTGCGCCTGCTTCTGGCCCTGCGCCGCGAGGACGAAAAGCCGCAAACCAGCCCGTGGTGGCTGACAGCGCTGCGGCTGGCGATCGCGGCCTGCGTGATCCTGGCGTTGTCAGGCCCTGCCTATGACCCGCAATCGCGGCCTGAACGCTCCCGCGGTCCGCTGGTACTGGTGGTTGATAATGGCTGGCCGTCGGCCCAGTCATTCGATCTGCGCAAGGCAGCGATTGATCGCGATATTGAGGCTGCCATCGAGGCAAACCTGCCGGTGCTGCTGGTCGCAACCAGCCTGGGCAGCGATCAATCGTTTCGACCACAAGCGGCCACCGAAGCGCGTGAGCGCCTGCGCGGGCTTGCTCCCGAAGCCTTCATTCCTGACCGTCGCGATATCGCCGCCCCTCTGATGCGCGCCCTCCAGGACATCCCTGATGCCAACCTCATCTGGTACAGCGACGGGCTGGCGAACGGCGAGGCGCGCGCCTTTGCAAACATGCTTGCCGGTGCGCTGCCCGCCCGACGCCTCACCCTCGTCGAGGACCCGTCGCTCACGCCTCTTATTCTGGGCACGGCCGCCAATGGTGCCGAAGCGCTTGAAGTTCCTGTCATGCGCGCCGGCACGATAGCGCCTGTATCGGGTTCGCTGCGCGCCTTCGATGTCCGCGGTCGCTCGATTGCAGCCGCCCCCTTCACCGTTGAGGCGCGCAGCGACAAGACGACGGCGCGCTTTGCCCTGCCGGTTGAACTGAGAAACGACATCTTCCGTATCGAAATCGACCAGTCGCGAACGGCTGGAAGTGTGCAACTGCTTGATGATCGCTGGCGGCGGCGCACCGTGGGTCTGCTGGCCGGCGCGGCTGACTTCGACAATCCGTTACTCTCGCCACTCTTTGTCCTGTCGCACGCCCTGCGGCCCTTTGCCGATACGCGACTGACCAACGCCAACGGGACTGGTCCGTCGATTGGTGAATTTCTTGACCAGAATGTCGCGGTGATTGTCATGGCCGACGTCTCCGCCATTCCAACCGATATCCAGCCGCGCCTGGACCGTTGGATCAAAAATGGCGGCGTCCTGGTGCGGTTTGCCGGCACGCGCCTGGCCAACCAGCGTGGCGACCCGTTCATGCCGGTAAAGCTGCGCCAGACAACCCGCGTTCTTGGCGGTACCCTGTCATGGGAGCAGCCGCAATCACTGGGCCGCTTTACGCCGGCAAGCCCGTTTGCCGGAATGGCGATCCCAGACGATGTTACCATCAATCGCCAGATTCTGGCCGAACCTGACCCCGATCTTCCCGGCAAGACATGGGTCGAACTCACTGACGGCACGCCGCTCGTTACCGCCGAAACCCGCAATGCGGGTCATATCGTGCTCGTTCACGTGACGGCTGACCCCAATTGGTCGAACCTGCCGCTGTCGGGAACATTCCTTGAAATGCTGCGGCGGATGATTGTTCTGTCGTCAAACAGCGGCGCTCAGGACCGCCTCACACAGGGCGAGACGCTGCTGGCGCCCCTGCGCCTGCTGGACGCAAGCGGGCGCTCGGTGGGCGCAACCCCGCTTGCCAAGCCCATTCCCGCCGCTGCGATCGGCAAGACGCTGGTCTCGCGTGACAATCCGCCGGGTATCTATGGTCGCGAGGAAGCATTCCGCGCGCTCAACGCGGTTCAGGCGGGCGATCAGTTTACCTCGCTGCCTGGCGACCTCCTGCCGCCAGGCGTTTTCCGTCGCGATTACGGCGGCCATCGCGAGACCCCGCTTGCCTCCTGGTTTCTGGTTGCCGCCGCCGCACTCTTTCTCGTCGACGCCCTGCTTGTCCTCATGATGAGTGGCTTGTGGCGAGGTCGCCGGCCACTTGCCGCTGCGACCGCTCTCATTGCTTTAGGGATCGTGCCACTCCTGCTCGCCAGCATCGAACCGGCAAGCGCCCAGATCAGCCGGCAGCGAGGGCAGCGCGCGCCACAACCACCGCTGAGCGCTGCGACACCTGAGGACACTTTCGCGCTCAATGCCGCCAACCGCACGCGCCTTGCCTATGTCATCACCGGCATCACCGAAATCGACGATATCTCGCGTCAGGGATTGACCGGCCTGTCGCGCACACTGGCCGAGCGCACCTCGCTCGAACCGGCCGAGCCGGTCGGCGTCGATCTTGCCCGCGATGAACTCGCATTCTTCCCGCTGCTTTACTGGCCGATTGACGCGCGCGTCGACAAGCCATCGCCCGCAGCCATCTCCCGCGCCGATCAATTCATGAAAAACGGCGGGACGATCCTGTTCGATACCCGCGACCAAAGTGCCTCGCGCCCGGCAGCGCGCGGCGGTATCGACACGCCAGGCCTCGTCAAGCTGCGGGAGATTCTCAAAGGCGTCGATGTCCCTGAGCTCGAAGTCGTTCCAGCCGACCACGTCCTGACCAAATCCTTTTATCTGCTGACAGCTTTTCCCGGTCGCTTCGATGACGGTCCTTTATGGACTGAAAAGACAGCGCCAAATCCGACCGGCGCCAAGCGTCCGGTCCGTATCGCCGATGGCGTGAGCCCGCTCCTCATCACCACCAATGACGTCGCCGGCGCCTGGGCGGTGGATGCGCGCGGCAACCCGCTTCTGCCGACTTATGGGGAGAGCCCGCGCCAGCGCGAAATGGCGTTACGATCCGGCATCAATATCGTCATGTACCTGCTGACCGGCAATTACAAATCGGATCAGGTTCATGTCGATGATATTCTGCAAAGGCTCGGCCAATGACGCAAAGATCCCGTGAGACAAATGCCGGGACGGGCGCGAGGCAGCCAACATGAATTATAATTTCGCGCTGGTCCCGCTCGTGCCGCTGCCGCTTGTCTTCGTGCTGGCGGGGGTGGCGCTCGTGCTGACAATCATCGCCCTGGCCGCTCGCCGGCGCGGAGCGCTGCTGCGGGCGCTGGCGATGGCCTTGCTGCTCGCCTCGCTCCTCAACCCGCAATTCCTGCGCGAACAGCGCGAACGCGTGCCCGGCGTAGTGGCGCTGGTGATTGATGAAACCGCCAGTCAGTCGATCGGCAATCGCCGCGCCGAGACCGAGGAAGCGCGTAAACACATCGAAGCGCAGCTCAAGCAGTTGCCAGACATCGACGTGCGCACCATTCGCGTTGGCGATACGGTAAATGATGAAACCGACGGGACCGAACTCTTCCGCGGTCTTGCTGAAGGTCTGGGCGATGTCCCGCCTGAGCAGGTGGCTGGCGCGATTTTCATTACCGATGGGCAGGTGCACGATATTCCAGCCGACCTTGCAGGCCTTGGCTTGCGCGCCCCCCTGCATGCCCTGGTCACCGGTCGCAACAATGAAATCGACCGTCGCATCGCCCTCCTCACCGCGCCGCGCTTCGGCTTGGTCGGTCACCGCCAGACCTTCACCTTCCGCATTGATGATCTGGGCGTTCCCAGCGGTGCCAGGGTCAATGTCCGCGTCAAGGTTGATGGCGAACTGGTCAACCGGCTGAGCGTGCGCGCCGGCGATGTGGCCCAGGCCGAGATCGAGATCGTTCATGCCGGTGACCATATCGTCGAGATTGAAGTTGATCCCCTGCAAGGCGAAGTGACATCGGCCAACAACCAGGTGGCGGTGACGGTGAAGGGCATTCGCGAAAATCTGCGCGTGCTTCTGGTCTCTGGCGAACCGCATGCGGGCGAGCGCACCTGGCGCAATCTGCTGAAAGCCGATGCCGCAGTCGATCTCATCCATTTCACCATTCTGCGCCCGCCAGACAAAGCCATCGACGCAACGCCCTTTCGCGAATTGTCGCTGATTGCGTTTCCTGTGCGCGAACTGTTCCAGGAGAAGATCAACGATTTCGATCTCATCATCTTCGACCGCTATGAACGGCGTGGCATCCTGCCGCTCATTTATTTTGAAAACATCGCGCGTTATGTGCGCAATGGCGGCGCCCTGCTGATCGCCTCAGGCCCTGAAGATGCGGGCTTCGACAGCCTCTATCAGACGCCGCTTGCCCCGATCCTGCCGGCCGAACCGGCTGGCAGCCTGCTGGAGAGGCCGTTTCGTGCCACCGTGAGCGATGACGGCAAGCGCCATCCCGTCACCCGCGGACTGGCGGGAAGCGCCAGCGATCCGCCGAAGTGGAGCCGCTGGTTTCGCATGCTGGAGGCCGAAAAGCGCAGCGGCCGTTCACTCCTGCAAGGACCGGAAAAGCGCCCGCTGCTTATTCTCGACCGGCCTGAGGAGGGACGCGTCGCGCTGTTCCTCTCCGATCAGGTGTGGCTGTGGGCGCGCGGCTATGAAGGCGGTGGCCCTCACGTCGATCTGCTGCGCCGCCTGGCGCATTGGCTGATGAAGGAGCCTGATCTCGAGGAGGAAGCCTTGCGGGCAGTCCGGACGGGGCGCGATCTTGTGGTGACGCGCCAGACGCTGGCCGAGACCACACCTCCGGCAAATATTACGTCCCCGACCGGCAATCGCACCACGCTTGATCTGAAGAACGAGCAGCCAGGTCTTTATCGCGGCCGCTCTTCGGTCTCGGAGCCGGGAATTTACCGTATCGAGCAAGGCGATAAAACCGTCCTTGCCCATGTCGGGCCGCTCAATCCGCGAGAATTCGCCGATGGTCGCTCCTCGACCGAGCCGCTGGCCGCCATTGCCGAGGCAAGCGGCGGCAGCGTGCGCCGCTTTGCCAACGCCAGCGGCTTTGATCTTCCCCGCGTCGTTGCCCAGCGCAGCGGCGCCAATTATTCGGGGCCGGGCTGGATCGCGATCAAGGCAAGCGAGGCCAGCATCCTCAAGGGCATCGACGCGATTGCGCTGTTCAACGGGCTTGCCGGTCTTGGGCTGTTGATCGGCGCTCTCGGATTTGCCTGGTACCGCGAGGGTCGCTGAACGATAATGTCAGTGATCCGGCGCTTCGTCCCCAGGCGGCAAAAGAGCAACGCGAATGGGCCCCGCCAGACGATCCACCGCGCCGCTCACCAGTTCGACAGCCAGCACCCGCGCCGGATCAACCGGCCCCGGCCAGCCGATGCGCTGGTGACCAAGGGGCCTGAAGCCGGCACGCGCATAATATGGCGCATCACCAATGAGGATGACGGCCTCGGCTGGCGTTGTGCGGGCAGATGTGAGCGCTGACGCCAGCAGGGCCTGACCGTAACCTTTGCCTGCGAAATCAGGATGAACAGCCAGCGGTCCCAGCAAAATCGCCGGCATGGCACCGACATGAACATAGGTTTGCCACACGGACGCAATCAGCCGCCCATCAGCAAAAGCCGCAAGGGACAGGCTGCGCTCATGCCCTTGACGCCCGCGCACCCGATAGGCGGTGCGGGCAAAACGGCCCGGCCCGAAAACAAGGGCGTGCAAATCTTCCGTCGCGATATGAAAAGCAGGGCTGTCGGCAACGATAGTGAAGGCTGCGTTTGCGAGCCTATCGGCGCCAGGCGCCGTCGTGGAGAGCGATATCATGATGAAATTCCGGTCGGGCGATCAGGACCCGACCACATCGGACCTTGCGGGCCACAAAGGATGGTCAGGCAGCGACGGCACGCGCCAAGGCGCGACGAACCAGGTGTCGTCGTCGCAGAGACCGGAAGATTGTCACGTTTTTGATCATCATGATGGCGCGATTAGCACGGGGTTGAGCTGATTGCAAACCTCACCATTGCGCCGAGATGGCATGCCCCTCGAAGATTTCCGCCAGGCGCTGGCGTGTGGCTCTGCTCGTGCCGTCGGGCAGCGCGTGGCGATCAAAGAAACCACGCGCGACGATTTCAAGCTGGGCGCCGCTCGCCGGCCCTTCGACAAAATCGCGGACAATGAAGACCGCCACATGATCGCCGGCGAACGCCTCGCCATTATGAAAAATACCATGCAGCACCGCCGACCCGCTACAGATAATACCAGCTTCTTCGTGCAATTCGCGCTCCAGCGATAATCCCATGGTTTCGCCGCGCTCAACCCCGCCGCCGGGAAAATGCCAGCCACTGATATAGGAATGTTTGACCAGAAAAATCCGGTCAGAAGCGTCGACAACCACAGCCCGCACCCCAAGCGTCATCCCCCTGCGCAGGAGCCACCACGAAAACAACAATTTGCGCAGCGGTGCGATCACCTTCGTCTTGCCCTCATCTGCTCAAATTTGTTGCAACGCGGCGCAATGATGAGCCCTTCATCAGAACAGGTGAAATTTGCCATATTTAAGCCGCAAACCATGCCATTTTACGGAAAATATGAACAAATTACTAAGTTCAAAGCCTGTTTATGCATAGCTGATCTTTTCAATCAACACTTCTTTTTGTGCAATGCAACATATATGGTCTGACCATCAAATCGGCACCCGGGAGCGTCCTGCCTCACGCCGATTTTAGGGAGATTGTCATGTTTGCTCGTGCCCTGTCGCGTCTTCTTGCGCCCCGCATCACCTATGTTTGGCTGCCAGCGCTCGCCGCACCGACGGGCAGCGGGCTGTCGACATTGCTGCACTTTGGCTGATCTCCTCTGAGCAGGCAATCAGCCTTGGGCATCCTTACCCGCCACTTTTCTTTGATCCGGCCATAGCCCTTGGCGCGTAAAATGCTTTAAGGAAGCGTTGTTTCCTTGAGGTGTTTGCGCGCAGCTGATGGTTTTTGTCCTTGCTCATTTCTCTGACCCCCATCTCGGGCCCGTTGCGCGCCCCAGCTGGGGCGACCTCGCATCGAAACGTATGCTGGGCTATGCAAACTGGCTGCGCAGCCGCCGCCTTATCCATCGTCACGACATCCTGTCGCGCCTGATCGCCGACGCCAAGGCGCATTCCCCCGACCACATCGTGGTGACCGGGGATCTCACTAACCTGGCTCTGCCGGGCGAAATCATCGCCGCGCGCGACTGGCTCGAATCGATTGCTCCGCCGGACCGTTTGACGATCGTGCCAGGCAATCACGATGCCTACGTCCCCGGCGCCCTTGAAGAGGCGATGACGTGCTGGCGCGACTATGCTTCAAGCGACACAGCGCCTGGCGATCATGCGGGCGCGCAATTTCCTTTCATTCGCCGCCGCGGGCCGGTGGCGCTCATCGGCCTGTCGACTGCCGTGCCGACACGGCCTTTTTCAGCAGCTGGTCGCGTGGATGGCCGCCAGATCGTCCGCCTTGCCGATGATCTCGTGACGCTGAGCCGCGAAGGGCTGTTTCGTATCGTGCTCATGCATCACCCGATGGATGTGACCCGCAAGCACTGGCACAAGCGCCTGGAGAACGGAGGAACCGTGCGCACGGTTCTGACAACAGCCGGCGCCGAGCTAGTCCTCAACGGCCATATGCATGTGCCCGATCTCGTCACCATTGCCGGTCCCAGGTCGCCGATCCACGTCTTTTCCGTTCCCTCCGCCTCGGCTGATCCACGCCAGGGCACGCATGGGGCCGGCTATGCCCTGCATCGTATCGAGGATAAAGGCGCTGACGGGTTTGCCTGGAGCTATGAGCGGCGCGCCATCAACAAGGACGGCGAGATCGTCACACTTGAACGTGGCAACACCACTCTGCCAAACTCGCGGGCCTAGAGCGATGAGGCGATGCGAACAGGCAGGCCTCGGCAATCAGCGGTGTTGCACGCGGCGCGACAACGCCATCACATGAGGAGCGCACGATGAGCGTTTTGTGGAGCGAGCTTTCAGCCGCACATCTGCGGAGCAAGGCCGAGGCCGACGCTCTGGTGATTTTGCCGGTGGCCTCGACCGAGCAGCATGGCCCGCATCTGCCAACCGGTGTCGACACCTATCTGTGCGCTGCCGTCTGCGAACGCGCCGGCCGTCTCATGCAGGATCAAGGAAAGCACGTTGTTGTGGCGCCGACACTATGGGTCGGCCTGGCCGAGCATCATGTTTCGTTCGGCGGCACCTTCACTCTTGGCCTTCGTACCTATCACGCTTTGCTTGCGGACCTGCTGGCATCAATCAAGCGTGCCGGATTTAAGCGCATGATCATCGTCAACGGCCATGGCGGCAACATCGCCGCGCTTCAGGCGCTGACGACCGACCTCACGCGCGAGTTGGATATCGCCCTGGGTGTCACCACCTATTTCACGCTGGCAACAGAGAGCTTCGCTGCAACCCTTGAGGACCAGAAGGCGGTTCATCACGCCTGCGAAGCCGAGACATCAATGATGATGGCGATCAGACCCGACCTCGTTCTCAACGACCAGCTGAACGACGCGCATGGACCCTTTGCGCTTGATGGCACGTCACCCTTGAACCGCCCGCTCAATCATTGGCGCAGCTTCAAGGAGATCACCGATTCCGGCGTCATCGGCGATGCGCGGCGCGCAACGCCAGCAAAAGGTGAAACGTTGATGGCCGCTGCCGCAGCAGCGCTCGCAACGAGGCTTATTGCCGGCGAGCCATGGGCGTGAGCCTCAGCGCTCGCCGGAATAGCCAAAAGCCGATACTGGCGCAGCCGAGGTTTCCACCCAGACTGACTTTGTCGTCGTATAGGCGTGCAGCGCCTCGATGCCGGACGAGCGGCCATAACCTGACTGGCCAAAACCGCCGAAAGGCGACATCACCGAAATTGTCTTGTAGCCATTGATCCAGAACGTGCCGGCGCGCACCTCTGCCGCCATGCGGTGGGCGCGCGCCACATCGCGGGTCCATACCGCGCCGGCAAGCCCGTAGGGCTGGTCATTGGCAAGCTGCACCGCTTCCTCTTCATGGTCGAACGGAAGAACAGAGAGGACGGGACCAAATACCTCCTCGCGCGCAATCTCCATTCCCGGCGACACCTGATCAAGAATGGTGGGAGCAAAGAAATAACCGGCCTGCGCGAGCGCCGCCGGCGCACTCCCCCCGCTCACCAATCGTGCCCCCTCGCTGACGCCATCGCGGACCATGGATGAGACGCGTTCGAACTGGCGCGCATTCTGGATCGGGCCAAGATGGGTTGCCTCATCGAGCGGGTCACCGATGGCGATGCGCTGGGCGGCGCCAACGAGGCGCTGCACAAACGCCCCGTGAATGTTCCGCTCGACGATCAGCCGCGATCCCGCGACACAGGATTGCCCGGCGCCGGAGAAAATAGCCGCCTGCGCACCCATGATGGCTTGATCCATATCGGCATCGGCGAAGACGATATTGGCCGATTTGCCACCAAGTTCGAGGATCGTCGGCACCACATTCTCGGCCGCAAGCCGGGCAATTTCCGCACCGGTCCGGCGCGAGCCGACAAAGACCACAAGGCTGGTTTTCACATGCGCTACTGCTGCCGCGCCGCAAGTTGGCCCAAGCCCCGCCACGACATTGACAAGCCCGGCCGGCGCGCCCGCCTTGAGCGCCAGATGCGCGAGGATGAGCGAGGTGAGCGGCGTCAGCTCCGAAGGCTTGAGCACCACGGCATTACCAGCCGCAATCGCCGGCGCCACCTGCCAGCCGGCGGTAAAAAACGGCGCATTCCACGGCGTGATCTGCACGACGATGCCCAGAGGCTCGCGGCGCGTATAGTTCAGGTGGGAGGTCGGGACTGGAATGACATCACCGCTGAGTTTGTCAGCCCAGCCGGCGTAATACTCAAACATCTCGGCGACGCGGCCGACTTCGGCGCGCGCATCGCGGATCGGTTTGCCGACGTTGATCGCCTCGATCTCGGCAATCAGCGCTGCATGCGCACGCACTTCCTGGCCGATGGCCCAGACGATGCGCCCGCGCGCCGACGCGCTCAGTCGCCGCCAGGCAGCCAGCCCATCACCTGCCGACGCCATCGCCGCATCGGCTGCCCCCGCCCCGCCATCACGATAGCCAAGCAGCACCATACCCGTCGCAGGATCGATCAAGGGGATTGATGCCCCCGCGCCACCGATCAATCCATCGCCGACAAAACTGCCGATCTCGGCCGTTTTGAGGATGGTTGTCAGCAATGCCGCCAACCGCAGCGAACGCTCGCTGGCGGCGATCATCATTCGCTACTTCCCGGGGCAATCACGAATTTATTGAAGTCCTCGCCGTCGCCAAGACCTTGCGCCGAGGCGTCCCATAAGTCACTGACGAGCGCACTGACAGCACCAAATGAACCGACATCCTGCCCGAGCTTTGCTGCAAGCTGCACATCCTTGCGCATCAAACCCATGGTGAAGCCTGAATCAAAACGCTCGGACAAAATCCAGCGCGTGTAGTTCACCTCTGTGACGGCTGAGCGGCCAGATGCCGCGTTGATGGCGGTCAGCACATCCTCTGCGGGAACGCCTGCTGCGGCGGCAAGCGCCACCGCCTCGCGAACGCTCGCCAGATTGGCGGCAACGAGGAGATTATTGACCAGTTTGGCGACATTGCCTGCCCCGCTCGCTCCTACATGGATGATCTTGTTGCCAAGCGCCGTCAGCACCGGGCGCGCCCGCTCCATCACCTCTTTGTCGCCACCCACCATGAAGGTGAGCGTGCCTGTTTTCGCACCTTGCGGCCCGCCGGACACCGGCGCATCGAGAAAGCCAAGTCTGGTCCCGCAGGCAGCCGCAAGCTTGCGCGAGACCCGGGGCTCGGATGTCGACGTGTCGACAAAAATAGCGTCAGGCCGGCCTCGCGCAACAAAACCTGCCGGGCCTTCGACGACACCGGCAACGTCCGCTGCCTTCGGAAGCGACGCCACCACCAGTTCGCACACGGCATAAAGGCTCGAAGGCTCGGCGGCGATCGTCACGCCCGCCTGCTGCGCCAGCCTCTGGCGTTCCGAGGACAGATCGCAGCCACGAACCGTAAAGCCGCGCTCAACCAGGATCTTTGCCATACCCAGCCCCATGGCCCCCAGCCCGATGACCCCGATATGCTTCATCGCCATGACTTTCTCTGTTCAGCGCAAGCGTCCGCGCGCCGCCACCGGAATGGTTGCAACAATCTCGTCGCCGCGAACGGCAATCAGTTCGTCGACCATATTCACCACGACACACACATGATTGGGGACGACACGCACCACACCGCCAACATCGGGGCGATCATTGCAGCGCGACAGATCAAGAAAGCCATGCTCTTCGGCAAAGCGGGCGATCCGCGCCTGCGGATGCTCGATGATGTGACCATAGCCCTCCAGCCCACCGCCAGGATCAGCCGTCAATGTCTTCGAGCCCGCATCAAGAATGCCACGATCAGCGCCGCCACGACTGACCACGCGGGACACGACCGTCAGCGCCACATCGCCCGCCACCGCCGCTCCACAGCCCATCATCATGCGATCGTTGAAAATATAGGTACCGGCGCGATGCTCGCTCGCACCCCGCAATTTGCCCAGATTGGTCAGATTGGGCGTGCCGCCAGTCGACACCATCCCCGCATCAAGACCGAGCGCCCGCACGCCTGCAAGGGCCTCGTCATAGAAGAGCTGCGTCTCAGCCCATTTCGTTTCCGGTGGATAGAGCATGAAGCCGGCAAAGCGCAGCGCCGACGCGCGGGATATATGATCCGCCAGCGCCACCGCCTCGGCGGCCGTCGCGACGCCAGCCCGCTCACGTCCCGTATCGCATTCGATCACCACATCAAGAACCCGCCCGGCCTGGCGCGCCGCCATCGCCAGACCATCGATGGTATGCACGCTGTCGACCGCCAACGTCAGCTTTGGTCCCCGGCGCAACAGGGCGCGCAGCCGCTCAAGCGTCGCCTCGCCCATCACATTGTAGGTGATGAGAATATCGTCAATGCCGGCCGCCACCATGATCTCGGCTTCACCAAGCTTCTGGCAAGTGATGCCATGCGCCCCCGCCGCCAACTGCATCTTGGCGAAGAAGGGGCTCTTGTGGGTCTTGATATGCGGCCGGTTGGCAAGCCCCGCCGCGTCGCAGGCAGCCTGTACCCGGGCGATATTGCGCTCAACCCGGTCAAGGTCGACAGCGACCGCCGGCGTGCCGATCTCGCGCGCAATCGTCTGCGCCGCTCGCCACGAAATTCCGGGGACAATCGCTGTATCAGTGCTCATGGATTTTGACGATCGCTTCGATTTCGACGGGCATGTTATGCGGAAGAGATGCCATGCCGACCGCTGAGCGGGCATGGCGGCCACGCTCGCCCAGCACCTCGACAAACAGGTCCGAGCAGCCATTGATCACTTTCGGCTGATCGGAGAAAAGCGGAATGGCGTTGACCATGCCAAGAACTTTCAGGATTTCGACGCGATCAAGATCACCCGCCACCATCTTCGCCACCGCCAGAAGCTGCAGGCCGATGAGTCTGGCAAACTCATAGGCAGCCTCCGGCGTCACCGTGTCGCCGACCTTGCCGGAAAACACGCTGCCATCGGGGCGTCGCGCGCCCTGGCCTGAGAGGTAGACCGTCGAACCATCACGCTTGAAAGGCACATAATTGGCGATGGGTGTGGGAATGGCTGGAAGGACGAGGCCCATGTTGACCAGGCGCTGTTCAGACAACATGATGCCCATTCCCCTGCTACGAGCGATACCCTATCTTGGCTGCTTCGCCGGCACTTGCCAATAAGCGCATCTATCTACCCGGCATATCGCCTTGCGCGAGATCGAGCGCGACCGACAGGAGCACATTCGCGCCGGCAATCACATCCTCGGAACGGGTTTCTTCATCCGGCGTATGCGAGCGCCCGTTGATGCTGGGGACAAAAATCATGGCGGTTGGTACAAAGCCCGCCATCATCTGCGCATCATGTCCGGCGCCAGAGGGCATGCGACGCACCGGATAGCCCAGCCGCTTGGCGGCTGCCTCGACCTTGGACACAATCCGCTCATCAAAAGGCGTGGCAGGAAAACGCGCAAGATCACTGAACGTGATCGTCACATTCTCACTGGCGGCAATCTGCGCGGCAGCTTCGCGCATCTGCGCTTCGGCGTGCGTCAGTGGCGCATCATCGGGATGGCGCATATCGAGACTGAAAACCGCCTGACGCGCCACGACGTTGACGTTGCCGGGTTCGGTTCGGAACCGCCCGCTGTTAACCCGCAGGCCGGAGATCGTTTTTGTCAGGTCGCGAGCGGCCACCATGAGCCGCGCAGCTGCATAATTCGCGTCACGTCTGACGTCCATCGGGGTGGTACCGGCGTGGTTGGGCTCACCACTGACGGTCGCCTCCAGCCAGGTGATCGCCTGCACGCCGGTCACGGCCGCAACGCCGCCACCCGAATGATCGAGAACCGGCCCCTGCTCGATATGAAGCTCGACATAGGCATGGGTCTTGACGCAACCCGGCGCCGCCGATCCGGCGTAACCGATGCGCCGCACCTCGTCGCCGACCATGAGGCCCGCCTGATCCTTGATGGCGTAAGCCTCCTCGACGCTCATATCGCCGGTCCACACGCAGGAGCCGAGAAGATCGGGCGCAAAACGCGCTCCCTCTTCGCCGGTAAAGGCCATGATGGCAATCGGCCGGCGTGGCCGAAAGCCCGCTTCCCGCAACGTGGCGATCACCTCAAGCCCCGCCATCACGCCAAGCGCGCCATCATAACGCCCACCCGTGCCGACCGTGTCGATATGTGAGCCCAGCATTACCGCAGGCCCGTCAGTCTCGCCCGCCATCACGCCGACGATGTTGCCGATCGGATCAATATGCACCTCAAGATCAAGCTCGCGCATCCAGGCGACAAGCTGGTCACGGCCAAGCCGGTCTTCATCGCTCAATGCCAGCCGGCATACCCCGCCATCACCCGTATCACCGATCCGGCCGAGCACCTCCAGTCTGGACAACAGACGCGGACCTGATATGCGCAGATTGGCGGCTTCGTTTGCCTGTCTCATGTCGTATCCCTCAAATCCTTCAAATCACGCCCATGGCGTTCAGCCGACGAATGGCCTTGTCTTCTTCGGTCATCACAAACGTGCGGAAATTGTCTCTTGTCTCCCGCGCCGGCGCCCATTTGTTCTTGCTGATCTCAGCTTCCCATTCCGCCGAGGCGACAAAACGATCAATGAGCGCCGTCAAACCTGCAAGCTGTTCATCGGCGAGACCGGGCGGCGCGAAGATACCGCGCCAAGGTGCGAAGTCGATGGCAAATTCGCCCTGCGACAGGTCAACCGCGTTGATCCCGGGACTTTTGATATCGCTGGCAGCCAGAACCCTGATCTCGCCCGTGCCCATCGCGGTTTCGAAGTCACGCAACGTGCCAATTGCACAGGAAGCACGTGCTTCAAGTGCGCTCACCCGCGTGAGCCCCGCCGGCACAACCGGCATGAACGGCAGCTTGCGCAGGTCAATACCGTGGCGGGCGGTGATCGCGGCCGCCATCAGATGGTCTGCTGAGCCGATGGCGCCGCCGGCAAAAACAATCTTGGTAATGTCATTCGCTATCGCGCCGATCAGTTCCCGATAGGTTTTGAAGGGCGAGGACGCGGGAACAACCAGCAGCAATGATTCATTGGCAATGTGGGCAAGCGGCAGCGCTTCGCCCAATCGCAAAAGCGGCTTTGACGCCAGACCCGTCCCCATGATCGACAAGCTGGCGATCAGAATCTGACCCGCCTGGCCACGCCGCGCGAGAAAGCGCGCGAGCCCGGTCAACCCGCTTTCCCCCGGCGAGAATTCGAGCCGGGGCGTTGGCGCATCGCTGACCGTCTTGCAGGCACGCGCCAACCCCTGGGCGGCACGATCAAGCCCGCCACCGGGCGGGCCGGGCACAAAAAAATTGAGCACCTGCGGTACGCCATCAGCCGCCGGCGAGGCACGCTGCGAGAACAGAAAGCCGCCACCCGCCAGGCACCCGATCAGCGCGCGGCGTGTTGGCAGTAAATTTCTTCGACTGTCGAGCAGTTGCGAACGCTTCATGAAATGACTGGATATCTCAGACGGCACGCCTGGAACAGGGGGAATAATGCAGCACCAGCGCGTTTTTTGCCAGCAACCATCGCTCCAGGCCGACGTTAAACCACCTGTCATGACTGCCAGATATGTAGACACAGGAGGCATTGCATCTTATCCAAAAATTAACCAAACGAATTCATCGCTTCTTGGCAATAAACCCGGTGCCTGAATGAAACTCCGTCTCCGTTATGCGCTGGCGTTCGGCGCCCTGTCGCTGTCCCCTGCCTTTGCTGCCGACATCGCCACGCCGGCCCCCGGCGAGGCGACGCTGGCCGAACAACCGCAAGCGCCAGGAGATGACATCTTCGGGTTCACCAGCCCGTCAGATACCGGCAATGTCGGCGAAAAAAGCTTTTCGCTTGAAAGCACCACGCGCTTTGGCAAGGGCAACGGTCTTTACGTGACGCCGTCGGTCAAGATCGAATTTGGTTATGCGATTGCCGAAAATGTCTGGGTCGCCCTGTCGCCCTTCGTCACAAATTACCGCATCCGCGACGTCGCCGGTATCGACAATCTGAGCCGCACCCGCTTCGATGGCCTGTCAAGCGAGCTGATCTGGCGCTTTCTGCCACGCACACCTTATGGGCTTGCCGCCAGTTTTTCGGTTGAACCGCGCTGGGCGCAGCTTGATGGCGTGAGCGGACTTGGCGTCAACGCCCTGTCAGCGGAATTCAAGTTCTATATCGATCAGGTGATCATCCCCGATCAGCTGTTCGCCGCCTTGAACCTCAACTATCAGCCTGGCGCCCAGCAGGCCTTTGCCGCCGGCAGCCCATGGGTATCGGGCAGCGCCACCAACGTCTCGGCGGGTCTGACGTGGCAGATCACGCCTTCGCTCTTCGTGGGCGCTGAAGTGCGCTATCTCGGAGTTTTTGACGGCGCCTACCTCAACCGTACCTTGGGCACCGCCCTTTTTGTCGGGCCTAATCTGACGGTGAAATTCAGCGAAAAAACTGCGCTCAATATTGCCTGGACGCCACAAATTTCCGGTGATGCCAATGGCGTCGGCGGCAGGCTTGATCTGATAAACTTCGAGCGCCATCAGCTGCGCGTCAAATTCGCCTCTGCCTTCTGATCGCGCAGGGCTCATCGGGCTGACAAGCGCATCACCCCTTGCCAAACCGTGCGCCACACGAAACTCTGCCTCCTGGAAACAAGGGGGAGCGTGATGCGCGACACATACGGATTTATCGGATTGGGCCGCATGGGCCGCGGCATGGCAACCAACATGCACCGCAAGGGCTTCGCGCTGACAGTCTATGACGTCATGCCTCATGCTCTCGTGCCGGTGACGCAGCTGGGCGCCAAAGCAGCCACCTCGGTTGCGGATATCGGCGAGATATCTTCGCTCGTCTTCACCATGCTGCCCAATTCGCCCCAGGTTCACGACGTGGCCGAGGCCTTGGCCGGCACGATGAAGCCCGGCAGCCTGGTCATCGACATGTCGACCATCGACCCGGCGGCGTCTGATCAGGTGGCGGCCCTTCTGGCGGAGAAAGGCATCGGTTTCGTTGATGCGCCGGTCGGTCGCCTTGCTGAACATGCCGACCGCGGCGAATGCCTGTTCATGGTCGGCGCCAGACCGACCGATTTCGCCCGCGTCAAGCCCATGCTGGACGCGATGGGCACGACTGTCATCCACTGCGGCGATGTCGGCACCGGCATCCGCACCAAGATCGTCAACAATTACGTGACGATCAGCCTGTGCCTGCTCAACAGCGAGGCGCTGATGCTCATGCAGCGTTTTGGTCTCGATCTTACCACCACCATGGATGTGCTGAACGGCACGACTGCCAATAACGGCCAGCTTAATCTCAATCTTGCGCGCAAAGTATTGCGCGATGATACCGTGCCGGGCTTCTCGATTGATCTGGCTCATAAGGATCTGGGTCTTGCAGTCCAGTCGGCTCACGAGCTGAAACTGCCACTGTCGGTCGGTGTTGCCGCACGCGAAACGTTCAATCTGGCGCGCGCGGCGGGTTTTGGCACGAAGGATTTTTCAGCCGTGCTCGACCATCTGTGCCAGCAGGCGGGTATCGCCCCGCCCCGCCTGCCGAAAGGCTGATCCCTCAGCGCGCCGGCAGAAAGGGCTGACCGAGACAGGCCGGCGCCCGCGACGATCCGCGCGGCAGTCGGGACAGGGCGAACAGGACGATGATCGTCGTCAGATAAGGCAGCGCCGCCAGCGCCTGCGCCGGCACGCCGAGGCCGAAGCCCTGCGCGTGAAGTTGCAGGATGCTGACGCCGCCGAAAAGATAGGCGCCGATCACCGCACGCCCGGCACGCCAGGACGCAAAGACGACAATGGCCAGCGCAATCCACCCTCGCCCCGCCGTCATTCCGGGCGTCCAGAACGGGGTGTAGACGAGCGACAGGTAGGCGCCGGCAAGCCCGGCACAGGCGCCGCCGAAAAGAATGGCCAGCAGCCTCACCTGGCGCACATTGTGGCCAAGCGCATGGGCCGAATGATGGTTCTCGCCAACCGCCCGCAGGACAAGGCCGGCGCGCGTTCGGCCAATGATGAGCGCAACCGCCAAGGCCAGCGCGAAGGCGATGTAAACCAGAGGGTCCTGGCCAAAGATCACGCGGCCGAAAAACGGCAGATCGCTGAGATAGGGAAGATAAAGATGCGCCATCGCCTCGCGCTTGGCGCCGACAAACGGAAAGCCGACGAGGCCGGATAATCCCAGCCCGAAAATCGTCAATGCCAGCCCGGATGCCACCTGATTGGCAGCAAGCCCCAGCACGAGCGCGGCAAACAGCAGCGACATCGCCATGCCGGCGAAGAGCCCGGCCATGACGCCAAGGAGGGATGAACCGGTGAGGATCGCCACGGCAAAACCGGTCGCCGCCCCCATGATCATCATCCCCTCGACCCCGAGATTGAGGACGCCGGAGCGCTCGACCACCACTTCGCCGATGGCAGCCAGCAATAGCGGCGTGGCGGCGGTGATGATGGTGAGCAGGATCGCTTCAAAGATCATCATGCGGGAGCCCCTTCACGCGTGACCCTGAGCCGGTAGAGAATGAGCGTATCGCAGGCAAGCACGAAAAACAGCAGCAAGCCCTGAAACACGCGCGTCACATCAAGCGGCAGGCGCAGCGCAATCTGTGCGTTCTCGCCACCAATGAAGGTGAGCGCCAGAAAGAAGCCGGCGATGAGAATGCCGAACGGATTAAGCCTCCCGAGGAAGGCGACGATGATGGCAGTGAAGCCATAGCCGGGCGAGATGGTAGGCTGGAGATTTCCGATCGGTCCCGCCACTTCGATGATGCCGGCGAGCCCGGCAAGAGCACCCGACAGCGCAAAGACAAAAAGCGTCAGGCGCTTGTCGTCAAAGCCGCCGAAGCGGGCAGCGCGCGGCGCTTCACCGACGAGGCGGATTTCAAAGCCCTTGAGCGTGCGTGCCAGCATGAAGGCAAGCAGCGCAACGGCAAGCAGCATAAGAAAAAAACCGGGATGGAGCCGCCCTGTCTCACTGAGGCCCGGCAATCGCGCTTCAAGACCGAAACTGACGGAGGTCGGAAAATTGAAACCCTTGGGATCGCGCCACGGCCCGCGGACCAGATAGTCGAGCAGCAGATCGGCCACATAGACCAGCATCAGACTGGTCAAGATTTCCGACACTCCGAAGCGCGCCTTCAAGACCGCCGGTATAAGCCCGTAGGCAGCGCCCCCAAGCACACCCGCCGCAAGCATCAGCCAGACGATATAACTGCCATGTCCTTGTCCGTGGGTGGCAATAGCCACCGCACTCCCCGCCACTGCACCCATGACAAGCTGGCCTTCGGCGCCGATATTCCAATTGTTGGAGAGATAGCAGGGCGCAAGCCCAAGGGCGATGAGGATGAGCGGGGCTGCTTTGACGGTCAGTTCCTCGAGTGCCCACAGATCGGCAAGCGGCGACAGGAAATAGACAGTGAGTGCGGCAAGCGGGGGTATGCCGATCAGCGAGAAAAGGAGGGCGCCAAAGACGAGCGTCAGCACCACCGCAAGGATCGGCGAAGCCAGGCTCGCCCACATCCCGGCCTGCGTCCGGCGCTCAAGCGTGAGGCGCATGGGCTACCTCCCGCATCGCTTCACCCATCATCAGGCCAATGCTTTCGCGTGTCTGCTGGCCACGCGGCAGGGCAGGGCTCAGACGCCCGCGTGACAACACGGCGATCCGGTCACTGAGTTCGAAGAGTTCATCAAGGTCCTGACTGATGACGAGGACTGCGCCGCTTTGCTCGGCAAGATCAACCAGGGATTGCCGCAGAAACGCCGCTGCACCCGCATCCACACCCCAGGTGGGTTGTGCAACGATCACCAGCCGGGGTGCTCCCATGATATCGCGGCCGACGATGAATTTCTGCAGATTTCCTCCCGACAAGGCGCGCGCCGGCGGATCGATTTCACCAGCACGGACATCGAAGCGTTGGCGGATCGCCGCGAGGCAATCGCGCAGCGCAGCGCGGTCGAGAACACCCCTGCGGACAAATCCTTGTTTGCCATGTTGCGAGACAAGGACATTTTCGGACAAGGTGAAGCCAGGGGCTGCGCCATGCCCCAAGCGCTCCTCGGGGATAAAGGCCGCCCCAAGTTCTCGCCTCGCGACAATACCTTTCGCGCCCACTGCCTGCCCATCGATGCAGACGGTCTCGGGCAGGCTTGATACCTCGCCACTGAGGGCTGAAAAAAGTTCGTCCTGCCCATTGCCGGCAACACCGGCTATGCCCACGATCTCACCCGCGCGCACGCTGAAACTGACATCGACAAGGCTCGTGCCATGAGGGTCAGGCGACGCAAGGTTCAACTGCCTCACACCCAGACGCTCCGCGCCATCCCCGCGATGCGGCTTTACCTGCACATCGTGGATGTCTTCCCCCACCATCATCCGCGCCAGCGAAGCCGCGCTTTCCCGCGATGGATCACAGCTCGCCACCTTGCGCCCATGGCGAAGGACGGTGGCGCTGCGGCACAACACGCGGACTTCCTCAAGCTTGTGGGAAATATAAAGGACAGAGCGTCCTTCGCCACGGATGGCTTCAAGTGTGCGGAAGAGTCCGCTTGTTTCGGTGGGGCTCAACACCGATGTCGGCTCATCAAGGATCAGCAGTTTCGGATTTTGCATCAGGCAGCGCACGATCTCGATGCGCTGGCGCTCGCCAACCGATAGACGCCACACCTCGCGCCCCGGCTCAAGATCAAGCCCATATTCACGTGATACACGATAGACCCGCTCGCTCAGCGCCGCCACTGGTTCAGGTGGCAACGCCAGCGCCACGTTCTCGACAACCGACAACGTGTCAAACAGCGAGAAATGCTGAAACACCATGGCAATGCCATGGTGGCGTGCCTCGGCCGGGCCGGAAAGAACAAGCGGTGCGCCCTGCCAGATGATCTGGCCGCTGTCAGGCGCGATCAACCCGTAGAGAATCTTGACCAGCGTTGATTTGCCGGCTCCGTTCTCGCCCAGCAGCGCATGAATTTCACCCGGCCTGATCGCCAGATCGATGGCATCATTGGCAAGCAGGCTGCCGTAGCGCTTGGAGATGGCGCTTGCCGCCAGAAGCGGCTGATCACCCGAGTCTTGTGTGCCCACGCCCGTCATCAATAGTCGACCCGGTCCGGTTTGGCGTGCCAGGCAGCAAACACATCGACCGCTTCCTGCAACGGCAGGTGGAGGGTCGGTAGCGCGCGTGCCGCAACAGGCTTGGGGATTTCATCATAGAGATAGGCATCGTCAAATCCAACCTTCGCCGCATCGACCCGGTCGGCGGCAAAAACAATCCGCCCCACCCGCGCCCAATAAGCTGCCGCCAGACACATCGGGCAGGGCTCACAGCTTGAATAAAGGGTTGCGCCCTGGAGCTGGAACGATGACACCGCTTCGCACGCCTTGCGAATGGCCCGCACCTCGGCATGCGCGGTCGGATCATTGCTTGAGGTCACCTCGTTCCAGCCTTCCGCCAGAACTTTTCCCTCGCGCACCACCAGCGCGCCAAACGGTCCGCCGGCATTGGCAAGCATCCGCGTGCGGCTGAGATCCACCGCACGCAGCAGGAAAGTCCGGTCATCGAGGCTCATGACTGATGTTCCACTTGGAGGGTAAAATCGGGCAGCGTCCGGGAGGCAGCACCGTCATCACCAACGGCGGCTTGCCGGGCCTCGTGCTGCTGCAGAAGCTGCAAGGCGATGCCGGCTGCGATAACCGCCGGGGACTTGCTGCGCAGGCCGCCAACACCGATCGGACAGGTGAGCGCACCGATCTGCGATGGCGAAAGCCCGGCGGCTGTCAGCCTGTGGCAAAAGCGCGCCCGCTTGCTCGCCGAGCCGATGAGACCGACAAATGCAAGATCATGCCGCGACAGCGCCCGGTGCACGATACGCAGATCAAGCGCGTGGTCATGCGTCATGACGACAACGAGGCCGCCCGGCGCAATCGCCGCAACAGCCGTGTCGATATCGCCCAACCGGCTGCAAACCGTATGTTCCGGAACATGACTTGGAAACGCTCCGTCGCGCCCGTCCACCCAGCGCACGTGAAACGGCAGCGGCGCCAGCGCCAGAACCAATGCTCGCCCGATATGGCCAGCCCCGAACACCGCCACCTGACCATGCCTTGCGCTCGCTGCGGCCGCACGCTGTTGTATCGTCGCCTGATCATGTTGGTCGAAGATGGCGATCCGCACCCTCACGCGCCCGCCGCAACACTGCCCGAGATCAGGCCCCAGTACATAGTCGCTCTCGCCCAGCCTTTGCTCACTGGCCAGAAGTCGATGCGCGTCAGCCAGCACCTGCCACTCGAGCGCACCGCCGCCGATCGTGCCGCTGAACACACCGTCTTCGCGGACCGCCATCACTGTGCCAACCTCGCGCGGAGCCGATCCTTCGACCCGGACGATTTCCACCATCGCCGCCCGGCCATGACTGTCGATGAACGCGCCGCAGGCTGCCCAGGGTGTCATGGCCGCTCACCGCCCGGATGCCTGATCGCCTTGATGGCCGCCAGAATAGCCTCGGGGGTTGCCGGGGCGTGCAGCCCCACCTGCTCGCCCGGCGCTACCGCGTGAATGGCATCGGCAATTGCCGACCACACGGAAATCGCCAGCATGAGCGGCGGTTCGCCAACTGCCTTGGAGCGATAGATCGTCTCCCGCCGGTTGGGGCTTTGCCACAGGGCGACACGAAAATCCTCCGGCACATCGGATGCCACCGGTATCTTGTAGGTCGATGGTGCATGGGTGCGCAGGCGCCCCGCCTCGTCGAACACCAGCTCCTCGGTCGTCAGCCAGCCCATGCCCTGCACGAAGCCGCCCTCGATCTGGCCGATATCGATGGCGGGGTTAAGCGAAGCGCCAACATCATGCAGAATATCGATGCGCCTCACTTGCATCTCGCCCGTGGTGGTATCTATTTCAACCTCGCTGCAGGCAGCCCCATAGGCGAAGTAATAGAACGGCCGGCCGCTTTTGGCGGCACGATCCCAATGAATGTCCGGCGTCCGGTAAAAGCCGGTCGATGACAGGGAAATACGCGCCCGGACCGCTTCCCTCACCACGTCGCCAAAGGACAGGCGCTCAGTGCCGATCACCACCTGCCCGTCAACGAAGCGAATGTCAGGGGCCGGCACCTGGTAGCGCTCGCTACAAAAATCCACCAGCCGCGCCTTGATGGTGCGCGCCGCCTCACGGGCAGCCATAGCGTTGAGATCACTGCCGGCAGACGCAGCCGTTGGCCCGGTATTGGGCACCTTCGCAGTCGTTGTCGCCGTTATCCTGATCGCCTCAAGCGGCAGCGCGAATTCATCTGCCACCACCTGCGCCACCTTGATGTAGAGGCCCTGCCCCATCTCGGTGCCACCATGATTAAGCGCCACCGATCCGTCGGCATAGATGTGGACCAGCGCGCCCGCCTGATTGAGGTGAATGAGGGTGAACGAGATACCGAATTTGACCGGCGTCAACGCCAGCCCGCGCTTCAGCACCGGCGAGGCCGTATTGTAGGCGCTGATCGCGCTACGACGCTGGCGGTAATCGCTGGAGCGCTCGAGTGCCTCCACGAGCTCTGGCAGGATATTGTCGTCAATGTCCATACCATAGGGCGTCGTGAGCCCCATCACGCCGTAGAGATTGCGCTTGCGGATGTCGAGCGGATCACAGCCTAGATGCCAGGCAATCGCGTCAATGACACGTTCGACTGCCACCATGCCCTGCGGGCCACCAAAACCGCGGAACGCCGTATTGGACACCGTATTGGTACGCAGCCTGGCCGAGACAAGATCGCAAGCCGGCAGGTAATAGGCGTTGTCGGCATGAAAAAGCGTGCGATCGCAAACGCCAAGCGACAAGTCGGCTGAATAGCCGCAACGCATGGCAAAGTGCGAGGCAAGCACGCCGATCCGTCCCTCGCCGTCAAAACCCACCTCATAGTCGACGAGGCAGTCATGGCGCTTGCCGGTCAGCATCATGTCATCGTCGCGATCAAGCCTGAGCTTGCAGGCAGCGCCCATATGGCGCGCCGCGATGGCTGCAATCGCCGCCCACTGGCTCGCCTGACTTTCCTTGCCGCCAAAGCCGCCACCCATGCGCCTGACTTCACACTGCACAGCATGCGAGGCAACGCCAAGCGCACGCGCGACGATATGCTGCACTTCGCTGGGGTGCTGGGTGGAGGAATGAACCAGCATGTCGCCGCCTTCGCCTGGAATGGCGAGAGCTGCCTGGCCTTCGAGATAGAAATGCTCCTGACCGCCAATGGCGATGCGCCCGTTGAGACGATGCGCCGCCGCAGCAAAGCCGGCCGTCACATCGCCGCGCTGGAAGGCGTAATCGGGCATCAGCCGCGCATCAGCAGCCAAAGCAGCCGCAGCCTCAACAAGAGGCACCTCAGACGCGATGTCGATCAGCGCGCGTCGCGCCGCCTGCCGCGCCAGAAGATGGCTGGTGGCGATCACTGCGCCCACCACCTGCCCGTGGAACGAAATTGTCTCGCTCGCAAAAATCGGATCGACATCAAAATCAACCGGCGAGCAATCATTGCACCCAGGAACATCGCCAGCCATCAATACGGCGACAACGCCCTCACTGGCCCGCACCTCTTCCACGTCAAGTGATAGCAGCCGCCCGCGCGCGCTCGTCGCCATGATCGGCGCCACATGAAACGTCACTGCCGGCTCGGGCAGGTCATCAATGTAAAGCGCCTTGCCGCTGACATGACCGCGCGCGCTGTCATGGGCAATCGCCTGCCCGACGACCGAGCCGCTATCTGTTTCACCGAGTTTTGAGCGCGCGGAAAAATTCATGCCGGCGCCTCCGCGCGGCGCGGCCCGTCACGGCGCCCGATCAGACGATCACTGTCACCGCGTCGTCCCGCCATCTCATCGAGTGCCCGCAGCAGCAACGCCTTCGCCACATCGAGGCGATAGGCAGCACTGGCGCGCATGTCGCTGAGCGGCAAGAAGTCCTGCGCCAGCCTGTCCGCGCCGGCTCGCAAACCCTGCTCATCATCGAGGCTCAGGCCGGTCAATGCCTGCTCGGCAGCCGCCGCGCGCTGCGGCACGCCAGCCATGCCTCCGTACGCGAACCGCGCGCCGGCGATCCGCCCATTCGCGATCGTGACGTGGAACGCCCCCATCACGGCGGATATATCCTCATCCACGCGCTTGCTGACCTTGAAGCAGCGGAACCGTTCATCAGGCGACAAGCGGGGAATGGTAATGGCGGTCAGGATTTCCCCAGGCGCACGATCCTGCCGGCCATAGGCGACAAAAAAGCGTTCAAGCGGTAATCGCCTGACAATATCACCCAATTGCAGTTCGATAGTGGCGCCAAGGGCGATCAGCGCCGGCGCAAGATCTCCGATCGGCGAGCCATTGGCGATATTGCCGCCAATCGTTGCGCTATTGCGAATTTGCGTTGACGCAAAGCGCTGCATCAACGCGCCAAGATCAGGGTCGATGGCAGCCAGATGCGCCCATGCCTCGCCCAGCCGCACGCAAGCGCCCATCCGCAGCCCATCGCCATCCGCCGCGATGCCGCGCATGTCCTCGATACGTCCGAGCCAGATGATGCGACGAAGCGGTTGCAACCGCTTGGTGACCCATAATCCGACATCGCTGGCGCCGGCCAACAGCGTGGCAGTCGGAACACGAGATGCAAGAGCAGTCGCGCTGGCAAGTGTGGCGGGCGCCGCGAAGAACTGCGCCTCATCACCCGCCATCACGTCGACGCCGTCGTCAAGTGCTGCCAGCGCGGCTATGACATCTCCGGTTGCGGCCGTGAACTGGTCGTGCATCGACTGACTGCAAAGCTCCATGGCCGCATCGACAATCGGACGATAGCCGGTGCAGCGGCACAGATTGCCAGCCAGCCGCTCATTGATCGCCTCGCGCGTCAGCGGCAACGGCTTGTCATGAGTGAGCGCCAGCAGGCTCATGACAATTCCAGGCGTGCAGAAGCCGCATTGCGAGCCATGATGCGTCACCATCGCGCTCTGCACCGGGTGAAGCGTGCCGCCCCGCGCCAGGTCCTCAACCGTGATCAGCTCCGCCCCGTCGACCTGGCCAAGCAGGGTGATGCAGGCATTGACCGCACGGCGCACCAGCCGCCCCTGTTCGAGCCGCCCGAGCACCACCGTGCAGGCGCCGCAATCGCCCTCATTACACCCTTCCTTGGTTCCGGTCAGGCGCTGCTGGACGCGCAACCAGTCAAGGAGCGTGATGTCAGGGTGCGGCAGGTGGCAGGCCACCGCCCGACCACGATGGAGGAAACGGATCTCGTTGCGCATTCCGCTCATCGGCTGGCGATCCACGCCGCCAGCATCTGCCGCTCCTCGGCCGTCACCTCGCTGATATTGTTCGGCGGCATGGCGCGCGTGAGCACGCTTTGCACATAAATCTGCCGGGCGTGCCGGGCAATCTCCGCCGGCGTATCAAGGCGCACCGCCTTGGGCGCCACGACCATCCCCGGCCATAAGGGCTCGGCGCCGTGACACATGGCGCAACGGGTCTGGATGATGGACACCGCCTCGATGAAAAGCGGGTTTTGCTCTTCATCGGCGCCCGCCCGCTCATTGCTTGCCGCTTTCAATGGCCCGGCCAGGCTGAGCGCAATCGCCATCGCCATCGCCATCCCCGCCACGCCCCATGCCCACCAGGGCTGCCGACGCCCGGCATGACCCTCATTGAAAAAATGGCGGATGGCCGTGCCGGCGAGAATCACAAAGCCTACAACGAGCGCCGCATAGGGGGAGGAATAGCTGAGCGGTGAATGCGACGACAGCATCAGGAAGACAACGGGGAGCGTCAGGTAATTGTTATGCAGGCTGCGCTGTTTGGCTGCTTTTCCATAACTGGCATCAGGCACCCGGCCGGCCATGAGATTGGCGATGACGATGCGCTGGTTGGGGATGATGACATGCATCACCGACAGCGACATGATGGTACCGATCAGTGCGCCCGCATGGATGAAGGCGCCGCGCGGGCCGAATACCTGCTGGTAGCCATAGGCAGCCGCGACAAGCGCAACCAGTCCGATGAGGGCCAGCGCCGTGTCATTGCCACGCCACAATCGGCACAGGCGATCATAAATGACATAGCCGATGATAAGTGACCCGAAGCCGATCACCGCAGCCAGCCACGGGCTTATGCTGCGTACCGACGGGTCGATCAGGAACAGGTCTGCCTGCAGATAATAGATCCAGCCCAGCAGCGCCCAGCCCGAGAACAGCGTCGCATAGCTCTCCCATTTGAACCAGGTGAGGTGAGCGGGCAGTTCCGGCGGCGCCACATTATATTTCTGCATGCGGTAAAACCCGCCGCCATGCACCTGCCATGCTTCGCCTGATACGCCCTCCGGCAGGCCATCACGCTGGCGCAGGCTCAGATCAAGGGCGATGAAATAAAAGGACGAACCGATCCAGGCGATGCCGGCGATGACGTGCAGCCAGCGCAACAGCAAGCCACCCCATTCCAAAGTGATCGCCGTTGCCTGTTCCATCATCACCGCCGCATCGCCAACGTCCGAAGGACTGGAAGGTCATGATCCCATCTTTATGCCGGACAAGATCATTAGCAAGGCGGTCTGGCAGCTGTTCAAGAGAAGATTCTGTTTGAAATCCGCAAAATCCTCACGCATGGAGACAGTCTGAGCACGGGAGCATCACATGGGGCGCCTGACGACGCATGTCCTCGACACCGCCGGTGGTTGCCCGGCCGCAGGTGTCGTTGTCGAACTTTACGCAGTTGACGCCGCTGGCGTGCGGGCTCTGGTGACCCGCAAAACCACAAACGCCGATGGGCGCACCGATGAGCCGCTGCTGGCGGGCGATGCCTTTGAGCTTGGCCTCTACGAAATCGAATTTGCCATTGGCGATTATTTCCGCCGGACTGGTCTGGTAAAGGCCGGGCCAAGTTTTCTTGACATGGTGCCGGTGCGCTTTGCCATCAATGACAGCGCGGCACATTATCATGTGCCGCTCCTTGCCTCGCCCTTCGCTTATTCGACGTATCGGGGATCGTGATGGCATCATCCGATGACCGTGCGCGCTTTCTGGCGCGCTTTGCTTCGATCTTCGAATATTCTCCGTGGATAGCCGAAGAAGCATTCGACCGGGGGCTAACGCAACACTGCGATACCGCCGATGCCTTGCATCATGCCATGTTTCGCGTCATCCGCGAGGCGTCAGCCGAACGCCAGCTGGCTCTCATCAACGTTCATCCCGATCTGGCCGGAAAACTTGCACTTGCTGATGCGCTTACCGATGAATCACGTGCGGAACAATCATCCGCTGGGCTTGATCGTCTGACCCCCGATGAGCTTGCCCGCTTCACAGACCTCAACAACGCCTACAAGGCGCGCTTCGGCTTCGTCTTCATCATGGCGGTGCGCGGCGCGACGAAGGCTGATATTCTGGCAGGCTTCGAACAGCGCCTGCGGCACGATCATGATCGCGAATTCCACACCGCCCTCGGTGAAATCGCCAAGATCAGCCGCATGCGCCTCGAGGACCTCTTTGCTTCCAGCAACGGATAATCGTCATGACCATTCGCCTCGACGGCCTGAAACTCAAATCCTCACAGGTCATGGCAGCAGCAAGGCCGGCTGCGTCCGGCCGTTTTGAGAAGGCGGCGCTTCATCCCAGATCACGCGAAGCGTTGGGCCACGCCCGCGCCTTCATTGAAGCCAACTGGCTCCATGACGACGCCCCGCTGATGTATGCCTTCAACACCGGCGTTGGCCTCTTCAAGGATCAGCGGGTGATGATTGCCGATATGGCGCTTTATCAGGAACTCGTCATCAAGGCGCACGCCACCGGGCTTGGCCAGCCGCTCGCCGAGGATATCGTGCGCGCCACCATGCTGCTGCGCGCCAACGCCTTCGCCTCGAACTATTCCGGCCCCGCGCTCGCTGTTGTTGATCGGTTGCTCGACTTTCTCAACAAGGGCCTCCACCCCGTGATCCCCGAAAAAGGCTCGGTCGGCGCCTCCGGTGATCTGGCGCCACTCGCCTATCTGGCCGGCGCCATGGCCGGCTTTCCCGAAGCCGAGATCGATTACCGGGGCAAACGCTACCCGGCACCCGAAGCGATCCGTCGGGCCGGCCTGTCGGGCGATTTCACGCTTGGCGCCAAGGACGCCTCCGCCCTCATCAACGGCTCGACCGTCTCGCTTGCCATCGGCGTCCTGTCGGCGGCCGATGCACGGCGGATCACCAAAGCAGCCGATGTGGCGCTCGCATTGTCGCT
>DEZK01000031.1 GCA_002365175.1 Raskinella chloraquaticus (SeqCode)
TTCAAACTTCGCCTTGCCCATTTCAAAGTCTCCTTAAAAGCTTACCCAGTGACGACGATCAATCTCAGGCGTATTTGGCCTGAACCTGCTCGGCGACGGCTGCGGGAACCTGCTCGTAGTGATCGAAGGTCATAGTGAACGTGGCGCGCCCCTGAGAGAAGGAACGCAAATTGTTGACGTAGCCGAACATGTTGGCGAGCGGCACCATGGCATTCACGATGGTGGCGTTGCCGCGCATGTCCTGGCCGAGGATCTGGCCGCGACGCGAGTTGAGATCGCCGATCACCGAGCCGACGTAATCTTCAGGCGAGACCACCTCGACCTTCATGATCGGCTCGAGAAGTTTCGGACCCGCCTTTTGCAGGGCTTCGCGCATGGCGGCCCGCGAGGCGATTTCGAAAGCAATCGCCGAGGAATCAACCTCGTGATAGGCGCCGTCGATGAGCTGCGCCTTGACGTCAACCACCGGGAAGCCGGCAATCACGCCAGAGGTCACGGCCGAGTTAAGGCCTTTTTCCACACCGGGGATAAATTCCTTCGGGACGACGCCGCCGACGATCTTCGATTCAAACTCGAAGCCCTTGCCGACCTCATTGGGTTCAACGATGAACTTGACGCGGGCGAACTGGCCCGATCCGCCGGTCTGCTTCTTGTGGGTGTAGTCGATTTCGACCCGCTTCGACACCGTCTCGCGGTAAGCCACCTGCGGTGCACCGATCTGCGCGTCGACCTTGTACGTGCGCCGAAGGATGTCGACCTTGATGTCGAGATGCAGCTCGCCCATCCCCTTGAGGATGGTCTGGCCGGATTCCTGATCAGTCGACACCCGAAACGACGGATCTTCCGCTGCAAGCTTCTGCAGCGCCACACCCAGCTTTTCCTGATCAGCCTTCGATTTCGGCTCGATGGCGATTTCGATGACCGGCTCAGGGAATATCATCTTTTCAAGGATGACCGGCTTGTTGGTATCGCACAGCGTATCGCCGGTGCGCGTATCCTTGAGACCGGCCAGCGCCACGATGTCGCCCGCATAGGCTTCCTTGATGTCTTCGCGGTTATTGGCATGCATGAGCAGCATGCGCCCGACGCGCTCTTTCCGGTCTTTGGTGGAATTCATCAGATTCATGCCGGATTCAAGCTTGCCGGAATAAACGCGGCAAAACGTGATGGTGCCGACAAACGGATCGTCCATGATCTTGAAAGCGAGAACCGATAACGGCTCTTCATCGCTGGGCATACGCAGGACGTCTTCTTCGGTTTTGAAATCGAGGCCCTTGATGCCGCCACGATCGATGGGCGACGGCAGATAATCAACAACTGCATCAAGAAGCGGCTGTACACCTTTGTTTTTAAAGGCAGAACCGCACAGAACAGGAAAGAAAGCGCTGGTCAGAACGGCCTTGCGGATCAGCCTCTTCAGCGTCGCGACATCCGGCTCCTGACCATCGAGATAGGCAGCAAGCGCGGTATCGTCGAGCTCAACGGCAGCCTCGATCAACTGGCCACGAAATTCCTTGGCCTTGTCGAGCATATCGGCCGGGATATCCACGTCGTGGAACTTCGCGCCCAGCGATTCTTCTTCCCAGACGACGCCCACCATACGGACGAGATCGACCAGACCCTTGAAATTGTTTTCCGAACCGATCGGCAACTGGATCGGCACGGGCTTGGCGCCAAGCCGCACCTTGATGTCATCCAGGCACTGGTAGAAATCAGCGCCCGTCTTGTCCATCTTATTGGCAAAAACGATGCGGGGAACACGGTATTTGTCGCCCTGGCGCCACACCGTCTCGGTCTGCGGCTCCACGCCCTGGTTGGAATCAAGCACGCACACCGCGCCATCCAGCACGCGCAGCGAGCGCTCGACCTCGATCGTGAAGTCGACATGGCCGGGCGTGTCGATGATGTTCAGACGTTTGTCGTTCCAGATAGCCGTCGTCGCCGCCGACGTGATCGTGATGCCGCGCTCCTGCTCCTGCTCCATCCAGTCCATCGTGGCCGCGCCATCATGGACTTCGCCGATCTTGTGCGACTTGCCGGTGTAATAGAGAATCCGTTCGGTCGTTGTCGTCTTCCCGGCATCAATGTGGGCCATGATGCCGAAATTCCGGTAGTCTTCGATAGCGTGGCTACGAGGCATGACGATCAGCTCCGGATACGGTTTCGCGTTACCAGCGATAATGCGAGAAGGCGCGGTTGGCGTCGGCCATGCGGTGGGTATCTTCCCGCTTCTTGACCGCTGATCCGCGATTATTCGAGGCATCGAGAAGTTCAGCCGACAGCCGGTCGACCATCGTCTTTTCGTTACGGGCACGCGCCGCAATAATCAGCCAGCGGATGGCCAGAGCCTGACGGCGCTCGGGGCGCACTTCGACCGGCACCTGGTAGGTTGCGCCACCGACACGGCGCGAACGCACCTCAACCGCCGGCTTCACATTGTCAAGCGCCTGACGGAAGACCTCGATCGGGTCGCCCTTGGCTTTTGACCTGATCACATCGAACGCACCGTAGACGATCGTCTCTGCAACCGACTTCTTGCCTTCATACATGATCGAATTCATGAATTTGGTGACGACGATATCACCGAATTTCGGATCGGGAAGCACTTCCCGTTTTTCAGCAGCGTGACGACGCGACATGACCCTTGCCCCCCCGCTTACTTCGGACGCTTCGCGCCGTATTTCGAACGACGCTGGCGGCGATCCTTGACGCCTTGCGTGTCGAGAACACCGCGCAGAATGTGATAGCGCACGCCGGGAAGATCCTTGACGCGACCGCCGCGGATCATCACCACCGAGTGCTCCTGCAAATTATGCCCTTCGCCCGGAATGTAGCCGATGACCTCATAGCCATTGGTGAGGCGCACTTTGGCGACCTTGCGCAAGGCGGAATTCGGCTTCTTCGGCGTCGTTGTATAAACGCGCGTGCACACGCCACGCTTCTGCGGGCAGGCCTGCAGGGCCGGGACCGTATTGCGCGGACGCAGGGGCGCACGCGGCTTGCGAATGAGCTGAGCAATCGTCGGCATTGTGCCAAGCCTACCTTTTTGCCATCGGGGCCGAACCCCGGTCGAAAATTTTGACGAAACGGCGCTTGCAGCGACGCTTCGGCGATGCTCCTGGACAGACGATTTGCATCAGACGACAACATGCGCCGCAGGGCTGGTATCAGCCGCACGACGCTTGAAAACAGAGGACCAGCCCGTTTCCGGACGGTCATGCCCCGTAATGTCTAACCGGATGCACAACAGCGTTTAGCGGCTCTCGATTCGAAAGTCTTTCGAACACGCCAGCCGCTACGGCCTGTCTAAGAGTGGACGCTGTCTAACCGATGCCGGAAGCGCGGTCAACAAGAGTCCACGAAAAAACCGGCCTCGACCATCTTTTTTTATATCCGTGCTCAATCACGCGACGCGCAGCATGACATCAAAGAAAAGGGCCGCCTGTGAGGGCGACCCTTTTTTGTAGAAATCTGGATTAACGCCTATTCAGCGGCCGGCAAGGCCGGGGCGCTCGATGCGCTGGCCTGCTTGACACGCTCTTCAAGAATGAGCGCGTCGCGCTTGGTGGCGATTTCGCGCAGGCGCGTCATCAGCCCACCGGTACCGGCGGGAATGAGACGACCGACGATGACGTTTTCCTTCAGACCATCGAGCGTATCGACCTTGCCGTTGACGGCGGCCTCTGTCAGCACGCGCGTCGTCTCCTGGAACGACGCTGCCGAGATAAAGGAACGTGTCTGGAGGCTTGCCTTGGTGATACCGAGGAGCACCGGCGCGCCCTTGGCCTTCTTCATGCCTTCGGCATGCAGACGCTCATTCTCGATCAGCAGGTCGAGAGCTTCCACCTGCTCGCCCGACAGGAATGTCGATTCGCCCGGATCCGAAATTTCGACCTTCTGCAGCATCTGGCGGACAATCACTTCGATGTGCTTGTCGTTGATGCTGACGCCCTGGAGCCGGTAGACTTCCTGGATTTCGTTGACGAGATAGGCAGCCAGTGCCTCCACGCCCTTGATCGCCAGAATGTCATGAGGCGCCGGGTTGCCGTCGACGATGAAATCGCCCTTCTCCACCCGGTCGCCATCCTGAAGATGGATGTGCTTGCCCTTGGGGATGAGGTATTCGACCGGATCGTCCGAATCATTGTCCGGCATGATCGCCAGGCGACGTTTGTTCTTGTAATCCTTGCCAAACTGCACCGTACCATCGGCTTCAGCGATGATCGCGGCGTCCTTCAGGCGACGTGCTTCGAAGAGCTCGGCAACACGCGGCAGACCGCCCGTGATGTCGCGCGACTTGGCGCTTTCGGTGGCGATACGGGCCAGCACGTCGCCGGCTGACACCTTGCTCTCGGGCTCAACCGACAAGATGGCCTCGGCCGGGAGGGCATAACGTGCCTCCCCGCCCCTTGCCAGCTTGGCGATCTTGCCCTTCGAATCGCGGATGACGATCGAGGGTTTGAGATCAGCCGCGCGCGGTGAGGCGCGCACGTCAAGGACGACGCGCTTGGTGATGCCGGTTGCCTCGTCGGCGCTTTCGACAATCGACAGGCCCTCGACGAGATCCTCATAGCCGATCGTCCCTGGCACCTCGGTCAGGATCGGACGGGTATAGGGATCCCACTCGGCGAGGCGATGCCCGCGCTTCACCTTGGCCCCGTCATCAACCTTGAGACGGGTACCGTAGGTGATCTTGTGAACGGCGCGCTCCTGATCATCGCCATCAGTGACGACGATGGCCATATTGCGGCCCATGGCGATGAGATTGCCGTCCGTATCCTTGGCTACGTTGCGGTTGCGGATATGGATGGTGCCCTCGAAGCTTGTCTCGATGAAGGATTGCTCGTTCACCTGCGCCGCGCCGCCGATGTGGAAGGTACGCATGGTGAGCTGGGTGCCCGGCTCGCCAATCGACTGGGCGGCGATGACGCCCACCGCCTCGCCAATATTGACCGGCGTGCCACGGGCAAGATCGCGCCCATAGCAGGTGGCGCAGATGCCCTGGCGGGTTTCGCAGGTGAGCGCCGAGCGGATCTTCACTTCCTGAATGCCGGCTTTGTTGATGGCATCCACCTGCGCTTCATCGATGAGCTGACCCTTGGCAACGATACGCTTGTTCGTCGTCGGGTCGACAATCGTTTCTGCCGCCGAGCGCCCGACGATGCGGGTGGCAAGCGAGGCGATCACCTGACCGGCATCGACGATGGCCGTCATGCGGATACCGCGATCGGTTTTGCAGTCGACTTCACTGACGATGCAATCCTGGGCGACATCGACGAGGCGGCGCGTCAGATAGCCGGAATTGGCCGTCTTGAGTGCGGTATCGGCGAGACCCTTGCGCGCGCCGTGGGTCGAGTTGAAGTACTCAAGAACGGTCAGACCTTCCTTGAAGTTCGAGATGATCGGCGTCTCGATGATTTCACCAGAGGGTTTCGTCATCAGGCCGCGCATGCCGCCGAGCTGGCGCATCTGGGTCGGCGAGCCACGGGCCGAGGAATGCGACATCATGTAGATGGAGTTCATCTGCTTTTGCCGGCCGGTCTCATCTTTACGAACAGACGAGATTTCAATCATCATTTCGGCCGCGACCTTGTCTGAGCACTTCGCCCAGGCATCCACCACCTTGTTGTATTTTTCGCCCTGGGTAATGAGGCCATCAAGATATTGCTGCTCGTAATCCTTCACCAGGGTGCGGGTGTCATCGACAATCTTTGCCTTGGTGAGCGGGATGACGATGTCGTCCTTGCCGAAACTGATGCCGGCGCGGAAAGCGTTCTGGAACCCGAGCTGCATGATGCGGTCGCAGAAGATTACCGCCTCCTTCTGACCGCACATCCGGTAGACGGTGTCGATCATGTTGGAGATTTCTTTTTTGGTCATCAGCTTGTTGCACGCATCATAGGTGACGCGCGGATCGAGCGGCAGGATCTGGCCGATGAGGACGCGCCCTGGCGTCGTCTCGAAGATCTTGGTGAACAACTTGCCGTCATGGCCGATGCCCTTGTGGCGCCAGCGGATCTTCGTGTGCAGCGTCACCACTTTCGAGGCGATCGCGTGCTCAAGCTCGCCGATATCGGCAAACGCCATGTTCTCGCCCGGCTCGCCTTCGGCCAGGATCGACAGATAATAGAGACCAAGCACGATATCCTGCGAAGGCACGATGATCGGATTGCCATTCGCCGGATGGAGAATGTTGTTGGTCGACATCATGAGAACGCGGGCTTCAAGCTGCGCCTCCAGCGATAGCGGCACGTGAACCGCCATCTGATCGCCGTCAAAATCAGCGTTGAAGGCGGTACACACCAGCGGGTGCAGCTGGATCGCCTTGCCTTCGATCAGGATCGGCTCGAAGGCCTGGATGCCAAGGCGATGCAGTGTCGGCGCGCGGTTGAGCAGAACCGGATGCTCGCGGATCACCTCGTCGAGGATATCCCAGACTTCCGGCTTCTCCTTCTCCACCATCTTCTTGGCCTGTTTGACGGTGGCCGACAGGCCCTTGGCGTCAAGGCGTGAATAGATGAAGGGCTTGAAGAGCTCGAGCGCCATCTTTTTCGGCAGGCCGCACTGGTGCAGCTTCAGTTCCGGGCCAACGACGATGACGGAGCGGCCGGAATAATCGACGCGCTTGCCAAGCAGATTCTGGCGGAAACGCCCCTGCTTGCCCTTGAGCATGTCGGAGAGCGATTTCAGAGGCCGCTTATTGGCCCCTGTGATGACCCGACCACGCCGACCATTGTCAAAGAGCGCGTCGACCGCCTCCTGCAACATGCGCTTTTCGTTGCGGATGATGATATCAGGAGCGCGCAGCTCCATCAGCCGCTTGAGCCGGTTGTTGCGGTTGATGACGCGGCGATAAAGGTCGTTGAGGTCAGACGTCGCGAAGCGACCGCCATCGAGCGGCACCAGCGGCCGCAGATCGGGCGGGATTACCGGCACCTGCGTCAGCACCATCCATTCCGGGCGATTGCCGGAATCGATGAAGGCCTCGATGATCTTGAGGCGCTTGGCGATCTTTTTGGGCTTCAACTCGCCGGTTGCAGCCTCGAAATCAACCTTGAGCTGATCGCGCAGGCGCGGCAGATCAAGGCGGATGAGAATTTCACGAATGGCCTCGGCGCCGATGAGCGCGGTGAAGCTGTCATCGCCAAATTCTTCCTGCGCCCGGATGTAATCATCATCGCTGAGGAGCTGGCGCTCCTTGAGCGACGTCAGGCCAGGCTCGATGACCACGTAATTTTCAAAATACAGGATGCGCTCGAGATCCTTGAGCGCCATGTCGAGCAGCAGGCCGATGCGGCTTGGCAGCGATTTGAGGAACCAGATGTGGCAGACGGGCGCCGCCAGCTCGATATGGCCCATGCGCTCGCGCCGTACCCGCGACAGGGTGACTTCCACCCCGCACTTTTCGCAGATGATGCCCTTGTATTTCATGCGCTTGTACTTGCCGCACAGGCACTCGTAATCCTTGATCGGCCCGAAGATACGGGCGCAGAACAGCCCGTCCCGCTCCGGCTTGAAGGTGCGGTAATTGATGGTTTCGGGCTTCTTGATCTCGCCAAACGACCAGCTCAGAATCTTCTCTGGCGAGGCGATGGAAATACGGATGCGGTCAAACACCTGGGCAGGCGCTTGCGGGGTGAAGAGATTCATGACCTCTTGATTCATTCCCTGCTCCTTTGCAACACGCTGGCTCGATGTCCTCGGCCCGGCGCGTAAATCTGTCCTGAACGACTACGCTCGATCACTGGTCCGCGCCGCCTCGCGACGGCGCGGTCGTCAATTCCTATTCCGCCGCGCCGGGCAATTCCTGATCCGCATGCGGATCGCCGGAGCGCCCCTTGTCCATCGTCAGATCGACATTCAGGCAGAGCGAGCGCATTTCCTTGACGAGAACGTTGAAGCTCTCGGGGATGCCGGCTTCGAAATTATCCTCGCCACGCACGATCGACTCGTAGACCTTGGTGCGGCCGGCCACGTCGTCCGACTTCACCGTCAGCATTTCCTGCAGCGTGTAGGCGGCGCCGTACGCTTCGAGAGCCCACACCTCCATTTCGCCGAAGCGCTGTCCGCCAAACTGCGCCTTGCCACCGAGCGGCTGCTGGGTGACCAGCGAGTACGGACCAATCGAGCGGGCATGGATTTTATCGTCGACCAGATGGTGCAGCTTCAGCATGTAGATGTAGCCGACCGTGACCGAGCGATCGAAATACTCGCCCGAGCGCCCGTCGAGGAGGCGCACCTGGCCCGAGCTTGAAAGCCCGGCCATTTCCAGCATCTCCTCGATATCTTTTTCGCGCGCGCCGTCGAAGACGGGCGTCGCCATCGGCACACCACGCTTGAGATTGCCACCAAGCTCGACAAGCTCTCTGTCATTCATCGCCTCGATCTCAGCGTTCTTGCCGTAGACCTGCGCCAGAATTTTCTTGAGCGGCTTGACGTCCTTGCTCTGCTTGTAGAGCTCGACGCCCTCGCCGATCTTGATGCCAAGACCAGCGCACGCCCAGCCGAGATGGGTTTCAAGAATCTGCCCGACATTCATGCGGCTTGGCACACCAAGCGGGTTGAGCACGATGTCGACGGGACGGCCATCGGGCAGGAACGGCATGTCCTCAACCGGCATGATGCGTGATACCACGCCCTTGTTGCCATGACGCCCGGCCATCTTGTCGCCCGGCTGGATCTTGCGTTTGACCGCAACGAAGACCTTCACCATCTTCATCACGCCCGGCGGTAGCTCGTCGCCACGCTGCAGCTTTTCGACCTTGTCAAGGAAGCGCTGCTCGAGGCGCTTCTTCGATTCATCATAAAGCTTCCGCATCTGCTCGATCTCGGACATCATTTTGTCCGAGGGGACGGCAATCTGCCACCACTGATTGCGCGGATAATCGGCCAGAAGCTCCGGCGTCACCACCGTGTCCTTCTTCATGCCGCGCGGTCCCGACAGGACCGCCTTGCCCTTCAGAAGTTCGGACAGGCGACCAAACGTGTTGCGATCAAGGATCGCCTGTTCATCGTCGCGGTCCTTGGCAAGGCTCTCGATTTCTTCCCGCTCGATTGCCAGCGCGCGCTCGTCCTTGTCGACGCCGTGGCGATTGAAGACGCGCACTTCAACGATAGTGCCCTGAACACCCGGCGGCACGCGTAACGACGTGTCGCGCACATCCGACGCCTTCTCGCCGAAAATGGCGCGCAGGAGCTTTTCCTCCGGCGTCATCGGGCTCTCGCCCTTGGGCGTGATCTTGCCAACCAGAATGTCGCCGGCATGAACCTCGGCACCGATGTAAACAATGCCGGCCTCGTCGAGGTTTTTCAGCGCCTCTTCCGAGACATTGGGAATGTCACGGGTGATTTCTTCCGGCCCGAGCTTGGTATCACGCGCCATGACCTCGAACTCCTCGATATGGATCGAGGTGAAAATGTCGTCGGCAACGATACGCTCGGACAGGAGGATCGAATCCTCGAAATTATAGCCATTCCACGGCATGAAGGCGACGAGCACATTGCGCCCGAGTGCCAATTCGCCAAGCTCCGTGGACGGGCCATCAGCGACGATATCGCCCTGATTGACCTTGTCGCCAACCCGCACCAGCGGCCGCTGGTTGATACAGGTCGACTGGTTGGAGCGCTGGAACTTCAGCAGATTGTAGATATCGACGCCGGGCTTCGTGCTGTCGGTCTCGTTGATGGCGCGAACAACGATGCGGGTGGCATCCACCTGATCGACGATACCGGCACGCCGCGCTGCAATTGCCGCCCCTGAATCGCGGGCAACAACCGATTCCATGCCCGTGCCGACGAACGGCGCGTCGGTGCGCACCAGCGGTACGGCCTGACGCTGCATGTTGGCGCCCATGAGCGCACGATTGGCGTCGTCATTCTCAAGGAAGGGAATGAGGGCAGCGGCAACCGAAACGAGCTGCTTGGGCGACACGTCCACCAGATCGACGCGATCAAGCGGCACCGGCATCACCTCACCGGCATGACGCACGGTGATGAGATCGTCGAGCAGCTTGCCCTTGGCATCGAGCCGGACGTTGGCCTGGGCCACGTAATGACGTTGCTCTTCCATCGCTGAGAGATAGACAACCTCATCAGTCATCTGCCCGCTCTTGATCTTGCGGTACGGGCTTTCGATGAAGCCATATTTGTTGACACGCGCAAACGTCGCCAGCGAGTTGATGAGGCCGATATTCGGACCTTCCGGCGTTTCGATCGGGCAGATACGGCCGTAATGGGTGGGATGGACGTCGCGTACCTCGAAGCCGGCACGCTCACGCGTCAATCCCCCCGGACCAAGCGCGGACAGGCGGCGCTTGTGGGTCACTTCCGACAGCGGATTGGTCTGATCCATGAACTGCGAGAGCTGCGAGGAGCCGAAGAACTCGCGCACCGCCGCTGCAGCCGGTTTGGCGTTGATCAGGTCCTGCGGCATGACGGTGTCGATATCGACTGCCGACATGCGCTCCTTGATGGCGCGCTCCATGCGCAGCAGACCGAGGCGATACTGGTTTTCCATCAGCTCGCCTACCGAGCGCACGCGCCGGTTGCCGAGATGGTCGATGTCATCCACTTCGCCACGCCCGTCGCGCAGATCAAGCAGCGTCTTGATGACGGCGATGATGTCCTCGCGCCGCAGGACACGCATCGTGTCCTCGGCATCAAGCTCAAGGCGCATATTCATCTTGACGCGGCCCACCGCCGACAGATCGTAGCGCTCTGAATCAAAGAACAGCGAATGGAACATCGCTTCCGCCGTCTCGATCGTCGGCGGTTCGCCCGGACGCATGACACGGTAGATGTCAAACAGGGCGCCCTCGCGGGCATCATTCTTGTCGAGCGCCAGCGTGTTGCGGATATAGCCGCCCACATTGACGTGATCGATATCAAGGACCGGCAGCTCGCCTACACCCGCTTCATCGAAGGATTCAAGAAGCTTGGCAGTGATCTCCTCGCCAGCTTCGGCATGGACCTCGCCAGTCGTCACCGAGACGATATCTTCCGCCAGGTACTGGCCGACCAGTTCGTCATTGCTGATCTTGAGCGCTTTGACCGCCTGCTCGTTGATGCGGCGGGCTTCCTTCGCCGTCAGCTTTTTCCCGGCTTCGAGCAGAACCTCGCCCGATTTGGCATCAACCAGATCATAGGTCACCTTCATCCCGCGCAAACGCTGGGCATCGAAAGGAACGGACCAGGCGTCCTTGGTACGCTTGAAGACGAGCTTCTTATAGAAGGTGTCGAGAATGGCCTCGCCATCGAGCCCAAGCGCATACAGCAGCGACGTCACCGGGATCTTGCGGCGCCGGTCGATGCGCGCATAGACGATGTCCTTGGCGTCGAACTCAATGTCGAGCCATGAGCCACGATAGGGAATGATGCGGGCAGCAAACAGCAGCTTGCCCGAGGCGTGGGTCTTGCCCTTGTCGTGATCGAAAAAGACACCCGGCGAGCGATGCATCTGCGAGACGATGACGCGCTCGGTACCGTTGACAACGAAGGTGCCGTTGGAGGTCATGAGCGGCATATCGCCCATATAGACATCCTGTTCCTTGATGTCCTTGATCGACTTTGCGCCGGTTTCCTGATCAACTTCAAACACGATCAGCCGCAGCGTCACCTTGAGCGGCGCGGCGAAGGTCATCGAGCGCTGGCGGCATTCATCGACATCATATTTCGGCGCCTCGAACTCGTAGCGCACGAATTCGAGCATCGATGAGCCGGAGAAATCACTGATCGGAAACACCGATTTGAAGACGGCTTGCAATCCTTCATCAGCCCGCCCGCCCTTTGGTTCATCAACCATCAGGAACTGGTCGTAGGATGCCTTCTGAACCTCGATGAGGTTCGGCATTTCAGCGATTTCCTGGATGTTCCCGAAGAATTTGCGGATACGCCTGCTACTGGTGAATGCCTGCGTCATCTTTGCCCTCTTGATCGGCCTGCACTGTCCCTGACACCAACTCCCGCCAGTGCGGGGCGTCAGTCGAGACAATCCATCTGGCACGCTCTACTTACGTAAGTTGCGGTGCCGGGGAAAACCGTGCACCGCAACGCTGTCATGTGACGTCAAGCTGACCGCAAGCAGCCAGCCGAAAAGGCTTACTTGAGTTCAACCTTGGCGCCGGCCTTCTCAAGCTGTTCCTTGAGCTTGGTTGCTTCGTCCTTGGAAATCCCTTCCTTGACCGCCTTGGGCGCGCCTTCGACGAGATCCTTGGCTTCTTTCAGGCCGAGCCCGGTGATAGCGCGGACTTCCTTGATCACCTCGATCTTCTTGTCGCCAGCCGCGGCAAGCATAACGGTGAACTCGGTCTGTTCTTCGACGACAGGTGCCGCCGCAGCGCCGCCGGCAACCGCAACCGCCACAGGTGCAGCAGCCGAAACGCCCCATTTTTCTTCCAGCATCTTGGCCAGATCAGCGGCCTCGATAACCGTCAGCTTTGACAATTCTTCGACGATTTTTGACAGATCAGTCATGTTTACGTTCCTTGTGGGTACCGATTATGGATTCCGCCTCAGGCGGCTTCACTCTTTCTGGCATGGGCCGCGATCACACGTGCCAACTGGCCTCCCGGCGCCTGCAACAGGCCGGCAAGCTTGGTCGCCGGTGCCTGGATGCAGCCGACGATCTTGGCGCGCAACTCGTCAAGCGAGGGCATCGTGGCAAGCGCCTTGACACCATCGGCATTGAGAGCCGTTCCCCGAAGTGCGCCACCGAGAACCACGAATTTCTCGTGTCCCTTGGCGAAATCGGTCGCGACCTTGGGCGCGGCAACCGGATCATTGGCATAAGCAATGATCGTCGGCCCCTTCAGGTAAGGGGTAATGTCCGCCACGCCCGTTCCGTCAAGAGCGAGCTTGGTGAGGCGGTTCTTGGTGACTTTGACGGTCGCGCCCTGCCCCTTCATCTGCCGACGCAAGGTCTGCAGCTGGGCGACAGTGAGACCGGCATAATGCGCCACGACAATCGAGCCTGCGCCTTTGAAGGCGTCGTTCAGGTCGCTGACGAGGGCGCGTTTTCCCGCTCTATCCACGTGCTCTCTCCGGTAGGCGACAACTTGCGTTGCCGCCGGTTGCGTGAGCCGGCTCTCCAAGGCACGACGCCTCGAAAAACCAGCGGTTCAACCCTGCCCTCCTGCTCTTGCTGACAAGCGCAGGAAACACGCGGCCCGAACCAGATCGCGAACAGGTCACCCTGCCCCGTAAAACCGGTACGCACCCCGTCTATGCAGGCCCCTGGAGCCAAGGCTCCCGGCTTAAGTGACGACCAAACGCCGCCACACCTGCAGTCTCGGACAGGCTCGAGACGAAAAGGAAACCTCTCCGCCTCGCCGCCCGCCAGGCAGAACCCGGCGGGTAGTCAGGGCAAGGCGCGCGATTTGCCGCGCGCCTCGACATCAGCCAGCGATCACACTGCCGGGCTCGACGCGAACGCCGGGACCCATGGTGGAGGAGATCGCAACCTTCTGGACAAACGTTCCCTTGGCACCCGATGGGCGCGCCTTGGCAACGGTGTCGACAAACGCCTTGATATTGGCAACCAGCGCCTCTTCACTGAAGGAGGCCTTGCCAACGCCGGCTTGAACGATGCCGTATTTCTCGGCACGAAACTCGACCGCGCCGCCTTTTGCCGCCTTGACCGCAGCCGTCACATCCATGGTGACGGTGCCAACCTTCGGGTTGGGCATCATGCCGCGTGGGCCCAGCACCTTGCCGAGCCGCCCCACCAGACCCATCATGTCAGGCGTCGCGATACAGCGGTCAAAATCGATCGTCCCGCCATTGACCTTCTCGAAGAGGTCTTCGGCACCGATCACATCAGCGCCCGCAGCCTTGGCTTCCTCAGCCTTGGCGCCGCGGGCAAACACGCCAACGCGTACCGAGCGACCCGACCCATTGGGAAGCGCGCACACGCCGCGCACCTGCTGATCGGCCTGACGCGGATCAATACCGAGATTGACCGCAACGTCGATTGTCTCGTCAAACTTCGCCTTGGCCCGTTCCTTGACCATCTTTACGGCATCAACAATCGAATAAAGTGTTGTACGTTCAACACCTTCACGAGCTGCCTTCATGCGTTTTGTGAGTTTGATGTCCATGTCTCAGCCCACCACCTCAATGCCCATCGAGCGGGCAGAACCCTCAATCATGCTCATCGCCGATTCAACGCTGTCGCAATTGAGATCCTTGAGCTTGTGACCGGCGATTTCCTTCACCTGCGCCTTGGTGACCCTGCCGACGAAGCCGCCGCGACCGGGCGTCTTCGAACCAGCGGTCAGACCTGCCGCCTTTTTCAGGAAATAGGCCACCGGCGACGAGCGCATCTCGAAGCTGAACGACTTGTCCTGATAATAGGTGATGACGACCGGGATGGGAGTGCCCTTCTCGATCTGCTGTGTCTTGGCGTTGAACTCCTTGCAGAAGCCCATGATGTTGATACCGCGCTGGCCAAGCGCTGGCCCGATCGGCGGCTGCGGGGTGGCCCCGCCGGCACCGATTTCGAGCTTGATATAGCCCAGAACCTTCTTCGCCATCTCTGTCTCCTTCGCGCCGGCCTATATCCGGCTCATTGCAAGGTAGCGTGGTGCGGTAGCAACGGCAGGCGACGCCGTATCCCTCCCACGCGTGAAGCGGTCAGAGCTCCTGCACCTGACCGTATTCAAGTTCAACCGGTGTCGGACGGCCGAAAATACTGACCGCGACCTTCACCCGCTCGCGCTGCTCATCCACTTCCTCGACCATTCCTTCAAATGAAGCGAACGGACCATCGAGAACGCGAACCTTCTGGCCGATCTGGAAGATAACCTTGTGCTTGGGCTTGTCGCTGCCATCCTGCACCTGTTGCAGAATTCGCAGCGCTTCCGCCTCGCTGATCGGCATCGGCCGTTTGTCAGCCCCCAGGAATCCGGTGACCTTCGGCGTATTCTTGATGAGGTGATAGGCCTCATCCGTCATATCCATCTTCACCAGCACATAGCCCGGAAAGAATTTGTGCTCCGCCTCGACCTTGCGCCCGCGGCGCACTTCCACACGCTTTTCAGTGGGTACCAGCACATGCTCGAAGAGATGATCGAGCTTCTGCTGCTTGGCCTTCTCGCGGATGGCCTCCGCCACCTTGTTCTCGAAATTCGAATAGGCGTGAACGATATACCAGCGCTGCGCGGCCATGGTCTCTCCCTGATCCTAGCGGCCAAAGCCAAGCAGGAACGACACCGCCCAGGCGATCAGCTGATCAGCGGCAACAAAAAACAATGCGGCAACGAACACGAAAACGAACACCATCGCCGTCGTGATCAAGGTTTCCTTGCGTGTCGGCCAGGTGACCTTGGCGGTCTCCTGTCGAACTTGCTGGATGAATTCTAACGGACCCGACTTCGCCATTACCTCAATGCCGACCAAACGACATATCCCTTGCCAAGCAGCGCATTGCGCTCTGGCCAATGCCTCAAACCCTGATAAACGCCCGCCGGCGAAAAACCATGAAGAGGCCAACAACCCTTAATGCGTGAAATCCCGACCCCGATTCTGTCTCATCGGAGTGCAAGGGTGAGACGCCTAACGGGTTAGGCGGCGAACGTCAAGGCGGATCGACGATTTTTCTCTCGTCCGCCATCCAATACCGGCTGACGCGGCCCCGCCGACAGATGATCAGCCCGCCTTGCCAGACAACGCCTGGCAGGAGTGGAGGGGCTCGAACCCCCAACCCCCGGTTTTGGAGACCGGTGCTCTACCAGTTGAGCTACACTCCTATCGCGGCGCCTTCTCTAGACGCAGGACGGGCGCGGTTCAAGGGCCATGACGGATTGCAGGCGAACAAGGTGCGCTTTCAGCTCGCTTTGCCGTTGTTCCGGCAGATCGACACCAGGGCCTGCCATTCCCCGTGCGACAGGAGAGGAGGCCCCGTGGGTGTGGCATTCCCCTCCGATAGCCGTTTCAGCCGTTCCGAACCTGGCGGATGACTGTCAAATATGGACGTGCCCCCCGGTTTTTCTTCTCCAGAAAGCCTGGCGAGGAATTCGCCGAGCGGGCGCGGCGAGCGCCCGAGCGCCAGCATCGGCACAGCGTGGTGAGCCCGCCCGCAATGTGGCTAGAGAGCCCGGGAGGGAGGGGGCATGGAAAAGCTCTCGATTTCCAACAACGACACCAAGTGATGTCCAACCGAACAAACTTGGACTAATGTCCTAGTCCGTGCTCGTGATCAGAAAGGCCAATCCAGATGATTGCAGGACAAATCGCCCTTGTCTTGGCTGCAGCCTTTGCAGGCGCTGCCTTTTACATCAACATTGCAGAGCAACCTGCGCGCCTCGGCCTGGACGACAAGAACCTGCTGAAGGAATGGAAGCCGAGCTATGCGGGCGGTTTTACCATGCAAGGCACGTTGGCTGTCGCCTCTGCCGCCATGGGACTTGCTGCAGCCTGGCTCACGAAGGATTGGCGATGGGTGATTGGTGCAACTCTTATCCTGGCTAACTGGCCCTATACCCTGTTCGGCATGATGCCCACGAACAACAAGCTGAAAGCGATTGCCGAAAGTGATGCAGGACCGGCTTCGCGTAGCATGATCGAGACTTGGGGGCGTCTGCATGCCGTTCGAACGACACTCGGCATTTCTGCGACACTTGCATATCTTTGGGCGTTGAACTGAAGCTGCTGTTGCTTCCAGCACGCCCAAGAATTTGATATTGTTGACGATCTGCAGGTGCGCGGCCTTCGCCTGAACCGGCAGGCGGCCGGTGTAAAAACGAACTGACGCTGTCGCCAGCGGCAGCTTCATTCATGACGGCAATCCCGAGCGCGAGGATAAGGATGGCGAATAGTGAATAGGCAATAGCCGGTGACAGGTGGCGGGCGATCGTTCACTCCCTACTCCCTACTCCCTGCTCCCTACGCCCTGCTCCCTACGCCCTGCTCCCCCTCACTCAATAATGCTGGCAAC
>DEZK01000042.1 GCA_002365175.1 Raskinella chloraquaticus (SeqCode)
GCGATCATATCAGCTTTGCCATCAACGAGGATCGCTTCGGCCTGATGCGCTTGTGTGATCATGCCGACCGCCATGGTCGGCAGGCCGGTTGCCTTTTTGACAGCCGCCGCAAAATGCACCTGATAGCCAGGCGCAACCGGAATCTTCTGCCGTGTGCTGACACCACCGGACGACACGTCGACAAAATCGGCGCCAAGCCGTTTCAACTCACCGGCGAAGGCGAGGCAGTCGGCAATCTCAATTCCCTGATCGTCAACCCAGTCCGATCCGGTAATGCGGGCGCCGAGTGCGACACGGGGAGGACAAATGGCTCTGACCGCCTCGAACACTTCGAGGGGAAAGCGCAGGCGCTTGTCGCGACTGCCGCCATAGCTATCGCTGCGCTGGTTGGCGACCGGCGAACAGAACTGATGCAGGAGATAGCCATGGGCGGCATGAAGCTCGATGACGTCAACGCCAAGGCGTATCGCCCGCTCGCTTGCCGATACGAATTCCCCTTTGACCCGCGCAAGGCCAGCTTCGTCGAGCGCCTGCGGGAGCGGGCCGCTTTCCTCATGCGCGATGGCTGACGGCGCTTCGGTAAGCCATGCCTCAGTCCCGCTCAGCGGCTTGCCACCAAGCCACGGTTTCGCGGTCGACCCCTTGCGTCCGGCATGCGCGATCTGCATGCCGATGGGCGCCGGATTGATCGCCTTCATGGCGGCGAATATGCGGGCAAAGGCCTGTTCCTGCATGTCATTGTAAAGCCCGGCACAGCCTGGAGTAATGCGGCCACGCGCGCTGACATGGGTGGCCTCGGTGAAGATGAGCCCATAGCCCCCGGCCGCATAGCGCCCCAGGCTGATCATGTGCCAGTCATTCGGCACGCCCTCCTCGGCTGAATATTGGCACATGGGAGATACGACGATGCGGTTGGGCAGGGTGGCGCCAGCCAGCGTTGCGGGAGAGAATAGTGCGGACATGAAAACCTCGTCGCTGATGTGGCGCGTCAATGTTGTGCGTTGCGCGTCGCATAGGGCGATCGCCCGCGCTCCAGGATGGCGCCATCGCCGGGTTGGCCGATGATCTTGCCGTTCTCGGCGACAATCTTGCCCTTTGCCATCGTCATCACCGGCCAGCCGACCACTTCGAAGCCCTCCCAAGGCGTATAGTCGGAGCCGTGATGGAGTTTTGACTGGGTGATGGTCTCGCGCCGTTTGGCGTCCCACAGCACGATGTCGGCGTCAAAGCCCGGCGCGATCGAGCCCTTGCGTGGATAAAGCCCATACATCTTCGCGTGGTTGGTGGAGGAGAGGGCAACGAATTGCTGCAGGCTGATGCGGCCCTTTGACACGCCTTCCGAAAACAGGATCGGCAGTCGTGTTTCGACACCAGGAATGCCATTGGGCACCCAGCGAAACGAGGTGCGGCCTCGCGGGTTTAGCTTGCCGTCCGTGGCCTCGTAGCGGAACGGACAATGGTCGGATGAGAAGGTGTGGAACACGCCCTGTTGCAAGCCCTCCCAGATGGCGGCCTGGCTTTCCTTGTCGCGCGGTGGCGGCGAGCACACATATTTCGCGCCCGTCATATCCATGTTGAGGCCCTTCATATCATCCTCGGTGAGCGTGATGTATTGCGGGCAGGTCTCGGCATAGACCGGCAATCCGCGCTGCTGCGCCCAACGGATCTGCTCCATCGCCTCGCGCCCCGAGACGTGGACGATCATCATTGGCACATCGAGCAGTTCGGCATGGCTGATGGCGCGATGCGCCGCCTCGCGCTCGACGATCTGCGGGCGCGAGGGCCCGTGATAATAGGGCGCCGTCTTGCCTTCCGCTTCCAGCCGCTCGGTCAGGTATTTGATGGAATCATAGCCCTCGCAATGAACCATCACGAGCGCCTGCTCGCGCCGCGCTACCGCAAAGACCTCCAGCAATTGCCGATCGTTCAGCACCAGATCATCATAGGTCATGAACACCTTGAACGAGGTGTAGCCGGCCTTGACCAGTGCCGGCAGCTCCTGCCCCAGAACGGTCGGCGTCGGATCGGAAATCACCAGATGGAACGATGTGTCGATCAGGCATTTGCCTACCGCCAGCTCACGATATTCCTCAACGCACTCACGCAAGCCCCGGCCGCGCTGCTGCATGGCAAACGGCATGATGGTAGTGTTGCCGCCAGCAGCAGCCGAGGCAGTGCCGGACGCGAAATCATCCGCCATGACGATCCCTGGCCCCGAGGCCTGGGCGATATGCACATGGCTGTCGATGCCGCCAGGCAATACGAGGAGCCCGCTGGCGTCGATGATTTGACGGGCCCCGTCGATGACATCGGCAACCGCGACGATCCTGCCGCCCCGGATGCCGACATCGGCGCGTACCGTGTCGCTGGCAGTCACGACCGTGCCGCCGCGAATGGCCACATCGTAATCCATTACAGGCTCCTTGGTGCGATTTGCGTACGGTGTTGTGGTGGATGGGTGACGGGTTGATGCAGGCCGGGTTGGGCTTTCCTGAGTTTCTTGTCATCAGGCACGGGCCGGGCGAGCCCCGTTATCTTTGTCATGCTGTCTTCCAGTGCCGCTGCAGCCGACAGCGCGGCGATATCGCCTCTGAAGCGACCGACAATTTGCAGACCGAACGGGAGACCATGCTCATCCCGCCCGGCCGGCAGGCAGATAGCGGGATTGGTCGCAAGCGTCACCACATAGGCAAGTCCGAGCCAGCGATAATAGATGTCAAGCTTCCGGCCATCGATCTCCATCACCGCCGGTTCGCGCCATGGAAATGGCGAAACGGACGCCATCGGTGACAAGATCAGATCGAACTCCTGGTAGAGGTCCTGGAACTGGTTGAAATGCCGGGTGTGATCGTTGTGCGCGCTGCATAAATCGACAAACTGCAGCGACAATCCGAACTCCACATTGGCGCGAACATGCGGGCCAAGAAGATGAGGCGCGTTCCGGTACGTGTCCTTGTGCTTGTCGACGAAACTCGCCGCGCGAAGCACGTCGAAGATGCGGTGCCCGTCGCCAAGTTTTGGCTTTACTTCATCGCAGGAATGGAAGAGATGCCGGATCGCCGCGATCTTGGCACGGAAGGCCTTGCGTACGGATTTTGCAACCGCGCACTGGCCGAAATCCTCGGTGTAGCCGACGCGCAACCGCGACAGATCGCAAGGCGGCAGACTGGCAAGGGCCCGCGCCTCGATTGGCATCGCCAACGGCTCATGGTCATTCATGCCCGCCTGCGCTGACAACAGCAACGCCAGGTCGCCGACGCTGCGCGCCATCGGTCCGGTTACCTGCAGCGGCGACCAGCCAAAGGCGCGCCCCGTATAGGGGACAATGCCGGGAGAGGGGCGAAATCCAACAACGCCGTTGAAGGCAGCCGGCGTGCGCAGCGATCCGCCCATGTCAGAGCCGGTCGCAAGCGCCAGCATGTGGGTTGCAAGCGCCACCGCCGACCCGCCCGATGAGCCGGAAGCGCTGAGCTTTGGGTCAAAGGCGTTACAGGTAGCCCCCCACACCTCGTTGACCGTATTGGCGCCCGCGCCGAATTCCGGCGTGTTGGTCTTGGCGGCGATGATGGCGCCTGCAGCGCGCAGCCGCGCCACCATGGCACTGTCGGCTTTCGGTACGTTGCGGCGATGCTGCATCGAGCCATAGGTGGTGAGAAGTCCCGCTGTGTCGTCGAGATCCTTGATGCCGACCGGCAGGCCGTGCAGCGGCCCCAGCTTGTCGCCAGCCATCATCGCTTTTTCAGCTGCCTTGGCTGCCGCCAGCGCGGCCTTGTCATCTCGCGCGCAGATGGCGTTGACGGCGGGGTTCACCGCGTCCATGCGCGCCTGACAGTCTTTGATGATCTCGACGGGCGAGACTTCGCGCTTGCCGATCATGCGGCGCAGTTCGACGGCGCCCATCATATGAAGATTGCTCATGCCCGTGCCTTCCATGTGCGGGCGGCTGCAAGCGTTGCCGCGCCTGATTGTCCAAGATCCCAGTAAAGCCCTGCCATTGCACCCAGCCCTTCGCGCATCACCTGCGCCAGCACATGCTCATTGGGCGCGTGTTGCGAGCATGCCGGATAGGAATGCGGCACCCACACCGTCGGCAAATCGAGGATTTCACTGAAGACGTCGTTGGGAAGCGAGCCGCCAAGATTGGGCAGGATGACCGGTCGATAGCCGAGCGTCGCAGCCAGGCTGTCCGCTGCCCATTGCGCCCATGGGTGCTCGGGGTCAAGGCGGGTTGCCTTGAAGCTGTCATCGCGCCCGAGTGTAAGGGTAACGCGCTGGAAGCCGTGACGATCAAGATGACGGCGCAGCGCGGGCAGGATGTTGTCGGGATCGATATCAACCGTGAAGCGCAGCTGGCAGCGCGCCCAGGCGCGTGGCGGAATGGCGTTGACCGGTTCGGCTGGATTGCCGCAGGTGAACGCCAGCATCTCGAAACTCGACCAGCCGAAGACCTTCTCGGCCATCGTCAGGCCAGGCTCCCCCCACCACGGCTCCAGCAACGGACCTTTGTCGCCGCTCACAGGTTCGACGCCGGCCAGCGCCTTGCGAACCGAGGGCGGGATGCTGGTCGGCACCCAGTCAGCGATGCGTATCTGCCCCGTCGGGCCAACGATGGAGGCCAGCGCATGCGCCAGTTCAATGCCCGGATTGGAGAGCAGCCCGCCGAAATTGCCGGAATGATGGCCGCCCTGGCGCGCGTCAACGGAAAGATCAATGAGCGCTGCCCCGCGCGTACCCAGATAAAGATTGGCGCGATCAGCCGAGAGGCGCGGGCCGTCCGAGCCGATCAGAATGTCCGCCGCGAAGGCCGCCTTCTCGCGTGCTGCCAACGCCCGCAGGCCGGGCGAGCCCATTTCCTCACCCATCTCGATGAGATATTTGGCATTGAAACCGAGCTTGCCGCGCGTGGCCAGAACCGCCGCGAGCGCTGCGATGTTGACGCTGTGCTGTCCCTTGTTGTCGGCGCTGCCGCGCCCATACCAGCGTCCGTCCCGCTCGATGAGCGACCATGGCGACAAACCCTCTGCCCATTGCCCCTCCTGCCCACGAATAACATCGCCATGGCCATAACCCAGAACCGTTGGCAGGCTGGTGTCTTCGATGCGTTCCGCCAGCAGAAAGGGCGCGTTGGCGCTGGGCTCGTGGAGGAGGCGGCATGTAAAGCCGAGCGTCTCGAGCGCGGGCCGCATCTCGGTTTCGAGATAGCGGACGAGTTCGTCGGCCCGCTCAGCATTCTGGCTCTCGGTCTTGAATCCGACGCGGCGGGCGAGATCGCTTTGAAAGGCGCCGGTGTCGAAATGGTGATGGGCGGCGGCGATCGCTTGAGTGCGGGTCATGGGTGATGAAGTCCTCTTGCTTGGTACCACAAGGCTAGACTGTCCATTCGCGCTTGTCGAAAGTGATATAGGCGCTGCCATCAAAACGCTGGGCGCTGACCGCGATGTGGAAACAATCATCGCTCCTGCTGAGATCGATCAGATTGAAACCTGCCGCAGCCGGGCCTCTCGTCGCTACGGCCGAGGCTGAAGAGGCGCCAGCCAGCACAAGCCTTTTTCCAAGGCACGACAATTGCCGGATGTCGCCGCGATGCGTGTGTCCATGAAGGATGAGCGGGCAATCGTGGCGCGCCATCACGTCAAGGAGCTGATCGCCATCACGCAGACGCTGAAGAGCGCTGAGCTGGGCCGTGTCTGGTGGATGATGAATGTGCAGCACCGGCACCTGCGCCGTACGATCAAGTGCAGCGAGCATTGCGTCCAGCCGTTGCATCTGCGCACGGCCGATTGCGCCTTCGGCGGAGAAGAGCCAGGTAGGGGTGCCGGAGCATAAGGTGATGAGCGCCAGCGGGCCGCTTGACCATACCTGCGGATAAGCCTCGCGTGGATCAGTGGCGGTTGTCGCCCCACCAGGCAGAAATCGTTCCCAATATGTCTGCAAACGGCGGATGGAGGCTGGCGTATAGGGATCGTGATTGCCTAGCGTCAAGGCAAGTGGCGCGATGGACAACAAGTCTGAGAGAATCGTCGCGCCAGCTGCAAATTCGCTCGACATGCCAAGTTCGATGATGTCACCGCTGAGGGCAATTGCATCTGGTTCAGCGCCAGCAATTGCGGCCATTGTCAAATCCAGCCTGAACCGGCTATGCGCGCCGCGACCCCGCAGCCAGTTGATATATCCCAGCACCTGCTTGAGATGGACCGCTTCAATCCACGGCCTGGGCAGCGGCACGGGACTGATATGGAGATCGGAGAGATGGGCGATCCGCACCGCCCGGCCGCGATCCATCGCCGTCAGCCGATGCTGCTGTCCGCAGGTGCGACCGCCTTGCTAAAGGTGGTGAAGAAATCACCGGCGAGTTTCTTCGCGGTGCCATCGATGAGGCGGGCGCCGAGCTGGGCGATCTTGCCTCCAACCTGGGCGTTGACCTCGTAGTGAAGGATCGTTGCCGCCCCATCCTCCTCCAGCCGCACCTTGGCGCCACCCTTGGCAAAACCGGCGACGCCGCCGGCGCCTTCGCCGCTGATGGTATAGCTCTTCGGCGGATCAAGATCGCTGAGCGTCACCTTGCCGGCAAACGAGGCTTTGACCGGACCAATCTTGAGCGTGACGGTCGCTTTCATCTCGCTGTCCGAGAGCTTTTCAATCGTCTGGCATCCGGGAATGCACCCCTTGAGCACCTCCGGATCGTTGAGCGCTGCCCACACTTTCTCGCGGCTGGCCTCGATCCGCTGTTCGCCGGTCATGTCCATCGCGCATGTCTCCTTGACATCAATCGCAAGCTCACGCCTGCCCCACCATCGGATAGGCGGTTGTCGACTTGATCCGCTCCATGGCAAAGCGCGACGTCACGTTTTTGAGCGGTATCGTGCCAATCAGCCGTTTATAAAAACGGTCATAGGCCGCCATATCGGCAACCACGACGCGCAGCATATAATCGACATCGCCCGCCATGCGATAAAATTCCATCACCTCGGGCATCGCCGACGTCGCCTTGGCGAAGGTATCAAGCCACTCCGCCGAATGATCGCTGGTCTCGATTGACACGAAAACCGTCAGGCCGAGACCGATTTTTTCCGGCGCCAGCAAGGCGACGCGCTTGGTGATGATGCCCGCCGCCTCAAGCTTCTGGATACGCTTCCAGCACGGTGTCTGCGAGAGGCCGACCTTATCGGCCAGCTCGGCGATCGACAGGCTGGAATTGTCCTGAAGCTGGACAAGAATCTTGCGATCAATAGCGTCCATGGTGGCGGGTCGCTCCTGTGCGATCAGGCCAGCAATTTGGGCAGATCAGTGAGCCGGTTGACCTCATGATCGGCGACGAAGCCGAGTTCTTCCGGGCGTGAGCGCAGGCGGCGGTACATTTCTGCCGGCCCCACCGGATAGGCCGGTGCGCCCCCTTCGGGCACACGGCGGATCCACGCGACGCGGAACCCGAATGCCTTGGCGCCGGTGACGTCGAAACTGTTCGACGACACAAAGAGCACTTCTTCCGGCTTCACACCGAACTTCTGTTCAACCAGCGCATAGGCGGCGGGATGCGGCTTGAACTTGCTTGCGCCGTCGACGCTGATGGAAGCATCAAGAATCTTGTCGAAGCCAGAATTCTTCACCAGAGAATCGATCATGAACTGGCTGCCATTGGTCAGGATGGCAAGCTTGTAGCTCTTGAGCTGCTCAAGCGCCTCGCGCGATTCCGGGTAGGGGTCGAGATCGAGATATTTCTGAAACAGCGTTTCGATGATGGTCTCTGTGGGCTCGACACCTGCCGCTTTCAGCGAAAACACCAGCGAGGCGCGCGTGAGAAAGGTGAAGTCACGATAGGTCTGAAGCGATGTCTGCAGCCACGTGTATTCAAGCTGCTTGAGACGCCAGATCTGGGTGATGAGATCGCCATGCCCCGGGCACAACTCTTCCGTCTTCTTATAAACCGAGTGAACGTCGTAAAGCGTTCCATACGCATCAAATACAAGTGCCTTGATTGTCATCCTTGAGCCTCTTTTTTTAAACGCCTTACCCTTACCACATTAGGCTCATTAAAAAAAGTGTAGATCAATCAATAATTCGTTCGCCTGTCGCATTGCTGCCGCCATCCTGCGCCAACGCCTTGGGCGTGGCATGAGACAAAGCGGAGAATGAACCATGAAAGCGATCAGCGCTGACCACCCGATTACCATCACGCCTTATCCGCAGGGTGTGCGTGTACTGTTTGCGGGCGAAGTTCTGGCGCAAACCCGCCGGGCGCTGGCATTGAAGGAAGGCAGCTACCCGCCGGTGCTCTATATTCCCCGCGACGATGTGCGGATGGATCTTTTCCGCAAGACGTCGAACGCCACCCATTGTCCCTACAAGGGGGAGGCCAGCTATTATTCGGCGCTGACCGCCAGCAAAAACTCTGAAAACGCCGCGTGGTCTTATGAGAAGCCTTTCGACCAGATGGCGCAGATCAAGGAGTATTTTGCCTTCTACCCGAACCGCGTTGATGCAATCGAGACGATTGATTAGCCGGTCTCGCGGGGCCTGTGCAGGCGCTGGGCGAGCTGCGAAATGATGACAGGTGCCGCCAGAGCTGCACCCAACACTGCACCAGACGCGCTCACGCTGAGAAGCGGTAGAGCTGCAATGGCGACCAGCCAGCGCTCCCAGGTCTTCATGTCGGTCAGAAAATATCCGGCAAACGCTGTCGACAGCAAAGTGATGCTGCTCATCGTGCACAGCAGGGCGGCGACAAAACCACCGATCGTGAAACCCTTCGCCATGATCAGGATAGACGGGGAAAAGACGAAGACGAAGGGGACGAGCACCTTGCCGAGCGCCAGGCGGAAGGCGGTGTTACCGGCCTTGAAGGGATCGGCTCCCGCCATGCTGGCCCCGGCATAGGCGGCGATTGCCACCGGCGGCGTGATGTCGGCAAGAACCCCGTAATAGAAGACGAAGAAATGGGCAACGAGGTTTTCGACCCCGAGCAGCCCTAGCGCCGGCGCGGCCACCGTCACCATGATGATGTAGGTCGCAGTCGTCGGTACGCCGCAGCCAAGCAGGATGCAGACGATGGCGGTGAGAACAAGCGTGAAAAAAAGCGTCAGGCTTTTCTCCGAAAACGGCAACCACGGCAAAAACGTGTTGAGGCCCACAGCCGCCTGATCAGCCATCGAGGTGACGATCCACGAAATCTTGAAACCGACGCCGGTGAGGGTCACAACGCCGACGATAATGCCCACTGTTGCCGCCGCCGCGCCCACAGCAATGGCGTATTTGGCGCCGACGATGAACGCGTCCACCATGGCAGCAAGGGCTGCGCGCCCATCCTCGCGCGTCAGCACGCCAAGCCCCATCGACAGCGCAGAAAAGAACACGAACGACAGATTGACCACCGGATACCGGAGCACGCCCGAGAGCGCGGCTATGCCGATGGCCGCCGCATAACACAGCGCTGTGAGACGGCGGTCGCGCGACAGGCCAAGCAGCAGACAACCGGTAATCCCCCAGAAGGCGGCAAGGTAGGGTGTGTACCCGCTGAACAGGATGAGAATGAGCACGGCGAGCGGCGCAATCGTCGGCCAATCCTCGCGCAGGGTTTTGCCGAGGGCGGGAATTTCATCGTCCCTGAGGCCGCGCATGCCGGTGCGCTTGGCCTCGAAATGCACCTGCATCAATACGCCAAAAAAATGCATGGCCGCCGGCACGATGGCGGCAATGGCAATCGTTGCATAGGGCAGGTTGAGGAATTCGACCATGAGGAAGGCTGCAGCCCCCATGATCGGCGGTGTGATCTGCCCGCCCGTCGCCGCCGTTGCTTCAACCGCCGCTGCGAAATGGCGCTGATAGCCAAGCCGGATCATCATCGGGATGGTGAGCGAGCCAACCGTCACCGTATTCGCGACCGATGAGCCGGAGATCATGCCAAAGAGGGCGGAACCGAAGATCGACACCTTCGCCGGGCCGCCGGCAAAGCGCCCGGCGAGGGAAGCGGCAATGCCCAGAAAAAGCCGGCCCAGACCCACTTTCGTGGCAAGCACGCCAAACAGAACGAAATGGAAGACATAGGTGGCAACGACACCAAGCGCCACACCGTAAATGCCCTGGCTCGTCAGGTAGAGATGATTGACGAGATTGCCCCACGACGTGCCGGGATGCAGGAAAATGCCTGGAATCCACGGGCCGAGCAGGGCGTAGGCCATGGACCCGAGCGCAATCAGCGGCAATCCCCAGCCAATGGAACGGCGCGTTGCCTCGATGAGAACGATGATGGTGAGGGTCCCCATGACGATATCAATCGGCTGGGGGTTGCCGACGCGCGCTGCCAGATCTTCGAAGATGTAGGGAACATAGAGGCTGGAGACGACGGCAGCGGCAGCCAGCACCCAGTCGTACAAGGGAATGCTGCCGGGCCGCAGCCATGTTGCAGCGCCGGGTGCCTTGCTTTTGCCTGATCGCGCCGCAAAGACAAGAAAGATCAGCCCGCTGACGAACGCCAGATGCAAGCCGCGATGCGTGACTTCACGCAACAGCCCGAAGCCCGCAGTGTAATAATGGAAACAGGAGAGAACGAAAAGCAGCGCGCCGACCAGGAGGCCGGTTCGATCAGGCAATGGGCGGAAGCTGATTTCGGGGTCGAGGTCTTCCTCGAGCTTCCTGATCTCGGCATCCGATGGTGGCGCGCTGAAGGATGTGTTCAAGAATTAGCCTCGTGATCAGCCGCGACGGCACGTCAGAAATAACGGAAATTGCCTGGCGAACATCGCGCTGCCCCGCGTCGCTCTGCGGCCTATTTGATCAGGCCTGCTTCCTTGTAAAAGCGCAGCGCCCCGTCATGGAGTGGCACGCCACCGATGCCGGCAAGCGCCGTCTCCGGGCGGATGACCTTGCCTTTGGCATGGCCGATATCAAGCACGGCGCGCGTCTTGTTGCTCCACAGCGCCTTCGTCACCGCATAGACGAGATCGTTGGTCAGCTTCGACGACGTCACCCAATGGGCGCCAACGGCAAGCGTGTCGACGGCGCCAACTCCGGTATAGATGCCGGCTGGAATGTTATCGGCGGAGAAGAAGGGCAGATCCTTGCGCAGCTTCTCTGCCTGCGGCCCCGAGATCGGCAGCAGTTCGATCCCTGAACCGGTGGTCGCGAGCTCCGAGATGGCGGCTGCCGGGTAGCCGCCGGTGAAGAAGAAGGCGTCGACCGTGCCATCCTTCATCTTGTCGGCGGCCTGGTTTGGTTTCACGTATTCTGCCGTGATGTCCTTTTCGCTGATGCCAAAGGCGGCGAGGATTGCTTTGGCGTTGACCAGAGTGCCTGAACCGGGCTCGTCAAGCGACACGCGCTTTCCCTTGAGGTCGGCAACCGATTTGGCAATTCCCTTGCGGACAACCAGATGCACCGATTCGGGATAGAGATTGGCAATCGAGCGCAGATCTTCCAGCCGTGGCTTGCCTTCGAAAATGCCTGTACCGGAATAGGCCCAGTAGGCGACATCGGCCTGGCTGAACCCCGATTCAATCTGTCCGCCGGCGATACCGTTGACATTGGCAACCGAGCCATTGCTTGCCACCGCCGTTGCCACCAGTTTCGGTGGTTCCGAAATGGCGTTGGCGATCATGCCGCCGACCGGGTAATAGGTGCCGGCCGTGCCACCTGTCCCGATACGAAAAAAGGCTGGCGCCTGCGCCATCAACCGGCCCGAACCGAGTGTCATGACACCTGCTGCACCACACAGCCTCAAGAGGTCGCGCTTGCTGAAATGCATCTTATTCTCCTGTGTTGACTGGCCACTTAAGTCAGGTCCGACAAAAGCATGGCATCTTGCCAGATGTAACGGAAGGCTTGACGATCAAAAACCTGCTTCGCCCGCGTGGATGCGTGTCACCGTGTAGCCTCGCTTTGTCAATTCGCGGGCAATATCCGCGGCATGATCGCCGTCGCGGGTTTCGATGGTGACATCTATCGACGCCCCCTTGGCCGGAACGTCGAGAAAGAGGCGGCGGTGCTCCACCTCGAGAATATTGGCACCAAGCGTACCAAGGACGCTGGTGATGGTGCCCAGCTCGCCGGGCCGGTCCGAAATCTGCAAGCGGAAGGCGACGATTTTTTCCTCACGCTCCAACGCCCGCACCATCACTGAAGCGGCGATCCGCGGATCGATATTGCCGCCACAAAGGACCAGGCCGACCTTGCAACCGCGAAATTCATGCGGTTCACGCATCATCGCCGCAAGGCCCGCAGCGCCGGCGCCTTCCGCCATCGTCTTTTGCAAGGTGAGGAAGGCGTTCACCGCCCGCTCGATATCGGTTTCCGACACCAGGATGAGCTGATCCATCAACGCTCCGAGAACGGCAACGCCGAGCGCCCCCACATTCTTCACCGCGATGCCTTCGGCCAGCGTCTGCCCCCCGCATTGCGCTATTTCGCCTTTCAGTGCCGCATCAAGCGAGGGGTAGAGTTCGCTCTCCACACCGATGATGCGGATGTCAGGTTTGCGCGACTTTGCCGCCACCGCAATGCCGGCCGCGAGCCCTCCGCCACCGACCGGGATCACCAGCGTGTCGAGATCGGGACAGGCATCAAGCATCTCGAGGCCGATCGTGCCCTGTCCAGCCGCAATCAGCACATCGTCATAGGGGTGGACGAGAACGAGCGCATGCTCCTGCCGTAGCGCCTCCATGCGGATCTGGCTTTCCGCCAGCGTTTCGCCAAACAACACGACTTGCGCGCCGAAGGCACGCGTCGAGGCTACTTTGACGAAAGGCGTTGTCTCCGGCATGACGATGGTGGCGGGAATGCCGAGCCGCTGCGCGTGATAGGCCAGCGCCTGCGCGTGATTGCCAGCCGACATGGCGATGACGCCGCGCCGGCGCTCATCGGCACTGAGTGCCGACAGACGATTGACCGCGCCACGCTCCTTGAACGAATTCGTGACCTGCAGGTTCTCATATTTGACCCAGATATCCGCGCCGATGAGATTGCTGAGACGGCGCGCTGGCAGGCATGGCGTTGGCAGAACGGCGCCGGCAATCGTTGCTTGTGCACGAAGGATATCATCTATCGTCAAAGGAAGAGCCAAAGGCGTCAAACCTCGCGCGGTGTTGGGGCGGCAATGCCGAGGATACCGCCAGGCCTCACAACCAGTATGATCGAGAGCACGCAGTAGACGGCGACGTCGCGGGATTCAATCGAAAGATAGGCCGACCACAGCCCTTCGAACAAGCCAAGCGCGAGCCCACCCACCAGTGCACCACCGAGCGAACCGATACCGCCGAGGATCGCGGCGATGATCGCCTTGAGCCCGAGCGTGGTGCCAAGGGAGTAATGGGCATTGCCATAGGCAAGCGTGATGATCGCCCCGCATGCACCCGATAACAGCCCGGCGCCGATCATCGTCCGCGAAAGCATGCCGGCAGGCGAGACCCCGCACAGGGCGGCCGCGAGACGATCCTCCGACAAGGCCCGCCAGGATAGTCCAAAGCGCGTCCAGCGCATGATCGCCAGGGTCGCGAGTGCGAGCGACAGCCCCGCCGCCACGACCACGGCCTGCATGGCGGTGACATGGACCGGAAACCTGTCGCCGATGAACAGAATGTGCGGGGCCGCGAGGATCGGGCTGATCCATTGATTGCCGGCTCCTTGCGTGACGCGCAGCCCTTCCTGGATCACCAGCTCAACGCCGATGGTTGCCACCAGCAACATGCGCCCCGGTTGCTCGACGAGCGGATTGACGACCATGCTTGTCAGGCTGCGGGCCGCAAGCGCTGAACAGATGACGCCGGCAAGCACGCCGAGCGTGATCGCCACCGCCGGACCACCGCCTAGCACCAGCGCCGCCCCCAGGCTCGAAACCACCGCATAGGAGCCGATGACGGCGATATCGCCAAAGGCCAGATTGATGCGATGGCTCAGGCCGTAAAGCAGCGAGTAGGCGGTGGCGAGCAAGGTGAGGATCGCCGTCCACGGCAAGGCGTTGAGCAGTGCCTGCGTCAGATAGGCAAAACGCCCTGATATCCCGTTGCCGGGGCCGATGATGATCCTCGCGCGGCTTTCGGCCGAATTTTCTTGTGAATTGATAAAAAATCGACGGAGGAAAAAAAGCTGCGCCTCATTGAGTTGCCCCTCGTCGCTTTCGACTGCGACGAGGTCGGGCTGTTCCTGCCCTTGCGTGAGAGTACCGCTGAAGGCGCAGGCAACAAAGCGCGGCCTCTCCGCTCCGTCCGGGTCGATGGCGGTGAAGGGCACGCGGACACTGTTGCGTCCGTTCTGCTGGGCAGGTGACAGACGCAGCTTTACCGAGGACGGCTCGAAAGCGGGCACGATCTCCGCGCACAGCCGTGCCATCTGCGTATCCGGCCCGTTGCAGCCACCAAGGAACAGCAGAGCGGCAAGCGCCAAACCCCGCCACGTGACACAGGTTCGTGAGAACTGCGTTCTAGCCATCATCTCGCACGATAGCGCCAAACACGCGGCTCAGGGAACAAAGCCTTCAAAGATCATCTGGTCGGCGTGCGTTGCGGCGATCAGGCGCTGCGCCTCGTCGCGCACCGTCCAGGTCAGCAGCGGTATGCCTAGCTGCGCCGTGAGCGTCGTGCAGGCGGGCGAGGGCAGGTGGCGAACATTATAGGCGATAAAATCAGGCGGTGAACCATAGGCATCATCGATCTGGCTCAGACCGTATTTTCGCCCCGCGCTGAGCGAGGACCATTCAGCGTGATCGCCGTAGACCTCCGATACGATGCCAACGGGACGTCGCAGGCGGTGCGCGCGCACCTGGCGGGCGGCCAACGGGTCAAACGACATGAGCGCCACCGGCCCGTGATAGTTCTGAAGCGCCTTCGCGACAGCCGCGACCAGCGCCGCCGCGCCGTCAAAGCGCGATTTGATTTCGATGAAAAGAGGCACCTGAGCGGCGATGACGTCGAGAAATTGCGCCAGCGTCGGGATGATCGCCTCGCTCCCGCCCAGTCTCATCGCCCCCAGTTCGGCGGCGCTTTTCGCGCTCACCTCGCCCTCACGCCCGGTCAGGCGATCAAGCGTGAAATCATGGAACACCATGGCTGTCCCGCAGGCGGCCCGTTGCACGTCGCATTCGATGGCAAAGCCCCTGGCGATGGCAGCCTGTGCTGCCTCAAGCGAATTCTCGATAATGCCGTGAGAGCGCGCATGCAGGCCGCGATGGGCGATCGGCTGCGCCGTCAGCCAGGATGTTGAGCGCATCAGCGCACCTCGAAGATGGCTTCAACTTCAACCGCCGCATCGAAGGGCAGGGCAGGGGCGCCGACCGCAAAACGGGCATGGCGGCCGGCATCGCCAAGGGCGGCAACCATGAGATCGGAGGCGCCATTGATCACCGCCGGCTGCTGCACGAATTCAGGGGTGCCGGCCACAAAGCCGCCAAGCTTGACGCAGCGCGTGATGCGTTCGATGTCGCCATCAAGAGCGGCAGCGGCCTGCGCCAGCAGATTGATGGCGCACAGGCGCGCGGCGCGTAGCCCGTCCTCGAGCGAAACGCCTGCGCCGAGTTTGCCGGTGACGGCAATCTTGCCATCGACCATCGGCAATTGTCCGGAGATGAAAAGCAGCGCGCCCGATCGCACGGCAGGAACATAATTGGCAAGCGGAGCAGCCGGCTTGGGCAGGGTGATACCAAGCGCCAGCAGGCGTGAACTGTGCGTTCCGGTCATGATCTCGTCTCCTTCTGAGGATTTCATTTAGGTTGATGCGCGTGTCAGTCTCGACAATCAGCTATGAGTGAGAGGCGATTCGTCGTCAATAATCTGCCAGAGTGACTGTACGACACTGCCGGCATCAGCAATGAGAGGATAAAACGATGCGTAGCTGGCTCCGATTGGCCGCCTTGGTCATGGCTGTTGGCTCCTTGCCGGCACGCGCCGACGACGGCGAGGCGCTGCGCGCTGGTTATCTTCCCCATCGCGCGGTCTATGATCTCGTGCTGATACCGGGTCGCGATCCTGACAAGAGCCCGGTTCAGGCGGGGCGCGCCCGCATGCTATATGAATTCCGGGGTAATCAGTGCGAGGGCTGGTCGACAACGACCCGTCTGCTGACCGAATTGACACCGCAGGAGGGAAATCCGCAAATCTCGGATATCCGCTCCAGCACGTTTGAAAATCCGCTCACGAAAGAGTTTCGCTTCCTGACCAGCAGCACCGTTGACGGAGCGCTGCGGGAAGAGGCGGATGGCACAGCCATCCAGGACAAAGCAGGTCAGTTGAAGATCGCCCTGAAGAAGCCGTCAAAGCGCGACGTCAGCCCGGGCCCGGATATTGTCTATCCCACCCAGCATCTGACCTTGCTGCTGATCGCAGCCAAATCGGCACAGACCGTGGTTGAAGCTGATTTGTTCGATGGCAGCGAGAATGGCGATAAAATTTATTCCACCACGGCAATTATTGGTCGCGGACGGGTGACCCCGCTGCCGGACGGAGATGCCGGCGCCATTCCTGAGCTTCGCGGCAAGCCGCGTTGGCCATTCACCGTTTCCTTCTTTGATCGTGCCGCCAAGGGCGGCGGCGAACAGACGCCGCTCTATGATCTGGCCGTGGAAATCTACGAAAACGGCATCACGCAGTCGATGACGCTGAACTATTCGTCGTTCTCGATGAAGGGCAAGCTCGCAAAATTGGAATTATTACCGATAACGCCCTGCAAATAATGCTTATTTCTGGTCTCGCAGCGCGCGGCCGGAATGAATCGCCGCCTGCCCGAAGCGGGCGCGGATGCTGTCCAGCGCCCCTTCCGCCCGCTTCTGTTTGTCACGCTTGGGCTCGATCAGATCGAGCGGGTCGGCGTGTGCGGCAGGACACAGATCACTGAGGACCACCCCGATCAGGCGGTAGCGCGTACCATCGCATTCAGGCGCCAGGAGATCGCGGGCTACTTCGTCGATGCGGTGCGCAAGATTGGTCGCGTCGGCCAAATGGCGAGAGCGGGTCCGTTGCTTGAAATCAGCGCTCTTGAGTTTCAGCGTGACGACCTGACCCGCCAGAGATTTGGCCTTGAGGCGCTGCGCGACCTTCTCGCTGAGCCGCCACAGGATCGCTTCAAGTCCCGCCTGATCACTCAGATTGGTATGAAACGTGGTTTCAGCCGAGATCGATTTGTCCGCCTGATCAGGATCGACGCGCCGCGCATCCTCGCCATGTGACAGAGCAGCAAGCCTGCCGCCCATGGCGCCATAGCGGGCATGGAGCGTGGCATGGTCGAGCTTTTGCAGATCGCCGATCGTTCGCAACCCATCGGCCTTCAACCGATCGGCGAGCGATTTGCCGACACCCCACAGGAAGGATACCGGCCGCGGCGCCAGGAAGGCGGGCGCCTCCTCATGGGAGAGAATCGAAAAGCCGCGCGGCTTATCGAGGTCGGAGGCGATTTTTGCCAGAAATTTGCGGTTCGACAGGCCAATCGACACCGTGATCCCGATCTCTTTTTCAACCCGGCCGGCGAAGCCGGCAAGCGTTCGTGCCGGCACGCCACCATGCAACTCCCCAGTGCCGGAGAGATCAAGAAAGGCTTCATCAATCGAGATCGGCTCAACCAGGGGTGTCAGTGTCTGCATCAATTGGCGCACCTCGCGTCCCACAGCGGCATATTTACGCATGTTGGGTGGAAGCACGACGGCATCGGGACAAAGCGCGCGCGCCTTGAACATCGGCATTGCCGAGCGCACGCCTGCAATGCGCGCAATATAGCAGGCCGTCGACACCACACCCCGTGTGCCGCCACCGATGATGAGCGGAACGTCGGCAAGCGCCGGGTTGTCGCGCTTTTCGACGGCGGCATAAAATGCATCGCAATCAACATGGGCAATCGACAGAGCGGCGAGCTGGGCATGGACGACGAGGCGCGGCGAGCCGCAAACGTCACAGCGCCGCAGCCGGACATCCGAGAGCGCGAGACAGTCGCGACACAGCGTTGCCATCAGTTTGGCATCATAACAAAACGTGCAACGATTCTCATGCCGTTTTGCTTCAATGAATGGGTCCTGACCCTAGCTTGTTGCCTCTGCCGCCGGACCAGTCAGTTGCACATGCGCTTTTGCCACCACCTCAGGCGCAAGACCTGCTGATTGAGCAAACGTGATCAACAACGCCTCATCGCTGCACAGATAGGCCAGCACCTGGCCAAGGAATACCGGCTCGCGCGCCGATTGGCGTAAATTATGCGGGCCAAGGCCGGTGAGGGACAGAAATCGCCCCAGACGTTCCGGTTCGCTTGCCAGAAACGACAGTGCGGTTATGGCGATTTCCTCAGCATGAACGCTATGGCGATCTGATGGTTTGTGCAGCATTGCGGCAATCCTTACGGTTCCTAAAGAGTCTTCGCGTATCGTGTTGCGTGGAGAAGGGCCAGCGTCGGGCTCGGCGGGCCTTTGGGGATACGTGATGGCAAAAACTGTGCTCATTGTGGAAGACAACGAGCTGAATATGAAGCTCTTCCATGACCTCCTGGAAGCCAATGGCTATCGCACATTGCAGACGCGCAATGGCAAGGATGCGCTGGGTCTCGCCCGCCAGCATCGCCCCGACCTCATTCTCATGGACATTCAGCTGCCTGAAATTTCCGGCCTGCAGGTCACTGAGGAAATCAAGCGCGACGAAGAGTTGCGCTCGATTCCGGTGATCGCGGTCACCGCTTTCGCCATGAAGGGCGATGAAGAGCGCATTCGCGCCGGTGGCTGCGAAGCTTACATTTCCAAACCGATTTCGATCGCCAAATTTATTGAGACTGTCCGTCAGTTTTTAGGTCCCGCTACATAAAGCACGAGGTAAGCGATGACCGCACAGGTTCTCGTTGTCGATGATATACTGGCCAACGTAAAGCTGCTGGAAGCGCGGCTTAACGCCGAATATTTCGACGTCCTCACCGCCATGTCCGGCCCTGACGCCCTGGCGATCTGCGAACGATCACAATGCGATATCATCCTTCTTGACGTCATGATGCCCGGCATGGACGGCTTTGAGGTGTGCCGCCACCTCAAATCCAATCCGCGCACGCACCATATCCCCGTCATCATGGTCACGGCGTTGGACCAGGTGGGGGACCGCGTGCGGGGCCTTGAAGCGGGTGCCGATGATTTTCTGACCAAGCCGGTATCGGATACGGCGCTGATTACCAGGGTGCGTTCGCTGGTGCGGCTGAAACAGCTGACAGATGAATTGCGCTTGCGCGCGGCAACCACCCAGGACCTTGGTTTCAACACCCCCGAGCGCAGCTTTGCCGAAATCGACGGCAATCATGGCAAATTGCTGCTGGTTGACGATCGACGCTCCTCTTCCGAGCGCTTTGCCCAGACGTTACGTTCGCGCCACCAGATTGATGTCGAGGAAAAGCCGCAGGAAGCTCTTTTTCGTATCGCTGAAGGCGATTACGAACTTGCGATCGTCAGCATGGCATTAAGTGACTTTGATCCGCTTCGCCTGTGCAGTCAGATTCGCTCGATCGAGCGCGTGCGTCATTTGCCTATTCTGGTCCTGATCGACCATGAAGAGGAGGGCCGCCTCATGCGGGCCCTCGATATGGGCGTTAATGATTATCTTGTGCGCCCGATCGACAAGAACGAAATGCTCGCCCGGGTGTCGACTCAGATCCGCCGCAAGCGTTTCGGCGATCGGCTGAGCCAGGCTGTCCAGGATTCGATGGAACTGGCGATCACCGACGGGCTGACGGGCCTTCACAATCGACGCTATATGGAAAACCACATCAACACCCTCGTTCACGATGCGACGGCGCGCGGCAAGGATCTGTCGGTTCTCATTCTTGATCTCGACTATTTCAAGTCGGTCAACGACAGTTACGGCCATCAGGCAGGCGATGATGTCTTGCGCGAATTTGCCCGTCGCCTGCGCAAATCCGTGCGCGGCGTCGACCTTGTGTGCCGTTACGGTGGCGAGGAATTCGTCGTCATTATGCCCGAAACCAATACCGGACTTGCCTATACGGTGGCGGAACGTATCCGCGAGCGTATCGCTGCCGCGCCGTTTGCCATAACCGGACGCACGCGTGAAATTCCGGTGACCATTTCGGTTGGTATTGCCAGCCTGAATGACACAACGCAGACGGCGGAAGCCCTGCTGGAGCGCGCCGACCATGCCCTTTATGCAGCCAAGCGCGACGGGCGCAATCGCGTCGTTGCGGAGGCCGCCTGAACGCTATCTGTATCGTCTCATTCTCTTAGGCTTTTGACGGGATCGATCAAATTTGAACCGCCTTATTCACCGCTTCCAAAGCTCCTTATGCTAGACGTCCGGGAGGTGGACGGGAAAAATGACGCAAGCTCTGTGGCGTAATCTTGAAGATTTGGCGCGACGCAACTCCAGCGGCGATCGCGCAGCCCTGCTGCAACGCTTGGCTGATTTGTTGATGCGCGGCAATATCAGCCGCGATGCGATGATCGTTGACTTGTTTGAAGATATTGTCTGTCGCGTACTCGACCAGGTAAATCCGAAAGAAAAAATTGAATTCGCAGAACGCGTTGGCCCTGAAGCGCTGACGCCGCGGCGGGTCGTCATGGAACTCGCTAATGATATCGTTTCGGTGGCTGAACCGGTGCTGCGCTATTCGCCTAATTTGAGCGAAAAAGACCTGATCGATATTGCCGAGAATACCGGGCCGGCGCATCTTGAGGTGATCGCTCGTCGGATCTTTCTCTCCAGGGATCTGACCGATATTCTGGTGGCGCGTGGCCAGATGATGGTCCATCGCGCGATTGCCGCCAATGACGGCGCGCAGATCAGCGATGGCGCTTTCCACGTGCTGCTTGACGGCGCACAGGGCGACACCGTCTTGCAGGAGCTGATGGCGTTGCGTCCCAACCTGCCGCAGGCTGTCCGTGATCGCCTGGTTCCGATACTTGCGCAGGAAGTCCGCCGACGCCTGTCATCGCGCTGGTCCAGCATACCCGCCGCCAAGATCAGCAATGCGCTTGATGCTGAAGTCGAGCAGCTGATTGAACGCGTCGAGGCGATATCGGATGATCACGCTGCCTTCGTCAACCTCCAGGCGGGCATCGAAGATGGTGTTCTGACGCTCGACGAAGCCATCCGTCAGGCTTGTCGCCTTAATCGTCATGATTGGTTGATCGACCTGGTGGCAGCAGCCGGCAGCAGTGAGCGATCAAGCGTTCTCACCGTGCTGTTGATGCGCGAAAACCGGCCTCTGACGGTCATGCTGCGGGCGCTGGGTATCAGCGGCGAGAGTTTCCGCGCCGTACTCGACATGCGTGCCAGACATCTGCGGGTCGGCAGCAACGATCCCCGGCTGGTTGTAGAGTACGAAGCGCTCGATCCAGGCGCTGCCGCCGCCATTTTGCGCAAGCATCACGGCAATCCCATGCTGGTACCGACGCGCGCCTAGAGAAGGCCGCGAAAAAAGCGAAACCGGATTTTCGCTGACAGCATGTCAGAACAATAAGACAAGAGCAGATTGCAATTCCGCTTGAACGCAATCGGCACTAGGCGCGGGCGCCCGCCAGATCACTTGATCTTGGCTTCCTTGAACTCGACATGCTTGCGCACGACCGGATCGTACTTCTTGACCGACATTTTCTCAGTCTGGGTCCGCGAATTCTTCTTGGTGACATAATAATAGCCGGTGTCGGCTGTCGACACGAGCTTGATCTTGATGGTCACGGCCTTGGCCATAGCCTTGGTCCTTCACATGAACGGGCTGAAAACAGGAGCGAAGTGTCTCGCGGAAAGTTGCGGCGAAGTCAAGCACGCCGAAGCACATGACCGCCAATGATCAGCGCATAGATACCGGCCATGCTTGAAATCGCGTAAATAAAGCCGTTTGCGCCGATCGTCTGGAACAAAAGCCCTGTCACGGGCGGACCAATCAGCATACCGGCCGCGTAGTTGAGGATAAATGCGGAGTTTGCCGCAGCCAGATCCGGACCGTCGAATGTCTTGCTGAGATTGGCGAGCCCGACAGTGTAGATGCCGCCGACCACGCCGCCCCAGCAGAAGATGCCGAAAAACAGCCAGGCGGCGCTGCCGGCAAGCGCTGGTGCGATCAATGTGCCGAGGGCACCGATGCCCGCACAGACCAGCATCAGCATGGGTCGGTTGAGGCGATCGGCGAGCAGGCCGATCGGGATCTGGCACACGACATTCCCCAATCCACCGCACGTCAGCAACAGTGCCGCCATCGCCGGCGACAGGCCGACACGCTCGCCCCATAGCGGCAGAAAGGAGAAGCCGGAACTTTCAATGGCTCCAAAGAAGAAGGCCGCCGACACCGCAGCCGGTGAGCGCCTGAAGATGGCAAACAGACCGGAGCCCGAGGCGTTGTGCGCATGGATCGGCGCGCGATCGGAACTGGCCAGTATCGGTAAAAGACCAAGGAGGAACAGAGCAGCGCCGACGTAATAGGGCACATTCCCCTCGCTGCCCAGCAGGCTGAGAATGGCAGGCCCTATGGCAAAACCAAGTGACAGAAACGTCGCATAAACGCCCATGATGAAACCACGGCGGCGATCCTCGGCGATCGCCGAGATCCAGTATTCGGAGACGATAAACAGGCTCGTCAGGCAGCCGCCGAGGATGAAGCGCAACACCAGCCAGGCAAGGCTCGACGTCAACACTGTGAAGCCTAGAACCGTTGCAGCCAGGATCAAGATCGAGATCGTCAGCAGGTGGCGCGGCCCGAAGAGGGCAAGCAGGCGCGGTATCATGAAAGCGGTGAGGATTGCCGCCAGCGCCTGAACGGCCGTGTGCAGGCCGATGGTGAACCCGCTCGCCCCGTACCGGTCGAGGGCGATTGACAGGAGCGGGATCATCAATGCCAGGCCGATCCCGACGATGGAGATGGCGGAAATGATGCTGCCAAGTTTGGCAGAGGTGGGCATCGAGGCGGGAGCGGGGAGGGTCAAGCGGGGTGCGATCTGGCTGGAAGCAAATGTCTCGTGATCAACCGATATGCCGCAATTGCTTGTTGCCGCGATTGAAATAATAGGTCGTGGGTTGCGATGGATGGCGCCAGTCAGGCATCGCCAGGCGCTTTTCCACGTCGTCCAGGATGAGGCGGGTGATGAAGGGCAGGGGTTTGGCCCGTGCGGCTTCAAGCGACAGCCATTCCGTGGCCTCAAGATCAGTATCAGGGCGCTGGTCGTCGGGCAGTGTCACCGCAACCGCCTTGCGCTCGGCCAGAAAGAAGCGTGTATCAAAGCGGCGCGGGCGCCCCGGTGGCGTGATTGCACGGCAGAAAAAGACAAGATCATCGATATCGGGTGTGACGCCATGCGTGTCGAAGGCCTGCCAGTCCGGATTGGGAATGCGGGCCGGCTTTGCCTGGCGCCCCAGCAGCACGCCGGCCTCCTCATAGGTCTCGCGCACAGCGCACAGACAGATTGCCTTGAGGCGCGCTTCGCCGGCTCGCGGGCCATGCAGGCTGTGCTTCGCGATTGTCTGCGCCGACAGGCTGCCGCGATGATCCATGCGCCCATCGGCGCCGTCGACCCGCCCGCCAGGAAAAACGTAAAGCCCGGGCATGAAGCGCAAGGTCGATTTGCGCCTGCCCATGAGAATGGACAGAGGAGCGCCGGGCTTGGCGTCGACGAGGATGAGGGTCGCTGCATCGCGCGGGCGCAGATAGGGATTGCGCGTCTCAGATTCCGTCTTGTCGGCAAATATGGGACGCAGGACTTCACTCATGATGTCGTCTCGGAGGTATGCGAGAAGCCGTGCATACGGTTGGCCCATTGGAAACCGATGATCGCCCCCTTCACCGGAGGCAGAAGCAGCAGGCCGCACAGGATCGTCAGCGGGATCCACAGAGAGAAATGCACCCATAGCGGCGGATGCAGGGTTTTCTCCAGCGTCAGCGCACCGGCAACCAGAATGTGACCGACGATGGTGATCACCACATAAGGCGGCGCGTCATCGGCCTGCTGGGCCGACATGTTCTCGCCGCACACGGCACATGCGTTGACCGCCGTGGTAAAGCTCGAAAAAAGCCTCCCCTTGCCGCAATGCGGACAGAGCAGACGCATGCCGCGCAGAACCGCCTGCCGCAGGTCACGGGTACCGGCAGCGCCCTCGGCACCTCCATTATTCGTCATCCACGACATGTCGACCCGCCCCGCTTGCTGAACCATCGGCGCCGCGTCGCGCCTTGCCAGACTTTATAACAGAAGACTTGCCGCGCCGCTCGGCAGTTTGGCTAGATGACGGCCTGGACGCGCCACTCCTAGGCTCCTGGCGTGACGCCGGCAAGACCTCGAAACGTAAGGCACCGGCAATGGCCTGTGCCTCGATAAGCCTCACCTCGATCATGTCGCCCTGTCGCCATGTCGTCTTGCTGCGCCTGCCGCTGATTTCGCGCCGCTTTTCATCAACCTTGAAGTCATCGCGCCCGAGCATTGCCATCGGCACCAGACCATCCGCCCCGCTGTCAACCAGCGTCACGAAGAGGCCCGCCCGCGTCAGGCCGCTGATGCGCGCTGAAAACACTGCCCCTACCTGGTCGGCAAGCGAGGTCGCGATGATGCGGTCATTTGTCTCGCGCTCGGCCAGTGTCGCGCGCCGCTCGGCCAGCGTCGTCTGGAGGGCGATCTGTTCGAGTTCCGCCTCAGGCAGCCCTTGCCCCGTATCGCTGCCAAGGCGATAGGCGCGCACGAGTGCACGATGCGCCGTCAAATCGGCATATCGACGGATAGGTGATGTAAAATGAGCATATCGCCCGAGATTAAGTCCGAAATGCCCGAGGTTGTGAGTGGAATATTCGGCCTGAGCCTGGGTGCGCAGGACCGCTTCGTTGACCAGAAGTTCAACCGGCAAGCCGCGCACCTTTTCCAGCGCCCGGTTGAAGAGCGCCGGTTTCAGCACCCCGCCCTTGGCAAACGGAATATCAAGTGTCGACAGAAAATCGCGCAGCGAGGACAGGCGGTCGAGCGATGGTTGATCATGGACCCGGTAGATAAGTGGCTGGCGCTTGGCTTCCAGGAGTTCGGCAGCCGCCACATTGGCCGCGATCATGAATTCTTCGATCAGGCGATGGGCGTCAAGTCGTGGTGGAACGACCACCCGGTCGAGCGATCCATCGGCTTTCAGCAGCAGCTTGCGCTCGGCCAGATCAAGCGCCAGCGGGGAGCGCTTGTTGCGCGCCTGCGCCAGTGCGCCGTAGGCGGCCCATAATGGCCGCAGCAAAGTGTCAAGCACATGCGCAGTAATGTCCGTCGGCTCGCCGTCGATTGCCGCCTGCGCTTGCGGGTAACTCAGCTTGGCGACGGAGCGCATGAGGATGCGGTGGAGGCTTTGGCCGCGCTTACTCCCGCCGGCATCAATGATCATGCGGATGGCGAGCGCCGCGCGGTCTTCATCAGGGCGCAGCGAACACAGACCGTTGGACAGGTGCTCGGGCAACATCGGCACCACCTGGTCGGGAAAATAGATCGAGTTGCCACGCTCCCTCGCTTCAAGATCAAGCAGACTACCGGCGGGCACGAAGGCCGACACGTCGGCGATCGCTACCGTGATAACAAATCCGCCAGGATTGGCAGGATCGCTGTCGGCGCTGGCATGCACCGCATCGTCATGATCGCGTGCGTCCGCTGGATCGATGGTAACCAGCGGCAGCGCCCGCCAATCCTCGCGCGGCCCGGCAGACAGGCGGGCAGCCTCTGCCTCGGCAAGCGCCTCGGCGCTGAACCGGTAGGGCAGCCCATGCTGGGCAATGGCGATGAGCGACAATGCCTTCGCCCCTTCCAGGCGCCCCAAAATATCGCTGACCTTCGCCATCGGCCGCGAGGCGCGTGGCGCTGTAATTGTTTCAAAGGCGACCAGATCACCGTCGCTGGCACCGTGCAAATCGTCCGACCTGATCCCCCAGCTCCAGCCTGCCGCGCGCTTTTCGATCGCCACGACCTGCGCCCCGCCACGGCTGTCGAGCCGCACCAGTCCAACCCGGCGCTCGCTGGCGCGGCTGATCTTTTTCAACACCCGCCCGACATAGCCGACACCCTCGCGCGTCGAGCGATGAAGGCGAAGCAGCACCACATCGCCGAGCCTAGGTGCAGGGCCCGCCCGCCGCTGCGACGAGGCAATCACGGCAATGCGCGGCGCCGGCCCATGCAATGCGACGTTCCACTCGACCGCCTCGGCGATCAGATCGCCATCCTTATCACGGCCAGTGAGCTTGGCGGTGATAACCGGCGGCGGAGAAGCGCCTGGCAAGGATGGCGAGCGATTGCGGACGCCGCGCGGTGGCTGGCGCCTTCGCTCCTTCACGCCGGCTCCGCCGCACCGGCCTTGCGCTTGCGCACCGGCTTTTTGGCAACGCTTGCCTTGGTCGTGCTCTTTGATGCTCTCGCGGACGTTTTCTTGGCGGTTTTGCCGCCGCCGCTGTCCCGCTTCGCGTCAACCAGCTTCACCGCCGCTGCCAGATCGAAGCTGTCCTTGTCACTGCCATTGGGCAACGTCGCGTTCACCCCGTCATGGGCGACATAGGGACCGTAGCGTCCCTCATGCAGCACAACATCCTGCCCGAGTGTCGGGTGCACGCCCAGCACCTTGCCCGGCGCCCGCTGGTTGCGTCCCCGGCCGGGGCCTTTGGCGAGCTTTTCGGCAAGCACTGTCACGGCGCGATTGAGGCCGATCTCGAAGACTTCATCGGCTGATGCGAGATTGGCGTAGGTCTTGCCATGCTGGATATAAGGCCCATAGCGGCCGAGATTGGCGATGATCATCTCGCCTGATTCCGGGTGGAGGCCGACATCGCGCGGCAGCGCCAGCAGCCTGAGCGCGATCTCAAGCGGCAGCGTTACCGGTTCATAGCCTTTGGGAATGCTGGAGCGCTTGGGCTTCTCGCCCTCGCCAAGCTGTACATAGGGCCCGAACCGTCCATCGCGCAATGTGACGGCTTCTCCGCTCACCGGGTCAATGCCGAGTTTCTTGATGCCGGGCGTATCGCCATCGCCTGCAATTCCGCCATTCTTCTCGCCGTCAGGCTGAACCAGCGGCCGGGTGAAGCGGCATTCAGGATAGTTTGAGCAACCAATAAAGGCGCCGAATTTGCCAAGCTTCAGCGATAGCCGCCCGGTGCCGCAGGTCTGGCAGGTCCGGGCATCGCCACCGCCCTCGCGCGGCGGGAAGATATGAGGCCCAAGCTGTTCCTCGAGCGCCGTGATCACTTCGCCGATGCGCAAATTCTTGGTGGCATCGACATTGGTCGAAAAATCCTGCCAGAAATCGCGCAGCACCTGCCGCCAGTCGATTTCCCCCGCCGAGATGCGGTCAAGCTGTTCCTCGAGCGCGGCGGTGAAATCGAACTCCACATATTTGTGGAAGAAATTCTGCAGAAAGACGGTGACCAGGCGTCCTTTGTCTTCCGCATAAAGGCGTTTCTTGTCGGTGCGCACATAATTGCGCTCACGCAACACGTTCAGCGTCGAGGCATAGGTCGAAGGGCGACCAATGCCCAGCTCCTCCATGCGCTTCACCAGCGAGGCTTCGGTGAAGCGCGGCGGTGGCTCGGTGAAATGCTGCTTGGCGTCGATGGTGACGAGCTTTGGCGTTTCGCCAGCCGTCATCGCCGGCAGACGCTTGTTCTCGTCATCCTCATCATCATCGCGCCCTTCCTGATAGAGCTTCAGGAAGCCATCGAATGTGATGACGCTGCCGGTGGCGCGCAGGTCGAGCGAAGCGCCATCGACATTGGCGGTGATGCTCACGGTTGTCCGTTCGAGGAGAGCAGATTCCATCTGGCTCGCCAGCGCCCTCGTCCATATCAGCTCGTAGAGGCGGGCTTCATCCGACTGTACCGCCTTGTTGACCTCGCGCGGCAACCGCGACAGCTCGGTCGGGCGGATCGCCTCATGGGCTTCCTGAGCGTTCTTGGCTTTCGTCGAATAGGCCCGCGGAACACCTGGCACATAGCTGTTGCCATAGAGCCTGGCGATGACGCCGCGCGCCTGGCCGATCGCCTCGCCGGCCATCTGCACGCCATCGGTGCGCATATAGGTGATGAGGCCGACGGTTTCGCCACCGACCTCGATACCCTCATAGAGCCTCTGGGCAATCTGCATGGTGCGTTGCGGGGAAAGCCCGAGCTTGCGCGAGGCTTCCTGCTGCAGGGTGGAGGTGGTGAAGGGCGGGGAGGGGTGACGCTTCACCGGCTTGGCTTCCACAGTGTCGATCCGGTAGGCCGCCTTTTCCAGGCGGGCTTTCAGTCCCATCGCCTGTTCTTCATTGGCGATATCTAGGCGCTGCAGCTTCTTGCCATTGGCTGCGACCAGCCGGGCCATGAACGCCTCGCCACGCGGCGTCATCATATTGGCGCCGACATCCCAGTATTCCTGCGCAATGAAGCGCTCGATCTCCGCTTCGCGGTCACACACGAGCCGCAGCGCCACCGATTGCACCCGGCCTGCCGAACGCGCCCCCGGCAGCTTTCGCCACAGCACGGGCGAGAGGGTAAATCCGACCAGATAATCCAGCGCGCGGCGTGCCAGATAAGCATCAACCAGCGCTGCGTCGATCTGGCGCGGATGGGCCATGGCTTCGAGCACCGCGGATTTGGTAACGGCGTTGAACGCAACCCGCTCGATCGCGACGCCTGCCAGGACCTTCTTGGAGCGCAGGAACTCAAGCACATGCCAGGAAATGGCCTCGCCCTCGCGGTCGGGGTCGGTTGCAAGGATAAGACGTGTCGCTCCGCCCTTGAGTGCCCGCACAATATCGGCCAGCCGTTTTTCAGATTTGCTGTCGACTGCCCACGACATGGCAAAATCTTCATCGGGCCTGACGGACCCGTCTTTTGCAGGCAGGTCGCGGACATGACCATAGGAGGCCAGGACCTGAAAATCCTGACCTAAATATTTATTGATCGTCTTCGCCTTGGCCGGGCTTTCGACTACAACGACGTTCATACAGGTAACCGTTCCGGTTGATTTTCAGATGAAGGGCGCTCAGGCGCTGCGGCGGCGGACCATGTCGCGACGACCGCTCGCTGTCAAATCGCGGGCTGCGGACGCGCAGCGTCAGTCCCACATTCCGACATGATCAACGGCGTTCTTTTGATTTAACAACATATCCTTTTGGTTGTTTTTTAAAATTAACACACGTTATAATTGCGCAGATGAAATTTCACCGCGCAGGTGCCCATGGCGGTTATCCAGATGCAGTCGAACGAAAGATATCGGACGGCCTCCTATCTTGCTGAAATGCTTGGTGAGCTGAAGGCTTTGGCGATGGCCGCTCGTCTTCATGATTTGGCATATTTGACCGCTCTTGCCGAGGCCGAGGCAAAACTGCACGTGCCAGACGATCCGAGATGACGCCAGCCCTCACGACAGCAGCGAGATGCGGTTTCCCCGCAAACGTTCGATCCGGCCCGCAAGTTCCAGCTCCAGCAAGATGACGTTGACGAAGGCGGGCTGGAGGCCGGTTTCACGAATCAACGTGTCGATGTCGACTGGAGCAGGTCCGAGAGCATTGATCAGCCGGGCACGATCGGTTTCCGGCGGCTCGTGATCGGCCACCTCCGGCTCATCGCTGCGAAAGACAATCGGAACACTGGCCTTCCAGTCACGTGGCGTGATCGCCCGCAAATGCTCCAGCACATCTTCGGCATTCGATGTCATCGTCGCCCCCTCCTTGATGAGACGATTGGTCCCGGCGGCTCTCGGGTCAAGAGGCGAACCGGGAACAGCGAAGACCTCGCGGCCAAATTCATTAGCGAGCCGCGCGGTTATCAGCGAGCCGGACCGCTCTGCCGCTTCCACCACCACGACGCCAAGTGCCACGCCGGCAATGATGCGGTTGCGCCGGGGAAAATCCCTGGCCTGCGCCTGCCAGCCAAAGGGCATTTCGGAAATGATCGCTCCCTTATCGCTGATCTGCTCATAAAGCTTGCGGTGTTCGCTGGGGTAAACCTGATCAACGCCGCCGGCGAGTATGGCGACGGTGCCGTTCGCAAGGGAGGCTTCATGCGCTGCCGCGTCGATGCCGCGCGCGAGGCCTGAGGCGACGACGTAGCCTTGAGCACCCAGATCTTCGGCAAGTTGACGGGCAAACCGTCTGCCGAGGGCGGATGCGTTGCGTGAACCGACGATTGATACGATCATGCGCCGGACGATATCGCCCCGCCCGCGTATCGCCAGTAACGGAGGCGGCGCGTCAACAAAGGCAAGGGCTGCAGGATAATCTGTCTCGCCATAGGCAACGAGCCTGGCACCAAATCGCTCGATCGCCGCGACTTCCTGTTCGGCATCCGCAGCACTGGCAATCTTGAGTGCTCTGGCCCCACCGCGCCGCGCCAGTTCGGGCAGGGCCGCCAGCGCGCCTGCCGCACCCCCATAGCGATTGACCAGGCTGCGAAACGTTGCAGGGCCGACGTTTTCGCTGCGGATCAATCGCAACCAGTCAAGCTTTTGCTGATCCGTCAGGGGGGGAAGCGCGGTGTTACCCCAAGGCAGCAGATCAGCGCTCATTGACTGCCGATCCTCGATTCCGTTCCGCTGCGCAAGCGGGCGATATTGTCACGATGGCGCCAGCCCAGACAGGCTGCCAGCAGGAGATAAAGGACCGCCTCGCGCGGGAAGGCGAGACCCAGGGCGATGAGTGGTGCGCTGGCAGCAGCAATCAGGGCCGATAGTGACGAGTAGCGGGTGAGCCAGGCTACGCTCAGCCATATCGCTGCAAAGGCGATGGCAACCGGCCACGCCGTACCGAGGAGGACGCCAAGGAAGGTCGCCACCCCCTTACCGCCGCGAAAACGCAGCCAGACGGGGTAGAGATGACCCAGAAACGCACCAGCACCAGCAATCAATCCCGCATCGCTGCTCCAGTTGGCGGCAAGGGCTGAGGCGGCTGTTCCCTTCAGCAGATCGCCCAGAAGCGTCAATGCCGCAAGGCCCTTGCGCCCGGTCCGCAGGACATTGGTGGCACCGATATTTCCCGAGCCGATCTGCCGCAGATCGCCCGCGCCCGCAAACCGCGTGATGATAATGCCGAAGGGGATCGAGCCCAGAAGATAGCCGAAGGCGAGGGCTATCATCGCGCCCTGCAAGGTCATGGTGCTGGTGAAAAATTCCGCCATAAGGATCCACCCCTACCCGTGTCGCTGCAAGCTTATGAGTGGACCACCGCTCCTGCAACCACCGTCAGCTTGACTTTGCCCTGAAAGCGGGCGCGCTCGAAGCACGAGTTCTTGGAGCGTGAAACGATCATTGCCTCGTCGTAGACATAGGGCTCATCGATATCGATGAGAATGACATCCCCCGGCGCGCCGATTGCAAGCCGTCCTTGCGGCAGACCGAGCAGATCGGCGGGTGTCGTTGACAGCGCCCGCAGCAGCGTGACCAGCGAGCAATCGCCCGCATGATAAAGCCGCAACGAAGCCGCCAGCAGGGTCTCAAGGCCGATGGCGCCGTTCTCGGCTTCCGCAAACGGGTAGCGTTTGGTCTCCACATGCTGCGGATCGTGGTTCGAGACGATGACGTCGATGGTGCCGTCAGCGAGCGCGGCAACACAGGCTTGCCGGTCCGTTTCGGTACGCAGCGGCGGAGCGAGCTTGAAGAAGGTGCGATAGCCGCCGATATCGCTTTCATTGAGCGTCAGATTGGCAATCGCCACCCCGCAGGAAACCGGCAGGCCCTGACGCTTGGCAGCCCGCATGACGTCAAACGAGGCAGCCGTTGACAGAAGCGCCGCATGATAGCGCCCGCCGGTGAGCGCGACGAGCCTCAGATCGCGCTCGAGAGGGATGGTTTCGGCTTCCAGCGGAATGCCCTGGAGGCCAAGGCGCGAGGCCATCTCGCCCTCGTTCATCACCCCTTCGCCGACGAGATGCGGATCCTCGACATGGTGGACGACCAGCGCGTCGAAATCGCGGGCATAGGCAAGTGTGCGCCGCATCACCTGCGCATTCGTCAACGAGGTGCGCCCGGAGGTGAACGCCGCCGCTCCCGCCCACGTCAGCAGGCCGATCTCGGTCATTTCCTGACCCTTGAGACCCTTGGTGAGGGCTGCCATCGGCACCACCCGCACCGGGCTCGTGTCGCGCGCCCGCCGCAGCACGAAATCAACCAGCGCCGGCTCATCGATCACCGGATCGGTATCAGGCATCATGACGATGGTGGTGACACCGCCTGCCGCCGCCGCCCGTCCGGCGCTGCGTAACGTTTCGCGATGCTCGAACCCCGGCTCGCCGATGAAGACGCGCATATCGATGAGGCCTGGCGCCAGCACCTGACCCTTTGCCTCGATGATCTGTGTTCCCGGCGGCAATCGCCCGACCGCGCAATCCTTGCCAACCGCGCTGATGATGCCATTTTCTATGAGACAATCGCCGGTTTCATCGCGCCCGCTGTCGGGGTCGATGAGACGGGCGCCGCGGATATAGAGCGGTGGCCCCGGCGGATAGGTGTTGAGCGCGTCCTTGCGGTCAGAGCCGGGCTTCATGATGCCTCACTGATTGGGCAGGTGGCGCGCCAGCGCCTGAAGAACCGCCATGCGCACCGCCACCCCCATTTCCACCTGATCGCGGATGAGGCTTTGTGGCCCATCGGCAATGGCGCTGTCGATCTCGACGCCGCGATTCATCGGCCCTGGATGCATGACGAGGGCGTCGGGCTTGGCAAAGGCGAGTTTTTCCTCATCGAGGCCGAAATAGCGGAAATATTCCGGCACCGAGGGCACGAAGCTGCCCGCCATGCGCTCCCGTTGCAGGCGCAGCATCATGACGATGTCGCAGCCCTCAAGTCCTGCCCGCATATTGGTGAAAACCTGCACCCCGAAGCGTTCGATGCCGCTGGGGAGAAGCGTGGTTGGCGCCACGACCCGCACCTCGGCGCCCAGCGCCTGCAGGCAGAGGATGTTGGAGCGTGCCACCCGGCTGTGCAGGATATCGCCGCAGATAGCGATCCGCAGCCCCCCTACACGGCCCTTGGCGCGGCGGATGGTAAGCGCGTCGAGCAGCGCCTGGGTCGGGTGTTCATGCGCCCCGTCGCCGGCATTGATGACCGAGCAATCAACGCGCTGGGCCAGCAGATGGACCGCGCCGGCGGCGTGATGGCGCACCACCAGAAGATCGGGCCGCATGGCGTTGAGCGTGATCGCCGTGTCAATCAGCGTCTCGCCCTTTTTGACCGAGGATGACGCAACCGACATGTTCATCACGTCAGCGCCCAGCCGCTTTCCGGCGATCTCGAAGGAGGATTGCGTGCGGGTGGAGGCTTCAAAGAACAGGTTGATCAGGGTGCGGCCCTTGAGGGTCGCCTTTTTCTTTTCAACCTGCCGCGACAGCGAGATTTCGCCCTCGGCAAGATCCATCAGCGTCGTGATGTCATGAGCTGAAAGCCCCTCGATGCCAAGCAGATGGCGATGGGCGGCGGCAGGGCTGTCGCTGAATGATGTCATTAAAGCCTCCGCTTAGGGGCTAATGACGCGCGATGCAAGGGGAAGTGCGTCGTCCTGGCAGAATCACCGGTGCTCATTCGACTGGCCGGTTCCATCTGTTTGCCTCAGTACAGCCAGCCGGTCGAGCGCGCCCTGCAGGATGATGGCCGCCGCGTGCGCGTCAATGACCGCAGCGCGCTTCTTGCGCGACATATCGCGCTCGATCAGCGCGCGCTCGGCCTCGTGGGTCGAGAGCCGCTCGTCCTGGAAGACAATCGGCAATGAGGTGAGTTGCGCCAGCGAGCGCTGGAAGGCGCGGGTGGCCTGAGCGCGCGGGCCCGCGCTGCCATCCATGTTGAGCGGCAGCCCGAGAATGAGGGCCGCCGCCTGCCGCTCGGTGCAGATCGCCAGAAGGCTTGCGGCGTCGATGCTGAATTTCACCCGTTTGATGACGGTAAGCGGAGTTGAAAACCGCCATGTCACATCGCTGACCGCGACTCCGATGGTTTTGGTGCCCAGATCAAGCCCGATGAGCGCGCAGGGGCGCTCCAGGTGCCGGGCAAGCTCTTCCAATGTCGCGGCTGCTGCGCTCATCGCTATCGCTTAGCATGGTTCGGCCTTTGGCCAAGTCTGCATCGCTCAAGTCCTTTGTCGCTCAAGTCCTTTGTCGCTGACGTCAGATATTCTGGCGCGGCCAGCGCTCGATCCCCATCACCAGCAACCCGAAGACGAGGCCCAGAAAGGCCGATCCGATCCCGGCAATCGATAGCCCCGATGCTGTGGTGAGAAAGGTGATGGCAGCGCTCAGGCGGACGGTTTCATCGTTGAGCGCGGCGAGTGCTGCATTGCTGAAAGCGCCGATGAGCGCCAGGCCCGCGACCGCTTCGATCAGGAGCGGCGGTGCCCGGGTCACCGTTGCCGCCGCCAGCCCGGCAATCAGTGCGAGCATGATGTAGCCGATGCCCGAAAATACCGCCGCCACATAGCGCTTCTGTGGATCAGGCCCCGCATCCGGCCCGGCAGCGAGCGCCGCGGTGACCGCTGCCAGGTTGACGGTCGGAGCGCCAAACGGCGCGATCACCACGGATGCGAGCCCGGTGCTGACGAAGGCCAGCGAGGTTTTGAGGTGATAACCGAAGGTCGCCAGCACGGCGAGCCCGGTGATGTTCTGTGAGGCCATGGTGACGAAGAAGAGCGGGAGAGCAAGCGAGACCGTTGCTTCCAGCGAGAAGGTGGGTGTGGTCAGGGTTACCTGTGGCCATTGCAGCACGCCGTCATAGGTGCCTGGCGGCGCCAGCGCGATGGTTGAGACAAGCGCCACGAGTGCTGCGACCGGAACCGCAGCCGAGCGGGCAAAGCGCATGAGGATGAGCCAGACGAGGATGACCGCCCCTGCCGTGACCGGAAGAGCCTTGAGGGCAATGAAGGGCGCAAGACAGAGCTTCAGCAGCACACCTGCCAGCATGGCGCTCGCAATCGGCTTGGGGATGGCAACCACCAGCGCGCCAAGGCGCGGCCATAATCCGGCGAACGCAATCATGAGGCCGGCGAGAATGAAGGCACCGACCGCGTCGGCAAAGCCGCCGGCCGTGCCGCCGACACTGATGAGCAGAGCAAGCCCCGGTGTCGTCCACGCAATCGAGACGGGCATGCGTGTCACCAGCGACAAGCCGATCGCCACGGCGCCTTTGGCGAGCCCCAGCAGCAGGAGCGCGGAGGCGATATCAGCACCCGACGCGCCAACCGCCCGCAGGCCCTGAATGACAATGGCGACCGAACTCGCATAGCCGACGAGCGCCACCATCAGCCCGGCCGAGACGGCGCGCGGCGTGATGTCAGCGAAGACCGTAGCGAGACGAGACATGGGCGGAACCTGACGGGCGGCAGGCCAATGGCCCTGTTCTGTCGGCTATCTGAGGCGTTCAGCGATGACTGGCGCGAAATAGGTGAGGATGCCATCGGCGCCAGCGCGCTTGAAGGCCTGCAGGCTCTCCATCATCGCCCGCTCGCCATCAAGCCAGCCGCGCTCGGCGGCAGCCTGGATCATCGCGTACTCGCCCGAGACCTGATAGGCGAAGACCGGCACCTTGAACGTGTCTTTCAGCCGCCGCACGATGTCGAGATAGGGCATGCCGGGTTTGACCATGATCGCGTCAGCCCCTTCGGCCAGATCGAGCGCCGCCTCCTTGAGCGCCTCGTCGCTGTTGGCGGGATCCATCTGATAGGTGCGCTTGTCGCCTAACAGCGTCTTTGCTGTTCCCACCGCATCGCGGAACGGGCCATAAAAGGCCGACGCGTATTTCGCCGTGTAAGCCATGATCAACACGTTATCAAAGCCGTGGGCGTCAAGATCGCGGCGGATGGCGCCAACCCGCCCGTCCATCATGTCGGAGGGGCCGATGATGTCGATGCCCGCTTCAGCCTGCACCACGGCCTGGCGGGCGAGAATGCCCAGCGTTCGATCATTGACGACCGTTTCGCCGCTCAAAATCCCGTCATGGCCATGGCTTGTATAGGGGTCGAGCGCTACATCCGACATAAGCCCGACCTCGGGAACGGCGCCTTTGATGGCGCGCGCCGCCCGGCACACCAGATTTTCGGGATTGAGTGCTTCGCTGCCCTCATGATCGCGCAGATGCGGCGGTGTGTTGGGAAACAGCGCGATACAGGGGATACCGAGCCGGGCGGCTCTTTCCGCTTCGCCCGCCACCAGATCAACCGTCACCCGCTCGACGCCGGGCATCGAGGCGACCGCTTCGCGGCCGCTCCTGCCCTCATTGAGGAAGATCGGCCAGATGAGATCATCGACCGTCAACGTCGTTTCACGCACCATGCGGCGCGACCAGACCGTCTGGCGCAGCCGCCTTGGCCGCACCTGCGGAAACTGGCCAGGGGCGCTGGCGCCACCATCACTCAGCGGCAGGGGGGGACGGCTTTGTCGGTTCATCGTCAACTCGCAACTGGAACGATCAGGAAGGCGTCTTATCACGGGAAAGCCGGCAGCAAAACCGCCGCTTGCGGCCAGCTTGTCGCAAGAGCAGGAGGGAGGGCGCCCCCAGGCGCGGGTGATGATTGACGCCACCGCCTCCTGCCCCTATCCCTCAGCCATCATGCGGCACAAGCTGCCGCCGCGCCATCGGGGCAGGGATGACCAGTGATCTGACCGCAGACCAGACAGCTTTTCGTGATACGGCGCGCGCTTTTTCCGATGCCGAGCTGGCGCCGCATGCTGCCCATTGGGACGAGCATCATGTCTTTCCGCGCGAGGCGTTGCAAAAGGCTGCCGCGCTGGGATTTGGCGGCGTCTATGTGCGCGAGGATGTCGGTGGCAGCGGCCTCACGCGCCTTGACGCGGCGATCATCTTCGAGGAGCTGGCGCGCGGCTGTACCTCGACGACGCCGTTTCTCTCCATCCACAACATGGCCTCGTGGATGATCGACAATTTTGGCCATGACGATCTTCGCCGCCACCATCTTCCTGATCTTGCCACCATGCGCCGCGTTGCCAGCTATTGCCTGACGGAAGCAGGCTCGGGCTCGGATGCGGCGGCGCTGAAGACCCGGGCCACACGAGACGGCAATCATTATATTCTCAATGGCGCCAAGGCATTCATTTCCGGTGGTGGCGTGTCGGACGTCTACGTCGTCATGGCGCGCACCGGCGGCGAGGGGCCGCGCGGCATCTCGACGTTTCTGGTGGAGAAGGAGACGCCTGGCCTGAGCTTCGGCGCGCAGGAGCGCAAGCTTGGCTGGCACTCGCAGCCAACATCTGCCGTCATCTTCGATGATTGCCGCGTGCCGGCGGAAAACCTCATCGGCATTGAGGGGCAGGGGTTCAAGATCGCCATGGCAGGGCTTGATGGCGGGCGCGTCAACATCGCCGCCTGTTCGCTGGGCGGCGCGCAATTCTGCCTTGAGACGACACTTGCCTACGTCAAGGCGCGCCGTCAGTTCGACCAGCCTCTTGCCGACTTCCAGGCATTGCGTTTTCGTCTCGCCGATATGGCAACAGAGCTGATGGCAGCCCGCCTCATGGTCCATCGCGCCGCCCGCCTGGTGGATGCTGGCGACAGCGAAAGAACGAGCGCGGTCGCGATGGCCAAACGCTTGGCGACTGATGTTGCCTTTGATGTTGCCAACCAATGTCTGCAGCTTCATGGCGGCTATGGTTATCTGCGCGATTTTCCCATCGAACGCGTTGTGCGCGATCTTCGCGTCCACCAGATCCTCGAAGGCACCAACGAGATCATGCGTGTCGTCATCGCCCGCGCCATGCTGGGAGGCTGACGGGTGACAGCAGTCAGCCAGACGAGTGACGTGCTGCTCGAGGAGCGCGGCCGCGCCGGCATTATCTCGCTCAACCGCCCGCAGGCGCTGAACGCGCTGACGCTTGGCATGATCGATGCCATCGCCGCAGCCCTGAACCGCTGGGAGCACGATCCGCGCATCGCCCATGTGATCGTGCGCCAGGGTGCTTCGCGCGCGTTTTGCGCAGGTGGCGATATTCGCACCCTTGCAGCGCAGATAACCGCGCAGAAATGGCAGGAGGTGGACGCCTTCTACCGCCGCGAATATCACCTCAACCGCCGCATCAAGCGCTATCCCAAACCTTATATCGCGCTCATCGACGGCATCGTCATGGGGGGAGGCGTCGGGATATCGATCCATGGCCGCTACCGGGTGGGAAGCGAGAAGCTCGCCTTTGCCATGCCAGAGGTTGGCATCGGCCTCTTCCCTGATGTTGGCGGTACCTATTTTCTGCCACGTATGCCGGGCAGGCTGGGACTTTATCTGGCATTGACCGGCGAGCGCATCGCCCTTGCCGATGCGCTTTATGCCGGCGTCCTGACCCATCATGTGCCGGGCACTGAATTCCCGGCCCTGATTGACGCGCTGGCGGCTGGCGATGATTCCGGTGCCATTCTCGATGCATTTTGCCAAAAAGCCGGCACGGCCCCGCTGGAAGACCGGATGGCCGAATTGTCGCGGCTCCTGTCGGGCAATTCGCTGCCGGAGCTGATGGCCCATTTGCGTGCCTTGGCGGCGGCTGGCGAGGCAGATGCTCAGAAGCTGGCCGATCTTCTGTCGGTGCGCTCGCCAACCTCGCTGGCGCTGGCGTTCCGCCAGGTGAAAGAGGGGGCGCATCTCGATTTCGAGGCGTGCATGCAGATCGAATACCGAATCGTCAACCGCATCGTTCGCGGCCATGATTTCACCGAAGGCGTGCGTGCCGTCATCATCGACAAGGACAACGCTCCGCGATGGGAGCCATCGACCATTGCCGCCATCGACTGGCAGCGGATCGAGGAGCATTTCGCTCCCCTTCTTCGACGCGAACTGGATTTTGCCTGATGCACGCAAGCGACGACGTCATCGAGCCCGACGATATCATCCGCGAAGAGAAGTGGATGGCCTGGTTCCTGCGCCTGCTTGCGCTCCTTTATCTGTTATGGGGCGCGGCCAACTGGGCCGCCATTATCGGCGTGCCGGGAACTGCTGATTTTCTCCAGTCATCACTGCCCCGTCAGGTGTTGATCGGCTACCTCGCGGTGATGATGCCCATCGCCGCCGTCGGCCTGTGGGTGACGTCATCCTGGGGCACCGTCATCTGGCTGGTCGTCGCGCTCTCGGAGGTGGTCGCCAACACACTCTTTGCTGACATCTTCGGCTGGGCGTTCGACCTCGTTGCCTTTCATATCGTCACGATGGCAATCTACCTGGCTCTTGCCTGGCGGATGTCGCGCCGGCGGACCGGCTGAGGCTACACCAGCACCTGGGTTCCAAGCTCGACCACACGCCCTGAGGGAATATGGAAGAAGTCGGTGGCGTTGGTCGCGTCCTTTGTCAGCGAGATGAACAGCCTGTCCTGCCACATCGGCATGCCCGAGCGGGGATCGCGCTTGAGGTTGCGCCGCCCCAGGAAGAACGACGTCGTCATGATGTCGAACTTCAATCCGCTCTGCCGGCATTTGGCGAGCGCCAGGGGGACGTTCGGCGTATCCATATAGCCGTAATTGACAATGATACGCCAGAAATCGGCCGAGATGTGCTCAACCGTCGTGCGCTCTTCCTTTGCCACATGCGGGGTCTCGGCAAATTGCACGCTGAGAATGACATTGGTCTGATGCAGAACCTTGTTGTGCTTCAGATTATGCAGCAGCGCATGGGGCACCGATAACGGATCGGTGGTGAGAAACACGGCTGTCCCCGACACTCGCTGAACCTTTTCCAGTGAGCGGAAGAGGCTGGTGAGGGGCAGCGTGTCGCGGCGCATTTTTTGCGACAGGATGACGGTACCGCGCACCCAGCTCGCCATTGTCACGACGATTGCAAGCGCCAGCATCAGCGGCACGAAGCCGCCATCGAAGAATTTGAGCAGGTTGGCCGCGAGGAAGGAAAGATCGACCAGCAGAAACGGCAGGATAACCACGACGGCGAGCCACGGGCGCCATTTCCACACACGAATGGCGACGATGAAAGCGAGAGCGGTATCGACCACCATCGATCCCGTCACCGAGATGCCATAGGCAGCGGCGAGCTTGCTGGAGGAACCGAAATAAAGCACCAGAAGGATCACGCCGATCAACAACAGGCGGTTGACGCGCGGAACGAAAATCTGACCGGCGGTGGTCTCGGACGTGTAGCGGATTTCAAGACGCGGCAGGAGGCCTAGCTGCACCGCCTGCTGGGTCATTGAAAAGGCACCCGTGATCACCGCCTGGCTGGCGATGACGGTTGCGGCCGTTGCGAGGATCACCAAAGGCAGCACCGCCCATTCCGGCGCCATCTGGAAGAAGATGTTGTCGATGGCCTGGGGGTTCGCCAGCACCATGGCGCCCTGACCGAGATAATTGATGGTGAGGCTCGGCAGGACGATCGCCATCCAGCTGAAGCGGATGGGAGAGCGCCCGAAATGCCCCATATCCGCATAGAGCGCTTCAGCGCCCGTGACGGCAAGAAAAACTGAGCCAACGACGGTAAAGCCGATCCACCCTTCGCGGGAGAGGAAGGAGATGGCAAGAACCGGGTTGAAGGCTGTCAGGATCTCGTAATCCTGCGGGATCTGCCGCAAGCCGAGGATCGCGAGGCAGATGAACCAGGCGAGAGTGATCGGGCCAAACCACGCGCCGACACTATGCGTCCCGCGTGATTGCACGGCAAAAAGGCAGATAAGAATGATGAGCGTAATCGGCACCACGTAATGCTCGAGCGCCGGGGTAACCACTTTGAGCCCTTCAACCGCCGAGAGAACCGAAATCGCCGGCGTGATAATGGCGTCGCCGTAGAACAGGGCGGCACCGGCGATACCGAGAGCGAAAACGAAATTGGTGCGCCGGCCGATCGCCCGTTGCGCCAGTGCCAGCAGCGACAGGGTGCCACCTTCGCCCTTATTGTCTGCCCTCATGATGAGCAGGACATATTTCAGCGTCACCACGACGATCAGCGACCATAAAAGCAGCGATACGATGCCGATGACCTCGTAACGCTGGACGCCACCGGAGGTGATGTGGTTGAGGGATTCGCGCAACGCATAGATCGGGCTGGTGCCGATATCGCCGAAGACAACACCGATCGAGCCAATCGCCAATGCGGCAAAACTCGCCGTTTTCGGCCCATGGTGGCTTGTGTCACCGGTAGCGCTCTTGCCGGCAGCATCGTGCGAGGATTCGGCGCCGGGAAGCGTTTCTGGGGTAGATGGCATTGTGCTCATGGGGTTTGGGGCGCTTCAATCACGGGAGGGAATGAAATATTCCGGAGTGATGATTATTCCAGTACCGTTGCGCTGCTGGCCTTCTGCGATGTTAGCCAGATGCACTATACCGCGTCGCAACAAGCATGGGCAGGGCCTTGCGATCACGATTTCTTGCAAGCGATCTGTACGCTGTTTTACTGTGCAGCGCCGGGCTCTTTGCTCATGAAACCCATATAGGGCATCCTTTAGCCACGACACAAGCCACGGCAGGTGATAAACGCCGCGCCAGCATCATAGCGAGATCACCACATGACGACACGCCCGCCTTTGCTCGATCTCTACCACTGGTCAACACCGGTAGGGGCTGCGGTGACGATCATGCTGGAGGAAAGCAGGCTGGATTATTGTGTTATTCCTGTCGATATCAGCAAGGGCGACCAATTCAGCCCGCCCTTTTCAACGCTGTCGCCAAACGCCAAGCTGCCGCTGCTCGTTGACCACGATGGCCCGCTGGAGCGGCCGTTTGCCATCTTCGAATCCGGCGCGATCCTGCTCTACCTGGCGCGCAAAAGCGGCATTCTGCTTCCCGCGTCAGCGGAAAAGCTCAGCCTCGTGGAACAGGGCCTGTTCTGGGTGATCAGCAGTTTTGGGCCGATGATCGGCCAGAGCCATCATTTCCGCCACTATGCGCCCGAGCCCATCGCCTATGCGCTCACGCGCTATGATGGCGAGGTGCGCCGTCTCTACGCCGTTCTCGAAAAGCGCCTGGCGAAACAGGGCTACATCGCTGGCGACTACTCCCTTGCCGATCTGGCGCTGATTGGCTGGGTGCGCCTCCACGAGCGCCATGATGTCGATTTGTCAGCAATGCCCGGCATCACCCGCTGGTTCAACGACATGATGGCACGTGACACCGTCAGCCGTGGTCTGGCCGTCGGCAACGAGGCGATCGAGCGGCGTTTCAGCCCCGCCTGAAGCGGGCTGCCTCAGGCCGATTTGCGCTTGCGGCACTCGCCAAGGAAGCCGCGCCACGTTTGTGTACCAGTCTTGCCGGCGGCTTTGCTCGCTCGCCATTCCGCGCCGCAATCGCGCATGATCTGGTCATTGCGCAACTGGGCCGGCGAGCGCGCCCGTTTGGGGGTCGCCTTTGTCTGGCCCTGTCCGGCTTGCGGCTGTGTGGTTTGCGCAAAGGCAGGTGGCAGCAAAAGCGTGACGCCAAGCGCCAGCACAGCAATCAGGCTCATTATCCGTTTCATCACGTCCTCGTTGCGGCGTCGCACCGGCTTTGCGGGTTTCGGGAGTGCATTGACGCGATGCGGGTTCCAGCCCACGCGAAAAATACGTCAACACTGAAGCGATGTGTGACCTCAGTTGACACGAGACCAGTTGACCGAACGGCAGATCAGCCCGCCGAGCACGCAGCCTTGCGTCGTCAGCTTTCCGTCATCAAGCGTCATATTGCCGGTATAGACCTTGCCGTCTTCCGGATTATAGGCCTTGCCGCTCCATTTATTACCACCATTGGGCTTCATGTCGTAAAAGACGCGTACCCCCACCAGCGGTCGGCTGCGCTGCGCTTCGTCCGGGTTGTTTTTATCCAGTCCCGGATCCTTCAGCCACACAATCGTTCCGCACAGCGCGGAGCCGCAAGCAGCAAACCGCACGCGCGAGGCGCCGTTTTCACGCAGCCATGTTCCGGTTGCATCCTGGGCCTGCGCCATATTGGCCGGGACAAGCGCCAGCCCGATGAGCGCCCAGGCACCCGCCATCGACACGGCCCTCAGTAATTGTCGGATCATCGCTTAATCTCCCTTACGAAGCCATTATTGGCTCTGGTGTTTGCAGGCAGGCTATCTCCACCTTGGGCATTTCGCCAAGAGGAATGATCGCAGCGCGTGCTGAAAGCTGTTGGCGTCGTGGTTGATGAATTCCGTCTGTGGCGAGCCGGAACGATAAGCGCTTTGCTAAAATTTGACCGAAATCGTCTCAATTCGGCTTAGTTTCAGGCAATCTTCATGCTCTGCTCATGTTTCGCACATCTCCCGTTAAACCTGTCATTTTACGCGAATTTGACAGGTTCACGTCATTCTCTCTCCATCAGCGCACCGGTTCGCCGGGAGTTGGAAACAGGGACGTCAAAGCCCGAAAACGGGCATGAGGGACAAAATGGCACGGCTTGCAAACAATGATATCGAGATGAACGCCCTTTCAGGAGCGATGGACGGCGAAGCGCTGTTCCGCCTCGGGCTTGTCTACGCCACGGGACGCGCGGTTGAGATCGACCGCATCAGCGCGCATAAATGGTTCAATCTGGCAATCGCCAAGGGCTATCGCGCCGCGACGAACTATCGTCAGGAAATCGCCGGCGAGATGAAGCAGGACGAAATCGCCGAAGCCCTGCGCCAGGCCCGCGCCTATCTCAGCATCCATTGACGCGGCGCGGGACAAGCCGCGCCCTGCAAAACATATGCGCGCCGGCCTGTCTTGCACTCGGTCGCGAAGCCGGGCATATCTCCGCCAACGGAGACGTGGCCGAGCGGCTGAAGGCACTCGTTTGCTAAATGAGCATACCTTGAAAAGGGTATCATGGGTTCGAATCCCATCGTCTCCGCCATTACCTTCAAATGAAGCGTCTCCCAGCGCACGGTGCGGCATAAGAAAGCGCAACGTTCCAAAGGCTTTGCGAATTCGACCTCTGCACTGCGCTGCCCGCGAACTCCGGGCCGCATTCTCCGAATGGTCCGTTTCTCTCCCGACCTGTGGACTGAAGCCACCACCATACGGACAGAAACCCTCGCCTCTTCATACGGTTGGACGATCAGGCCGGGGCGGAAGTTCGAGTTTTCTTTGGTTAACGAAACCTCAATCGCTCCCAAATAGGCTGTTGAATCGAAGCAGCAATTTCTTCTTCGAAGGCCGCAGGTTCGTTCTTTGTTCTGAATCGAACCTCGGATAGAATGAGGTTCAATAACGAGGCAGCCCCGTGGCGCAAACGTCGGAAATCGAATGGACTGACGCAACTTGGAACCCGGTGACGGGCTGCACCAAGATCGGTCCGGGCTGCGACAACTGCTACGCTGAACGCTTTGCGGAACGTTGGCGTGGGGTTGCCGGGCACCCCTACGAACAAGGCTTCGACCTGACGCTCTGGCCAACACGGCTGATGCAACCCGCGCAGTGGAAAAAGCCGCGGATGATCTTCGTGAACTCGATGAGCGACCTGTTCCACAAGGACATCGACCGCACGTTTATCGACAAGGTGTTCGATGCCATGGAGCAGGCGAACTGGCATGTCTATCAGGTGCTGACCAAGCGCAGCTCGCTGATGCGCAATTATGTCCGGAAGCGATATGATGGTGGATCGGTCCCGCGCCATATCTGGCTTGGCGTATCGGTTGAGGACGCAGCGCATACGAGCCGGATCGAGCATCTGAAGCAGATCAACTCGGATGCGCGCTTCATATCGTTCGAGCCACTGCTCGGTCCTATCGGCGACGTCGATCTAAGCGGCGTCGCATGGGCCATCGTCGGCGGCGAGAGCGGGCCGCGGGCTCGCCCCATGGACGAAAGCTGGGCCAGACAGATCCGGGACATCTGCGACCGTGACGCGGTCGCCTTTTTCTTCAAGCAATGGGGTGGCGCCCGTCCGAAGTCGGGCGGACGGCTGCTCGATGGGGAGGAATGGAACGGCTTTCCGTGGCAGATCGTGCCTAAGCCAATCCTCGATCAGATTTCAGCGTGAGCTATTTCGCGTGGAGCGCCGTCAGCATTGAAGAAGTCGCACGTTGAGAACACAGTTGGCCCTTGGGCCCGACAGAAGCTCGATGGCCTCGAAGCATATTTGCACGCATACACCGTCGCGCTGAAGAAGCAGCCCTTCGAACTGGTCTATATTGATGCGTTCGCCGGCGCCGGGCGCTCAAGAATCCGCGACGCCTGGGCGGGCGCTGACGATGAGGACCTCCATCTTCTGGACGACGAGTTCATTCGATCCGAAGAGCAGTTCATCGAAGGCTCCCCGCACCGAGCCCTAGCTCTCGAACACCCCTTCACCCAATACCACTTCTTTGATGCGGACGCCGGGCGCGCGGCCCTTCTCGAGGGCTTGAGGGCCGAGTACCCGTCTCGAAAGATTAGCGTTCAGGTTGGTAACGCGAACGAATTGATCCAGAAGCTGGTCCCGCGGATAGCGGGTCGGAACACAAGGGGCGTTGCTTTCCTCGATCCTTATGGCCCCCACCTGGACTGGCGAACCGTCGCAGCCTTGGGGTCAACCAAGAGGTTTGAGGTGATCATCAATTTCCCGCTTGGCATGGCCATCAACAGATTGATCACCCGGTCGGGCGACATACCGGATGGTTGGCGCGCGGGACTGAACGGCTGCTTTGGCAGTGCGGACTGGGAGAGCCTCGTCTATGCAGAGCGCACGGACCTCTTCGGGGATACGATCCGCCACAAGGTTGACGATGCAGCCAAGCGGCTTCTTGACCACTACGTCGGCCGCCTGAAGGCCTTGTTCGGCCACGCCGCCACACCGAGTGTCGTCAGGAACACGCGCGGTGTCCCGATCTACTACATGCTGTGGGCAGGGCCGCATCCCCTCGGGCACAAGATCGCCGACTATGTTTTGGCGAAGGGTGAACGGATCACGCCGCCTAAGAAGCAGCCCGCTCGTCGGTAGCCTTCGACCAAGCGGTCAGCAATTCATCATTCAAGGCGCAGGATGGCCCGAACCCGGCCTGTTCGCGTGCTTCAGCACGATGTCGATGACCTCGGCAGGCTTGAAAGCTACATCGCAAGCCCAAACGCCAAATCCTCCATGCCCATTCACGGCTTCCGTCCATTCTGACAGCGCCGCACGCTTCGCCCGGTTCTGAGGCGTGTCTTCGCCTTTGATTTCCAACGCCAGGTTCAGGCCGTTGTGCAGGCGAACGATAAAGTCCGGCAGGTAGCGTCGGCGAGAGCCCTGCCACAAATAGCTGATGTGGAAGCCGAGATGGTCGTTCTTGGCGTAAGCAACCACCTCGGGGCGCGTCTCGAAGATGTTTGCGGCATGACCTTCCCACGACGAGTCCCCGACGACATGGCTGATATGGGATCTCTGCGTCAGGATGTTCGGCTTGGTGGTGTACCAAACCCGCATGTCCGCGGTCGAACCAATGGGGCGCTCCTCATCGAACACCGGTTCCAGTTTCGTCGTGTTCTGCTCGGTGACGAAGCGCAGAAGGTGCGTCACCACCCCGTCAATGTTGAGGGCGATCAGGATCCGACGCCGCAAGGGATCGCTGTGGAACAGCGAAGGGATGTCGAGCTTGTTCGAGGCGAGGAACGCCTCGACCAGCCGGACGAGTTGAGCCAGCAGGTACTCGTCGGTGCCCTGGAAACTGCCGTGCAGTGCGGAGAACGCCTTGCGCGCCGCAACGAAGATCAGCCGCTGAAGGCGAAAGCCCTCGGGCAGCGCCGCGAGATCGATCTGGGTGACCTTGCTCATGTCGGTCGCGCCGCCCAGTGCCGGGGCCAGCTCCGCCGTGATGGCTGTCGCTGCAGGATCAAGCGTGAGCGTCTCGACCTTGGACCAATCAACGGCGAGCACCGGCTTCACGACCTGCTCGATCCGCAGGATGTTCGGCCACCGCAGCTCCAGGGCAGCGCGTTCCGGCACGACATCGATCTGCGTCGAAGGCTTCGGCGGAGGTGGAGCTTCGCCACCTTCTGCAGGTTCGTAGATCGACAGCGGCACGCCGAAGACGTTCACGTATTCAGGCCGGAACAGCCCGTTCTCGTCTTTGTCGTACGTGACACGGCGCAGGCCGCGGCCAATCACCTGCTCGCACAAGAGCTGGGACGTGAAGGCACGAAGCCCCATGATGTGGGTGACGTTCTTGGCGTCCCAGCCTTCCGACAGCATCGCGACGGAGATGACGTTCTGCAGGTCCTGGCCAGCGCCGCCCCGCTTGCCGACATTGTCGACGATCTCGCGGAGCAGCTCTTCCTTCTTCAACTCCTTCAGACGCTCTTTTCGCGTGGCCGGGATGTTGGCCGCATCCACGATCGCCTTCAGACGCTCCTCATATCCCTTGTCGGATGCAGCCTGTTCGCCGATTTCGGCCTTCTCCAGAACCTTTGAATCCACCCGCAATGTCCGCTCAGGAGCGCGCAGCTCCGGCCAGTGGGCATCGCCGGCATTGAAGTAGCGCTCAATGCGTGCTGCGGTTTCCGTCCGGTTGCAAACCGTCAGCATGACCGGCGGCGAATGATGACCGGCCCAATCCGCCAGCGCCTTACGCCAATCCGCGCCGAGCAGCGTGTAGGCATCCTGCACCAGCTTCGGCAGCGGCTCGTGCGGCTCGGCCTTGCGGTTCAGATCCTCGGAGACCGAAGGGTCACGATAGATGTGGTAGAGCTTGGGTCGCAGCGTCCTGGCGTCGGGCAGCGCGTCATCGCGGACGACCACGCGGGGCGTCTTCACAAGGCCGCTCTCGATCGCGTCGTTCAATCCGAAGTCGGAAATGATCCAGTCGAACAGCGCCGTGTCCGTGCTGGCCTTGCCTGTCGGCGCGAATGGCGTCGCCGAGAGATCGAAGCAGCGCTGGATGCGACGGGTCTTGTGCAGCCGATCGAGCCCCTCGATCCATCGCGTCGCCTCGTCGAGGTCGATGCCTTGGTCTGCGGCGGCCTTCTTGCTGATCTTCAATTCGGCGGGCTTGCGATAGGCGTGGTGCGCTTCGTCATTGATGATGATGATGTCACGTTGGTTCGCCAGCTTCCCGAGAACACGGCGCGTGAAAGCCTCATCGGACTCGGCGCCCTTCTTGACGACCGAGCGCTTCGGTTGCGCCGCCGGCATCAGCGTATGCCAGTTCTCGATCAGAACCTCGGCCTGGTTCAGCTTCTGGCGAAAGGCCTCCGACGGGCAGAGATTGAACTGGTCGTAGTAGCTCCCCTCGCTCGGGATCAGAACCTGAAGCCGTCCCTTCACCGTCAGGCCCGGCGCGACGATGAACACCGCCCGACTGAAGTCCTTGCTGCGTTTCGGATAGGTCAGCGCGTTCAGGGTCTGCCACGTGATGATCATCGCCATCACCGTGGTCTTGCCTGCTCCGGTCGCCATCTTGTTGCAGAGCCGTTCCCACGGACCGCCGTCGCCCGGAACCACGATGCCCTGCTTGAACTCCGGAGCGCCTTCGACCCACCAGATCAGCGTCTCGATCGCTTCGAGCTGGCAGAAGTAGAAGGGATATTCGCGCGCCGTCTCGTCATACCAATGCTCAAGAAGGCGTCGCGTAACGATGGTGACGCCCGGCCAGCCGGCATCGCGCCACGCATCGACGCGCGAGCGGATCGTGTTCACGTTATCGAGCATCTCGACGCGCCGCGTGTTGTTGCGGGCGTCGAAGACCTCGTAGCTCGCCGGCCTGCGTTCGGGCTTGACCTCGAGCACGCCGCCCTTGCCCTCGATCCAGTGCTGGTGCGGGGCGACAAAGGGCGAGTTGATGATGAGGGACTTCGGCTTCTCCATCCCCCTCACTCCAGGCCCATGATCTTCAGGCTTTCGATTCCTCGATCATCGACGATCTTGACGGCGACGCGCCGGTTTTCGCCCGCCTTGAACGGCAGCGACACGGTGCCGTGGAACTGCTCCAGCAGGTCCTCGTCAAGCTCGGCCCGGATGGTCTTGCGCAGGCGGTTCCAGCCATCCTTGGCGCCCGCCATGGGGAAAAATACCTGATGCGGCATCATGCTGCGCCCGTCGTAGTCGGTGTCGAGCGACCACATGGCGATGTTCTGCTTCCCACCGCTGCGCAATCCGCCCGTAACTGGATCGTCGGGGTTCCTCGGATCGAAATAGTCGAACCCGTTGACCTCGACACGCCATTCGTCACCTTCGCGCCGCAGATCGACATCCGGCTGGCCCATGAGCCAGAAGCTCTGGTTCGATGACCGCGCCTTCTTAAGATCCTCGGTGAGGAGGTCGGTGTTCATCTGGGCCTTGAGCAGCGTGACGCCGGGCCAGTTCATCTCGTCGATGTCCTTGGCGGCCTCCGGATCGAAGGTGAAGGCGCAGAACACGACGATCTTCGGGCGCGGAACCAGCGTCTGCGCTTCTTCGATGGCGCGCTCCACCTGCTTCTGTTCGAGCGCCGCATGTTCCGGGCCGAAGCTGACGACGGCGCGCTCGCCGGTTTCCAGCGAGCCGGACGCGTGGAGATGCTTGCAGCCGGGGATCGCCTCAAGCTCCGTGAACTTGAGCATGGCGCCGCCCTTGCCGCGGATGCCGGTCTTCAGAAGCTCGCCGCGCCAGAGCGCCTGCCGCGAGGTCTCTCCGGACCGCGCGACCGATGCATCGGCCTCAGCGGGCGGCGTCGACTCATCGAGGCTGAGCACGGTCGGCGCGGGCACGGCTTC
>DEZK01000024.1 GCA_002365175.1 Raskinella chloraquaticus (SeqCode)
AAACGAGGCTAGGAACTATTTCAGCAACGCACAAGTCACCGGTTTTTAACCTTCCTTAAGGGAAATCAATGGGGTGCTCCTGGCGAAAATCACGATGGAATGAGACAAAATCGCAATTAGCCTCCAACAAAACGTCAGATTTCCATCAGTTCTCGCTCGTCACTGGCAAAATAGCCGTAATTTCTTGAAATCAGCGCTATTTGCCCTGATCAGCCTGTCTGGCGTTCACATATGTGTGCATGTACGCTTTCAGTGCGACTGTCACACATTCAACACAGTCTGGCGCCCGCCGAGGGTGGCAAAGCGAACCGGACGACGCAGATTTCCAGAATCAACTCCTTTGGGGTTGATCACCGCCCCTGCCAATGCGCCGCTCGCTTGGTAAGAAAAGCGTCCATGCCTTCACGAAAATCGCCGCTGCCATAGCACAGTCGCACCAGATCGCGGTCCGACACACCTTCGCCAACGCGGACGCGGCGCAGCCCCTCCTTCGTGGCATAAAGCGTCAGCGGCGCATGCCCGGCAATGCGCGTCGCAAGTGCCATGCCGCGCCGGGCCAGATCCTCTTTGGCGATGACCTCGCTGACGAGCCCGATCGACAAGGCTTCCGCCGCTTCGATGAGGCGGGCGGTAAAGATCATGTCAATGACCCTCTGCGGCCCGACGAGGCCCGCCAATTGTCCGAGGTTTTCAGCTGACAGGCAATTGCCGAGCGTGCGGGCGATGGGAAAGCCGAAGCGCAGATTGTCGCCGGCGATCCGCATGTCGCAGCGCGCCGCGATCGCTGCCCCGCCGCCCGTGCAGGCGCCAGCGATGACGGCAATCGTCGGCAGGCGGCAACGCTCGATGCTGCCCAGCACCTCGTCGATGAAATCCTCATAGGCAACCGCATCGTCGGGCGAGGCAAACGAGCGGAATTCGCCGATGTCCGTCCCGGCTGCGAACGCCTCGTTGCCGGCGCCGGTGAGGATGAGCGCGCGCAGCTGATGATCGGCGCTTGCCATGTCGACGCGCTGCTTGAGCTCACGGTACATATCAAGCGTGAACGCGTTGCGCGCTTGCGGGCGGTTGATGGTGATTGTGGCAACCGCACCCTCGATCGAGAAAAGGATATGCCCGCTCACAGCTCGCTCTCCACCGCCTTGCCGCAGGTGAGCGTATCAGCTTTGCCGCCAAGATCACCGGTCCGGCGCATCGGATCGGCCAGCACCCGCTCAATGGCAGCCTCGATCGCCTGCGCCGCCTCGCGCTCGCCCAGATGGTCGAGCATCATGGCAGCCGACCAGATCTGGCCGACGGGATTGGCGATGCCCTTGCCGGCGATATCTGGGGCGGAACCATGAACCGGCTCGAAGGTCGAGGGAAAATCCCTCTCGGGGTTGATATTGCCGGAAGGCGCGATGCCAATCGTCCCCGTACAGGCCGGGCCAAGGTCGGACAGGATGTCGCCAAAGAGGTTCGAGGCCACCACCACATCGAACCAGTCCGGATGCAGGACAAAATGGGCGCTCAGAATGTCGATGTGAAAGCGGTCGGTGCGTACGTCCGGGTAGGTCTTCGCCATCGCCTCCACCCGCTCGTCCCAATAGGGCATGGTGATCGAGATGCCGTTTGATTTGGTGGCCGACGTCAGATGCTTCTTGCCGCGCCGCTGGGCCAGTTCAAAGGCATATTTCAGGACCCGGTCCACGCCGTGGCGCGTCATCACCGTTTCCTGCACCACGAATTCGCGGGCCGTATCAGGGAACATGCGCCCGCCGATCGAGGAATATTCCCCCTCGGTATTCTCGCGCACCACATAGAAATCGATATCGCCGGGCTTGCGGCCCGAGAGCGGCGAGTTGACGCCCGGCATCAGGCGCACCGGGCGCAGATTGACGTATTGATCAAATTCACGCCGGAAGAGGATAAGCGAACCCCACAGCGAGATATGGTCAGGCACGGTTGCCGGCCAGCCGACCGCGCCGAAGAAAATCGCGTCGTGGCGCCCGATATGCTCTTTCCAGTCCTCCGGCATCATGCGCCCGTGCCTGGCGTAATAATCGCAGGAGGCGAAATCGAACCAGTCGAGTTTCAACTCGAAGCCAAAGGCTTTCGCTGCCTTCTCAAGGATGCGGACCCCTTCCGGCACCACCTCCTTGCCGATGCCATCCCCGGGGATGACGGCGATCCGATACACACGATTGGTTGCCATCTTGCTTCTCGCTTCCTCATTCCGTTCGGCGCTATGCTAAGCATGCCGGGGCAGGGAGGAACAAGATGACTTTGCAGCTTGATCTCTATTGGTCGTTTCGCAGCCCCTATTCCTATTTTGTTACCAAACGGGCGCTGTCACTGGCGCGTGATTATGACGTTGCTGTCGCGCTGCGCGTGGTTCATCCCGCCGCGATCCGCAACCCCGCCTATTTTCGCGCCATGAACCCGCTGTCGCGGCCATACTTCATGCGCGACTGCCTCCGCGTGGCCGAATATCTCGGCCTGCCATTCCGCCGCCCGGTGCCCGATCCGATCATCCAGAATATGGAGACGCTGGAGATTGCGCCCGAGCAGCCGCTGATGCTGCGCCTCAGCCGGCTTGGTATTGCGGCCGTTGAGGCAGGCCGCGGCATGGCTTTCGCTGATGAGGTGTCGCGGCTGCTGTGGGAGGGCCGGACGGATAACTGGCACGAGAGTGATCATCTGGCCCAAGCCGCACAGCGCGCCGGGCTCGATCTTGTCCGCCTTGACGCGGCAATCCTCGCCGAGCCCGAGCGCCATGAGCAGATACTTGCCGACAATGATGCAGCGCTCCGCGCGGCTGGCCATTGGGGCGTGCCGACTTTTGTTTTGAGCGGCGAGCCGTTCTTTGGTCAGGATCGCTTCGACGTGCTGATGTGGCGGCTCGGTCAGCAGGGTATGAAGCGGCGCTAATAGACCGCACGCCAGCAATTACCCGTGAAAAGCGGTTTTGGCCGACGATGCACCGCACGCAGCGGCCCTGATCAAGGCATTCGCTGTCAGGATGTGGGACGTCTGACCATCATGACGATCGACCATCTGTCGATCACATTTGTTTTATATATGTGACAGTCAGGTAATTACGCATTCTCAACTTCTTACATGCCATTGGTATGCCAGCCGTCAAGATCAGACACGAACGGCTTACTTGCGTAACGGGAATTGGCGATGAACCCGACGAACAATGGCGTCTTGTGGCTTTCAAACAAAAATTGTGCGCTGTTTCTATCGCGTGTTCGCAGTCAGATCGACATGGCGCTTCAACCCATAGTTGACGTGCGTAATGGGCGCACGATGGCTTATGAAAGTCTGGTGCGTAATACAGCCGATATCGGCTTTTCATCTATTGTGGATTTCTTCCAGCACGCTCATGACCATGATGTGCTGTTTGAACTGGAAGTCGAATTGCAGCGCAAGGCGGTGGCTGCATTCTGCCAGGCCAATCCACCTCCCGGCGCGCGGCTCTTTATCAATCTCGATGCCCGCCTGTCCAACCACATGATCAAATTTTGCGCCGAGCTTGAAAAAAGCCTGGCCAAATGCCGCCTCGAACCGGGTCAGCTTTGTGTTGAACTGTCTAAATCGAACCAGAACCTCAACGGCCCAGCCCTGGAGGATCAGGTCGGCGCGCTGCGCAGCAGGGGTTTTCGCGTTGCGGTAGATGATTATGGCGCCGGCAGCGCCGGATTGCGCATGCTTTATCAGGGCAGCCCCGACTTCGTGAAAATCGATCGCTTTTTTGTTGCGGGTATGGAGGCGGACGCAAGGAAACGCCTGTTTGTGTCGTCCGTCGTCGATCTGGCGCACACATTGGGCGTATCCGTCATCGGCGAGGGCGTGGAAACCGAGGCGGAACTGAAATGCTGCCGTGAATCGCGCTGCGATCTGGTGCAAGGATATTTCATTGCCAGACCGACGCAGCTCTACAGTGATTTGAACGCGTCTTATGATCACGTGGCGGCGGCGTCGCAGCAACCCATCCATGTTCTGCACGATGACGAGATCAGGATTCAGATCGAACCCTACGAGGTTCTGCCTGCATCAGCGTCATTGCTGCAGGTGCTCAAGCTGTTCCGTTGCCACCCGCACCAGACTGTGATCCCCATCGTCGATGGCAATGGTGAACCCCGCGGTGTGATCCGAGAAGTCGATATCAAGCCTTTTCTGCATTCACCTTTCGGCCGGGATCTGCTGTCCAACCGGGCGGCTGGAATAACGCTTGCCAGCTTTCTGCGCTCGATCCCGGCTGCCGAAAGCAGCAGCAGCCTCCCGCATCTCGTCGAGACCTACCAGGACAGGCTGCAGGAAGGCGTGCTCGTCACCCAGGATCGCAAGTATTCCGGCTTTCTGCCGGCTAACGCACTCGTCAAGATTATCAACAACATGCGGTTGAGTGAGGCACGCGGTGCCAATCCGCTGACGAAATTGCCAGGTAATGACCGGATTCTGGAATTCATCGATAATTCTTGTATGCAAGGATCATCGGAGCGGCTCTTCTGCTACTTTGATTTCGATCATTTCAAACCCTTCAATGACGTCTATGGCTTTGGTATCGGCGATCGCGCCATCATCATGTTTCGCGATATCATTGCCCACGAAATGGCAGGAACCGGCATATTCTACGGCCATATCGGTGGGGATGATTTTTTTGCCGGCGCAGTAGGTGATGCTTGCAGCGACCTTGCAGCCATGCTCACCCGGGTGCGCGAGACCTTCGCCCACAGCGTATCGAGCCTCTACACGCTTTCTGATCGTGAGCGCGGCTATATCGAGGCTGCGGGCCGCGATGGCCAGTCTGCCTGCTGGCCGCTGATGACGTGTAGCGTTGGCGTCCTGCGCGCTTTGCCTGGCAGCACTTGCGCTGGCGTCGATGGCGTCACACGGACGCTCGCCTCGCTGAAGAAAAAAGCGAAGACCATGCCAGGTGGCATCTTTGAAGTGACCCTCACTCGCGGGGAAGTCACAACTGCGCCGCAGGCCGTTTGCAGCGCTGCCTAGCTTGGCCTGAACGCAAGGGATGACCGAGGCGGTATTTGACAACCGTTCCGTAGCGTGATGCGATTGCGCGTTGCAATATGGGAGGGCTGGATGTCACGTTTCAAACTGGTCGCAGCTGCTTTAGTCGCGCTCACTGCGACGCCGGCGGTTGCTCAAACCAAGGTCAGCATCGGCTTTTCGGGCTGGACCGGCTTTGCCCCGCTTGTATTGGCCAAGGAAGCCGGGATATTCGCCAAAAACGGCCTCGACGTCACCTTGAAGAAGATCCCGCAGGCCAGCCGCCATCTCGCCATGGCAGCAGGTGACATCCAGTGCGCGGCAACGACGGTTGAAACCTGGATTGTGTGGAATGCGGCCGGCATTGCCAGCACGCAGATTTTTCAGATGGATAAATCCTACGGCGCCGACGGCATGGCGGTGCGCGGCAATATTGCCTCGATCAAGGATTTGAAGGGCAAGCAGGTTGCCGCCTCCGCTCCCGGTACCGCGCCCTATTTCACGCTGGCCTGGTTTTTGAAAAAGAATGGCCTGTCGGTCAAGGATGTGACGGTCGTCAATATGGAGCCTGGCCCCGCCGCTCAGGCTTTCATCGCCGGACAGAATGACGTTGCGATGACCTATGAGCCCTATCTCTCGGCGGTCCGCGACAAGCCCGAGGCAGGCAAGATCATCGCCACCACGCTCGATTATCCGATGATCATGGATACGTTTGGCTGCACGCCGAAATTCCTCGCCGAGAATGAGGCTGCGGCCAAAGCGCTGGCGAAGAGCTATTTCGAGGCGGTCGCCCTGATCAAATCGGATCAGGCGAAAGCCTATGACATCATGGGCGCCGACGTGAAGCAGACGGGCGAACAGTTTGGCAATTCAGCGAAATATCTGCGCTGGCAGGACAAGGACGCCAACAAGGCGTTCTTTGCCGGCGATTTCAAGTCGTTCTCCAAGGAAGCTGCCGATCTCCTTCTGGAAATTGGTGTCATCAAGCAGATACCCGATCTGACCAGGCTGGCGGATACGCGCTTTCTCGACTGATGGCGGGCGCTCGTGCTTTTGCGATGTCGACAGTCCGGCATGTCCTGACATGCCGGGCCGATACATGTATCTGATCTCATGAAACCGCTTGAGCCCATTTCCTTTGGTGCGCGCCTGGCGCTGGGCCTGTTGTTCTTCGTCGTTTTTGTTGCCGCATGGTCTCTGGCGACATTCGGTGGATTTGTGTCGAAGACTTTCCTCGCCGATCCGCTGACGATGATCGACGAGGGGCGTATCCTCATCGTGCGCTATGGCTTTCTGGGCGATATTGCCATCACCATCTGGCGGGTCGTCGGCGGTTTCGTTCTGGCGGCGGCCGTTGCTGTTCCCCTCGGTGTGCTGATGGGGGCCTACAAGCCGGTCGAGGCGCTGCTGGAGCCGTTCATATCGTTTGCCCGCTATCTCCCGGCTTCGGCCTTCATCCCCCTTCTTATTCTGTGGGCGGGAACCGGCGAGCTGCAAAAACTTCTGGTGATCTTCATCGGCTCGTTTTTTCAGCTCGTTCTGATCATCGCCGTGACAGTTGGTGGCACGCGGCGCGATCTCGTCGAGGCAGCGCTGACGCTGGGCGCGAAGGATAGCCGCATCCTCACCCGGGTATTGTTGCCAGCCGCAGGCCCGCAGATCGCCGAGACATTACGCCTTGTCCTTGGCTGGGCCTGGACCTATGTCATCGTCGCTGAACTCATCGGCTCGTCTGCCGGTATTGGCCACATGATCATCGACAGCCAGGCCTTGCTCGCCACCGGCCAGATCATTTTCGGCATCATCGTTATCGGCATCATCGGGCTTGTGTCCGATTTTCTGTTCAAGGCGCTCAATCGCCGCCTGTTCGCGTGGAGCACGTTGTGAGCAAGCTCAGCGTCGAAAATGTGTCGCGGCAGTTTCCCGCCCCCAGGGGCGGTGCGCCCGTGCCGGCGCTGCTGCCGGTCGATTTGACGGTCGCCGACAATGATTTTCTCGTCCTGCTCGGACCATCGGGATGCGGTAAATCAACCCTGCTGCGCCTGATCGCCGGGCTTGATCGCCCGACGACGGGGCGCATCCTGCTTGACGGCAGACCGGTGAGCGCGCCCGGTCCTGATCGCGGCATGGTGTTCCAGTCCTATACGCTGTTTCCGTGGCTGACGGTTGCAGACAACATCGCCTTCGGCCTGCGTGAAAAAGGCCTGGACGAGGCGAGCGTCAAACCGATTATCTCTGACTGGCTGGAGCGTATTGGCCTGGCGGGTTTTGGCAACCACTACCCCAAGCAGCTTTCCGGCGGCATGCAGCAGCGAACCGCTATCGCCCGGGCGCTGGCAACCGATCCGGCGATCCTTCTTCTCGATGAACCCTTTGGCGCGCTTGATAATCAAACACGCGGATTGATGCAGGAAATGCTGTTGTCGATCTGGGAGAAGCAGAAAAAAACGGTGATATTCGTCACCCATGATATTGAAGAGGCGGTTTTTCTGGCCTCGCGCGTGATCGTGATGACCGCCCGACCGGGGCGGATCAAGGCGGAAATCGCCATCGATCTTGCCCATCCACGCCACTATACAGTGAAGACAAGCAGCGAATTTTCAGCTCTTAAGGCGCGTTTGACGGAAGAAATCCGCTCGGAGGCCCTGTTGGCTGCACATGTTTAACAAATGATATAAAGAAAAATCGCTGTTTTACGAAAATTAAAACATAACTTTATCTAATCCGCGAAGTTTACCTCACGGAAAGAGATATAGTCGATAACGTCCTCAACAACAAAACGTGAAGTGGGGACGTGTTATGGTCAAATCTAAGTCAACGAAGTCGATTCAATTTTGCTTTACTAAGATTGTTGAATGGGGTGCGCCAGTTGTTGCTTCGGTTGCAACGCTATGCGGCGCCACGTTGGCGGGCAGCGCTCCGGCGCACGCCCACGTCAAATGGTTCGCCACGTTTGATGTGGCAGCCGAGCCCATGCCTTTGTCGCAGGTGCTGACACCGGTCTTTTGGGCAGCTTTGGCCTTTGCGGCGCTGGTTCTAGCGCTGATCAGCCTGGTCGAGGATCAGAAACTCGGGCAATGGTCGCACCACATCATGAATAAGCTCAGTGGGCCGTTCGAAGGACGGATGGATGACGTCATGCGGGCCGGCACGGCGGTGTTTTTCGTCTGCCTTTGGGTGATCGGCGGTGTTTATCTGACGCCAGAACTGAAAACGACCAGCGAATGGGTGCCGTGGCTGCAATTTGCCATCGCCTGCTCGCTGTTCTTTAAGGTGACCATGCCCTTTGCGACGATTGGCATCTTCGCGCTGTGGGGCTTGGCGGTCCAGCAATATGGCCTCTTCCATATGCTTGACTACCCGATCTTTCTGGCAACAGCGGTCTATTTTACACTTTTTGCCTGCAGCAATCCTTATCTGCGCGAGATGCGCATGCCCGTTCTGCGCTGGGGCGCGGCGATCACCTTGATGTGGGCCAGCATCGAGAAATTTGCCTATCCGCACTGGACGACACCGGTCTTGATCGCCAAGCCTTATCTCGCCGCCGGCTTTGATGCTGATACATTCATGACGCTGGCCGGAGTGGTTGAATTCGGCCTTGCCTTCGCTCTCATCTGCTCGCCTTTGGCGCGCCGCCTCGGAGCGCTGGCTCTGGCCGTTCTCTTCATTGCCGCGGTCATTCCCTTCGGCAAGATCGACGCCATCGGCCACCTCGTCATCATCCTGATTTTGGTAACCATCATCGGTGAACGGCGCCAGCAGGATCGCACAATCTTTCTCACCTGGGCGCGGACCTCCCAGTTGAAGTTTGCTGCACTCGCTGGCTTCTTCCTGTGCTATTACGTGGGTCATGCGGCGCTGTTCAACCACAACAATGCCGGTCACAGCATAGCGCTGATCGGCAAGGCAAACGCGGCGGCGAGCGCGGAGATTTGCACACATGACCATGGTGATGAGGTTCATGGCGATCATGACCACGCCCATGATGAGCACGCCCATGATGGCCATGACCATAGTGACCATGTTCATCCGCCGGGTACCAAACCGCATAGCCATTGACGCAGCTTGCAGGCCCTGGCCTGTCAGCCCATCGGCACCGCAACGCTCTGCCCGCCATCAACGGGCAGAGCGATGCCTGTAATAAAGCGCGCATCGTCGGAAGCCAGGAACGCTGCCGCGTGGGCAATGTCGAACGCCGTTCCCATCCGCCCCAATGGCACGGCGCGGTTGCGGGCTGCCACCATCTCGTCAATCGAGGCGTAATTGCCGGCAATCTGCTTGTAGATCATCGGTGTGTCGATGAGGCCGGGGAGGATGGAGTTGGCGCGGATGCGGTAGGGTGCATATTGAACGGCGAGGGCGGAGGTTGCCTGCACGATGGCAGCCTTTGACGCATAATAGGAAAAATAGGGGTAGCCGACGAAACGGATCGCCGCGAGCGAAGCGATGTTGATGATGACGCCCTGCTTGCGGGCGATGAAATGCGGCAGCAGGCAGCGGCAGGTGCGGTAGACGGACCCGAGATTGATGTCGATGGCCCGCGTGAAATCGGCTTCGGCAAGATCGATCGGGCTGCCATTGACGACGACGCCGACATTATTGTGAAGGATGTCGACAGCGCCGAAATATTGAAGCGCGGTCGCTGTTGCTGCTTCGACGCTCGCAAGGTCGGTGACATCGGCGGCAAGCGCGATCACCGCGCCACCTTCGCCAGCGATGATCGCGGCAGTTTCTTCCGCCGCCGGCAGCGCGATGTCGACGGCGATGACCTTTGCGCCTTCCCGGGCGAAGGTCACCGCGGTGGCCTTGCCATTGCCCCAGCCCGGACCGCTTGAGCCGGCGCCGAAGACGATGGCTGTCTTGCCGTCAAGCCGCCCCGCCATATCATGCGCCCCTATAGAAACCCGATGGAAATCCACGGCACGGCAGCAACCACGCCAAGACCGACCAGCAACGCCAGCATATAGGCCCAGATCGGTGCGATACCCTCATCAGGATGCACCTTGCCGATGGCACAGGCGGCATAATAGCCAACGCCAAAGGGTGGGGCGAAGAGCCCGAGCCCCATGGCAAGGATCACCACCATGGCGTAGTGGACTTCATGAACGCCGACGGTTTTGGCGATGGGAAAGAGCAGCGGTCCAAACAGCACGATTGCCGGAATACCCTCAAGTACGCTGCCAAGAACCACAAAGGCGATAATCGATACAATGAGAAACCCGGCGACCCCGCCGGGCAAGTTTGTCATGAAGGTAGCGAGGGTCCGCGAGAAACCCGATTGCGTCAGACCCCACGCCATGGCTGACGCTGCGCCGATGATGAAGAGAATGGCGCCCGACAGCGTCGCTGTTTCAACCAGCATGGGCTGCAAGCGCCGAAGATCAAACTGACGGTAGATCAGGAGCCCGGCGATGACGGTGTAGCCGATACCGATGGTGGACACTTCGGTGGCCGTTGCCACCCCTTCGACCACTGCCGCGCGGATGATGAAGGGGAGAGCCAGCGCCGGCACGGCGATCACAAAGCTTCTGACGATTTCGCCAGCAGTCGCTCGCCTTACTTGCGACAGGTCATCGCTGCGGTAGCGCCACGCGACGACAACGCAAAGCCCGATCGCCAGCACCAGCCCCGGCAGCAACCCGCCAGTGAAAAGCGCGGCAATCGACACGCCCGTCACCGAGCCGATGGTAATCAGCACGATCGAGGGCGGGATCGTCTCGGTCTGCGCGCCTGTAGCCGACAGCAGCGCGACGAGATCGCCCGGCTTGGCGCCGCGCGCTTTCATCTCCGGGAAGAGGGCCGGTGCAACGGCTGCCATGTCCGCGGCCTTCGAGCCGGAGATACCCGAGACGAGATACATGGCGCCGATCAGCACATAGGAAAGCCCGCCACGCACATGTCCGAGCAGCGAGGCAAGAAACGCCACCATGGCGCGCGCCATGCCCGTCATTTCAATGAGCAGCCCGAGGAAGACAAACAGCGGCACCGCCAGCAGGATGAGGTGGCTCATGCCCTCGTCCATGCGCCCGACCATGACCATTGTCGGCACGCGCGTGGTGAGCGCGATGAAGCCGAAGGTGGCGATGGCAAACGCAAAGCCGATGGGAACGCCCAACAACACGGCGCCAAGCACGATGACGACAAAGAAGATGACCAGATTGCCATAACCCAATGTCTTGAAGCCCGGTCCGGCGAATTTGAAGGCAAGCACAATCAGGGCAAGGCCGCCGAGCGTCAGCACCGCATGTGACAGGCGCGATTCCAGAACCAGACGATTGACCCCGAAGATGAGCATGAGAACAACGCCGCAGGGGAAGGCGGCAGCTCGCCACGAGCCCGACAATTCGAGGGCGGACGTAGTGATAAAGCTCTCCTCGTACGCGTATTCGATGGCCGATGGCAGCACGAGCACGAGGAAGCCCAGACACACCGCCAGAGCCAGCGTGTCGAAGAATGCCTGGCGATGGGCGCCGAAATAGGCGACGAGCGCTGTCATCCGCATATGGGCGTTGGCGCGCACAGCTATCACCGCGCCAAACATGGCGAGCCACAGGAAGAGCGTCGAGGCCAGTTCATCCGACCACGTCAATGGTCGGTGAAGAACATAGCGCGCGATGACCCCGGCAAGCAGGACAATGACTTCAGCAATAACCAGAAGGGCTGCCAGCCACGCAATGCATGCGCCGAGAGCGTTATCGAAGCGGCTGACCTGCCGCCTCCAGCCGCTTTCGTGGCCCTGCGGCTTTCGCTCAGCTGCTCCTGCGATATCCATGATCTTGCGTCAGCTGAGTTTGCCGACTGCCGTCTCCAGGATCGTCCATGCTTCATCGCCGAATTTCTGCTTCCACTCGCCGTAGAACCCGGCGCTGCGCAGTTTTTCGCGGAAGGCCGCCGGACTGACATCGTTGAATTTCAGGCCCTTCGCCGTCAGCGTCTCGCGCAGGCCCTTCGTCAATTCGGCAACGTCAGCGCGCTCCGCCACCGCTCCCGCATTGAGATTCTTCGCAACAATCTCCTGAATATCCTTCGGCAGGGCTTCCCAATTGCGGCGGTTGGCAAGCACCCAGAAGCCGTCCCACATATGGTTGGTGGTCGAGCAATTGGTCTGCACCTCGTAGAGCTTGCCGGTGTCGATGATGGCCAGCGGGTTTTCCTGGCCGTCGACGATTTTCGACTGCAGCGCCGAATAGACCTCGTTGAAGTTGATCGTCGTGGGCGCCGCGCCGAAGGCCTTGAACATCGATGTCCAAAGGGGCGCAGGCGGCACGCGCAGCTTCACCCCTTCGAAATCACCCGGCGTCAGAATGGGTTTGGTGCTGGTGGTTGTCTGGCGGAAGCCATTATCCCACGGCTTGTCCATGGCAAGGATCTGCCGGCTCTTGGCGATTTCACCTCTGATGTAGGCGCCAAGCGGCCCGTCCATCGCCTTCCACACCGTGTCATAGCTGTCGAAGGCAAAGCCGACGCCATTGATGGCGGCAGCCGGCACCAGTGTTGACAGGATGAGGCCGGACAGGGTGAAGAAATCAACGCCGCCATTGCGGATTTGTCCCAGCGTATCAGTGTCGGACCCAAGCTGGCTCGATGGGAAGATCTGGAACTCGAACCGCCCGCCCGTTTCTGTTTTGATGCGGTCAGCCGCTTCCTGCAGGCGCTTGTTGAGCGGATGCGTCAACGCCAGATTATTGGCGAATTTATAAGTGAATTCAGCCGCATGCGCGCGCCCGATGGAAAAAGTAGAAATGCCGGCAGCGGCGCCCGCGAGGACGCTTCGGTTAAACAGGCGACGCGAGAAGGCGTAAGTTGTTTTTGTGCTCATGGTCATTTCCTCACCGGTTGTCGCAGCGCGTCGATCGTTTGAAGGTGCCGAAGCGTCAGCTTTGAGTAAGCACGACTATTGAGAGGCAGGGTGGGGGCTGTCAATCGCTTTCAACTCCGAACACGGAGATCATGCGCCCTGTGCGCACCCGCTTGCAGCCCGTGCGCAAGAGAGCGAAGATGGCGCTCTGCGAAAGGCCTGAAAATGAGAGGAAACGTCATGAGCCCGCATAAAGCTTCGATCGTCGGCTGGTCGCATTCGAATTTCGGCAAGCTTGACGATGCCGACAGCGAAGCGCTGATCGCCCGCGTCGCCTCGGGCGCGCTGGAGCATGCCGGCGTCACCCCGCAGGATATCGATTTCATCTCTGTCGGCGTCTATAATAACGGCTTCAGCAAGCAGGGTTTCGAGGGGGCGCTGGTGGCGCTCGCCATTCCCGAACTGGCGCAGACGCCGGCGATTCATGTCGAGAATGCGTGCGCGACCGGTTCAGCGGCGATCCATACCGCCCTTGATTTCATCGAAAGCGGGCGCGGCCGCATCGCCCTGGTCGTTGGTGCCGAGAAGATGACAGCAACACCAACTGCCGAGGTCGGCGACATTCTTCTCTCCGCCTGTTATCGACGCGAGGAAGCAGCGGTCGATGCGGGATTTGCCGGCATTTTCGGTAAGATCGCTTCGCATTATTTTCAGCGCAACGGAGACCGCAGCGCCGAACTGGCGATGATTGCCGCCAAGAACCACGTGAATGGCACGCGCAATCCCTATGCCCATATGCGCAAGGATTTCGGCTTCGACTTCTGCAACACGATTTCCGACAAGAACCCCTACGTTGCCGGACCGCTGCGCCGCACTGATTGCTCGCTTGTTTCCGACGGCGCGGCAGCGCTCGTGCTTGCCGATGCCGAGACAGCGGCAACCATGGCGCGCGCTGTCAATTTCCGTGCCCGCCAGCACGCCAATGATTTCCTGCCGCTGTCGCGCCGCGATCCGATTGCCTTTGATGGTGCAAGGCGCGTCTGGGCGAAGGCGCTCGAACAGGCAGGGCTGTCGATCCATGACCTCGACCTCGTCGAGACCCATGATTGTTTCACCATCGCCGAGATGATCGAATACGAGGCGATGGGTTTGGCCGCGCCTGGCGAGGGTTGGAAAGTGGTGCGTGAGGGAACAGCCACGCGCGAGGGTAAATTGCCGGTGAACCTGTCGGGCGGCCTGAAATCAAAGGGTCACCCCATCGGCGCGACCGGCGTCTCCATGCATGTGATGGCAGCGATGCAGGTGATGGGCGAGGCGGGCGATATGCAGAAGTCCGGGGCCAATGTTGCTGGCGTCTTCAACATGGGTGGCGCGGCGGTCGCCAATTACGTGTCGATCCTGGAGCGCAGCAAATGACCGGTTCCGCGCCCAGGGGTGGGGTCGTACCTCATTCACTGCGGGTGATGAACCTCGCCCATCTGGTGCGCCAGAATGCAAGGCGCTTTCCCGACCTGCCGGGCCTCATCTGGGGCGAGCGGCGTTGGAGCTGGCGCGAGATTGAAGCGGATGTGTCGGCCCTTGCCGCTGCCCTTGCCGCGAAAGGGATCGGCAAGGGTGACCGGGTGCTGGTTCACTCGAAGAATACCGCCCAGATGTTCTATGCGATCTTCGCTGTCTTTCGTCTGGGTGCTGTATGGGTGCCGACCAATTTCCGCCTGCTGCCCGATGAGGTGACCTATCTCGCGCAGTTCTCGGGCGCCAAAGCCTTTCTCTGCCACGGCGATTTTCCCGGTCATGCGGCGGCGATCAAGGCCGATGTTCCCGGCGTTGAGCATATCTGGCGCCTGGACGAGCAAAGCCGCGACAGCCATTTTGGTGATGGCAATCTGAGCGATCTGGTGGCCCCCTATCACGGCACGGCGATGGCCGATTGTCCGGTTGAGCGCGATGACCCGTGCTGGTTCTTTTTTACCTCCGGAACGACCGGTCGCTCGAAAGCCTCTGTTCTTACCCATGGCCAGATGGGCTTCGTACTCACCAATCATCTGAGCGATCTGCTGCCCGCCATTACCGAGAAGGATGCCTCGCTTGTCGTCGCGCCGCTCAGCCACGGCGCGGGCGTCCATCAGCTCAACATCGTGGCGCGCGGCGCTCCAACGATTCTTCTGCCAAGCGAGCGCTTCGATGTGGCGCAGGCATGGCAACTGATCAAAGAATATCGCGTGACCAATCTTTTCACCGTGCCGACCATTCTGAAGATGCTGGTCGAGCATCCCGCTGTCGACCAGCACGATCATCGCCAACTGCGCTACGTCATCTATGCGGGCGCGCCGATGTATCGCGAGGATCAGAAAGTCGCCCTCAGGAAGCTCGGCCCCGTCATCGTCCAGTATTTCGGCCTGGGCGAGGTCACAGGCAATATCACGGTTCTGCCGGCCCATCTCCATGACGCCGAGGACAGCCCTCAGCTGAAGCTTGGCACCTGCGGCATCGAGCGCACCGCGATGCAGGTGTCGATCCAGGATGACAGCGGGCGCGAACTCGCGCCTTTCGAAACCGGCGAAATCTGCGTCATCGGGCCGGCGGTCTTTGCCGGTTACTATGACAACCCCGAGGCCAACGCCAAGGCCTTCCGCGATGGCTGGTTTCGCACCGGCGACCTTGGCCATATGGACGAGCAAGGCTTTGTCTATATCACGGGCCGCGCCTCCGACATGTACATTTCCGGCGGTTCCAATATCTATCCTCGCGAGATCGAGGAGAAAATTCTTACCCACCCGGCAATTGCCGAAGTAGCGGTCCTCGGCTTGCCTGATCCGATGTGGGGCGAGATTGGCGTGGCGGTATGCGTGGCGCGCGAGGGGCAAGCGGTCAGCGCTGAGGCGCTTGTCGAATTCCTGGCACCGAAAGTCCCGCGCTACAAACTGCCCCGTCATGTCTTCTTCTGGGAAGCCTTGCCCAAATCAGGTTACGGCAAAGTGCCAAAGCGGCTCGTTCGTGACGAGATCGAGGCGCGCGGCATTCTGGCTGACCTTGCCGCTGCCAGCAAGAAGAGAGCGTCGTGACCGCCTCGAGCCTTCCGCGCTTTGTCCGCCAGCCCGGTCCGCCGGAAAGCGAACGCATGGTTGCCATTGCGGCCGGTGGCCGCCGCTTCGATCTCAAACTCGATGCCGGGCTGCCGTTGCTGGAGGCGGTGCATCGCGGCTTTGCGAAAGCGGGTTTTGAGAGCGGCGCCTGCGACCTTGACGGCGTGACCCTCGCGCGTCTCAGCTATTGCATTCCGGCGCTTTCGAAGACGCCGGATCATGTGGCATTCTACAGCGATACCTACCGTCCTGCCGGACCGACGGTCATCAGTCGCGGAGCATTGACGTTCGGGCGACGCGACGCAGCGCCGTTCTTCCATGCTCACGCTTTGTGGCGGGAGGCTGACGGGAAAATCATGGGTGGGCATATCCTGCCTGAACAGACCTTTCTTGCGAAGCCGGCAACGGTGCGCGCCATCGGTTTGAACGGCGCGCTGTTTGACGCAGGTCCCGACACTGAAACAGGCTTCAAGATTTTCTCGCCTGTCATCGCTCCGGCGGCGCAGGCAGACGGTCCGTTCATGCGCGTCTTTGCGATCCGCTTGCGCCCCAACAGCGATTTTTGCGGCAGCCTTGAAAAGCTGTGCGCTGATCATGGGATCAGCCACGCTGTCCTGCGCGGTGGTGTGGGCAGCACGATTGGCGTGCGCTTCGAGGATGGTCGCGAAGCCCCTAATTTTGCCACCGAAATCTTTATCCGCGAGGGGCGGATCACGCCAGGCGCGGATGGCAGGCCTGAGGCCAGCGTCGATGTCGGTCTGATCGATTATCAGGCGCAGATTTTCGAAGGCCGCTTCAAGCGCGGCGACAACCCCGTGCTCATCACCTTCGAAATCATCCTTGAGACCGACCGACCATGGCCGGCCTGATGGAAATCCGCTCCGCTATCGTCACGGGTGCAGCCTCAGGCATTGGTCTTGCCACAACAACGACCCTGCTGGAGGCTGGCTGGCAGGTGGCGGGTTTTGACCGCGATGGTAACGCCCTTGCGGCAGCGATGCAGAACCTGAGCGCCTATCACGGCAGGGTGCGTCTGCACCCGCTCGATATCACCGATGAAGCCGCGAGCAAGGCGGCGATCAGCGAGATCATGGACGGTTTCGGACCCCTGCGCGGGGTGGTCACGAGCGCCGGCATCGCCAGCAACACCTCTTTTTTTGACACCACACCTGACCTCATGCGGCGCATGAACGATGTGAATGTCATCGGCAGTTTCCTCACCGCCAGGATCGCTGCCGAGACAATGCGCGACAATGGGGGAGGGGCCATCGTCCTCATCGCGTCGGTGTCGGGTCTGGTTGGCAATCGTGGCCGTACAGCCTATGGCGCCTCGAAGGGCGCTATTGTCAATCTGACGCGTATCATGGCCGTCGAGCTTGCAGCTCACCGCATCCGGGTGAATGCCATCGCGCCCGGCCCGATTGATACCGCCATGGCGCGTCAGGTTCATTCAGCCAAGGTCAGGGCCGAATGGTGCGACAAGGTGCCAATGGGTCGATACGGCACGCCAAATGAGGTGGCGCAAGCCGCCCGGTTTCTCCTGGACGAGCAGCAGTCAGGTTATATCACCGGACAGATTCTCGCAGTCGATGGCGGCTTTTCCATTGCCGGTCTCAATGGCGGCGACGAAACGGCTTAAACCCGCATGTGATGGCGCGCGTCGAGCGCAGGCGCATGCCGCCAAAATGAAAGAGCCGGTTCTTGCGAACCGGCTCCCATGTCAAATCCAAGCTTGACCGGCATTCATGAGCCCGACGGAGCACCCGCGAGCCGGCGGCGAAACGCGGTGATCTGCTCGGTCACAATAGGCCAGAACAGAAGCAGGAGCGCGATCACCATCAGCGACCCGACCAGGCCATTGGACCAGAACACCGACAGACTTCCCTCATAGCCGAGAATGGCCTGACGGAATGACGCCTCCGTGCGGTCGCCAAGCACGATCGCCAGAACCAGCGGCGCGATCGGGTAATCAAGCTTCTTGAAGATGTAGCCAATGATACCGAAAATCACCATTTGCCCGATATCAAAGCCTGAATTGCGCACGGTGTAAGCGCCGATCGCGCAGATGATGAGAATGATCGGAGCCACCACCGAGAACGGGATGCGCAGGATAGCCGCAAAGAGTGGCACTGTCGCCAGGACGATGATCAAGCCAACGATATTGCCAAGATACATCGAGGCAATCAGCCCCCACACGAAGCTCTTCTGTTCGACGAACAAAAGCGGTCCAGGCTGAAGACCCCAGATCAGCAAACCGCCAAGGAGAACAGCGGCCGTCGCTGATCCGGGAATGCCGAGCGCCAGCATCGGCAGCAGCGCCGCCGTCCCGGCAGCGTGTGCAGCCGTTTCGGGAGCCAGAACGCCCTCGATTTCACCGGTACCGAATTTATTGCCTTTCGGAGAGAAGCGCTTGGCCAGGCCATACCCCATGAACGAGGCGGCGATGGCTCCGCCCGGTGTCACGCCCATCCACAATCCCACCACCGCGGAACGGACCAGCGTCAGCCAGTATTTCGGCAGGCCCGCCCATGTCTTCAATACGACCTTGAGATCGATCGCCGCCCGCTTGCCCTTGAAGGCCAGCCCTTCTTCCATGGTCACCAGGATTTCGGACACGCCGAACAGACCGATCACCACAACCAGGAAGTCGAAGCCACGCAAAAGCTGGGGATTGTCAAAGGTCATCCGCAGCTCACCCGAGACAGAATCAAGACCGACAGCGGCAAGCAGAAAGCCGAGGCACAGAGAGACAAGGATCTTGGACCTGTTGTCTTTGCCCAGGCCGATGAAGGAACAGAAGGTCAGGAAGAAGACCGCGAAATACTCCGCTGGCCCGAATTTAAGGGCAAAACTGGCGATCAGCGGCGCCACAAACGTAATCAGGATAACGCCGGCAACAGCGCCGATGAATGATGCGGTAAAAGCTGCTGTGAGCGCTTCTGCGGCTCGTCCTTGCTGGGCCATCGGATAACCGTCGAAGGTTGTCGCCACCGACCACGCTTCGCCCGGGATATTGAACAGGATCGAGGTGATCGCCCCCCCGAACAATGCGCCCCAGTAAAGCGAAGACAGAAGAATAATGGCCGATACAGGCTCCATGCCGAATGTCAGTGGCAGCAGGATCGCCACGCCGTTGGGGCCGCCAAGGCCCGGCAGTACGCCAACAACGATGCCGAGCAGCACGCCGATGATCATGAAGCCGACATTCTTGAACGAAAGGGCTACGTAAAAGCCGTTGAGCAGGTCATTCAGATTTTCCATGATGTGACAGGCCTTCTTTTTTCACAGACCCAAAAGGGCTTCGACGGGCCCCTTTGGTAGCGGCACCTGGAACCATTTTTCAAAGATGACAAAAGTGACAATAACAAATGCGAACGCGCTGGCACATGAGCGGATGACCCCGAATTCACCTAGCCAGATCATGAAAAGTGCCAGAAAAAGGGCAGATGAGAGATAGATACCAAGCCATTCGATGCCGATGGTGAAGATGATCAGCGGGATTAAAACTTTGGAAATCCGGATGAGTTGTTCATAGGTCACGAACATTTCTGTTTTGGCCCTGAGAGCCACCCAGAATGTAAAGACTGATCCAAGGAACATGATGACGGCAAGCCGTGCCGGAAAATAACCCGATTGCGGACCATCGCTCGCCCAGCCAGCGCCCCGTGTGTAATTATCGTAGAACGCAACGACTGATAATAACAGAAAGATGCTGGCGACGACCAATTCTACGGTGCGGCGTGAAATACCGCGTTCAGCTTGCACGTCTTCTTCCATGATGGAATTTTCCTCGATGCGATAAGCAAACATCATCAAGGGATGGTCACGATGACCATCCCTCTTGTACTGGAAAATTTACTTGGCGAGGAACCCTGCCTTGTCCATGAGATCTTTATGGCGTTGTTCATCAGCCGTCAGGAACTCAACGAAGGACGCGCCTGAGCGAAAATCGGGGAGGAGTGCATTGCGGGCAAGATACTCCTTCCACTCCGCTGTTTCCTGCACTTTCTTGAACAGGTCGACGTAAAAATCGCGCTGTTCATTGCTCACGCCGCCCGGCATGAACATGCCACGCAGCATATTATAGGTGAACTTGATGCCCTGTTCGCCGCAAGTCGGTATGTCTGACCACGCTGCCGTGTCCGTTATCTTCTCTTTGTAGGCCATCCGCTTGGGTGAAAGAAGGCAGAGGGGGCGGGCATTGCCAGCGCGCCAGCTCGCCACTTCCTCTGAAGGATTGCCGGTCGAAGCTTCAATGTGCTTGCCCGCCAGCTGAACGGACGTCGGTCCGCCTCCGGCATAAGGAATGTAGGTTATTTTCGCTGCCGATTCGTCGCCAAGCGCCCAGGTGATCAAGTTATCCTCGCGCTTGGACCCGGCCCCGCCGATGCGGATGTTCTGACCGGACTTTGCGGCGGCCAACAGGTCCCCTGCGGTTTTGTACGGAGCGTCATTATAGGTCCACAGCAGGAACTCATCCTGCGCCAAAAGCGCAACGGGCGTGAAGTCGCGCCAGCTCACCGGCAATTTCGAGGAGAGCGGCGTCATATAGAGGCCTGACGACGTTGTGAGCAGTTTATGCGCGTCACCCTTCGCGGCCTTGATCTCAAGCATGGCCTCGCCGCCCGCCGCCGCCGGCTTGTTGACGACAACCACCGGCGCTTTGGTCAGATTGTTTTTGGTGATGGCGCCCTGAATGGCCCGCGCCATCTGGTCCGAGGCGCCACCGGGCGCAAAAGGAACAATGATTTCAATTGGTTTTGTCGGCTCCCAAGCGGCAAAAGCCGTTCCGCACATGCCAAGTGCGCATGCTGATACAACTAGCGTAAGACCTCTGATGTCCATCGTCTTCCTCCATTTGATTTTTCTAAACACGGATAACTGCAAACGTTGTCACAGCGCATATTAAACTCATTATTCATAATTCAAAATAAATGACAAGTTGATTTTTGGTGAACGCGTCCGCTGCGAAACGTCGGACACAGGCATGGAGCGATTGATGCGACACTTCCGATCATCCGCCACAACAGACGACCTGAGATAAAGAGACGTGCCTCGACTGCACGTGAGGGGCCAAGCAAAGGATATTCTGCCCGCGCGGTCAACACGCGCAATCACGGAGGGCGGCGGTGGTCGGTCGATCGTAAAGTGTTTCTGTCTTGGCCGCGTGCGGAATTCGGTTGGCCGCACGCGGAATAAAAATGATAAACCATCGGTCAGACTGATGGATCTCTATGGCAATCTCGTGATTGACCAGAACGAGCCGCATGATAATCGGCGACGTCAATTGACGACGCGGTTTATGATATGCGGCGACGCTTTGTTCAGTGTGACGTCTTCACCTCGGTGCCGACACGCGGCAACGGGCTTGCCGTTGTCATTGATGGTGAAGGTCTGTCAGACAGCGCCATGCAGCAATTCGCAGCCTGGACCAACCTCGCCGAGACCACCTTCCTGTTAGCACCCACCACTCAAGAGGCCGATTATAAGGTGCGGATATTCACACCGGCGCGCGAAATGCTGTTTGCCGGCCATCCAACGCTTGGCAGCTGCGCCTCGTGGATTCAGTGTGGCGGCAAGCCCAGGACGCAGGGCCTTGTCAGGCAGGGATGAGACGCGTGGCGATTTCTGCGAAGATTCCGAGACTGGATCGATGGGTCGACCCGTTGTTGACGAGTATGATGACGGATATAGGCAATGGCTGACTGAAAGCGATTACAAATTGGCTGCCACGTCATGATGTGGCCTCCCCTGACGAGCGGCGCGCCGACGATAGTCGCGAAGCTTGCGCCATCCGCGATGAGTTAATGGAGGCCGACATCGACACAGACCGGCGAAAGCCGATCTTGGTGCCTCTGGATTGCTTGGCCGTTAAGTTGGGAGATCAATACTGGCCATTCCCGATTTTCAAACCCTGATGCTGCCGGTTCTGCGGGCCTCGGCCGACGGCGAAGTGCGTATCGGCGATGTCGTTGAAAAGCTGGCCGCGGAATTTGCCCTTTCAGAGGACGAACGGGCGCACCTGCTGCCGTCTGGCCGCCAGACGACTTTCGCCAACCGGGTCCACTGGTCGAAAAGCTATCTCGGAAAAGCCGGTCTGATCGTGCTGAGCGGCAGAGGCCGGTTCACGATCACTGATCGCGGTCGGGAGGTGCTCGCCTCGCCGCCGAAGCGGATCGATATCAAGTTCCTTCAGCGCTTCCCGGAGTTCGCTGCGTTTCGCAGTGACGGAGGAAGCGACGCTGACGAAAGCGAAGCCGTCGCCCCGGTCAAGGGAAAGCTCGTCGACGAGCCGACACTAACCCCGGACGAGACCATCCGCGTCGCGTACCGACGGCTGGAAGCGGCCCTTGCCGAAGATCTCCTGTCGCGGGTTCGGCAGGGAACGCCCGCGTTTTTCGAGCGTGTCATCGTGCAGTTGCTCCTCGCGATGGGTTATGGCGGCTCGGCTGGCGCGCTGGATCGCGCCCTGACCGGCGGCAGCGGTGATGGCGGAATCGATGGCGTCATC
>DEZK01000040.1 GCA_002365175.1 Raskinella chloraquaticus (SeqCode)
TTACGGCATGTGCGGGCGCGCCTATTCCCCGCGCTTCCTCTTCACCTGGCCCAATGCGCGCATTTCCGTCATGGGCGGCGAGCAGGCAGCTTCCGTGCTGGCGCAGGTCAAGCGCGACAATATCGAAAGCGAGGGCAGGGAATGGCCGGCAGAGGAGGAAGCCGCCTTCAAGGCGCCGATCCGCGCCAGTTTTGACGCCGAGGGCCATCCCTATTACGCCACCGCGCGGCTGTGGGATGACGGCATCATCATGCCATCTGAAACCCGCCGGGTGCTCGGGCTGGCGCTTGCGGCAAGCCTCAACGCGCCGATCCCGGAGACGAAGTTCGGTGTGTTCAGGATGTGAGTTGCATCCCGTGGGCTTTGCTTGCGGGCCGAAGAAGGCGAACGCATAGTCTTACTGTCCTGCTTTGAGAGTGGATCATTCCATGCCGCCTTTTCCAAGCCTCCTCATTGCCAATCGTGGCGAGATTGCCTGCCGTATCATGAAAACGGCGAAGCGGCTCGGCATGCGCACGATCGCGGTCTATTCGGAGGCTGACCGCAACGCCCGCCATGTGGCGCTCGCCGATGAGGCGCATGCGATTGGCCCGGCGGAGGCGCGCGATAGCTACCTGTCGATAGAAAAGGTGTTAGCTGCCGCCAAAGCCAGTGGCGCGGCGGCCATCCATCCCGGTTACGGGTTTTTGTCGGAGCGCGCCGAATTTGCCGAGGCGTGCGCTCATGCCGGTATCATCTTCGTCGGCCCGCCGCCTGGCGCCATCCGCTCGATGGGTCTCAAAGGCGAGGCCAAAGCCTTGATAGAAAAGGCCGGCGTGCCGATTTCACCGGGCTATCACGGGGTACGCCAGGAGCCGGATTTCCTGCGCGAGAAGGCCTATGAGATCGGCTATCCGGTGCTCATCAAGGCGGTGGCGGGGGGCGGTGGCAAGGGCATGCGCCGCGTCGACAAGGCGCTGGAATTTGAGGCAGCGCTCGAGAGCGCGGTGCGCGAGGCGACGAGTTCGTTTGGCGATGGGCGGGTGCTGGTTGAAAAATTCATCCAGAACCCACGCCATATCGAAATTCAGGTGTTTGCCGACAGCCATGGCAATGCGGTGTCACTGTTTGAGCGCGATTGTTCGCTGCAACGGCGCCACCAGAAGGTGATCGAGGAAGCGCCGGCGCCGGGCATGAGTGAAGCGGTGCGCGCGCGCATGGGGGAGGCGGCGCGGGCAGCGGCCCTGGCGGTCGGCTATGTCGGCGCTGGCACGGTTGAATTCATCGTCGATGGCAGCGGCGGCCTCAAGCCTGACGGCTTCTATTTCATGGAAATGAATACGCGCCTGCAGGTCGAGCATCCGGTGACGGAAGCGATCATCGGCCATGATCTAGTCGAATGGCAGCTTATGGTCGCGGCGGGCGTGCGCCTGCCGAGGCTGCAGGACGAGTTGTCGATTACCGGCCACGCGGTCGAGGCGCGGCTTTATGCAGAAGACCCCGAAAACGGCTTCCTGCCATCGACCGGCCATTTGTGGCATCTCGCCTTTCCGCCTTCAGCCGAGGGAGAAATCGCCCATCGCGGTTTGCGGGTCGATACGGGGGTGAGGGCAGGCGACGAGGTGAGCCCCTATTACGATCCGATGATTGCCAAGATCATCGCCCATGGGGCGACGCGTGACGAGGCGCTTGATCGGCTGTCATCGGCTTTGCAGGAAACCTATGTGGCGGGGCCGAAGACCAATGCGGCGTTCCTGCGGGCGCTGGCGGACCATGGCGAATTCCGCGCCGGGCGCTTTGATACGGGTTTTATCGAGCGCCATGCCGAAGCGCTGGGCGCGGTGTCGCGTGCGCCCTCGCACGAAGCCATCGCTGCCGGCATTTCCTGTCTTGTCGAGGCTGGTTGCGAGGCGGTCGACGATCGCTGGCGCGAGCGGGCATCGGCGATTGGCGACTGGGTGTCGCCGTTTGATATCGGGGATGGCTTCCAGCTTGGCGGCCGGCGTGAGGTGCTAATCAGCGTCCAGGTTGACGGCGCAGACCAGCGCGTCGAGGTGATCACCGACAGGTCAGGGCGTCATGTACGAGTCAACGGCGCGCAGATTGGCGCCCCTCGCTTGCCGCTGATGACGGTCGAAAGCGCCGATGGCGTCTACGTGCTGCAAGGTGGGCGGCAATGCCTGGTACGGCTGCCTGATTTTTCTGCCGCGCTTGCCGATGCCGGCGAGGGAGCAGACGGGCTCATCAAGGCGCCGATGCATGGCAAGGTCACCGCAATCTTTGTTGCCGCAGGTCAGCCGGTCGCCAAGGGCGACAAGCTGATGGTGGTCGAAGCGATGAAGATGGAGCATGCGCTGATTGCTTCTTTTGACGGCACGATTGGCACCATCCACGCAGCGCTTGGTGAGCAGGTCGGGCAGGGGACAGGGCTGCTTACAGTGCAGAAGTCGGACGCCTCAGCAAAAACCGGTTGATCTTGGTCCAGCTTTCGGGTTTCGCTTGATACCTATGGCCCTCCACCTCATCAAACTCTGTGTCGGTGCTGACAGCGTCGATGATCTTCTGTCATGGCAGAAGCAGCGCCTGGCTGACATGAAGCGGCGGGGCGTTGAAGTCATGCTGCGTCATACCACGAGGCAGATGCCGCGCCGGCGCGACGACATTCTCGATGGCGGGTCACTCTACTGGGTGATCAAGGGAGAGATTGCGTGCCGCCAGCGCGTGGTTGATCTGCGCGCGCGGGTTGACGATGAGGGGATCGAGCGCTGCGACATCTGCCTCGACAGCGCGACGATCCGGGTTGATCCGCGTCCGCGTGGACCGTTCCAGGGGTGGCGCTATTTCAAAACCGAAGACGCGCCGGCCGATCTTGGCGCCAGTGGCGGCGATGCGCCTGAGTTTCCCGAGACGTTGCGCCGTGAATTACGGGCGCTTGGTGTATTATAGATCAGAAAATACAAAAAGAGACGTAAATTCAGGCAGTGTTGCATGAAGAGCAACATCAATGCGCGTCAACCATTTTTATCAAGGTAAACGTTTGATTGTCTTTGACCTGATCGTTGTGATTGCGCTTTAGTTATCACGGGTCGGAGTAAGCGCGAATGCATGGGACAACGCCGAGATCCTGTCACATTATTGTGGTGGGAAACGAAAAGGGCGGGTCGGGCAAAACAACGACGGCTATCAATGTCGCTGTCGCCCTCATGCATGACGGTTTCCGCGTCGCGACCATCGATCTGGACAGTCGCCAGCGTTCGCTTTCGCGTTTCATCGCGCATCGCCAGGCGTTTGCCGACACGCGCGCTGAGAAATTCTGGGTGCCAACCCACCGCTCTGTGACACGTTCGGAGCAGGAATCGCGGCGCGCCAGCATCTGGGCTGATTACGAGGCGTTCGCCAAGGTCATCGGCGAGGTGGAGCGCAGTCATGACTGCATCGTCATCGATACGCCAGGGCATGACAGCACGTTGACAAGAGCAGCGCACAGCGCGGCCGACACGTTGATTACGCCGATCAATGACAGCTTCATCGATCTTGAAGTTCTGGCGGACGTGAAGGCCGGCACCCGCCGGGTCGTCTCATCGAGCCATTACACGAATATGGTGCTGGATGCCCAGCGTGAGCGCCGGGCGATCGACGCTGCGATGACCGACTGGGTGGTTGTGCGCAACCGCGTGGCGGTTCGTGAGACGCGCAATCAGCGCTGGCTGATGGATGCGATCAGCGGGTTGTCACAGGAATTCGGCTTTCGTATCGCCGGCCAGGTCGCGGATCGTGTGATCTTTCGCGAATTGTTTCCGCTCGGGCTGACAGCGCTCGATCCACTGGAGACGCTCGGGGAGGGTATGCGGCCCTCGATGAGCCATCTCGCGGCCCGGCTCGAGGTGCGACATCTTGTGTCCCTGCTGCGTATTCCCGGCCGTGAACAGGCGCGCCAACGTCTTGAAGCGCGGGACATCTTTGCCAAGGTCAATCGCCAGCCCCTGTCGATGATGGAATTATCGCAGCTCGTGACAAGCTGATGGTCACGATCGGCAGGCTTGTTGGCCGCCGGGCGATTGACAGGGCATTCCGTGCTGTGCCGAATACCGGCGCGCCGGTCTTTTGCAGCGCATGTGTGGCGGACAATTTCATGGACTTTATTGGGCGACGGTAAAAGCTTTGACGTCACGGACATCTGACATGTCGTTTCGAGATAATTTCGATGCAGCCTCCATGATCCGGTCCGGCGGCGTGTGATGGGCATTCTCGCACTCGTCTTACTCGCTGTGATCGGTGTGCTGTGGTTTGCCGGCAAATATTCGCAGGGCGATCCGAAACGCCTGATTGCGCTGGCGAAACAATACGGCATGCAGGCGGGCGGCGCCGCGCTGCTGGCATTTTCGGCGTTTTCTGCCGTGCGCGGCAACTGGATGCCGGCGATTGTGCTCACGCCGATCGGCTTTGGGATGTTGCAGATCAATCCTGCCAATCTCGGCGCCTTCAGCTGGCGTGCCGGCAGGCAGTCGCGGATATCGACCGCTTATTTCGAGTTTGCCGTCAATCAATCCAACGGCGCCATGTCAGCCAAGGTTGTCGCCGGATCTTATGCGGGGCGCGACCTTGCGGGCATGGATCGGGTGGCGCTGCTGCGCCTTCGCGATGAAGTGCGCAACGATCCGGGGAGCCTTGAACTAATCGAAGCTTATCTCGACCGCCGGCTGCCCGGCTGGCGTGAACACATCAATGAGCGTGCGGGTGCGCGGCAGGGCGGCGCGGCTGGTGCGCAGGTGATGACCCAGCAGGAAGCCTATCAGGTCCTTGGTCTTCACCCAGGCGCCTCTGTCGAGGCCATTCGCGCTGCTCATCGCACGCTCATGAAACGCTTTCACCCTGATACCGGCGGCTCGACCTGGCTTGCCGCCAAGATCAATGCTGCCAAGGATATTCTTCTGGCGCGCCACGGGTAATCCTCACAGTTTGAGCGTCAGGCACGAGTAATCTTCGCGTTTCAGGGCAGCACAGGCGCGCTCGGCGCTCTGCTTGTCGGCAAAGCCGGCAAATCTGGCGCGATAGAGCGTGGCCGGTCCCTTGGCGACGCGCTCGGTCACCGCCTTTGCAGAGGACAGCGGCTTGCGGGCAGCGTCGCGTGCGTCCTTCAGCAGTTGGAGCGCCTCGTTTTCACTGTTGGTGGCGGCGATCTGAACGACCCAGCCGGTGAGAGTGGCGGCGCGAGGCAGGCTTGAACCGGTTGGTTCCTTGTCAGCCTGGCGCTCGGTGGATGAGGTATCGCGGGCGGGAGCGGCACCGCTGCGCCACTGCAGAACCGAGCTGATGCGCGGACGGATATCCTGCACCTGTTCGACCTGCGTGCCGGCAACCTGCCAGGGCGGGGGAGCTACAGCGGATGCGCGCACGGGCGGCGGTGCGGCTGTCTGCTGTGGGGCCGCGATAGCAGGGGCGGAATCTGGAACCTTGGCGAGCGCAGCCTGTGCCAGCGCTGCCAGGCTTTTTTCCGGGGCGGCATCGGCATCGTCGTTCACGGGTTTCTTCGCCGGGGGCGGCGATGAAGCGGCCGCAACCTGGATTTTTTCTGGCGCAGCAGGGGCTTTTGAGCGCATGGCCAGAGAGAAGCTGGTCTTTTTCGCCGCAAGCTGCGTCGCGTGTGCTTTAACGAGGTGGCGCATGTGGTTATCGCGCGTCGGGCCTGACGGGGCGCCGAGGACAGCGGCGACAAGATGGCGCCCGTTCCTGCGCATCGAGGTTACCAGATTGAAACCCGATGCCCGCGTGTAGCCGGTCTTGATGCCGTCGACACCATCGACGCGCCCCAGCAGCTTGTTATGGTTGCGGATCACCCGTCCCTGATAGGTGAAGGACTGACGGGCAAAATAGGGCGTGAATTTGGGGAATCGCTCGAAGAGCGAGCGACCAAGCGTTGCCATGTCGCGGGCAGTCGTGACCTGTTGGCTGTTGGGCAGGCCGTTGGGATTGCGAAACACGGTGCGGCTCATGCCGATCTGATGGGCTTTTGTGGTCATGCGACGGGCAAAGCTGTCCACGTCGCCGTCGATGTTTTCAGCAATGACGACAGACACATCATTGGCCGAGCGGGTGATGAGCGACATGATCGCCGCTTCGACGGTGATCGTACCACCGGGCTTGACGCCAAGGCGTGTCGGCGGCTGGCGAGCGGCATTGGCGGAAACGGACAGTCGGGAATTTAGATCGTAATTGCCGGCCTCGATCTGTTCGAAGAGCAGATAGAGGGTCATCATCTTGGTCAAGGAAGCGGGATAGCGCTGCTTGTCGGCATTGTTCTGCTGCAGGACATCGCCGGAATTGGCGTCAATGACGATCGACGCCAGCCTGCCTTCGGCAGCTGCTGATGGCTGGATGGCGGTGATCGCCAGCAAGGTTGCGGCCGCCAGCCATAGCGGCACGGAAAGCGCGGAGCCAACGGCGTTCTTTGTGCGAATGTGCATGATGCGCCCCGTCACTGATGAATGTCGCTGGCCCACGAGGCTGTTGCCACGAGGCCGACAAGCGTCATGAGAAGCGCATTGATGAAGGGGGAGACGGGAACGCCCGGCCCGAAAATCTGAGCGGCGTGCGACAGCAAACTCAACGACATGGACGCAACCTTACTGGGTACACAACAGCGCTGCCCTACTGGGCAACGGTAAACACGATTGTTCGAAGTTAAGCGTTTGGGGTTACCACCCGGTAAAATTTGCCGACGATACGCATTTGTGCGTTGCAAAAATTTCTTGTTAAATTTGTGCAGTGCAAATAAATTGGTGTTGCGTGACTTTCACTCATACAGAGCGGGGTCGTCATCGTGGCCATGGTCCCCGCAGCGGAGACACAGATGAGCAGTTTCGAGGACATCCAGAAATTCACCAAGGATACCTTTGACAAGCAGGTTGAATCATTCGGCGAACTGCAGAAGGGCGCGCAAAGCGTCATCGCTGAAATAGCCGATTATTCAAAGAAGGCGCTGGAAGCCAATGCGGCGGTTTTCCAGAAACTATCGGGCGCCAAAAGCCTCGATACGGCATTGGAAATCCACAGCGAATTCGCCAAGACCGCCTATGAGAGCCTGGTTCATCATCTGACGAAGGTGGGGACCATCGCGACCGATGCGGCAAAAGACGCTTACAAGCCCATCGAAGCGGCCATTTCGCGGGCCTCGTGAAGGGGATATTCCGCTTCTGATGATCGCGTTTGACGCGTGAGCAATTCGGCACAAGCCCTGTTTGCCTGAAAAGGCCCGGAATGACCGGGCTTTTTTGCGTTATGGTCGCACGCGGATAGAAAATTCTCATCGTCGCTGCCGCAATTCTGGCAATCGTGACAAATCATCCTAAATATCATGAGGAGCGATGTCAGGCCTTGAGCATCTGGCAAATCGCTCCCTATGATGTGGTTGAGCGTTGTGTTGTCATGTCCGTCGTTGCGTCGCATGATGGCGGAGGTCATTTCCTCAAGGTGTAAACCGTGCATTGTTTATTGCCCCAGATTGTCGGCGGCCAGCCGACATACCAGACCGCGCCGCGGATGGCTGCGGGAGGGGAAACGCGTCGCGGTTCTGGCACCGCCGTCGTGACCAAGACCGAGACCAAGGTAAAGCGTCCCGATCTTTATCGCGTCCTGCTGCTGAATGACGATTACACGCCGATGGAGTTTGTCATTCACGTGCTCGAGCGCTTTTTTAACAAGGACCGTGATGCGGCGACCCGCATCATGCTGCATGTGCACAATAACGGCGTTGGAGAATGTGGCGTCTTCACTTACGAGGTGGCCGAGACAAAAGTGACGCAGGTGATGGATTTCGCCCGCAAGCACCAGCATCCTCTACAATGCATCATGGAAAAAAAGTGAGTCGGGCTCTTCAACATTCGAGCGAAAGGAACAGCGACATTGCCCTCATTCTCCCGTAGCCTCGAACAGGCTCTGCATCGTGCGCTGGCCTTCGCCAATGAGCGGCACCATGAATACGCCACGCTCGAGCATCTGCTGCTGGCGCTGATCGACGATGCCGATGCCAGCAGCGTCATGCGCGCCTGCAATGTCGACCTCGAGGAGTTGCGGCGCAATCTGGCTGAATATATCGACAATGAGCTGGATAATCTCGTCGTGCGTTCATCCGATGATTCAAAGCCTACCGCCGGCTTCCAGCGCGTCATTCAGCGTGCCGTCATCCATGTCCAGTCGTCGGGGCGTGAGGAAGTGACGGGCGCCAATGTGCTTGTCGCCATTTTTGCCGAGCGCGAAAGCCATGCCGCCTATTTCCTGCAGGAGCAGGACATGACGCGCTATGATGCGGTCAATTACATCAGCCATGGCGTTGCCAAGCGGGCCGAATTGAACCGTCCGAAAGCACCCCGCGGCAGTGAAGAGGGGCGCGAGGAAAGCACAAGCAACAACGCAAGCGAGGAAACCGCCACGTCCAAGAAAAAGCCGGAGGCCATCGAGACCTATTGCGTCAACCTCAACAAGAAAGCGCGTGAGGGCAAGATCGATCCGCTGATCGGGCGCCACAGCGAGATCCAGCGCACCATCCAGATCCTGTGCCGGCGTCAGAAGAACAACCCGCTGCTGGTTGGTGATCCAGGGGTCGGCAAGACGGCGATCGCCGAAGGGTTGGCGCTGCGCATCATCCGTGACGAAGTTCCCGAAGTGCTGGCGGATGCCACCATCTTTGCGCTCGATATGGGCGCGCTGCTGGCGGGCACGCGCTATCGTGGCGACTTCGAAGAGCGGCTGAAGCAGGTGGTGAAAGAGGTTGAGGCGACACCCGGCGCCATCATGTTCATCGACGAAATCCATACCGTGATCGGCGCAGGAGCCACATCGGGCGGGTCGATGGATGCATCAAATCTTTTGAAGCCGGCGCTCCAGTCAGGTCAGCTTCGCTGCATCGGCTCGACGACCTACAAGGAATACCGACAGTATTTCGAGAAGGACCGGGCGCTGGTGCGCCGCTTCCAGAAAATCGATATCAACGAGCCGTCCGTGCCTGATGCCATCGAGATCCTGAAAGGGTTGAAACCGCATTTCGAGGAGCATCACAAGGTCCGCTATACGGATGAGGCGATCACGCAGGCCGTCGAGCTTGCCAGCCGCTACATCCATGATCGCAAGCTGCCCGACAAAGCGATCGACGTGATCGACGAAAGCGGCGCGGCGCAGATGCTGGTGCCGCCGTCAAAACGGCGCAAGGTGATCGGGGTAAAAGAGATCGAGGCCGTTGTTGCGTCCATCGCACGTATTCCGCCAAAAACGGTGTCGGCGGATGATGCTGAAGTGCTGCAACATCTGGAGACGAATCTGAAGCGTCTGGTCTTCGGGCAGGACACGGCGATCATCGCCCTTGCCGCCTCGATCAAGCTTGCCCGGGCCGGCCTCAGGGAGCCTGAAAAGCCGATTGGTTCCTATCTCTTCTCCGGGCCGACGGGGGTTGGTAAAACGGAAGTCGCCAAGCGTCTGTCGGAACTGCTCGGCGTCAATCTGCTGCGCTTTGACATGTCGGAATATATGGAGCGCCACACGGTGTCTCGTCTCATCGGCGCACCTCCCGGCTATGTCGGTTTCGACCAGGGCGGGTTGCTCACCGATGGCGTCGATCAGAACCCTCACAGCGTGCTGCTGCTGGATGAGATTGAAAAAGCCCATCCTGATCTGTTCAATATCCTGCTGCAGGTCATGGATCACGGCAAGCTCACCGATCACAATGGAAAGCAGGTCGATTTCCGCAACACCATCATCATCATGACAACCAATGCGGGTGCGGCTGATATGGCCAAAGAGGCGATCGGCTTTGGGCGCAGCAAGCGGCAGGGTGATGACGAGGAAGCGATCAACAAGCTGTTTGCGCCGGAATTCCGCAATCGTCTTGACGCCATCATTTCTTTCGCCGGACTGCCGCCGGAGGTGGTGCGCCAGGTCGTCCAGAAATTTATCTTCCAGCTCGAGGCCCAGCTTGCTGATCGCGGCGTGGTCATCGAACTGTCGGAAGAGGCTGCCGACTGGCTGGCCGTCAAGGGGTATGATGAGCGGATGGGCGCACGGCCGCTGTCGCGTGTCATCCAGGAACACATCAAGAAGCCGCTGGCCGAGCAGGTGCTCTTTGGCAAGCTCAAGAATGGCGGTACGGTCAAAGTGATGCTGGAGGGCAAGGGTGATGACGCGAAGCTCACCTTCGATTATCCCACCGGTCCCATCACGCCACGCCCCGAGCCGATGCTGTTGAAGAAAAAACGCAAACCGCGCGCCGGTTACAAGCCGGCCAAGGCGAAAGTGGCCTCGTCGCGCAAGGGCAGCGGCGAGGGGGGAATCGCCAGCCTGATCCCCAAGGTGCCGTTGAAAGGATAAATTGATGGCTTCTGCCGGGCACGGGTGCGCTTGTGTCCGTGGACAGCATCGTTTGTCAGGTGCGATGCCATGACGGATCGACGCGGCATGCCGGCCGATCGGGTTGATATTTCTCCGGTCTGGTTCGTGAAAGGGGCGGCTGGCAGCCTGTCGCTTGGCCTTGTCGTGTTGTCGTTGTCGTTTGTCGGCTTCGGCGCATTTGCGCGCGATGCGGGTTTTCCATTGTGGCAGGTAGTGTTCATGTCGGTGTCGATATGGGCGTTGCCAAGCGCGCTCGTTTTTGTCGCGGCTCTGGCGGGCGGCGCCAGCGTGGTGGCAGCAGGCATTGCGGTCGCGCTCTCCGCCGTGCGCCTGCTACCGATGACGATTGCCGTCATGCCGCTGTTTGGAACCACCGATCGCATCCGCCGCGTCTGGCTCGTGATCGCCGTTCATTATGTGGCAGTGACGGCTTATGTTGAAGGCTTTCTCAAATTGCCCAAAGTGCCGGAAGAGCACCGTCTGGCTTATTTCATCGGCATGGGCACGGGGCTGATGGTGATCGCGACCGGGTTTGGGGCGGTTGGATACTTAATCTCGGGCTATTTGCCAGTCAGTATCGGCCCCGGGCTGGTTATTTTATCGCCGCTTTATTTTTTGCTCTCGATGTTGAAGGCAGCGACCACGCTGTCGGAGAAATTCGCGCTTGCTGCGGGCCTTATTTTTGGCCCGATCGCGCACAGCTTCACCAGCGAGTTTGACTTGCTGATCGGCGGCGGTGCGGCGGGAATTGCCGGATATCTGGCCGAGCGTTGGCGGCGAGAGCGGACACTGTGAGCCCGATTGGCGAAGGCTGGCAGGCTGCAGCCCTGATTATCGTTGCAGCGGCGCTGCCGACCGAAATCTGGCGCTGGCTGGGGCTGGCGATCGGTTGGCGGATCAATCCGCGCAGCGAAATCCTGTTGTTCGTCCGCGCTGCGGCGACCGGCATCATTGCCGCCTTTGTTGCCCACGCGATCTTTTTTCCAACCGGCGTGCTGGCCAAAACGCCGATTGCGTTACGCATTGCAGCCCTTGCCGGCGGGCTGATGGCGTTTACAGCTTTCCGAGGACACGTGCTCATCGGTGTCGGCGCTGGCGTCGCCGTACTTCTGGCCGGTCAAGTTCTTTTTGCCGGCTAAATACTCATGATCGGGCAAGCTGCGAAACCAACAGATCAGCATGATGTTTCAGCGTTTCAGGCGTCTCGCGGATTGATGCCGGCGGCTTCATCATGACGCCTGCAAGGCGCGGTATCACATGGAAATGCAGATGAAAGACTTCCTGACCACCGGCTGCTTCGCTGTACTGGTTGAGCGTGATGCCATCGGCGTGCATGGCTGATCTGGCTGCAAGGGCGATTTTCTGGACGATCCCGATCACCTCCGCGAGATCGTCGGGGGCGATGTCGAGAAGGTTTCTGGCCGGTGCTTTTGGAATGACCAATGTATGACCGGGCGCGCGCGGCATGATGTCGAGAAAGGCGAAGACGCGCGCATCCTCATAAACTTTGAAACAGGGAATTTCGCCACGCAGGATCCTGGCGAAGATATTACTCGGGTCATAGGGCGTCATCGCTGCATTCCGCATGTGAAAATGGTCAGCCAGCATCACGCAAGGCGATGCCGGGCGCAAGAGCCGCGTCCGGCGTGATAGGGCGTCGCGATGCCGTCCGCCGTCATCCGGGCCATGGGCGGAAACATCACATGATGGCGTCTAGGGGCGTACAGCATCAATAGTAGCGATAATAGCGATAGTAGCGCACGGGCCGGCGGCGATAGACGATGACACGGCGCGGGCGACGATAAAACCGACGACGCGGGCGGACGTAGACATAACGAGGGCGCCGATAGAAGCGGCGCCGCGGGCGAACATAATAGTATGGCACCTTCTCGACCTTCGACAAATCGATGCCTTCTTCAGGCGCCATTGCATCCGTGGCGGTCGATGGTGGGGTGTGGGGCACCGCTGGAACAGGCAGGGCTTCCGCCTTGTCGGCTGTCAGGCCAAGGCCGGTCACTCCGGCAGCGACAGCCCCGGCAAACAGGGTCAGAAAACGGCGGCGGTCTGCAATTGTCTTGTCCATCTGTCATGTTCTCCACTGCGTGCAGAAAATGTGAATAACGGCCTGCGCATCGAATGCTGACGGTTCATTGCGGCGAGTATAAGGCGGCGCTACCTGTCGCATGGTCAGATCGTCCTTCCCGGTCCATGCCGGGCAGCGCTCAGCTATCGATTTCGGCGGCGCCGCGCCGAAAGGGGCCAAGTTCGGTCAGCGTCTCGATCATGTCGTCCACGGCGCTGCGCTCGCGCTCCAGATAGGCGGCGACTGCGCGGCGGAACCCGACATTGGCAATATAATGGGCGGAATAGGTGGGCGAGGGCAGATAGCCGCGCGCGAGCTTGTGCTCGCCCTGGGCGCCAGCCTCGACGCGGGCAAGCCCGCGCTCAATGGCAAAGTCGATGGCCTGATAATAACATAACTCGAAATGGAGGAAGGGGTGATGTTCCAGCGCCCCCCAATTGCGCCCGTAAAGCGCATGACTGCCGATGAGATTGAGCGCGCCGGCGATGTAGCGGCCATCGCGCCGCGCCATCACCAAAAGTATCTGGTCGCTCATCCGCTCGCCGATCAGCGAGAAAAACAGCCGATTGAGATAAGGGCGTCCCCATTTGCGGGCACTTGTGTCCATGTAGAAGGAAAAAAACGCATCCCAATGTGCTTCAGTGATGTCGCTGCCCGTCAGGCGCTCGATGGTGATGGCAGGTTCCAGCGCTTCGCGGCGCTCACGACGGATGGCCTTGCGTTTGCGCGACGCGAGCGCTTCCAGGAAATCGTCGAAGGTCAGATATTCATGATTGTGCCAATGAAATTGCTGGTCCTGGCGCTGCAGAAATCCATGCTGGCTGGCACGCTGACATTCAGCCTGTGACAGGAATGTCGCGTGAGCGGACGACAGATTGCTTCGCTCGACGAGTGCGGCAATGGATGCCATCAGCACATCTTGAGCGGCGGCAGAATGGGGGCCTTCTTTTGCCAGAAATCGCCCGCCGGGTATGGGCGTGAATGGTACCGCCAATTGAAGCTTTGGGTAATATCGGCCGCCGGCGCGCTCATAGGCATCGGCCCAGCTGTGGTCGAATACATATTCGCCCATGGAGTGCGACTTGATGTAGGCAGGCGCCACGGCGATCACCTGCTTGTCTTGTTCGACCGCAAGATGGTGGGGCGCCCAACCTGTGCCGGGCGACACCGTTCCCGATTGTTCCAGAGCGGCGAGGAATTGGTGGCTGAGGCTGGGGTTATCCTCACATGACGGTGAGGCGGCCGCAGGTCGTGCACAGGCATTCCAGGCCGTGGCTGGAATATCCGTCAAGCTGGCATAGGTGCGGATGGTCAGGCTGGCCGGCGCTTCGCTCATACGGCGTTTTAGACAAAGAATGGCGCGATGACTATCATCTCACTTGCATGCTGACGCTTCCGCCAGATGGTGGAAATATGCCCAATATTTGAACAAAAATCGCCAAAAAATAATTACATCATCACACATACTTGTATTTGGGAGTAAATTTTCGCGCGCGGTCAATTATAGTTAATTTATTGGTAATTTTTTCTTCCTACGTTAATCGGCATAGCAGATGAGGAAGCGTCATGTCGAAGCCACTGGAAGTGTCCAGCGTTGAAGAAGTGCGTAATCGTCTTGCTATTTATAATATTGATGAAAATGCCAAAGCATTTGTTCGTACGCTTCAATCAATCGTTGCAGAGCGTACCGCGTCCATCACACGAGAATACTGTCTCAGTGCGGCCCAACGCTATCCGGCATTTAAAGAGCAGTTCGAGGGAAACGCCGAACCGCTGGCACGAGCGGAAGGTGCTCATTTTACGCAATTGTTCAAGGCGGAATTCGGCGACCAGTTCGTTCACTCCAGCCGTCAGGCGAGCGAGGCCGAAATCACCGCCAATCTAGGCGCGCGCGTCAGGCTGTCGGTCGCGCACCGCCTCATCGCGCCGCTTTTCGCAGAAATCGCCAGAACCAACCGCATGTCGGCCAAACGGGCGGTGGCGCAATGTGCGCATGTTGTCGATCTCTTTCTGTTTGATATCGTGAGCGCGATTGCGATTGATCAGCGCGAAGCAAAGCGCACGGCGGCCGAACGGCAGAAATCGATGAGCGAGGCGACCGGCCAATTCAGCAACGCCATGGCCGATATGTGCGCGTCGTTGAAAAACGAAGCCGGGCAACTTGCCGGCGCCGCCGATAATGTCACGAGCGCGGTGGAGCAGGTCGAAAGCGACATGCGGCAGGTGGAGCGTGCCTCGCATGACGTGCGGGAGAGTACGGACAACACATCGGCGGCCGCCGATGAACTTGCTGCAGCGGTCAGTGAAATCGCCGTGCAATCGGAACGAAGCCTCGAGATTGCCAACAAGGCGACCGGGGATACCGATACCATGCATCACTCGATCCAGAGTCTCGTCGAGACGACGCAGAAGATCGGTGGCATCGTGTCGTTGATTGCCAGCATCGCCAATCAGACCAATCTGCTGGCGCTCAACGCCACCATCGAAGCGGCGCGGGCAGGCGAATCGGGAAAAGGATTCGCTGTGGTCGCAACCGAGGTCAAGCAGCTGGCAAGTCAGACGGCCAATGCCATCGATGACATCTCGAAGCAGATTGGCGATATTCAGGCCGCGACCCGGGCATGCGCCAATCAGATCAGTACGGTGACGGGTGCCGTTGCTGCCATCACGGAATCAGCAAAAGCAATTGCCTCTGCGTGCAATCGCCAGAGCGGTACGACAAGCTCGATTGCGGCTGATGCGCAAAAGGCGTCAGAAAGTTCGGGGCAGGCGATGGCCAGCATCAGCAAGGTCACGCAAGCCGTACAGCAGACGGGAACAGCGGCGGGTGCGGTGACAGGCGCTGCCCAGAATCTCAATCAACGCTCGGAAACGCTGTCCAATCATGTGCAGCAATTCATCAAGGCGGTCACAACAGGCTGACGTCGCCGGCTCGATCCGAACTCGTCCACCTGGTGGTGCATGAGCCAATAATGGCGCGGGCGACGGGGCTCGAACCCGCGACCTCCGGCGTGACAGGCCGGCACTCTAACCGACTGAGCTACGCCCGCGCGAACGATCTGGCCGTCAGCGTCTGACGCGGACACCATTTCGAGGAGGCCGCAGTTAGGGCAAGCGACGCTGCGCTGTCAAGCCGGCCCGGCGCTAAATATCGCCTCATCCTGGCATGTCAGGGCATGCCTGCGCTGACAGGCGTTTAATCTGCGGTGAACGTCTTGCCATCGCCCGTTGGCTCGGCTAAGCCGCGACAGGGGCAAACGGGTACGCGCATTGGCTTTTTGATCGGCAGGGCGCATGGTTATTGGCGCCTGGCTTGCAGCCGGATGCCGGTCGAGAATTATTGTGTTTGTACCATCTTGCAGTTCGCAGGTGCGCCCTGCACACTTTCACGACCCTGGCAGCGCCAGCGGAGGGAGCAGATCGTGGCAACAGAATTGCTGTCGGATTACCTGCCGATCATCATCTTCATCGCCATTTCATCCGTCATTGGGCTGGCGCTGATGGTTGCGCCCTTCGTGGTCGCCTATTCGAAGCCTGACAGTGAAAAGCTCTCGGCCTATGAGTGCGGTTTCAACGCCTTCGATGATGCGCGGATGAAATTCGATGTGCGCTTTTATCTGGTGTCGATCCTGTTCATCATTTTCGATCTTGAGGTGGCGTTTCTGTTTCCCTGGGCTGTCACCTTCGGGGAACTTGGCTGGCTTGGCTTCTGGTCGATGATGGTCTTCCTCGGTGTGCTCACCATCGGCTTCATCTATGAGTGGAACAAGGGAGCGCTCGAATGGGATTGACCATGGAGCAGACGCCGGCAACCCCGCGCGACGCCTTTTTCAGCGACGTCAACGCCGAGCTTGCCGACAAGGGTTTTCTTGTCACCTCGACGGATGACCTCATCAACTGGGCCCGCACCGGCTCGCTCATGTGGATGACGTTTGGGTTGGCGTGCTGTGCGGTTGAAATGATGCAGCTTTCCATGCCGCGTTATGACGTCGAGCGGTTCGGCTTTGCCCCGCGCGCCAGCCCACGCCAGTCGGATGTGATGATCGTTGCCGGCACGCTCACCAACAAGATGGCGCCTGCACTGCGCAAGGTCTATGACCAGATGCCCGAGCCGCGCTATGTGATTTCCATGGGCTCGTGTGCCAATGGCGGCGGCTATTATCACTACAGCTACAGCGTGGTGCGCGGCTGCGACCGCATCGTTCCGGTTGATATCTACGTGCCCGGCTGTCCTCCGACCGCTGAAGCGCTGCTTTACGGCATTCTGCTGCTGCAGAAGAAAATCCGCCGTACCGGCACCATCGAACGCTAGGGGATGCTTATGCAGTCAGCTGCCGAGATCGCCGGTGTGGAAGCGCTGAAAGGCCATGTCACCAGTCTGCTGGGCACCTCGCTTGAGAGCGCGGACATTGCCTATGGCGAGCTTAATCTCAGGGTAAAGGCCACCGACATCGTTGGCGTGTTGATGAGGCTGCGCGATGATGCGGCCTGCCTCTTTCACTGTTTCATCGATCTGGCGGGTGCTGATTATCCCGCGCGCGAGAAGCGCTTCGATGTCGTCTATCATCTGCTGTCGCTGAAATTGAACCACCGTGTGCGGGTAACGGTCGAGACCGACGAGATGAATGCGGTGCCGTCCGTCATTGCGGTGTTCCCGGCCGCCAACTGGTTCGAGCGCGAGGCCTATGACCTCTACGGCATCTATTTTTCCGAGCATCCTGATCTGCGGCGCATTCTGACCGATTACGGCTTCGAGGGGCACCCCTTACGCAAGGATTTCCCGCTCACCGGCTTTGTCGAAGTGCGCTATGACGATGAGCAGAAGCGCGTCGTCTACGAAAAGGTGCGGCTGGCGCAGGAATTCCGCAATTTCGATTTCCTCTCGCCATGGGAGGGCACGGAGTATGTGCTGCCGGGAGATGAGAAGGCGAAGTAGCAAATAGCGAGTGGCGAATAGCGAGTTGAATGATGTGACAATCAACTCCTGTCGTGACCTGAAAGTGTGGCAAGGAGCAATGGAATTGGCTGTCGCCTGTTACGATCTGACCAAGACATTTCCGCGCGATGAGGCGTACGGAGTGACAGCGCAGATACGTCGTGCGGCGGCGTCTGTGGCGGCGAATATTGCCGAGGGGCATGGTCGCGAAAGCACAGCGTCATTTGTCCAGTTTTTGCGTATCGCCCAAGGATCGCTTAAAGAGCTGGAAACGCATGTGATTTTGGCCGGGCGTGTCAGGTTGGCCGCAAATATCGAACAGATACTTGAGCAAGCGAGCGTGATCGGGATGATGCTTCGCGCGCTGATCCGCTCACTGCAAAAGGACCGTGCCGATGGCTGAGCAGCGCGCGCTGTTTGCATCTGACTACTCGCTATTCGCTATGTGCTATTCGCTATCAGCGGGTAATAAATCATGACCGAACAATCGATCCGCAATTTCTCGATCAATTTCGGGCCGCAGCATCCAGCTGCCCACGGCGTGCTGCGCCTTGTGCTGGAGCTTGACGGCGAGGTGGTGACGCGCGTCGATCCGCATATCGGGCTTCTCCATCGCGGCACGGAAAAGCTGATCGAGGCCAAGACCTATCTGCAGGCCGTCCCCTATTTCGACCGACTCGACTATGTGGCGCCGATGAACCAGGAGCATGCCTATGCTCTGGCAGTCGAGAAATTGCTGAAGGTCCAGGTGCCCAAGCGCGGCCAGCTTATCCGCGTGCTCTATTCCGAGATCGGGCGTATCCTCTCGCATATCCTCAACGTCACCACGCAGGCGATGGATGTCGGTGCGCTCACCCCGCCGCTGTGGGGCTTTGAAGAGCGCGAGAAGCTGATGATCTTCTATGAGCGGGCCTCGGGCAGCCGCATGCATGCCGCCTTCGTGCGCCCGGGTGGGGTGCATCAGGATCTCACCGAGAAGCTCGTCGAAGATATCGGCAATTGGTGCGATCCGTTCCTTAAAGTGTGCGATGACCTTGAGACGCTGCTCACCGAAAACCGCATCTTCAAGCAGCGCAATGTCGATATCGGCGTGGTGTCGCTGGAAACCGGGCTTGCCTGGGGCTTTTCCGGCGTCATGGTGCGCGGTTCCGGCGCGCCCTGGGATCTGCGCAAGAGCCAGCCCTATGAATGCTATGAAGAACTCGATTTCGACATTCCGATTGGCAAGAATGGCGATTGCTATGACCGCTACCTCCTGCGCATGGAGGAGATGCGCCAGTCGACCAAGATCATGAAGCAATGCGTCGAGATGCTGATGGGGAGCGAGCGCGGCGGGCAGGTGTCCTCGCTGCAGGGCAAGATCGTGCCGCCGAAGCGCGGCGACATGAAGCGCTCGATGGAAGCGCTCATCCACCATTTCAAGCTCTATACTGAAGGCTATCATGTGCCTGCAGGCGAGGTATATGCAGCGGTTGAAGCGCCGAAGGGGGAGTTTGGCGTCTATCTCGTCTCTGATGGTTCCAACAAGCCCTATCGCTGTCGCATCCGCGCGCCGGGCTTTGCCCATTTGCAAGCGATGGATTTCATGTGCCGCGGCCATATGCTGGCCGACGTCTCGGCCATCCTTGGCTCGCTTGATATCGTGTTTGGCGAGGTCGATCGGTGAACCAGCAACGCGACATTCGCACTTCAACCTCCCCCGGCAAGGGGGAGGTCGGGCGCGCAACGTCCGGGTGGTGGAGGGCGACCGGATATCGCTCGTTCCCTCTTCTCCCTCGTCATTGCCTTTTGGACCGTAGCGGGAGTGTCAACTGATGTCCGTCCGTCGTCTTGCCCCAGCCGACGTTCAGCCAAAATCCTTCGCCTTCTCGAGCGAAAATCAGGCATGGGCGCAAGCGCAATTCGCCAAATATCCGGCAGGCCGCAAGGCGTCCGCTGTCATTCCCATTCTGTGGCGGGCGCAGGAGCAGGAAGGCTGGGTGAGCGAGAAGGCCATCGAAGTGGTGGCCGAGATGGTTGGCCTTGCCAAGATCCGCGTGCTTGAGGTTGCAACCTTCTACACCATGTTCCAGCTGCAGCCGGTTGGCAGCGCTGCCCATGTGCAGGTGTGCGGCACGACGCCCTGCCGCCTGCGTGGCGCTGGTGAGCTGATCGATATCTGCCAGCATCGCATCCATCACGACCAGTTCCGTCTCTCGGGTGATGGCAAGCTGTCATGGGAAGAGGTTGAATGCGCGGGCGCCTGCGTGAATGCGCCGATGATCCAGGTGTTCTCCGACACTTATGAAGACCTGACGCCTCAAACCTTCAACGCGCTTCTCGACAATTTTGTTGCCGGTAAATCCGTCATGCCCGGTGTGCAGAGCGGCAAGCGGCGGATGTCGGAACAGGAAGGCGGCCAGACGACGCTGCTGGAGCCGGCGCTCTATGATGGCAGCGCGGTTGGCAGCTGGAGAAAATCATTCGGTGAGCGTCAGGCAGCTGCCGCTGCAAAGGCTGTTGCTGCCCCTCCACCAGCACCTCCTGCCGCCGCACCGGTACCTGCGGCGCCTGCGCCATCAGCAGCCCCTGCGTCCGTAATACCGGCGATGACATCGAAGCCCGAAGATAAGCCGGTGATGCTAAGTGCAGCACGCGCGGGCGGCCCGGATGATCTGAAGCTCATCTGGGGTGTTGGGCCGAAGCTTGAAACGATGCTGAACGAGATGGGCGTGTTCCATTTCGACCAGATTGCGGTGTGGTCAGACAAAAATTTGCAATGGGTGGACGACAATCTCCAGGGCTTCCATGGCCGGGCGGTGCGCGATGACTGGATTGGCCAGTCAAAGAAGCTTGCCTCGGGGTGGCGGCCTGCCAATCCTGTCGGCGACAAGCCGGCATCATGAGGTGATGATGGCTGCTGCGTCACCCGTCTTTGCTGTTCCGGTTGCCGCCAAAGCGGCAGGGCTGGCGCTGGCCCTGCTGACGCTTGGCGGCTGTCTGGTGCGCAAGGAAGCGGTGACGGTTGCTTTTGACGCAGCCGAGCACGCGCCATGGCAGGCCAAGGGCACGGCGCGCATTGATGGCGAAGGGTTTTTACGCCGCCCCAACGCTTTTCTTGCCCGTTGCTCGGGCGGTATCGTCTATCTGCTGCCGGATACGACCTATTTTCGCGAGTTCCTGCGCATCCGCAAATCGGGCGTCTATGTCGAGAACGATCCGGCGGGGCGCGAAGCGTTTGCCAAAGGCGCGCGCCAGACACAGTGCAATATGAACGGGCGCTTTTATTTTGAGGAATTGCCGGCTGGCAAATGGCATGTGGCGCTGCGTATCAGCTATGAGGGAGAGGCGTGGCGCGACCAGTCGTCGCTCCTTGCCGAGATCGAAACCAAACCGGGGGAGGTGTCGAAGGCGATCCTCTCCAACCCCAACCGGATCTAGGTGCATGCTACAGGACAAGGACCGTATCTTCACCAATATCTACGGTTTCCACGACCGTTCGCTCGCTGGCGCGCGCAAGCGGGGCTCGTGGGACGGCACCAAGGTGCTGATCGATCTGGGCCGCGACTGGATCGTGAATGAAATGAAGGCGTCTGGCCTGCGCGGGCGCGGCGGGGCAGGCTTCCCCACCGGGCTCAAATGGTCGTTCATGCCCAAGCAATCGGACGGGCGACCGAGCTATCTGGTAGTGAATGCGGACGAGTCCGAGCCTGGTACCTGCAAGGACCGTGAAATCCTGCGCCATGACCCGCATCATCTGGTCGAGGGCTGCCTGATTGCGAGCTTCGCCATGGGTGCGCATGCCGCTTACATCTATGTGCGCGGCGAATTCATCCGTGAGCGCGAGGCGTTGCAGCGCGCAATTGATGAAGCCTATGAGGCGAAACTCATCGGCAAGGGCAATATCCATGGCTGGGATTTCGATCTCTATGTCCACCATGGCGCCGGCGCCTATATCTGCGGCGAAGAAACGGCGCTGCTCGAAAGCCTTGAGGGCAAGAAGGGCCAGCCGCGCCTCAAACCTCCCTTTCCCGCCAATGTCGGGCTTTATGGCTGCCCGACGACGGTCAACAATGTCGAATCGATCGCGGTCGCGCCGACCATTTTGCGCCGCGGTGCCTCATGGTTTTCGAGTTTCGGGCGCCCGAACAATGTCGGCACCAAGCTCTTCTGCGTCTCTGGCCATGTGAACAAGCCGGCGACGTTCGAAGAAGCGATGTCGGTGCCCTTCCGCGAGCTTATCGACAAGCATTGCGGGGGTGTGCGCGGCGGCTGGGACAATCTGCTGGCCGTCATCCCCGGCGGTTCGTCGGTGCCGATGGTGCCGGCAGCGCAGATCATGGACACGCCGATGGATTTCGATGCGCTGCGCGATCTGAAATCAGGGCTCGGCACGGCTGCCGTCATCGTCATGGATAAATCCACTGATGTGGTTCGCGCCATTGCCCGCATCTCCTATTTCTACAAGCATGAATCATGCGGCCAATGCACACCCTGCCGTGAGGGCACGGGGTGGATGTGGCGGGTTCTGGAGCGCATGGCGGAGGGGCGGTCCAGCCGGCGCGAGATCGATATGCTGCTGGAAGTGACGACTCAGGTTGAAGGTCATACGATTTGTGCCCTGGGCGACGCGGCGGCGTGGCCGGTGCAGGGGCTGATCCGCCATTTCCGTGGCGAGATCGAAAAGCGGATCGACCAGTATGCGGCCAACCCGCACGGCGAGCCGATTGCGGTTGCGGCGGAATGACGGGATGTCGGAGAAGGATCATCTCATGAGGCCGACGACGATGGTGCTGGTGTTGAGCGTGTTGATGGTCGCTGGCTGTGCCAGTCGTCCGCAGTTTGGTCAGCGCCTGCAGGTGGCGACGCCGGGAACGGTGGTAAACGCACCGGTGCGGATTGTACGAGACGTCATCACTGACAGTGCACGCCGTCGCGGCACGGCGATCACACTTGTTGGTGATGGACTTATTCTCGAAGCTCCGCTTGCGGAGACGCGCGTCGAGGTCGAAGAGACATGCGGGCCGCATCGCCCCGGGCGCAAGACGCGTGTCGTCCTGACAACGGTGCCGGCGGGTGGCGGGACGCTCCTCAGCGAGGATCGTTATATCGTCGACGGTGCCCAGACCTGTTATCTGCGCCTGTCGCCGGAGGATGCAGCCCAATCGCGTAATGCGCTCAATCGTATCAAGGCGACTGCGGAGGAAATCCAGCGGCGTATCAGCGCTCACGCGGCGTTGCAGTGAGGATGTGATGAAGCTCGACAAGGTCAAGGACAGGCTCGATGTAACGGTGAGCGACCTCTCGGGTTCGCTCTTTGACGACGTCAATCTGTCAGGCACCCATGTCCACAATGCCAATCTGTCGGGCTGGTCGCTGAACGACGTCAATCTGTCAGGACTGAGGGTCAACAACGCCAATGTGTCCGGCGCGCGCATTTCCAACGCTAATCTTGCCGGGGCGGCGATCAGCGATTGCCGGCTCGACGGCTTCACCATAAACGGGATCGCGGTAAGCGAACTTCTGGCGGCCCATGCGGCGGCTTCATCGGCGAAGGGCACGACATGACGAAACTGATCGTCGACGGCAGGGAAGTGGATGTTCCGGCGGGCGCGACGCTGCTGCAGGCATGCGAGGCGGCGGGGGCGGAAATTCCGCGCTTCTGCTTCCATGAGCGGCTGTCGATTGCCGGCAATTGCCGCATGTGTCTGGTGGAAGTGGTCGGCGAACCCAAGCCCGTTGCCTCCTGCGCCCGCTCGGTGCGCGATTTGCGACCCGGCAAAGACAACGCCCCGCCCGTCGTCAACACGCGCACACCGATGGTGAAAAAAGCGCGCGAGGGGGTGATGGAATTCCTGTTGATCAATCATCCGCTCGACTGCCCGATCTGCGACCAGGGCGGCGAATGCGACCTCCAGGATCAGGCGATGGCCTATGGTGTGTCGAAGACGCGCTATCACGAGAACAAGCGGGCGGTTGAGGACAAGAATATCGGGCCGCTGGTGAAGACGGTGATGACGCGCTGCATCCATTGCACGCGCTGCGTCCGGTTCACGGCGGAAGTGGCCGGCGTCGGCGATCTTGGCGCCATCGGTCGCGGCGAGGATATGGAGATCACGACCTATCTCGAAGCGGCGATGGGGTCGGAGCTGCAGGGCAACATCATCGATCTGTGTCCGGTCGGTGCGCTGACCTCGAAGCCATTCGCCTTCCAGGCGCGACCCTGGGAACTCACCAAGACCGAGACCATCGACGTCATGGATGCGGTGGGGTCTGCCATTCGCGTGGATGCGCGCGGCAATGAGGTGATGCGCATCATGCCGCGCACCAATGATGCGGTGAACGAGGAATGGATTTCCGACAAGACCCGCTTCATCTGGGACGGGCTCAAATCGCAGCGTCTTGATCGGCCTTATATCCGCGATAATGGCCGGCTGCGCCCGGCAAGCTTCGCGGAAGCCTTCACGCTCATCGCGAGCAAGATCAAGGCCACCCAGGGCAAGCGCATCGGGGCGATTGCGGGCGATCTGGCAAGCGTTGAGGAGATGTACGCGCTGAAAGAACTGATGAACGCGCTCAACAGCCCCAACATCGATTGTCGACCGGATGGCACGAAGCTGCATCCCAGTGGCGGGCGGGCTTCCTACTTGTTCGGTTCCGGCATTGCGGGCATCGACAAGGCCGATGCGCTGCTCGTCATCGGTTCCAATCCGCGCCGCGAGGCGGCGGTTCTCAATGCGCGTATCCGCAAACGTTGGCGGGCAGGCGGCTTCCCGATCGGTTTCATCGGGACGAAAGCTGATACCGCCTGGGACTATGCTTATCTGGGTGCTGGCCCGGAGACGCTTGGTGAGATGGTTGCCGGCAATCATCCGTTCGTCCAGACGATGAAAGCAGCCAAGCATCCGATGATCATCATCGGGCAGGGGGCGTTGTCGCGGGTGGATGGCGCTGCAGTTCTCTCGCTTGCGGCCAAAGCGGCGCTGGCGCTCGGCGTCATCGGGCGCAGCGATGATGCGGGCTGGAACGGCTTTGCCGTTCTGCACACCGCAGCCTCACGCGTGGGCGGGCTTGAGATCGGTTTTGTTCCCGGCAAGGACGGGCTCGATGGGCGCGCGATGATCCGTCAGGGTGCGCTTGACGTGCTGTTCCTCCTGGGAGCGGACGAGGTGGCGCTGTCGCCCGGGACGTTTGCCGTCTATATCGGCTCGCATGGTGATGATGGCGCGCAGGCCGCCGATGTCGTTCTCCCAGGCGCTGCCTACACGGAAAAGAGCGGTATCTACGTCAATACCGAAGGGCGGGTGCAGCAAACCGAACGTGCTGTCTTCCCGCCTGGCAATGCGCGTGAGGACTGGGCGATCCTGCGTGCCCTGTCGCAGACGCTTGAAGCAAAACTCCCGTTCGATTCTCTGGCGCAGTTGCGGCAGGCGCTTTTTTCCACCTTCCCTGATCTGGCGAAAACCGGCAGCCGGCTGATTGCCGATCCGGCGACGCTTTCCAAAATCGCCGACATGGGAATGTCTGCCGATAAGGCGCCATTCAATGAGGCGATCGATGATTTCTATTTGACCAATCCGATCGCCCGCGCCTCGGCGGTGATGGCGGAATGTGCGCGCTTATCGACCATGCGCATGACGACAGCGGCGGAGTAAAGGCGATGAGCGAAGTCGTGTGGAAAGCGTTGTTGCAGGGCGGGCTGATTGCTCTGCAGAGCGTTGTATTGCTGGTGGCGCTGCTGGTGATGATTGCCTTCCTGCTGCTGTTTGACCGCAAGGTGTGGGCAGCCGTGCAAATGCGCAAAGGGCCTAATGTGGTCGGCGCGTTCGGTCTGCTGCAATCCTTTGCCGACCTGCTGAAATTCGTGCTGAAAGAACCGATCATCCCGGCTGGAGCCGACCGCCCGGTGTTTCTGCTGGCACCGCTGGTCACCGTCATCCTGGCACTTGCAGCCTGGGCGGTGGTGCCGATCGGGCCGGGCTGGGTGATCGCCGACATCAATGTCGGTATCCTCTATATCTTCGCCATCTCGTCATTGGGCGTTTACGGCATCATCATGGGGGGGTGGGCGTCGAACTCGAAATATCCCTTTCTCGGCGCCTTGCGCTCGGCGGCACAGATGGTGTCCTACGAAGTCTCCATCGGCTTTGTCATCGTGACTGTCCTGCTGTGGGTTGGCTCGCTCAATCTCAGCCAGATCGTCGAATCGCAGCGCAGTGCCTACGGGCTTCTCGGCTGGCATTTCGCCAATCCGCTTCTGTTTCCGATGTTTGTCATCTTCTTCATTTCAGCGTTGGCTGAGACCAATCGACCGCCCTTCGATCTGCCCGAGGCCGAATCCGAACTCGTTGCCGGGTTCATGGTTGAATATTCCTCCACGCCCTATCTTCTGTTCATGCTGGGCGAATATGTCGCCATCACCCTGATGTGCGCCATGACCGCGATCCTGTTTCTCGGCGGCTGGCTGTCGCCGCTTCCCTTTGCGCCGTTTACGTGGATTCCCGGTGTCGTCTGGTTCGTTCTCAAGATTTGGTTCGTGTTCTTCATGTTCGCCATGGTCAAGGCGATCGTTCCGCGCTACCGCTACGACCAGTTGATGCGCCTTGGCTGGAAAGTGTTTCTGCCGGCGTCCCTGTTGTTTCTTGTTGCCAGCGCCGCGTTCCTGCAGGCGACCAATCTGGCGGCCAAAGGCTGAAGGAGGCGAGGATGACCCTTGATCGCGCCGCGCGTTCGCTCTTCCTGTGGGAGTTCGTGCAGGCCTTCGGACTGGCGATGCGTTATTATTTCCGGCCCAAATTCACCATCGACTATCCTTTCCAGAAGGGGCATCTGTCGCCGCGCTTTCGCGGTGAACATGCGCTGCGCCGCTATCCCAATGGCGAGGAGCGCTGCATTGCCTGCAAGCTGTGCGAGGCGATCTGCCCGGCGCAGGCGATCACCATCGAAGCGGGACCGCGGCGCAATGACGGGACGCGGCGCACGACGCGCTATGACATTGACATGGTCAAATGCATTTATTGCGGCTTTTGCCAGGAAGCATGCCCGGTCGATGCGATTGTCGAGGGGCCGAATTACGAATTTGCGACCGAAACCCGCGAAGAACTCTATTACAACAAGGAGCGCCTGCTGGCGAATGGTGACCGCTGGGAGCGTGAGATCGCGCAGAACATCGCGCTCGATGCGCCTTACCGGTAAGTGGGCAGGAATTGATGAGGGGCGCGACACATGAGCAGGGGCAGCGATAAATGACGCTGGCAATTTTCTTTTTCTACCTGCTGTCCGCGGTGCTGGTTGCATCGGCGATGATGGTGATATCATCGCGTAACCCGGTGCATTCGGTGCTGTTTCTGATCCTCGCCTTCGTCAATGCGGCGGGGCTTTTTGTGCTGCTCGGGGCCGAGTTTCTGGCGATGATCCTGATCGTCGTCTATGTCGGTGCGGTGGCGGTGCTGTTCCTCTTCGTCGTGATGATGCTTGACGTCGATTTTACCGAACTCAGGCAGGGCATTTTGCAGTATCTGCCGATTGGGGCTCTGATCGGTCTTGTTCTGCTGGTTGAAATCCTGCTGGTTGTCGGCTCATGGGTGGTTGCGCCGGAAGTCGCGGCGCTGCGCACGACACCAACGCCGACGCTGGCGATTGCCGATAACACGGCCGCACTCGGGCGTATCCTTTACACGACGTACATCTACTACTTTCAGGCAGCCGGCCTTGTGCTGCTGGTGGCGATGGTTGGCGCCATCGTGCTGACGTTGCGCCACAAGGAAGGCGTCAAGCGCCAGGACGTCGCGGCACAGATCGCGCGCGATCCGGCAACCGCCATCGAGGTGCGCAAAGTGCCAAGCCGGGCAGGGATCTGAGGGGCGGACATGGAGATCGGACTGAGTCATTTTCTGTCGGTTGCCGCTGTGCTGTTCACGCTCGGCGTCTTCGGCATTTTCCTCAACCGCAAGAACATCATCATCATTCTCATGTCGGTCGAGCTGATGCTGCTTGCGGTCAATATCAATTTTGTCGCGTTTTCGGCATTTCTTGGCGATCTGGTCGGCCAGGTTTTCGCGCTGCTGGTGTTGACGGTCGCAGCCGCGGAAGCGGCCATCGGCCTTGCCATTCTCGTCACCTTCTTCCGCAACCGCGGCTCGATCGCGGTTGAGGATGTCAGCCAGATGAAGGGTTGAGCCTGATGATTTCGGCCATCGTCTTCCTGCCATTGCTGGGTTTCATCATTGCCGGCGCGGTGACGCTGATCGGGCGGCGCATGAGCATTCCCGCCGGGGCCGGCCATGGAGGTCACGGGTCTGATCACGACGACCATGGTGCAGCGCCGATGAGTGCTGCCAATGATCACGGCCATGACGCTCATCATGCGGCGGCGCCGGGCGCGCGCTTTGCCGAACTGGTGACCACCGGTTTTCTGATGGTGTCAGCCCTGCTGTCGTGGATTGTTTTCTTTCAGGTAGGCTTTGGCGGGCAGGGTTATCACGTGCGCCTGCTGCGCTTCATTCATGTCGGCAATTTCGTTGCCGACTGGGCGTTGTGGGTTGATACGATGACTGCCGTGATGCTGGTGGTGGTCAACACCGTCTCGGCACTCGTCCACCTTTATTCCATCGGCTACATGGCGCATGACGAGCACCGGCCGCGCTTCTTTGCCTATCTGTCGCTCTTCACCTTCGCCATGCTGATGCTGGTGACGTCCGACAATTTCATCCAGCTTTTCTTTGGCTGGGAAGGGGTGGGGCTGGCGAGCTATCTGCTGATCGGGTTCTGGTTCAACAAGAGAAGCGCCAATGACGCCTCGATGAAGGCTTTCATCGTCAACCGCGTTGGCGATTTCGGCTTCGCTCTTGGTATTTTCGCCGTCTTCGTCCTCTTTGGCTCGGTCGCCTTCGATACGGTGTTTGCCAATGCGCCGGCGCTTGCCGGCAAGCCCTTCGTCTTCATCGGGCTGCACGTCGATGCGCTCACTTGCTGTTGCCTCCTGCTCTTCGTCGGCGCCATGGGCAAATCAGCCCAGCTTTTCCTCCACACCTGGCTGCCTGATGCCATGGAAGGGCCAACCCCGGTGTCAGCCCTCATCCATGCCGCAACCATGGTGACGGCCGGTGTTTTCATGGTGGCCCGCCTGTCGCCGCTGATGGAGCAGGCGCCGGCCGCCCTGTCGATCATCACGATTGTGGGCGCGTCGACGGCGTTTTTCGCCGCGACCGTCGGCCTGGTGCAAAACGACATCAAGCGGGTGATCGCCTATTCGACCTGTTCGCAGCTTGGCTACATGTTTGCGGCCGCAGGCGTTGGTGCCTATTCGCTGGCGATCTTCCATTTGTTTACGCATGCCTTCTTCAAGGCATTGCTCTTCCTTGGATCAGGCAGTGTCATTCACGCCGTGTCGGGCGAGCAGGACATCCGCCATATGGGCGGTCTCGCCAAGCGCATCCCTCTGACCTACTGGATGATGACGATTGGCACGCTGGCGCTCACCGGCTTCGGCCTGCCATTATCGGGCATCGGCTTTGCCGGCTTCATCTCGAAGGATGCGATCATCGGCGCCACATTCGTCGGACATGGGCCTGCGGCAGGCTATGCGTTCGCGCTCCTGGTCATCGCCGCCTTCATGACGTCATTCTATTCGTGGCGACTGGTTTTCCTGGTCTTCCACGGCAAGTCGCGCATGACGGCTGATGTCGAAAGTCATGTCCATGAAAGCCCGCTGACGATGACAGTGCCGCTGATGGTGCTGGCGGTGGGCGCGGTTGTTGCCGGCATGGTGTTCATGCGCCAGTTCGGCGATGATCACGGCGTGGCTGATTTCTTCCGCAAGAGCCTGTTCCTGTCCGATCATAACCACACGCTGCACGACATTCATGGCGCGCCGCTGTGGGTGGAGCTGGCGCCGACGGTCATGATGATAGCCGGCTTCGGGCTTGCCTGGCTGTTTTACATGTCGCGGACTGATCTGCCGGCAAAACTCGCGGCAGCCCAGCCGGTTGCCTACCGTTTCATCCTCAACAAATGGTATTTCGACGAGATCTACAACTTCCTGCTGGTGCAGCCGGCACGCTGGCTTGGCCGCTTCCTGTGGAAGAAGGGGGATGGCTGGCTCATTGACGGTTTTGGCCCCGATGGCGTGGCAGCGCGCGTCATGGATGTGACACGGGGCGTGGTGCGCCTGCAGTCAGGATTTCTCTATCATTATGCATTTGCCATGTTGATGGGCATCACCGCTCTGCTCACCTGGTACATGTTCGCCGGGGGCGCACGATGAACTGGCCGGTCATTACCCTTCTGCTTGTGCTGCCTCTGATCGGGAGCGCACTGATCGTGGCGAGCTGGCTGCTGCGCGGCGGCAATGACCAGGCGGCGCTGGGACGCGATGCGCGCTACATCGCCTTGTGGACGACGCTCATCACCTTCCTTGTCTCGCTCACCCTGTGGACCGGGTTTGATACCAAATCAGCCGGCTTCCAGTTTCTTGAGACGAAGCCGTGGTTTGGCGGGCTGATGTCGTATCGCGTCGGTGTTGACGGCATTTCGATGCTGTTTGTGGTGCTGACAACGTTTCTCATGCCGTTTTGTATTCTGGCGAGCTGGCAATCGGTCGACAAGCGCGTGGCTGAATACATGGTGGCCTTCCTCGTGCTCGAGACGATGATGATCGGCGTTTTCGTCGCTCTCGATCTTGTCCTCTTCTACCTCTTCTTCGAGGGAACGCTCATCCCGATGTTCATCATCATCGGTGTGTGGGGGGGCGCGCGGCGCGTCTATGCGAGCTTCAAATTCTTCCTCTTCACGTTTCTAGGCTCCGTCCTGGTGCTGCTTGCGATCATGGCGATGTACTGGACGGCGCAGACAACGAACATTGTCGAGCTGCTGAAATATGATTTCCCGCTCAATCTGCAAACCTGGTTGTGGCTGGCGTTTTTCGCCTCCTTTGCCGTCAAGATGCCGATGTGGCCGGTCCATACCTGGCTGCCCGATGCGCATGTCGAGGCGCCGACCGCGGGTTCGGTCATCCTGGCGGGTATCTTGCTGAAGCTTGGAGGCTATGGCTTCATCCGCTTCTCGCTGTCGATGCTGCCGGATGCATCCGCCAATTTCGCGCCGCTGGTGTTTGCGCTGTCCTGCGTTGCCATCATCTACACCTCGCTGGTGGCAATGATGCAGGATGACATCAAGAAGCTGATTGCCTATTCCTCCGTCGCTCATATGGGCTTCGTGACGATCGGCATTTTCACCTTCACTGAACAGGGTTTGCAGGGCGCCCTCTTCCAGATGCTGTCGCACGGGCTGGTATCGGGCGCGCTTTTCCTGTGCGTTGGCATTGTCTATGACCGCATGCACACCCGCGAGATCAACGCCTATGGCGGGCTTGTCCATCGCATGCCGGTCTATGCCGTCTTCTTCATGGTGTTCACCCTTGCCAATGTCGGCCTGCCGGGCACGTCAGGCTTTGTTGGCGAGGTGTTGTCGCTGACGGGTGCTTTCATTGCCAATAGCTGGGTCGCCGTGTTTGCGACCACCGGGGTTATTCTCTCGGCCTGCTACGCGCTGTGGCTTTATCGGCGCGTGATCTTCGGACCGCTCGAAAAGCCGTCCCTTGCCGCGTTGAACGACGTGACAGCGCGGGAAATCCTGGTGCTGGCGCCGCTGGTTGTTCTGGTGATCGGCTTTGGCATTTATCCAAGCGCGGTGTTTGATATCACCGCTGCGTCGGTGAAGGCGCTGTTGCTCAACACCCATCTTGCCGTCAAAACCGGCCTGCCGCTTCTTGCGGCCTACTGACGGAGTGCCGTGAACCATGCAAAGCCTGGGTGAATTTTCCAGCCTGTGGCCGGCTCTGCCGGAAGGTGTTTTGGCCCTGGGGGCCTTGCTGCTGCTGATGCTGGGGGCGGTGCGTGGCGAGCGCGCGGGCGACCTGATCACCGCGCTGTCGGTCGGGCTGCTGGTCCTGGCGGCACTGATCGTCGAAAGCCTGCCCGATGAGCGTATCATCATCTTTTCAGGCGGTTTTGTCTTCGATGGCTTTGCCCGCTTCGTCAAATCGGCAAGCTTTATTGCCAGTGCAGTGGCGATCATTCTTGGCCGCACCTACTTTCGCGAGATCAAGGTCGTCCATTTCGAATATCCGATCCTCGTCGTGCTCGCTTCCGTTGGCATGGGAATGATGATTTCGGCCAATGACCTGCTGGCGGTCTATGTCGGGCTGGAACTGATGTCGCTGTCGCTTTACGTCATCGCCGCCATTGATCGCGACAATGCGCGCTCCAGCGAAGCGGGGCTCAAATATTTCGTACTGGGAGCGCTTTCGTCCGGGCTTCTGCTTTATGGCGCCTCGCTCGTTTACGGGTTCACCGGCACGACGGCGTTCGAAGGCATTGCCGCCGCCGTCACGCAAGGGGCGCGGCCACCGCTCGGGCTGGTTTTCGGACTGGTTTTCCTTATCGCCGGCTTTGCCTTCAAGGTATCGGCTGTGCCGTTCCACATGTGGACGCCGGATGTTTATCAGGGCGCGCCGACACCGGTTGCGGCATTCTTCTCGGCCGCACCGAAGTTTGCCGCCATGGCGCTCTTTACCCGCGTCATGATCGGCGCTTTCCCCCAGGCGATCGCCGCCTGGCAGCAGGTGGTGGTCTTCATTGCCATCGCTTCCATGTTGCTTGGCGCCTTTGCGGCAATCGGCCAATCCAACATCAAGCGCCTGCTTGCCTATTCATCCATCGCCAATATGGGCTTTGCACTCGTTGGCCTGGCGAGCGCCACGTCGGCTGGGATCGAGGGTGTCCTCGTCTACATGCTCATCTATCTGTTCATGACGCTCGGGGTCTTTGCCTGCGTGCTGGCGATGCGTGGCCCGCAGGGCATGATCGAAAACGTCGAGGATCTGGCTGGCTTGTCGAAGACCAACCCGATGATGGCGTTTATCCTGGCCATGATGATGTTCTCGCTTATCGGCGTGCCGCCACTCGCCGGGTTTTTTGGCAAGTATCTGGTTTTCCTTGCAGCCATCGAGGCGAAGCTTTACGCTTTGTCGATCATTGGCGTTCTATCCAGCGCTGTGGGTGCCTACTACTATTTGCGCATTATCAAAATCATGTATTTTGATGAGGTAAAACAGTCGCTTGGCCCGGTTCCCTCCGAGGTCAAGCTGGTGTTGGGCGTCAGTGGTGCCTTCGTTGTGCTCTTTGCCCTCTATCCCGGGCCCCTTTATTCCGCCGCATCGGCGGCCGCAAAATCCCTTTTTTAAATAATCGATTTGCCAGGAGTTCCTGTCTTTGTCTAATGCGCAATTGTTGTTCGTCCCGCTCGGCGGTGTCGGCGAAATCGGGATGAATCTGGCGCTTTACGGTCTGAAGGAGGGAAATAAGACTTCTTGGCTGATGGTAGATTGCGGTGTCACCTTCGGCGAGGGGGCGGGCCTTCCAGGCATCGACGTTCTGATGGCCGACACGCGCTTCATCGAAGAGCGCAAACGCCAGCTTACCGCCATTGTCCTGACCCATGGTCATGAAGACCATATCGGTGCGCTGCTCGATCTGTGGCCGCGGCTGGGATGTGATATCTACTGCACGCCGTTCACCGCCGGCCTGCTGACGGCAAAGGCCGAGGAAGAGCGCGGCGCGCCTGATCTGCCGCTCAAGGTGATTGCGGCTGGCGGGCGGGTGAAAATCGCAGGGTTCGATGTTGAATTCCTGCCGGTTGCCCATTCGATTCCCGAAAGTCACGCGCTGGCGATCCGCACCAAGGCCGGCAATGTCATCCATACGGGCGACTGGAAGATTGATCAGACGCCGCCCCTGGGCGAGCGCACCGAGATCGAGCGCTTTGAAGCCGTGGCGCGCGACGGCGTCGACGTGCTTATTGGCGATTCAACCAATGCGGTGCGCCAGGGGCGCTCGCCATCGGAAGCTGATGTCGGCAAGGTGCTGGAAACATTGGTTCGCGAGGCGCCGGCGCGCGTGGCGGTCACTTTGTTTGCCTCGAATATCGGACGTATCGACCAGATCGCCCGGGCGGGTATTGCGGCGCGGCGCAGCATTGTTGTCATTGGCCGGGCGCTTGAGCGCAATATTCGCGTTGCGCGCGGGCTTGGCTATCTTGCCGATCTGCCACCCTTTCAAGGCATGGATGCCTTCGGTTATCTGCCCCGCGAAAACTGCCTGGCGCTGATGACGGGCAGTCAGGGCGAGGAGCGCTCGGCGCTGGCGCGCGTGGCGCGCGGCGAGCACCCGCATGTCGCGCTGTCGAAGGGTGACCGCGTGATCTTTTCCTCGCGTACCATTCCCGGCAATGAGCGCGGCGTTGGCGCGCTGCAGAACGGGCTGGTCAACCAGGGGGTCGAACTCATCACCGACCGCACCCATATGGTGCATGTGTCGGGTCATCCGCGCACGGATGAAATGCGCGAGCTTTATGAGGCGATCAAGCCGAAAACGGTCGTTCCGGTTCACGGCGAGGCGCTGCATCTGGGCGAGCACGCAAGGCTCGCGCGCGAATGGGGCTATGACAGTTTTGATCGGGCCCGCAACGGGCTGATGCTCAACCTCGCGCCCGGTCCCGTGGCGATCATCGACAAGGTGCCAAGCGGCAGGCTGCTGAAAGACGGCCAGTTGCTCATTTCCGAAAGCGACAGCCCGGTGGTTGCCGAGCGTCGCCGTCTGGCGTTTTCCGGCGTGGTGTCGATTGCCATTGCCATGTCGTCCAAGGGCGAGATGATGGGAGATCCGGAAATTGCGCTGACCGGAGTGCCGGAGGCCGGTCTTTCGGATGAAGACATGGAAGATGTCGTTGCGGAAGCCGCAGTCGAGGCGGTGACGCGGCTGCCCAAAAGTCGTCGTAAGGATGCAGCGGCAGTCGAGGACGCGATTGCGCGTGCGGTACGCTCGGCGGTCAACGAGGAATGGGGCAAAAAGCCGGTGTGCCACGTGCTGGTGGTCATCGTATAATCAGCATCTTCTGGAGAGGTGAGGTCAGGCGGTATGATCGGCAGGCTTAATCATGTGGCGATTGCGGTTCCTCGTCTGGCGGAGGCGATGGCTGTTTACGGTCATACACTCGGCGCCAAGATGAGCGCGCCGCTTGCCCAGCCCGAACACGGGGTGACGGTCGTTTTCATCGAATTGCCGAACACCAAGATCGAGCTTCTTGAACCGCTCGGCGAGAATTCCCCGATTGCGAAATTTCTGGAGCGCAACGGCGAAGGCGGCATTCATCACGTGTGCTATGAAGTTGATGACATTCTTGCGGCGCGCGATCAGCTGAAAGGGCAGGGCGCGCGGGTGCTGGGGGATGGAACGCCAAAAATCGGCGCTCATGGCAAGCCGGTGCTGTTTCTGCATCCAAAAGATTTCTGCGGAACCCTCGTCGAGCTTGAACAGGTATGAGACGATGAGCTGGCGCATCGCTCTTGGTCTTTATCTCGTCATCTGGTGGACGATTCTGTTTGCTGTTCTGCCCTTCGGCGTTCGCTCGCAGGCCGAGGACGGGGCGGTGGTGCCCGGCAGCGAGGCTGCAGCGCCCATCAGGCCACTTCTGCTGCGCAAGGCGATGATCACCAGCGTCCTGGCGGCGATTATTCTTTTTGTCGTGTGGCTGGCGATCCATTTTCGGATTTTTGCCAGCTAAGGGTCGAACGTGTGTCCACAAAACAAAACAAGGCCTCTCGGCCTTGCAAAGTTACGCAATTTCGTCGCTTTACGCGCCATGCCCGAGGGGCTAACGCACTCTACGCTCTTCTTTCACGCCCAACCTTTATCCAAGCTCTTATGCACTGACGTGCGTCGGCCCGGTTTCCTCCCTCGACTTGATGGGACGCTGCGCTCACGAGCGCGGCATTGCCCCCTTTCGAGTGACCGAAACTTAGCGCATTCCTGACCGCTTGTCACTATGTCGATTGCATGACGTCAAGAGCAAAGAATAGCCGGTCAGGCTTGCGTTTCGCCCACGGGTGCGCTTGATCGACAAACGCTGTATCGATTCATGAAAGAGATCCCGCGCATGCGCCTGAGCGAATTCTATCTCCCGATCCTGCGAGATACACCGAAGGAAGCCGAAATCGTCTCGCACCGGCTGATGCTGCGTGCGGGCATGATCCGACAGGAAGCGGCGGGCAGCTATACCTGGCTGCCGCTCGGTTTGCGGGTTCTGGCGCGGGTTGAGCAGATCGTGCGCGAGGAACAGGATCGCGCGGGCGCCATCGAGCTCAAAATGCCGACCTTGCAATCGGCCGAGCTGTGGAAGGAATCGGGGCGCTATGATGATTACGGGCAGGAAATGCTGCGCATTGCTGATCGTCATGGCCGGGACATGCTTTATGGGCCGACGAATGAGGAGATGATCACGGCGATCTTCCGCGCCTCCGCCCAGTCCTATCGCGATGTGCCGAAAATTCTCTATCACATCCAGTGGAAGTTCCGCGACGAGGTGCGCCCGCGTTTCGGGGTCATGCGCAGCCGCGAATTTCTGATGAAAGACGCCTATTCCTTTGATGTCGATGAGGCAGGCGCGCGCCATTCTTACAACCGCATGTTCGTGTCGTATCTGCGCACTTTCGCGCGAATGGGCTTAACCGCCATCCCGATGCGGGCTGATACCGGACCGATCGGCGGCGATCTCAGCCATGAATTCATCATTCTGGCGGAAACGGGTGAGTCGGAGGTATTCTGCCATCGCAGCTATCTCGATCTCGCCACCCCGCCTGACACGGTCGATTACAAGGACGTTGCCGGCCTGCAGGCAATCGTCGGGCGCTTCACCAGCGCCTATGCGGCGACGTCGGAAATGCATGACAAGGAAGCCTACGAGCAGATCGGCGTGGTGGACCGCGTGTCGGCGCGCGGCATCGAAGTCGGCCATATTTTCTACTTCGGCACCAAATATTCCGCGCCGATGGGACTGAGCGTCACGGCGGGAGATGGCAGCAAATCACCGCTCCATATGGGGTCTTATGGCATCGGGCCGACGCGTCTGGTTGCCGCCCTCATCGAGGCCAATCATGACAAGGACGGCATCATCTGGCCGCATGCGGTCGCGCCCTTTGATGTCATGATCCTCAATCTGAAGGCGGGTGATGTGGCAACCGACACAGCCTGTGCCACCGTCGAAAAGGCGATCGGCGCAGCGGGCAAGCAGAGCCTCGTCGACGATAGCGCGGAGCGGCCGGGCGGAAAATTCGCGACCGCTGATCTCATCGGCATTCCCTGGCAGGTGATCGTTGGCCCCAAGGGGCTTGCCAGTGGCGAGGTCGAACTGAAGGAGCGGCGCAGCGGCCAGCGCCACACTCTGAGCGTCGAGAGCGCGCTTGCCAGGTTGACGCAATGACGATGGCCGCTGCCACAATGGTGCCGGCGCGCGAGGCGGATGGCCGCAAGACCTCACCTTTCGCGGCATTCGAGTGGTTGCTTGCCTGGCGTTACCTGCGGGCACGGCGCAAGGAAGGTGCCTTCTCGGTGATCGCCGGATTTTCTTTTGTCGGTATCCTGCTGGGCGTGGCGGCCCTCATCATCGTGCTGGCGGTGATGAATGGTTTTCGCAAGGAGCTGACGTCGAAAATTCTTGGCGTCAATGGCCATTTGCTGGTGCAGCCCATCGACAAGCCCTTTACGGATTACGACGAGATTGTTCAGCAGTTCAGGAAGGTCAAGGGCGTGACCCAGGTCGTGCCGTTTGTCGAAGGGCAGGGGTTTGCCAGCGGGCAGGCTGCCGGGCTTGGCTCGGGCGTGCTGGTGCGCGGGGTTGGCGAGGCTGAACTCAGGCAGCTTCCCGGCATCAGCGGCAATGTGCGGGCGGGTACGCTGGAAGGCTTCGAGGAGCGCGGCGGCATCGTCATCGGCCGGCGGCTGGCCAATGCGCTGGGGGTGCAGGTCGGGGATAATGTGACCTTGCTTGGACCTGACGGCCCGCGCACGGCGTTTGGTGCGACACCTCGGCGCAAAACCTATCCCGTCGAGGCGATCTTCGAAATCGGCATGTCGGACCTTGATACGGTGCTCGTCTTCATGCCGCTTGGCGAAGCGCAGGCGTTCTACAATCAACCGGAACGGGTGACGGCGATCGAGGTTTATACCAGCAATCCCGACCGGCTCAACGAGGTCCGCGAGGGGCTTAACAACGCGGTCGAGCGCGCGATTTATGTCGGTGACTGGCGCCAGCGCAACGGGGCGCTGTTCAATGCGCTGCAGGTCGAGCGCAACGTGATGTTCCTTATCCTCACGCTGATCGTTCTGGTGGCAGCGCTCAACATCATCTCCGGCCTCATCATGCTGGTGAAGGACAAGGCCCATGACATCGCCATCCTGCGCACCATGGGCGCAACGCGCGGGACGATCCTGCGCGTGTTCCTGATTGTCGGCGCCTCGATTGGTGTGGTCGGCACGCTTGGCGGTCTGGCGCTTGGCCTTCTCGTCTGCGCCAACATCCAGTCCATCCAGGATGCGGTCTCCTGGGCGTCGGGCACCAATCTGTGGGACCCGACGGTGCGCTTTCTGACCCAGATTCCCGCCGATATCGACCGCGGTGAGACGGTTGCCGTTATCTGCATGGCGCTCACCCTGTCTCTGCTGGCGACGCTCTACCCGTCATGGCGGGCAGCAGCGCTCGATCCGATTGACGCGCTGCGCTACGAATGACGGCGATCGCCCCCCTGATCATCACCGATGTGGTGCGCCGCTACGCGCAAGGGTCTGGCGCGCTCACCGTTCTTGATGGCGCCAGCCTGCGCCTTGCGGCAGGTGAGATCGTGGCGCTGGTGGCGCCATCAGGCGCGGGTAAATCGACGCTGCTGCATATGGCCGGATTGCTGGAGCGCCCCGATAGCGGGGATGTTCTGATTGATGGCGTCGCAACCGCGCGACTGGCCGACGGCGAACGGACGCGGCTCAGGCGCAATCGCATTGGATTTGTCTATCAGTTCCATCATCTCCTGCCGGAATTCTCGGCGCGCGAAAATGTGGTTCTCGCCCAGCAGATTGCCGGCGAAGAGATTGGCCGGGCGCGGCTGCGGGCCGATGAATTGCTGGCGATGCTGGGGCTGGCCAAGCGCCTCCACCATCGCCCCGGCGAGCTTTCAGGCGGCGAACAGCAGCGCGTCGCCATTGCGCGGGCCATCGCCAACCGACCGGCAATCCTGCTTGCCGATGAGCCGACCGGCAATCTTGATCCGAAAACTGCGCAGGACGTGTTCCACACGCTGCGTGACGTGGTGCGCAACAGTTCTCTGGCGGCGCTGATTGCCACCCATAACATGGATATCGCCGCGCAAATGGACCGCCGCGTCTCCTTGCTGGATGGAAAAATACGTTCTGAATGAAGGCGTTATCTACTGTTTTTCTCTGTCACTTGACAAAAGAACAAAACAAGAACAATAAGATGTCATCTACCAAGGGAGAGAAAAATGATGCAAGCGATTTTCGATGAAGCGGCAGCATTGGTGTGTGTCGGGTTGTTCACCGCCTCGACCTGGCTGTGGCTGGCGACCTTTGCCGGGGGATGATGACGACGTGCTGCGGATGCATGTCTTGCCTTTAGCCGATCAGGACGTCAGTTTGGCTGCTCACGGCAAGAGGAGCGCAGATTGGCACGGCAGGCCCAGCCAGCAGGCAAGACCAGATCAGGACCGGGCTTTGTTCATTTACGGGTGAGTTCTGCCTATTCGCTTCTGGAAGGCGCCTTGCCGGTCGGTGTGCTGGTTGACCTTGCCAAAGCGGATCATCAGCCGGCAATCGCCGTTGCCGACGGCAATAACCTCTTCGGTGCTCTTGAATTCTCCGAAAAGGCGTCGGGTTCCGGCGTCCAGCCCATCATCGGCATGCGGCTATGCGTTGATTTTGCTGATCGTGAACCTGCGCGCGACGGGCGATTGCCGGGTTTGGGACATATCGTTGTGCTGGCTCAGGACGAGGTAGGGTATCGCAATCTCATGGTCCTTTCGAGCCGCGCCCATCTTGATTCGCCCGCCGGGGGCGACATTCACGTTGGCTGGGCGGTGCTTGAAGCCCATGCGAGCGGATTGATCGCCCTCACTGGCGGGGCTGGCGGGCCGATTGACGAGGTGTTGAAAGAGGGGCGCCATGAAGAGGCGCGCGCGCGGCTTGCGCGTCTTGCGGCACTTTTCGAACGGCGGCTCTATGTGGAAATCCAGCGCCATGGCCTGGCGCTCCAGCGGCGGGTCGAGGGGCCACTGGTCGAGCTTGCTGACGCCGCGGGCCTGCCGCTTGTCGCGACGAATGATTGCCATTTTGCCCGCCGCGAGGATTACGAGGCGCATGATGCGCTGTTGTGCATTGCCGAAGGCCGGCATCTGGCCGAAACGGATCGCCGGCAATTGACGCCGGAGCATTATCTGAAGAGCCGGGCTGAGATGGTGGCCCTGTTCAGCGATTTGCCGGAGGCGCTCGCCAACAGCGTCGAGATCGCCCGGCGATGTCATGTGCGCCCGCTGGTGCGCCCGCCGATCCTGCCGCGCTTCACCAGCGCAGGGGAGGGCGACGGGCTGGCGAGTGAGGCCAGCGAATGTCGTCGGCAGGCGGAGGATGGACTGGCGCGGCGGCTGGCCGGGCATGGACCAGCGTCTGGTCTTGCCGTGGCCGATTATCACCGGCGTCTTGATTTCGAACTCGAAGTGATCGAGCGGATGAAATATCCCGGCTATTTCCTGATCGTCGCTGATTTCATCAAATGGGCGAAGGCGCGCGGCATTCCCGTCGGCCCGGGGCGTGGGTCCGGCGCGGGATCGCTCGTTGCCTATGCGCTGACAATTACTGATCTTGACCCGTTGCGCTTCGGGCTTTTCTTCGAGCGCTTCCTCAACCCCGAGCGCGTGTCGATGCCGGATTTCGACATCGATTTCTGCCAGGAGCGGCGTGATGAGGTGATTGGCTATGTGCAGGAGCGCTATGGGCGCGACCGGGTGGCGCAGATCATCACCTTCGGTACGTTGCAGGCGCGCGGCGTCATGCGCGATGTGGGGCGTGTTCTCGAAATGCCCTATGGCCAGGTCGACAAGCTGACCAAGCTGGTGCCGCAGAACCCGGCGGCCCCGGTCCGCCTGCAGCAGGCGATTGCAGGCGAGCCTAAATTGTCGCAGGAGGCTGCCGACAATCCGGTGGTGCGGCGCATGCTCGACATCGCCGGCAAGCTTGAGGGCCTCAATCGCCATGCCTCCACCCATGCCGCCGGGCTGGTGATTGCCGATCGGCCGCTCGAACAGCTGGTACCGCTTTACCGCGACCCCAAATCCAGCATGCCGGTGACCCAGTTCAACATGAAATGGGTGGAGCAGGCGGGGCTCGTCAAATTCGATTTTCTGGGGTTGAAAACGCTGACGGTCTTGCAATCGGCGGTTGAATTGCTGAGCAAGCGTGGTGTGGCCATTGATCTTTCGGCCATACCGCTTGATGACGCCCCGACATTTGCCATGCTGTCGGCTGGCGATACGGTTGGCGTCTTCCAGCTTGAAAGTTCGGGCATGCGCCGTGCCGTGCTCGACATGCGGCCTGATCGCTTCGAGGACCTCATCGCGCTCGTTGCCCTCTACCGTCCAGGACCAATGGCGAACATCCCTATCTACTGTATGCGCAAGCATGGCGAGGAGCCGATCGAATATATTCACCCCGTGCTGGCGCCGATCCTCAACGAGACCTTTGGCGTCATCACCTATCAGGAGCAGGTGCAGCAGATTGCCCGTGATCTGGCCGGCTACAGCCTTGGAGAAGCCGATCTTCTCAGGCGTGCCATGGGTAAAAAGATCCAGGCGGAAATGAACGCCCAGCGCGGGCGCTTTGTCAGCGGCGCGGTGGAGCGCAATGTGCCGCGCGGCGATGCCGAGGCAATTTTCGATGCCTGCTCGAAATTTGCCGAATATGGCTTCAACAAGGGCCATTCGGCGCCTTATGCGTTGATCAGCTACCAGACAGCCTATCTCAAGGCCAATTTCCCGGTTGAATTTCTTGCAGCGTCCATGACGCATGAAAGCAGCGACACGGACAAGCTGTCGGAATTTCGCGAAGAAGCGCGCCGGCTGGGAATTCGGATCCGCCCGCCAAATATCAATGAAGGGGGGGCGGTTTTCGACGTGGCGCAAGGCGAGATCATTTATGCGCTGGCAGCGCTCAAGGGGGTGGGCAAGGCGGCCGTCGAGCAGGTGATGGCAGTCCGCGCCAGCGGCGGGCCGTTTCGCGACATGGATGATTTCACCAGCCGCATCCCCCCGCGTACCGTCAACAAGCGGATGGTGGAGACGCTGGCGGCGGCCGGGGCATTTGACTGTTTTGATGTTGATCGCGCTGCGGCCTTTGCCGGGGCGGAGCGCATTTTGACCCTTATCCAGTCGCAGGATGACGGGCAGAGCGGGCAGGGCGGCCTGTTCAGCGATGACAGCGCGCGGCGACGCCTGCGTCTGCCTGCAGCCGAACCATGGCTGCCCAGCGAGCGTCTGCAGAAGGAATATGACGCGATCGGCTTTTTTCTGTCCGGCCATCCGCTCGATGATTATCGCCCGATATTGCAACGGCTGCGGGTGCAGAATATCGCGGATTTCCAGAAGGCGGCGCGGGCCGGGGCGAGCGTTGGCAAGCTGGCGGGCGTGGTGTTGGCAAAGCAGGAACGGCGAACCAAAACTGGCAATAAAATCGCCATTCTGACGTTATCGGATGCCTCCGGCAGCTATGAAGTGGTGTGTTTTCAGGATCTTCTCAACAGTGCGCGCGATATGTTCGAGAGCGGCAACCGGTTGCAACTCATGGTTGGTGCGGAGGCAAGCGGCGATGAGGTGAGGTTGCGCCTGCGCAGTGTGGAGCGGCTTGATGATGTCGCAAGCCAGGCAGCCAGCAGTCAGTCTCTGCGTATTTTCTGTCGCGACGAGCGCCCTCTCGACGGGGTCGCGCGCCGGCTGGCGGGGCGTGGCAGGGCGCAGGTGTCGTTCGTCCTGCTGCTTGATGGCGCGCGCGAGGTCGAGATCAAGCTGCCCGGCGGCTTTGACGTCTCGCCGCAGATCGCGAGCGCCATCAAGGCGGTTCCCGGCGTGGTCAGCGTCGAGCAGGCGTGATCGGGCAGGCAATGTCATGTCGGACCTTGCGCTTTGCGGGTAATCAGGCTAGGAGCGCGCCATCTCACACGCGACGGGGATGGTGACGGGTTACCCGTTACCAACTCCACCGGTGCCGATCATGTCGGCTGGCGTCGCGGCGGTCCAACCGGAATTACAGGAGAATGAGCCATGGCTCTGCCGGAAATTTCTATGCGTAACCTGCTGGAAGCAGGTGTTCATTTCGGCCATCAATCGCATCGCTGGAATCCCAAGATGTCGCCCTTTCTCTATGGGGTGCGCAACGGGGTGCACATCATCGACCTGTCGCAGACGGTGCCGATGCTGCATCGCGCGCTCCAGGCGATCTCGGACGTGGTGTCGGGTGGCGGGCGTGTGTTGTTCGTGGGTACGAAACGCCAGGCGCAGGACGTGGTGGCGGAAGCTGCCAAGCGCTGTGGTCAGTTCTACGTCAACCGCCGCTGGCTCGGCGGGACGCTGACCAACTGGAAAACGGTGTCGAATTCGATCTCGCGCCTGAAGAAGCTTGAAGAAATGCTCGCGGGCGAGGCCCAGGGTTTCACCAAGAAAGAGCGCCTGACGCTGCAGCGCGAAATGGAAAAGCTTGATTCGTCGCTGGGCGGCATCAAGAACCTCGGTGGCGTGCCGGAAATCATTTTCGTTATCGATACCAACAAGGAAGATATTGCCATCAAGGAGGCGACGCGTCTTGGCATTCCGGTGGTGGCGATCATCGATTCCAATTCCGATCCTGACGGCATCCAGTACGCGGTTCCAGGCAATGACGATGCCGGGCGGGCGCTTGCCTATTATTGCGACATCGTCAGCCGCGCCGTGGTGGATGGCATTCGCCGCGGGCAGGGCGATTCAGGCGTTGATATCGGCGCCATGGCTGAACCAGCCGGCGAAGAGGCGATGGCAGCCGGCGCCTGACACGCCGTCATCAACGGCGATACTGGGCGTGGTGTACTTCCGACAGGCGGGCAAGGTGCCCGCCCTCATGGCATGAACGAAACGGGGAACAGCAATGGCTGAGATCACGGCTGCGGCAGTCAAGGATTTGCGCGAGAAGACCGGCGCGGGGATGATGGATTGCAAGGCAGCACTTGTCGAAAATGCCGGCGATATCGAGGCGGCGGTCGACTGGCTGCGCAAGAAGGGTCTGTCGAAGGCTGCCAAGAAATCGGGCCGGATTGCCGCCGAAGGGGCTGTCGGCCTGAAGGTTGCCGGCAAGCGGGCGGCAGTGGTGGAAGTGAATTCGGAAACGGATTTCGTTGCCCGCAACCAGCAATTCCAGGAATTGGTGCGGGTGATTGCCGGCGTTGCGGAGCAGGTGGGGGAAGATGTCGCAGCTATTCTTGCTGCCGCAGCACCTGCTGGCGGGACGATTTCCGATGCGATCGCCAGTGCCATCGCGACGATTGGCGAGAACATCACGTTGCGCCGCGCCGGCGTGCTGAGCGTCGATGAGGGAGCGGTGGCGAGCTATATACACAACATGGTTGCCGACGGGCTGGGCAAGATCGGCGTGGTGGTGGCGCTTCAGTCAAGCGGCAAGAGCGATGAATTGCTGACGCTTGGTCGCCAGATTGCCATGCATATCGCCGCTGCCAATCCGCTGGCAGTGGATCCCGCCGGCATTGACGCTGACACGGTTGCTCGTGAGCGCGCAATCCTCGCTGAAAAAGCCACCGCGCAGGGAAAACCCGCAAATGTGATCGACAAGATCGTCGAATCGGGGCTGAAGAGCTATTACAAGGAAGTTTGTCTGCTCGATCAACCTTTCGTCGTTGACCCTTCCAAGAGTGTCGGACAGGCGCTCAAGGAATGCGAAGGACGGGTTGGCGCGCCAGTCAAGCTGACCGCCTTCCGGCGTTACGCGCTCGGCGAGGGCATCGAGAAACAGTCAAACGATTTTGCCGCTGAAGTGGCCGCGGCGGCAGGCACGCGCTGAGCGCGGATGCAGCAACGTTGCAAGGCGGCCGCAAGGCCGCCTTTTTCATAAGGGCTGGGAGACAACATGGCAGGCTGGAAACGCGCATTGGTCAAAGTCTCCGGCGAAGCGTTGATGGGGCCGGATGCATTCGGTTTTCACCCCGAGACGATGGCGCGTATCGCCCGCGACCTGGCGGATGCGCATTCGACGGGCGTCGAGATCGGCGTGGTGGTGGGCGGTGGTAATCTGGTGCGCGGCGTCAAGATCGCCGAAAAGGGCATTGATCGTGTCGTCGGTGATCACATGGGGATGCTCGCAACCGTCATGAACGCACTGGCCCTGCAAGGCGCGCTGACCGCGATCGGGGTGGAGAGCCGCGTGTTGTCGGCGATTTCGGTGCCGACGATGTGCGAGGATTATGCCCGGCAAAAAGCGGTTCATCATCTTGAAAACGGCCGTATCGCCATCCTTGCCGGCGGCACTGGCAATCCGTTCTTCACAACCGATACGACGGCGGTTTTGCGCGCGGCCGAAGCCTCGTGTAGCGTCATCCTCAAGGCAACCAATGTCGATGGCATCTATGATGCCGATCCGAAAAAAATTGCCGGAGCGAAACGCTTTGACACTATTTCGGCGCAGGAGGCGCTTGATCGACGTTTGCAGGTGATGGATACGGCAGCGTTTGCGTTGGCGCGTGAAAACGGTCTGCCTATTATCGTCTTTTCCATCCATGAGCCGGGCGCGATTGCGGCTGCACTCAAAGGGGAGGGGCGGTTCACTCTTGTGACGCCGTGAGGACTGATTGATCGCTGCGGTAAGCAGCGGCTGTAGAATGCAACAGGGTTCACCGCGTATCGTGTCGCGGATGCCGAACCGGGGAGAGAAAATATGGCGGTTCAGGAATTCAACATCGCCGAGGTCAAGCGCAAGATGCAGAACTCGCTCAATGTGCTCAAGGGCGAGTTCGCCGGCCTTCGCACGGGCAGGGCATCGCCGGGATTGCTCGACCCGATCATGGTCGACGCCTACGGGTCAAAGATGGCGCTCAAGGAAGTGGCAACCGTCAGCGTCCCTGAATCACGCATGCTGTCGGTGCAGGTCTGGGACAAGGGATTGGCGCCAGCGGTCGACAAGGCGATCCGCGAATCCAATCTCGGCCTTAATCCGATGCTGGAAGGGGCGGTGCTGCGCATCCCTATCCCTGAACTGAGCAAGGATCGCCGGCAGGAGCTGGTGAAGGCTGCCAATCGCTACGCGGAAGCAGCGCGGGTGGCGGTGCGCCACGTGCGGCGCGATGGCATGGACCATCTGAAGAAGCTGGAGAAGGACGGGCACAAGAGCGAGGATGATATCGCGCGCCTCTCGGACCAGGTGCAAAAGGCAACGGATGAGGCCATTGCCGAGATCGATAAATCGCTGGCCACCAAGGAAAAGGACGTCATGCAGGTATGACACGGGCTGGTGGATCACACCCATGACGGTCGATGCGCCGCGCCGCCAACATGTCGCTGCACCGGCACAGGCATGCCTGCCGCGCCATGTTGCCATCATCATGGACGGCAATGGACGGTGGGCGCGCCAGCGCAATCTGCCGCGTGTGGTCGGTCATCAGCGCGGCGTTGAGGCCGTTCGTCGCGCCGTCAAGGCGGCGAGCGCGCTCGGGGTGGAAATCCTGACGATCTACTCGTTTTCAGCTGAAAACTGGTCGCGGCCAATCGACGAAGTATCAGAGCTGATGTCGCTCCTGAAGCGCTTCATTCGCAGCGATTTGCAGGAGCTTCATGCCAGTGGCGTGCAGATCCGCATCATTGGCGAACGCCTGTCACTTGATCCAGATATTGCCGCGTTGCTCGATGAGGCGGAAACGCTGACCCGCAACAATTCCCGTCTCAAGCTGGTGGTTGCCTTCAACTATGGCGGGCGGCAGGAATTGGTCGAGGCCGCACGCATTCTGGCGCGTCGCGTGGCGGCTGGCACGCTTGATCCGGCAGCGATCACGGCAGATATGCTCGCCGAGGGGCTGCACACCCATGATATCGGCGATCCGGACATGGTGATCCGCACCTCAGGCGAACAACGCCTCTCCAATTTTCTGCTGTGGCAATCCGCCTATTCTGAGTTTGTGTTCCTGCCGGTCTTGTGGCCTGATTTCGATCAGACATGGTTTGAGACGGCGCTGGCTGAATATGCCAGTCGCGAGCGCCGCTTTGGTGGCGTGTCGTCAAAGGCGGGGATGTGACCAATGTTTGAAACCGGCCCGGCCGCGCAGAAAATACCGCGCTTTCCGCCGCTGACCGACGAGTTGAAGAAGCGGGTGATCTCCGCTCTCTTGCTTGCTCCGTTGGGTTTCTCGGTGGCTTTTTTCGGCGGCTGGTTTGCGGTTGTGATCACCACGTTCGTGGCCATGCTGATCTTGAGCGAATGGAACGATGTCACCAGCGACGGGCGCGCGCGGGGCTGGTTTGCCTTCGAGATTGCCGTTGCTGCCTTTACGGCCATCGCCCTGATCGCCAGATGGGAATGGGTGGCGTTGCTCGGTCTGGTCGCTGTCGCCTGTCTGACGGTATTTCTGGCGCTGCGTGGGTCGAACGCCGCCTGGGCAACCGGTGGGCTCATCTATGCGCTGTCGCTGCCATTATCGATCGTCATCTTGCTCAACAGTGCGCGATGGGGGTTTGAGGCAGCCGTTTTCATCTGCTTCGTGATCTGGACGACAGATGTGTTTGCCTATTTCGCCGGCAAGGGAATTGGTGGCCCGAAGCTGTGGCCAGCGATCAGCCCCAAGAAGACGTGGGCGGGGTTTATCGCCGGATTGACTGGCGGCGTGATAGCGGGTGGCGTCATGAGCCTTATTCTCGGCCTGGTCTGGTCGCTGCCGCTGGCGTTACTGGCTTTCGCGTTGTCGCTTGCCGGGCATGGCGGCGATCTGTACGAATCCTGGGTGAAGCGTCATTTCGACAAAAAGGATTCCGGCCAGCTCATTCCTGGACATGGAGGGATCATGGACCGCATGGACGGGCTGCTTGCGGCGTTCGTGCTTGCCATGGTGATTGGCGTGGCGCGGGGCGGGCTCCATGATTGTGCCGGCGGCCTGTTGTCATGGTGAGCGCTCCGTTCGCGATGGCTGCACCCTCAGGGCTGGCACAAGCACGCAGCGTGTCGTTGCTTGGCGCCACCGGGTCAATCGGCGCGAGCACGGTTGATCTGCTGTTGCGCCATGCCGGCGCCTACAGCGTCGAAGCCGTCACCGCTCACCGTCGCGCCGACGAGCTTGCGGCGATTGCACGAAAACTGAAGGCCAAGGTCGCGGTTGTCGCCGATGCGACGGCTTATGGCGCGCTTAAGGCAGCGCTGAGCGGGTCGGGCATCGAGGCTGCGGCCGGCGATGAGGCGGTCGTCGAGGCGGCGGCCAGGCCTGTTGACATCTGCGTTGCGGCCATCGTCGGCTCGGCTGGCCTCAAAGCAACATTTGCCGCCGCAGGGGCTGCGAAAGCGTTGGCGCTGGCCAACAAGGAATCGCTTGTTTGTTCGGGCGAACTGCTCAACCAGGCTGTGCGCGCGTCGGGCGGTATCATGCTGCCGACCGATTCCGAGCATAACGCGATTTTCCAGATCTTGAACGGGCTTGATGCCAGGCACGCCGAGGAAATCATCCTGACGGCCTCAGGCGGCCCGTTTCGCGCTACCTCGCCGGCGCAGATGCGCCTTGTCAAACCTCAGGATGCGCTCAAACATCCGACATGGACCATGGGCGCCAAGATCACGATTGATTCCGCCACCCTGGTCAACAAAGGGCTGGAACTGATCGAGGCCCATCATCTGTTCGGCGTGGCACCTGACAAACTCAGCGTTCTCGTGCATCCCCAATCGATTATCCATGGGCTCGTGCGCTTTGCCGATGGATCGGTTCTGGCCCATCTCGGACCAGCCGATATGCGGGTGCCGATTGCCTCGTGCCTGGCCTGGCCACAGCGCATTGACAGCGGCGCCCGGCGCCTTGATCTGAGCGAGGTCGCGACGTTAACCTTCGAGGCTCCCGATCTGCAGCGTTTTGCCGGGCTTAAACTGACCCAGGACGCCATGATCGCTGGCGGGGGGGCGCCCTGTGTGCTCAACGCGGCTAACGAAATCGCCGTGGAAGCGTTTCTCGAGGGGCGCCTTGGTTTCATGGGCATTCCCGATCTCATCGCCGAAACACTGGATCTGTGCACCGGGCGGGGCATGACTGCGCCACCGGCCGATGTTCACGCGGTTCTGACGCTTGACGTCGAAGCGCGCCGTCTTGCCGCCCAGCTCTTGCCGCATATTGCAGCGAGAAGCTGGTAGTCGTCTTTATCTCGAACCAGCCGAGGTTGCTCAATGGACATCTTGTCCACCCTGCTTTCGCCCTTCAGCTTCGTTGCGACCTACTTTCTGCCGTTCATTTTTGTCCTCATCATCGTTGTATTTGTTCATGAGCTTGGCCATTTTCTGGTGGCACGATGGTGTGGGGTTGCGATCGAAAGTTTTTCGATCGGCTTTGGCAGCGAAATCGTTGGCTGGACCGACCGTCATGGCACGCGTTGGAAAATCGCCTGGATCCCGCTCGGCGGCTACGTGAAGTTTCTGGGCGATGATAACGTCGCCAGCGCCGGTGTGAGCCAGGCTGAGCTGGAGCGTATTCCTGCCGAAATGCGCGCCAGGACGTTTCAGGCGAAGTCGGTCTGGCAGCGCAGCCTGATTGCGGCGGCGGGGCCGCTCGCCAATTTCATGCTGTCGATTGTGATTTTTGCCACCTTGTTTGCGACAATCGGACGGACGACATCCGAAGCGCGTATTGACGCCATCGTTGCCGGCAGCCCGGCCGAAGCCGCCGGTTTCAGGATCGGCGATGTTGTCATCAGTGTGGATGGTCGCGACGTATCCACGTTTGGCGAAATGCAACGCCTGATTGCAACCTCCAATGGCCGCGAGCTTGAGATCATGGTGCGTCGTGGCGGCCTGCCGCAATCGTTGCGGGCGGCGGCCCGCGAACAGGAAAATGTCGATCGCTCGGGTCGCAAGCATCGCAGTTTTGTCCTCGGCCTGCGCACGCAGCCTGCTGCGGAAAACGTTCAGATCGAGCGCAGCGATCCACTGACGGCTTTGTGGCTTGGCACGCGCGAGACGTGGTTTGTCATCGACCGTACGTTCTCCTATATCGGCGACCTGTTTGCCGGCTATGCCTCGACGCAAGACCTTGGCGGGCCGATCCGTATCGCCGAAGCGTCCGGCGACGCGGCGACCGTTTCGTTCGCTGCCCTCATTTCGCTCACCGCCGTTTTGTCGGTTTCTATCGGACTTCTTAACCTTTTTCCCATTCCGATGTTGGATGGAGGGCACCTCGTGTTTTATGGTATCGAGGCTATCCTGGGGCGTCCGCTCTCGGAACGGGCGCAGGAAATCGGACTTCGCATCGGATTTGCGCTGGTTTTGATGCTGATGGTGATGGCGACGTGGAATGACCTGGCGCGGCTTTGGTCATCGTGACTGGTTTGCCACGGCGGTAAAGAAATGCTTGTCAGCGGCAGGAAAAGGTTTGCAGCGCGGAAATTACCCTGTAGAAGCATCGTGAGACTCATGCGTCGTGGTTCATATGAGATTGAAATCGCGACATAAAGATGGATTTTGGGAACATATGATTTTGATGTCTCTTTTCTCCTCGCGACAAGTTCGGGCAGCCGCCTTTGTGTTGGCGCTTGTGGTGTGCTTTGCCGGCAGCTCGGTGGCTTTTGCGCAGCAGGTTGTCGTCAGAGGTAACCAGCGTGTGGAAGAGAGCACGGTCAAATCCTATCTGAATCTGACGCAAGGGCAGGCTTTCGACGAAACGCGCCAGAACGACGCGATCAAGGCGTTGTTTGCAACGGGCCTGTTCCAGGACGTCAATATTTCGAGCCAGGGGAGCACGATCATTGTCACCGTGGTTGAGAACCCGGTCGTCAACCGCATCGCCTTCGAAGGCAATCGCAAGGTTGATTCCGCAACGTTGACGAAGGAAGTTGAAAGCAAGCCACGGGGCATTTTCACGCGCGCCCGTGTGCAGGCGGATGTCCAACGCATCGTCGATGTCTACCGCCGCCAGGGTCGCTTTGATGCAACCGTCGAGCCTAAAGTCATCGAGCTTGAGCGCGGCCGCGTCGACCTGGTCTTCGAGGTCAATGAAGGCGACAAGACGAAGGTCGAGCGTATTACGTTCATCGGCAATCATTCTTTCACGACAAGGCGCTTGCGTGACATCGTCACGACGACTGAGTCGAATTTCCTGTCTTTCCTGAAAACGTCGGATGTGTACGATCCTGATCGCGTGAATGTCGATCAGGAATTGCTGCGGCGTTTTTATCTGAAAAACGGCTATGCGGATTTTCGCGTCGTCTCGGCGGTCGCTGATTTTGACCGTGATCGCAATGCCTTCTTCATTACCTTCACGCTCGACGAGGGCGAGCGTTACAATTTCGGCGTCGTTGAAATTGAATCAAATGTTCCCCAGGTGGACGCGGCAACATTGCGCGATTTTGTGCGCAGCAAGCCAGGAGCGGTGTACAATGCCGACCTGATCGACAAATCGCTTGAAGATTTGTCGGTGGAAATCTCGCAGCGCGGCTTCCCGTTCGCGCAGGTGCGCCCGCGCGGCGACCGAGATGCCAAGACGCGCACGGTGGGTGTGACGTATGTGATCGAGGACGCGCCGCGTCTTTATGTCGATCGCATCAATATCCGCGGCAATACACGCACGCTTGATTCCGTCATCCGTCGTGAGTTCGATCTCGCCGAGGGTGACGCCCTCAATCGCGTTCTGGTGGACAGGGCCGAGCGCCGGCTGAACCAGCTGGGTTACTTCAAATCAGTCAAGATCACACGCGAGCCGGGAAGTGATCCTGACCGTGTGGCGCTCAATGTGAACATTGAGGAACAGTCGACTGGCGAAGTGTCGTTTGGTGTCGGTTATGCAACCAATGATGGTATTTTGGGTGACGTGTCGATCTCGGAGCGAAATTTCCTTGGCCGTGGACAGTTTGTGAAAGCGACCGTTGGGGCCGGGCAGCGGACACGTAACGTCGATCTGTCGTTTACCGAGCCCTATTTTCTTGATCGCCGCCTTTCGTTTGGTGTTGATTTCTTCTATCGCGAGAATCTGATTTCAAACACCAACGCGTTTAATCAACAGATTTTAGGCGGTGGTCTGCGTGCCGGCGTCCAGTTCTCGGAAGAGCTGAGCGGCCAGGCGCGCTATCGCGGCTTCTCTCAGCTGATCGATATTCCGCTGCAGTTCCGCAATTGTATTGTTCCCGGCCGCGTGTCGGCTGGCGATACGATTGATGCAAACGGTGTTGCATCCTGCCTCAACGATGGCGAGGCGACGCGCGCGATCATTTCGGCAAGCGGGCGGGTGTTTGTCTCGCAGATTGGCTTCACGCTTGCCTATAATCGGCTTGATCAACAGAAAAACCCGCGTAACGGCGTTTATGGTGAGCTTGGTTTTGATCTGGCTGGCGTCGGTGGCGATGTCAATTATGCCCGTTTCACCGGTGAGGTTCGCGGTTATTACAATTTCTACGAGGATCTGGTCGCCTATGTGAAGCTGCAGGGTGGCCATATCAGCGGATGGGGAAACAAGCCCCTGCGTGTCATCGATACCTTCTTCAAGGGTGGCGATCTGGTTCGTGGCTTCCAGACATCAGGTCTTGGACCTCGTGACATTTCGAATATCCGCGCGGATTCTCTTGGTGGCACCACCTTTCTTGGCGTTACTGGTGAAATTCAGTTTCCCATTCCCTATCTCCCTGACGAATTCGGTCTGCGCGGCGCCTTCTTTGCTGATGCGGGAACCCTGTTCGGAACGGGTGATCTGGGCGCAGACAATGGCTATGTTCGTTGTCTGACGAGATCGTTTATTGGTTGTAATTACTTTGACGATGCCTATTCGGTTCGTGCCTCGGTGGGCGCATCGCTCGTCTGGCAGTCGCCGCTTGGTCCGTTGCGCTTTGACTTTGCGCTGCCGCTCAAGAGAGAGACGTATGACCGTATCCAGACATTCCGCTTCTCGGGTGGTTCGTCGTTCTAAGCGGGTCGGGTGATGATGGCGCGGCAGTAGGTTCCGATACTGCTGCCGGTCCAGTTCAATAAGCAGGGCGCAAGATGGATGAGCCGGAATTTTTCAGGCGTTCTGGTCCATTTTCGCTTATCTATCTGGCGGAAGCCGTCAACGCACAGCTTTCAGGCGATGATGGACGTCTGATTTACGGCATCGCCTCTATCGCGTTCGCGCAGGCCGGGGACATCATCTTCCTGGAAGATCGCAAGCGGCGCGCCACACTTGCCCAGTCGAAGGCGGGTGCCTGTCTGGTCAAGACAGGCGAGCGGGACAGTGTGCCCGCCGGCATGGCGGCTCTTGTCGTTGATGAGCCAGCACGCGCGCGCGCGGTGATTACCGGTCTGTTTTATCCGTACGCTCTTTCGCCCGGCCGGCTCGCGGGAGAGGGTGCCGTCCGCGGCCAGGTTGACCCTTCAGCGCAGCTCGAACCGGGCGTTGTTGTTGAACGTGGGGCAATCATTGGTCCCGGTGCGCAGATCGGCGGTGATTCCATCATCGCGCCGGGCGCGCTCATCGGGCCGGGTGTCCGGATTGGCCGCAATTGCTATATCGGTCCGAACAGCGTCATTCAGCATGCATTGGTTGGCAATCACGTCATTATTCACGGCGGTTGTTATGTCGGGCAGGATGGTTTTGGTTATGTCATGGGCCGTCAGGGGCATACCAAAATTCCACAAATCGGTCGCGTGATTATTCAAGACAAGGTGGAAATCGGAGCGGGGACGACCATTGATCGCGGTGCGCTTGACGACACCATCATCGGCGAGGGCACCAAGATCGATAATCAGGTCCAGATCGGCCATAATGTGGTGATTGGGCGTCACTGTATCATTGTTGCCAAGGTGGGGATCTCGGGATCGTGCCGGCTTGGCGATTTCGTCGCGGTTGGCGGTGGCGCGGGCCTGGCGGATCACTTGACGATCGGGGCAGGGGCGCGGATTGGTGCAGCTGCGGGGGTCATGCACGACGTGCCGGCGGGTGAAACCTGGCTCGGTGCGCCGGCAAAGCCGATGAAAATGTTTTTCCGGGAAGTTGCCGTACTCTCCAAACTTGCAGCGGACGGCAAAGGAGGTAAAGCTCGCGGCGGCGAAGGGGAAAAGAATGACGACTGACTCGACCGATAAACTCGAAAGCGCCGATATCTACGCAGTCCTGAAAAGCCTGCCGCATCGTTATCCGTTTCTGCTGATCGATCGTATCGTCGCCATCAACGGTATCGACAGCTGCATCGGCATCAAGAATGTCAGCATCAATGAGCCGCAATTTCAAGGACACTTCCCCGGACAGCCGGTCTTTCCGGGCGTCCTCATCGTTGAAGCCATGGCGCAAACGGCGGGGTGCGTGATTATTTACAAGAGTGAGGGAGCGAAGCCGAAATCGGTGTTTCTGATGACGGTTGACGAGGCAAAATTCCGCCGGCCTGTGGTCCCGGGTGATCGCATGGAATTGCATATGGAGCGGATCAAGACCCGGCGCGATATGCATTGGTACCGGGGTGAAGCCATGGTTGACGGCGCACTGGTGGCCGAAGGTATCGTCAGCGCCAAATTGGTGCGGGAAGAATGACGGTTTCTGTTGATCCCTCGGCACGTGTCGCCAATGGTGCTGTTCTTGGCGATGGTGTCGACATCGGTCCCTATTGCGTGGTGGGCCCCGAGGTGCGGCTGGCTGATGGCGTGAAGCTGCTGTCGCATGCGGT
>DEZK01000032.1:0-286 GCA_002365175.1 Raskinella chloraquaticus (SeqCode)
GCAGGCGGCGGCGGCGGCGGGGCGGGCCTTGGCGGCGCGGTATTCGTCCAGCAGGGCGGCACGCTGACGGTAGCGGGCACACTCAGCGTCAATGGCAGCACAGTCGCGGGCGGCACCGGCGGCAACGTAGGCTCAGGCTTCGGCGCCGGCTTCTTCGGGCAAGGCGATGGCACGATCACCTTCCAGCCCGGCGCCAACCAGACACAGACCATCTCTGACATCATCGCCGACCAGACCGGCTCCGGCGGCACGGGCGCCAATGCGGGGGCCTATGCGCTCACCAAGT
>DEZK01000032.1:372-791 GCA_002365175.1 Raskinella chloraquaticus (SeqCode)
GGGCCTATGCGCTCACCAAGTCTGGCGCCGGCACGCTCACACTTTCGGGCGCCAATACCTATTCGGGTGGAACGACGGTCGCCGGCGGCACGCTCAGCCTGCAGAATAACAGCGCTGCCGGCACGGGAGCCATCACAACAACGGGCTCGGTGATCGACTACGCCAACGGCGTCGTTATCGCCAATCCGGTTGTGGTCAACTCCAACACCACGCAGTTGCAGGTTCTCACAGGCACGGCCACCCAGGCCGGCGTCATCTCCGAACAGAATGGGCCGCGCCCGCTCGAGAAGATCGGCGACGGCACGCTCGCACTCACCGGCAGCAACACCTACAACGGCACGACCACCATCAGCGCCGGCACGCTGCAGGTGGGCAATGGCGGCACGACCGGCACGCTTGGCACCGGCAATGTGGTGAAC
>DEZK01000032.1:905-58864 GCA_002365175.1 Raskinella chloraquaticus (SeqCode)
CGACGCTCGCCTTCAACCGCTCCGATTTAATCATTGTTGATAATGTGATTTCCGGGACGGGTGCACTCAATCACATCGGTACCGACTTTGTGCTACTTGCGGGCGCCAATAGCTATAGCGGCACGACCACGATCAACACCGCCGGCACGTTGCAGGTGGGCGGGGGCGGGGCGAGCGGCACATTGGGAACCGGCAATGTCGTCAATAATGGCAGGCTTGTGTTCAATCGCTCAGATACAATAACCGTTGACAATGCCATTTCCGGCACTGGCCAGCTCGGAAAGGTCGGCACCGGCACGCTCACACTCACAGGCGACAACACCTATAGTGGCGGCACCGGCATCAGCGACGGCACGCTCCAGGTGGGCAATGGCGGCACCACCGGCTCGCTCGGCAGCGGCGATGTGCTGAACAACGCGACGCTCGCCTTCAACCGCTCTGATGCGCTCACGGTGGCGAACTCGATTTTCGGGACAGGTGGGCTCAATCAGATCGGCACCGGCACAACCATTCTCACCGGCTCCAACGCCTATGCCGGCACGACCACGATCAGCGCCGGCGTCCTTCAGGTGGGGCTTGGCGGGACGACCGGCACGCTCGGCACTGGGGCGGTGACCAACAACGCGACGCTTACCTTCAACCGCTCAAATGCCCTGACCGTCGCCAATGCGATTTCCGGAACGGGGGGGCTCAATCAGATCGGCACGGGCACAACCATTTTCACCGGCGCGAACTCCTATACAGGTGCCACCACCATCACCGCCGGCACGTTGCAGATTGGGAATGGCGGGACGACCGGCACGCTCGGCACCGGCAATGTGGTGAACGACGCGACGCTCGCCGTCAATATCGCGGGCGGGATAGATTTTGGCAATGCGATTTCCGGAACGGGTGGTCTCAACCTGATCGGCACCGGCTCGGTCGCGCTCACCGGCGCCAATACCTACACCGGCACCACCACGATCAACGCTGGCGCACTGCAAGTGGGCGATGGCGGTACCAGCGGCACGCTCGGCACCGGCAATGTCGTGAATAACGGATCGCTCGTGTTCAACCGGTCCGATGCCCTGACTGTTGCCAACGCGATTTCCGGCAATGGCCTCCTCCTCAAGCTCGGCGCGGGAACGACCATCCTCACCGGCGCCAACAGCTATGACTTTACGCAAATTATCGCCGGCACGCTGCAAGTGGGTAATGGCGGGACGACCGGCACGCTGGGCACCGGCGATGTGTCGAACGGCGGGACGCTGGCCTTCAACCGCTCTGATGCGCTCACGGTGGCGAACTCGATTTTCGGGACAGGTGGGCTCAATCAGATCGGCACCGGCACAACCATTCTCACCGGAGCGAACACCTATAGCGGCGCGACTTCGGTGAATGCCGGCAGGCTCACCGTCAACGGCTCGATCGCCAGTTCCTCTGGCGTCACAGTCAATACGGGCGGCACTCTGGGTGGTACCGGCCAATTGCCCGGCACCCTCGTCACTACAGGAGGCACGATTGCACCGGGCAATTCGGTGGGGACCCTCACCGTCAACGGTAATCTCACGCTGAACGCTGGCTCCTTCACCACGATCGAGGTGCAGGCAGCAACCATCGACCGCATCAATGTCACTGGCACGGCGGCCCTCAACGGGGCGCTGCAATTGGTGGCGCTCGGCGGGCCCTACCAGTTCGGCACGCCCTATACCTTCCTGCAGGCAGCCACACGCACCGGCACGTTTGCAACCGTCTCGACCACCGGCACGTTCGGCGATGGCGTGACGTCGCAGGTGAGCTATTCACCGACGCAGGCGCAGCTGACACTCACCGCAGCGCCCTTGGTGCCGGTTATCACGCCGCCTGCCCCTGGGCAAACGCCGCTCACGCCCATTGCAACCACCGCCAATCCGCTTGGGGTCGCTGTCGCGCTTGATCTGAGCGTCATCACGGGCGGCGGCAATGCCTCCCCCTTCTTCGGGCTCTATAACCAGCCAGTCGCCGGTATCCTGACAGGGCTTTCCCAGCTCTCGGGTGAAGCCAATAGCGGCATTGGCCAACAGGGCTTTTCGGTTGCCAGTGACTTCGTCAACACGATCCTTGGCGCGTTTACGCCGGGCAGTGGCACGACGACACAGACCCCGCAAGGTGCAGCCTATGCAGCCACGAAGACAAGCGGCAATGCCGGCAGCCGGGCCATCGAAGTTGCGGCTGATCTGGCACCAGCACCCACCCCGGTCATCGAGGCGTCAACTACCACGCTGTGGGGCTCGGGCACTGGCGGGGTCAGCACCCTACGCGGCAATGCGGTGCAGGGTTCAAGCACCCGCTCGGAGACCGCGTGGTCGCTCGCGGCCGGCATCGACAAAAACGTTGCGCGCGGCATTAACATCGGCGCTGCCGTCTCGGGCGGGCGCTTTGAAGGCACGACCGCCAATAATCTTGGCTCGAACAGCGCCGACGTCTTCCAGGCCGGGCTTTATGGCCGCGCCCGCTTCGGTGCCCTGTCGTTTGGCGCAGCGCTTGCCTATACCTATTTCGACATTAGCTCGACGCGTAACGCTGCCGTCATTGGCCTTTTAGGCATCAATGGCAAAACTGACGCGCATGGCTTCTCGGGTCGCTTTGAAGGCGCCTATGAAGCCTTCAACCTCTCCGGTCTTGGTATTTCGCCCTTTGCGGCCGTGCAGGGGTCAATCTTCAGCATTGGTGGCTACACAGAGACGGTAGGTGCCGGACAGAATAATGCAGCGGCGCTGCGTGTTGCCTCCAGTTCGCCCGGCACGGTGCGTGGCGAACTTGGCCTCAGGCTCGAGCAGCAGGGCGTTATCAACGGCGTCCAGGTTTTGGCTTTCGCCCGCAGCGCCTGGGGTATCTACGGCGCCAGGGATGCCAGCGCAACCGCTGCCTTCATCGGCCTGCCAGGCTCGACCTTTACCATTACAGGAGCGCAGAACGACACCTCGACCGCTCTCGTCGCCGCAGGGCTTGACGTGAAACTCACCCCCAGCGTGACGCTTGGCGGGCGTTTCGACGGCGAATATGGCAACCGCACCGCCCGCTCGTCGGGCACCGCGAAGCTGAAGATTGCGTTTTAGAGCGGCGTCCCACCTGACTGAATCAGGTTGACCGCTCTATCCTCTTGTTTTAATCGCATTTTCTTCGATCAACTGGCATCCACTTGATCGGAAAATGCTCTACGCAGTCGACGTCACGCTGATCGACGCGCGCTCCATTGCGCAATAAGCGCGGCGACGATCATTTCAACCCAGGCAAGCGGCAGGGCGATCAGCGCCGTTTCGAGGCGTGCCAGGTTCATGTTGAGCATGGCGATCCAGAAAAGAAGAAACAACAACGCCCAGCACGTGGTGCCGGACAGCACCACCGCCCGGCGGGTCGCCCCAAAGCGCCCTTCGTGCAGGCGGTAGATCCATATCGCTATCACGGTCAGAATCGTATCCCAGACACCCCAGACCAGGAATACGGGGAGGTTCATCGGCGCAACGTCCGGCACCATGAATAGTGTCGCCCGCGTCATGGGCATGACAAAGACGAAATAGCGGAAAATCTCGGACAGGTTGATCCACAGCGTTACAGCAACGAAGGTTGCCATCCATGAGCGCAGAAGCATGCCGGCACGCCTTCCCTATTTCCCGTTGAAATTCCCGCTGCGCGAGAAGCCCTTCGGCACGAGGCGGCCCGCCTGGGCGCGCTTGCCGTAGAATTCGTTTATATTCTCAAGCGTATAAGTCCGTCCGGCACTGTCGAGCCAGGTGAGGCCATCTGCTCTTTTGAACGTCTTGATGTCGGCAAGGGTGCCCTCTTTCAGCAATTGCAGGCGTACGCCCTTGCCGCGCGGCATTTCCGGGATTTCGTCAAGAGCAAACAACAGCAGCTTGCGGTTGTCGCCGACGCAGGCGACAGAATCTCCAGATACCGGCACCGCGAAGCGCGCATCGGCGGGGCTGTCGACATTGAGCACCTGCTTGCCTTTGCGGGTATTGCCCAGAACATCGGCTTCCGAGACGACAAACCCCCTCCCCTCGGCACTTGCCACCAGTAATTTGCCGGCCGGCTCATAGGTTTTCATGATGACGATATCCGCCCCCTGATCGATATCGATCATGAGGCGCACCGGCTCACCATGGCCACGTCCTCCCGGCAGCTTTGACGCATCAAGGGTGAAGAAGCGGCCATTGCTGGCAAAGAGCAGGATCTGATCGGTCGTCTGGGCGGTGAGTGCCTGCTTCAGCGTGTCATCAGTCTTGAACGTGAGGGTGGAGAGATCATTGCCATGGCCCTTCATGGCCCTGATCCAGCCCTTTTCGGACAGAACGATGGTAACCGGCTCGCGCTCCACCATGGCATCGCGCAGGTCGATGGCGGGTGCCGCCGGGGCGGCGGCAAAGGTCGTGCGCCGCGCGCATTGGGGATTCTTCACATGATAGGTCTTGGCAAGTTCAGAGAGCTGCCAGCCGATCGTCTTCCATTGCTTCTTCTCGCTTTCAAGAAGAGCGGCGATCGTGTCACGCTCGGTGCTCAGCTCGTCGCGTTCGCGGCGCAGTTCCATTTCCTCCAGCTTGCGCAGCGAGCGCAGACGCATGTTGAGGATGGCTTCCGCCTGATTATCGGTGAGCGAAAACGTCTTCATCAGCTCGAGCTTGGGTTCATCCTCCTCGCGGATGATGCGGATCACCTCATCAAGGTTGAGGAAGGCGATGATGTAGCCGCCCAGAATCTCGAGGCGCTTGTCGATCGCCTCCAGCCGGTGACGTGAGCGGCGCAGCAACACGTCGCGGCGATGGTCGAGCCAATGTTGCAACACATCGCGCAGGCCCAGCACCATGGGCACCTGACCACGCGCCAGCACATTCATGTTGAGCGAAAAACGGCTTTCAAGCTCGGTCAGACGAAAGAGCGTCTCCATGAGCAGGGTGTCATCGACATTGCGGCTCTTCGGCTCCAGAACGATGCGGATATCTTCAGCCGATTCATCACGCACGTCTTCCAGCAGCGGCACCTTCTTGTCGTTGATGAGCTCGGCCAGCTTCTCGATCAGGCGGGCTTTCGGCACAGAATAGGGAATTTCGGTGATGATGATGCGGTAGCCGCCGCGCCCCGTATCTTCCTTGTGCCAGCGGGCGCGCACGCGAAAGCCGCCGCGCCCGGTGCGATAGGCTTCCGCAATCTGCGCTGGTTCATCGACAATAATACCGCCGGTCGGGAAATCGGGTCCCGGCACGAAGGCCATCAGATCGCCCGAACTTGCCTGGCGATGGTCGATCAGATGGCGGGCGGCGGCGATCAGTTCGGCCGCATTATGCGGCGGGATCGAGGTTGCCATGCCAACGGCGATGCCGGAAGCGCCATTGGCCAGCAGATTGGGAAAGGCTGCCGGCAGTACCACCGGCTCTTCTTCCGAGCCGTCATAGGTGTCGCGGAAATCGACCGCGTTCTCGTCGATGCCCTCAAGCAGCAGGGCGGCGGTGGCGGTGAGGCGGGCCTCGGTATAGCGCATGGCGGCCGGGTTATCGCCATCGACATTGCCAAAATTGCCCTGACCGTCGACCAGCGTGTAGCGCTGGGCGAAATCCTGGGCAAGGCGCACCAGCGCGTCATAGACGGACTGGTCGCCATGGGGATGGTATTTACCGATGACGTCGCCCACCACGCGGGCACATTTCTTGAAGCCCTGTCCGGGATCAAGCTTCAGCAACCGCATGGCATAAAGAAGCCGACGGTGAACCGGTTTCAGCCCGTCGCGGACATCGGGCAGCGCACGATGCATGATCGTTGAGAGCGCGTAGGCGAGGTAGCGCTCTTCGAGCGCCGATTTGAGATCGACCTGCTCGATGCCTCCTGGCGAATCGGGGATATCCGGATTTTTGCCCATGCAGGGTGCCTAGCCCTGCAAGACGTCAGCGGCAAGGGCGGGCATCGCTACCCGGCGCATGGCAGTGTGGAAGAAGGCCCGGCGGCAATCAGGCTCAGGGATCGCCCGCACCTCATAGACATGGCGGGTGAGAAAATAGCCGGTGAGGCGAAAGCCCGCGGTGATATCGTGCTCGTCGATCGCACGATCAGGACGATCCTTGCGCAGAAAACCCGGCAGCGGCAGCAATCTGTCGAGATAAGGCAGCGCCGCCTCGCCTGAAACCGCACGGGCGGATTTGGGCGAGACATGGGTGAGGTTCAGCGTGCTGCCGGTTGACGCGCACTGGCTGAGGTCCATGCCAAAGCCCAGCTCTTCCAGAAGCGCCATCTCGAAGCGCACCATCTGCATGGCAGAGGCGAGTGGATTATCGAATCCGTCCAGAATGATAGCGCAGGCGTGATAAAGCGATTCATGAGCTTCGCGCTCAGCCAGAAGCCGCAGATGGCAGGCCAGCAACGAGACGCAATGAAGCCCGAGCGCGCTTTCAATCACAGTGGCCGCGCGCGACACCTGCGTCTCGACGGTGAACGTGCCGAGATGGTCTTCAAGGCGCGCCCGCCAGCCGACCTGAAGCGTGTTGCCGGGCTGAAGCGTCGGGCGCAGACGTGGCCCGGCACCTCCCCGCACGAGGCCCAGATGGCGCCCGTGGCCACGCGTCATGGTTTCAAGAATGAGACCACTCTCGCCATGGCGGCGCGCGCCCAGAACAATCGCTTCATCGCTCCATTCCATGGTTCACCATGGCAAGAGAGAGAGGATTCTCCAAGGGCGCCCGCCTTACGAGCGGGGAAATTCGAGGCCCATCTCGCGGTAGCGCTCGGGATCGTCCGCCCATCCTTCACGCACCTTGACGTGGACAAAGAGGTGGACCGTCTGGTCGAGGATGCCCATCAATTCCTGGCGCGATGACATGGAAATCGCCTTGACGGTTGATCCGCCCTTGCCCAGCACGATCTTGCGCTGGCTTTCGCGCTCGACGAAAATGCTCTGCTCGATGCGCACCGAACCGTCTTTCCGAGCCACCCAGGAATCCGTCTCCACGGTCGATGCGTAAGGCAATTCCTCGTGGAGCCTCTCAAAGAGCTTCTCGCGGGTGATTTCGGCGGCCAGCATGCGCATCGGCAGATCGGATATCTGGTCTTCAGGGAAGAGCCAGGGTCCCTCAGGCATATGGGTGGCGAGATAATAGGTCAGAACACCCAGACCTTTATTCTTCAGGGCCGAGACCATGAAGGTGGCGGCAAAAGCCAGCTTGTTATTGGCATCGGACGCCAAGCCCAGCAGTTTTTCGTGCGCCACGCGGTCGATCTTGTTCAAAACGAGGATCTTGTCGCCCGGCAATTTCGACAGCCTGTCCAGAAGATCAGCATTGGCATCGTCGATTCCGCGCTCCGCATCGATCAGGAGGGCGATGATTTCAGCCTCGCGGGCACCGTTCCAGGCGGTACGCACCATGGCCTGATCAAGACGGCGCTTGGGGGCGAAAATGCCAGGCGTATCCACCAGGATGATCTGCGCCGCGCCGTCCATGACGATGCCGCGCATGATGGCGCGCGTCGTCTGCACCTTGTGGCTCACAATCGACACCTTGGCGCCGACAAGGGCGTTGACCAGGGTCGACTTGCCGGCATTGGGGGCACCGATCATCGCCACATAGCCGCAGCGGCGCGGCGGGCCGTTATCCAGTTGATCAGTCATTGATCGGCCTTTCTCCACCTTCAAGGCGGGTGAGCAATAGCTGGGCCGCCTGCTGTTCGGCGGCACGCTTCGAGCCACCGCGGGCATCGGCCTCGCCATGGCCGGCGATAAGCACGCTGATAGCGAATTCCGGCGCGTGATCAGCGCCGCTACGCTCGATCAGCTGATAGGTCGGCGGCGGCAGGCCGCGCCCCTGCGCCCATTCCTGCAAAGCGGTCTTGGCGTCGCGCGGAGCTGCGATTGCGTTATCGACACGTTGCGACCAGCAGCTGATGACGACGTCTCTTGCCGCCGCGAAACCACCATCGCGGAAAATGGCGCCGATGACCGCCTCGCAGGCATCACCAAGGATTGCCAGCTTGTCACTGCCGCCGGCCCGCTGCTCGCCTGCACCCAGTACCAGATGGGCGCCTAGCCCCAATTCGCGCGCCACCTCAGCGCAGGTTTCATAGCGCACCAGCTCGTTAAGGCGACGGGCGAGATGGCCCTCGCTTTCGGCGGGAAAGCGCTCAAACAGCATCTGCGAGACGACCAGCGCCAGAACCCGATCGCCGAGAAATTCGAGCCGCTGATAGGACGCATCGCCAGGTCGCATGATCGCGCTTGGATGTGTCAAGGCCTCGACGAGCAGATCCCCATCAGCAAAATGATAGCCAAGACGCGCGCTCAGTTCAGCCAGGCTTGCCCGTTTCGTCAATTTCACCAGATCGCCTTGCCGATACGATCCCAGCGAACGATCCACGGCCAGCGCCAGAGCTGCCAGGCGGCTTCACCTTCCTCGAGCGAGAAAAAGATGAACGAGGCGCGCCCGACAAGATTTTCAAACGGCACATAGCCCACCGCGTTGAGGACGCGGCTATCCTGCGAATTATCGCGATTATCGCCCATCATGAAATAATGGCCGGGCGGCACCTGAAAGACTTCCGTATTGTCGAGATAGCCGTTTTCGCTGAGCTTAAGCGAGTAGAAAGTGCGCCCCTCTGGCAGGGTTTCACGATATTGGCGCACCGACACCAGACGACCGAAAGCGTCCGGCATCACATAATCTTCCGCCCTCTCGCGTTTGACCGGCTTGCCATTGATATGCAGCAGGCCGCCGATCATCTGGATGCGGTCACCGGGCAGGCCGATCACCCGCTTGATGTAGTCGATCTCGACGTCGGACGGCAATTTGAAGACGACGACATCGCCGCGTTCAGGAGGCGCTGACCAGATGCGGCCGGGAATGGGCACGATGGAAAAGGGAAAGGAGTGTCGCGAATAACCATACGCGAATTTCGAAACGAACAGGTAGTCGCCGACCAGCAGCGTTGCTTTCATCGACCCCGACGGAATGTTGAAAGGCTGAAACAGCAGGCTCCGGATGACCAGCGCGATGACCAGCGCCTCCAGAACGACGATAACGGTATCAATAATACCGCCTCTCTTGTCATCAGCCTTGGATTCAACTGTCATGATGTTTTCCCATTGAGGGGGCGGTATAGCCCTAGCTCTGCGGCAGGACAATGTCCTTTGCAATCGGCACGAGCGATATGACGACAAACGCCTGTGCCCACGGAAAGTCGTCGGTGAGCGCCAGATCGATGGCGGCGACGTGGCCTGCGGGCGTCAGCCGGGTGAGCCGTTCTGCAGCGCCATCGGTCAGCGCCAGCGTCGGTTTGCCGCTCGGCAGATTGATCATGCCCATGGCGCGCCAGTGAACGCCGCCGCGAAGTCCCGTGCCGAGCGCCTTAGAGCAGGCCTCCTTTGCGGCAAAGCGCTTGGCGTAGCTTGCCACCCGCAGCAGCGGACGGCGTTCGCAGCGAGCAATCTCCACAGGGGTAAAAACGCGCTGCATGAAGCGCTCACCATGACGCTCCAGTGTTTTGGCAATGCGCCGGATATCGACAAGATCGGTTCCGATGCCGAGAATCATGGGCGGGCAGCATCAATAGCCGTGCGCATGGAGCCAATCGCTGCAGGCAACCCGCTGAAGATCGCCTCGCCAACCAGAAAATGTCCGATATTCAGCTCGGCAATTTCCGGGAAAGCGGCGATGGGGCCGACAGAGCCAAAATTGAGCCCGTGACCGGCATGCACCTCAAGCCCCAGCGAAGCCGCCAGTTCTGCTCCCTGCTGCAAACGCGCGAGTTCCTGCCTGACCTCGTCCGTCCGGCCATCATCAAAGGCGTGACAATAGGTACCCGTATGGAGTTCGATCACCGGCGCGCTGAGCGTGCGGGCCATACGGATTTGCTCCGCATCAGGCGCGATAAACAGCGACACCCGGATGCCGGCGGCGTTGAGGCGGGCGATATAAGGCTGCAGATGATGCTGCCCGACGATCACATCGAGGCCGCCCTCGGTGGTGCGCTCGGCACGCTTTTCGGGGACCAGACAGCAGGCATGCGGCTTCACGCGCAGGGCGATCGTCATCATCTCATCAGTCGCGGCCATCTCAAAATTGAGCGGCACTTTGAGCTGGTTTTTCAACCCGTCCATATCGCTGTCGCGGATATGGCGACGATCCTCGCGCAGATGCGCGGTGATGCCATCGGCGCCCGCCTCAACCGCCAGCAGGGCGGCGCGCAGCGGATCAGGATGGGCACCGCCGCGCGCATTTCGCACAGTTGCGACATGATCGATATTCACACCGAGACGAACGCGTGAGCGGGTCATTGCCATATCATTTCTGCATCGTGCGGCTGCCAGGCTTGATGGCCGGCAGGCGAGCGAGGTCGGGCGGGAGATCGGCGGGGTCGTAATCGGGCACATGATACCGGCACAGCGTCAGCAATGGCACGCCGACATCGGCTTTGCCGTCGGAGCGGTCGACGAGAACGGCGGCGCCGAGAATGGTGCCGGGACTGTCCTTGATCGCCGCCAGACATTCGCGCGTCGACAGGCCGGTCGTGACGATATCCTCGACCACGATCACTCTTGCTCCCTCGGGAATGGCAAAGCCACGGCGCAGGCGGAATTCACCCTCCTCGCGCTCGACAAAGATCGCCTTGGCACCAAGATGACGCGCCGTTTCATACCCCGGCACGATGCCGCCAACCGCCGGCGACACGACATAATCGACGGCACCGAAGCGCTCCCGCACCAGGGCTGCCAGCGCCCTGCATAATCTTTCCGTCCGCTGCGGGTCCATGAACACGAACATCTTTTGCAAGAAGACGGATGAGCGGCGGCCAGAGGACAGGATAAAATGGCCTTCAAGCAGCGCGCCGGCTGCCCTGAATTCCGCAAGCACCTCGTCTCTGGTCATCACCACTTCCCACTTGTGTGTGGCAACGGTTTAACCAACGTCAGGGGCGCTGTCATCATCGGCAATAAACTTCCGTCGCGGTCACACTTCATGTTTTGATTCAGATTCAAAGACTGGAGCGAAGCCCTTCAACAAATTGATCTAAATCGATTTGACGATGCCGGTTTAAGCGCGACGCCGCAAGGATTGAACGCAGCGCCGCATGGCTCGCGTCAAGGTCCTTGTTGACGATCACATAGTCATAACGCCGCCATTCCGCCATCTCCCGCTTGGCGTTCGTCAAGCGCTTGGCGATCACCTCGGGCGCGTCCTCGGCGCGGCGCTCAAGTCGCGCCCGCAATTCGACTATCGAGGGCGGCAGGATAAAGACGCTGACAATATCGGCAGCCATGCGCTCGTACAGCTGGGAGGTTCCCTGCCAGTCGATGTCAAAGAGGACATCGCGACCAGCCTGCAGGGCAGCCTCCACCGGCTCGCGCGGGGTGCCATAACCATTGCCGTGAACGTCAGCGCATTCCAGAAGATCACCGGCAGCGGCCATGGCATCAAATCGCGGACGGGTCATGAAATGATAGTGGATGCCATCCACTTCGTTGCTGCGCCGCGCGCGTGTCGTGACCGACACTGACATTGTCAGATTGGGATCATCCTGCAGCATCGAGCGGGTCAGCGTCGTCTTGCCGGCACCGGATGGCGATGAGACGATCAACATCAAGCCGCGTCGCGTAATGCCAGGCCCTGCGCTCGTTAGTATCGTCATTCGATATTCTGTACCTGTTCACGCATCTGATCGATGACCGTCTTCAGCGACAATCCGATCTGCGTCAATTGCTTGTTGCTCGATTTGGAGCACAGCGTGTTGGCCTCGCGGTTGAATTCCTGCGCCAGAAAATCCAGTTTGCGACCAATCGCGCCACCATCGGCGACCAGCTTTCGGGCGTGGTCGATATGGGCCTGCAAACGATCAAGCTCCTCACGCACATCAGCGCGCGTCGCCAAGAGGATCGCTTCCTGATGCAGCCGCTCGGGATCAAATGCTGATGAGCCTGACAGCAAAGCCTGCACCTGGTCGCTAATGCGCGCCTTCAGCTCTTGCGGCAGTCCAGCAACGATGACTTCCGCCTCACCCACACGTTTTTCGATGCTGGCGATCTGCTGCGACAGGATTTCCGCAACGTTACGGCCCTCGACACTGCGCGCCTCGACCAGCGCCCCGACTGCTGCTGAAAACCCGTCAATGACGGCAGCCGTCAGTCCGGCTCTTGCTTCATCATCATCGGGGCGCTCGATAATCTCAACCACCCCGCGCACCGCCAGCAGCCCATCGACACTGGCGGGCGCAATCCTGCTTCCCGCTTCATCGTGCACGGCCCCGGCCGCCTTCACGAGGGCAGACAGAATATCATGATTGATGCGAATTTCCGCCGGGCGCGGCGGGCGGTCAATGGCAAGGTTTGCTTGTATGGTACCGCGCTGGACGTGGCGCTGGAGGATTTCGCGAACAGTGATTTCTACGCCGTCGAGCCCGGGGGCGACGCGCAGCCGCATATCCAGGCCTCGTCCGTTGACGCTTTTCAGTTCCCACGCCCACGACACATCGCGAAAATTTCCTGATACGCGCGCAAACCCCGTCATGCTCGCAATCGGCACGGCCATCTCCCAACATGCGCGATTCGTCGCCTCGACTATCGATCACAACTTAACCGGCATGGCGCAGGCTCACAAGTTCAGCGGATGTTATGTGCTGCCCGATCGATGGCTTAACGGATGGTCGCGCCCTGCGGCTGCACCGCAGGAGCGGCTGGGCGGCGCGGTGCCTGACGCACCGAGAGCGAGGGCTGGACGGGCGTCTGCGGCTTTGCCTCGGCGCTGTCGTCGTCACTTGCATCGCTGCGCGTCTTTTCGACATTGCGCCAGCGCGCAACCGCCTTTTGATGTTGATCGAGCGTCTCCGAGAAAGCGTGCCCGCCCGTGCCATCAGCAACAAAGTAGAGTTCGTTGCTCACGCGTGGATTAGCCACTGCTTCAATTGCCTCGCGGCCCGGATTGGCGATAGGTGTCGGCGGCAGACCCAGGATGACGTAGGTGTTGTAGGGTGTGGCGCGATCAATTTCCGTGCGCGTCAGCCCACGCCCGAGCGGGCCCTGGCCGCCGACCAGCCCGTAGATGATCGTCGGATCGGACTGCAGGCGGATGCGCTTGTTGAGACGATTGACAAACACGGCGGCGACGCGGGCGCGCTCTGCGGATTTTCCTGTTTCCTTTTCCACGATGGATGCGAGCACCACCAGCTCATCCGGCGATTTCAACGGCAAACCGGCAGCGCGGCGCTTCCAGACGTCGTCAACGACACGACGCTGGGCCCGCTGCATGATCTGCAACATGCTCTCGCGACTTGTACCGCGTGTGACGCGATAGGTGTCGGGTAACAGCGATCCTTCAGCCGGGATCTGGCGAATGTCGCCGCTGAGAACGTCAACGCCACGCAGCCGCTGCACGATCTGCAAACTGGTCAGCCCCTCAGGGATCGTCACCCCGTATTGGATGCTCTGGCCCGAGCGCAGAATGTCGATGATGTCGCGCGTCGATGATCCCTTGGGGATGAGGTATTCGCCAGCCTTCAGCTCGCCATTGGCGCGGCCAATATAGGCACCGATGCGAAAGATCAGCGTGTCTTCAATGAGGTTTCGCTGCTTGAGAATTTCAGCAATGTCGGTGGCACCGGCACGGTTGGGAACAATGACGGTCTGATCTTCGCCGGAGCGGCCGGAGGCGAGATAGATGTTGTTGAAATAGGCGCCCGCCGATCCGGCAGCGAGCGCCACAATCATCAGAAACGATAACAGACCATCGAAAAAAACAACGAATTCCCGGCTCGACGAACCGCCCTTGCGCTTTTTCTTCTTTTTATCGTTCTCAGACGATTTCGCTTGGCGCAGAAGCGGCGCCTTGCGCGGTTTCGGCGCGAGAGCAGAGGCAGCCTCCGTCTCCCCGGCAGGTGCTGATTGCGGCGCGTCAGTGGGCGCGGGTTTTTCAGTCAATTCCATCAGCCTTGCCCTGGATCATCACGTCAATGCCGTCAGCACATTCGTGGAAAGATGACGATTATCAGTTGAGATATTGAGAACGCATCAGATCGCAACGGCTCGTCGCGAGAATGCTTGCAGCCCATGGCCCTTCCTAAACAGCACGTTTCGCGAAATTATGGCGGCGCTCAGGCGTCGGCACGACGAAAAACGAGTGAGGCATTGGTGCCGCCGAATCCAAAGGAATTCGACAAAGCGTAATCAATTTTTTTGGACTTCGCCTGGTGGGGAACAAGGTCCAGCGGTGTCGCAATTGATGGATTATCGAGATTGATCGTTGGCGGAACGATCTGATCGCGAATAGCCAGAATGGAGAAAATTGCCTCGATAGCACCGGCTGCCCCCAGCAGATGCCCCGTTGCCGATTTGGTAGACGACATCGCTATCGTCGCGGCTGCATTGCCAACCAGGCGTTCAACCGCCCTCAACTCGATTTCATCGCCAAGCGGCGTCGACGTGCCATGCGCATTGATGTAATCGATCGAAGACGCATCGATACCAGCCCGCTTCAGAGCCGCGCGCATGCAGCGATAGGCGCCATCTCCGTCCTCGGTCGGCGCGGTGATATGGTAGGCATCGCCAGACATGCCATAACCAACGATTTCGGCATAAATCCTGGCGCCTCGGGCTTTCGCGTGGTCGATATCTTCAAGAACCACCACACCGGCACCCTCACCCATGACAAAGCCGTCACGGTCGCGATCATAAGGACGGGATGCCTTCTGTGGCGTATCGTTAAAGCCTGTGGACAAAGCGCGGCAGGCCGCAAAACCGGCAAGCGAGATACGCGAGACCGGGCTTTCGGTTCCGCCGGCGACCATAACGTCGGCATCACCCAGCGCCACCATACGGGCGGCATCGCCAATGGCGTGAGAGCCTGTCGAACAGGCCGTCACAACGGCATGATTGGGGCCCTTGAGGCCGAATTCTATCGATATGTAGCCGCCTGCAAGATTGATCAGGCGTCCGGGTATGAAGAAAGGTGAAATACGCCGCGGACCACGATCACGCAGCAGGATGGACGCGTCCCCAATGCCTTCGATACCGCCGATACCGGAGCCGATGAGCACGCCCGTGGTGATCTGGTCTTCATAGGCGGTCGGGCGCCAGCCTGAATCCTCTATCGCCTGCCTGGCGGCGCACATCGCGTAGACGATGAAATCGTCAACGCGGCGCAATTCCTTGTGATCCATCCATTCTTCGGGATTATACGCGCCGTCGCTCGCCGCCCCCAGCGGGAGCGTGCAGGCGATCTTGCAGGCCAGATCGCTGGTGTCGAATTTCGTGACCTGAGAGGCGCCGGACTTGCCCGCCAGCACATTCCGCCAGGTCGTCTCCACGCCACATCCCAGCGGCGTGACCATGCCAATACCGGTGACGACTACTCGCCGCATCGCGATATTCCCGCCGATCTTGTGCTTGCCTGACCTGTGTTGATCACCTGGCCCGCGAAACGGATCAGGCGGTCTTCGATTGCAGGAATTTCACGGCATCGCCGACCGTCTGGATGGTCTCGGCGGCATCATCGGGGATTTCAACGCCGAATTCTTCCTCGAAGGCCATGACCAGCTCGACCGTATCAAGGCTGTCTGCGCCCAGATCGTCAATGAAGCTGGCGCTTTCCACCACCTTGTCGGTCTCAACTCCGAGGTGTTCTATAACGATCTTCTTCACGCGCTCTGCAACATCGCTCATGTTCGTTTCCCTACACGGCCCGATCGGCCCTACGGCGATAAATCCCAATCTCATCAATCACGCAAGAGCACCGTTTCCCTTACCTGATCCAGCCGTGACGACTGTAGCCTGACGAGACAAAATGTCCATGATCCCAACGGCAAACAGTGATTGCCGTTTTCTCGTTGATCCCTCCACAACCCCGGCTCTGTCAACCGCAGGCCAGAGCAAGGCAGCGGGTCGTTAACATACTCGCTTTCGCATTGCCAGCGCCGGCATGTGCCAATCGCTCCAGCCTTACACCATCGCCATACCGCCATTGACGTGGAGGACGCTGCCGGTGACGTAAGCCGCCTCGTTCGAACAGAGATAGACGACAGCTGCCGCGATCTCGTCAACCGAACCCAGTCGGCGCGCTGGCACACGGCCGAGGATGGCTTCCTTCTGCTTGTCGTTCAGCGCTCCCGTCATCGCCGTCTCGATGAAGCCGGGCGCCACGCAGTTCACGGTGATGTTGCGGCTTGCCACCTCATAGGCAAGCGCTTTCGACATGCCGATCATGCCGGCCTTCGAGGCGCAGTAATTGCCCTGGCCGGGATTGCCGGTGACGCCAACAACCGAGGTGATGGCGACAATACGCCCGAAGCGCTGGCGCAACATGATGCGGGAGGCGGCGCGCGACAGGCGGAAATAGGACGTCAGGTTGACGTTCATCACCGTCTCCCAATCCTCATCCTTGAGACGGATGAAGATGTTGTCACGCGTGATGCCGGCATTGGCGATAACAAGGTCAAGTCCGCCCATGAGCTCAGCGGCCTTGTCGGGCAGAGCGTCAACGGCCGCGCCATCGCCCAGATCGCAGGCGGCGACATGAACCCGCTCGCCAAGGGCGCTCGCGAGTTCATCGAGCTTTTCCTGGCGGGTGCCGGAAATCAGACAGGTGGCACCCTGCGTATGCAAGGCCTTGGCGATTGCGCCACCGATGCCGCCGGTGGCGCCGGTGATCAGCGCTCTGCGGCCGGTTAAATCGAACATCACGCACCTCTTCTCAAACAGTTTTCATGAAAGTCTCGATATCAGCCGGAAGGCCGAGGGCCGTTGCCTCGGCATCCGGCGCCAGACGTTTGGCCAGTCCGGTCAAAACCTTGCCGGCACCAAGTTCCGCAAAGCGCGTCACCCCGCCCGTCCCCGCCATGAACGTCACGCTTTCGCTCCAGCGCACCGTTGCCGTCACCTGCTCGACGAGGCGGGCGCGGATGTCGTCCGGCCCGTTCACCGGCGCGGCGGTGACATTGGCAACCACCGGCACGGCGGGGGTGTGGATGATCGCCGTTTTCAAGGCGCCCGCCATCACCTGCGCTGCAGGCGCCATGAGAGCCGAGTGAAAAGGCGCCGAAACGGGCAGAGCCATCGCGCGCTTGACGCCGCGCTCCTTGGCAATCTCGATGGCACGCTCGACGGCCGCCTTGTGGCCGGAGACCACCACCTGGCCGGCGCCGTTGTCATTGGCGATATCACACACCTCGCCTTGCGCTGCGTCGCTGGCAATGGCGCGCGCTGCGGCAAGGTCCACACCAAGAAGCGCCGCCATGGCGCCCACCCCCACCGGCACCGCGGCCTGCATCGCCTTGCCGCGCAGCTTCAGCAGGCGCGCCGCATCGGCCAAAGTGAAGGCGCCGACAGCGGCAAGGGCTGAATATTCACCCAGCGAATGACCCGCGACGAATCTCACCTTAGCTGCTACATCGAAACGCACCTCGCGGGTGATGACCCGCATGACGGCCAATGAAGCAGCCATCAGGGCCGGCTGGGCGTTTTCAGTTAATGTCAGCTCGTCGAGCGGGCCTTCAAACATGAGGCGGGAGAGATGCTGGTTCAACGCATCATCGACTTCGGAAAAAACCTCGCGCGCGGCAGGAAACGCTTCAGCGAGCGCCTTGCCCATGCCAACCGCCTGACTGCCCTGGCCGGGAAAAACGAAGGCAAGCGACATAAGGGAACCTCAAAAATGACAAAAGGGAGCGGCGGCAATGAGCCCCGCAGCGCCCCTCTGTCAAGGGGGCGCTGGCGCAGCTTAACCGGCACCGCGCTGGTTGTGACCTGCCTTTTGCCGCTTGGACCGCTCTGGGCGCAGGAGTTTTCAGCAAGCGATCTTGATCGGTTCGCTGGCTATGTTGGCGCTCTGCGCCCGCTTGCTCTGCAAAAAGGCGTGTCGGCCGCCGTTTTTGACAGCACGCTGCGCGCCATCACGCCTGACGCCAGTTTGCGCAACCGCCCGCGCCAGCAAAGCGAATTCCTGAAACCCATCAAGGCTTATGTGACGAGCGCTGCGGCGCCGGCGCGGGTAACGCGGGGCATAGCTCTTGGCAAACAGTACGGGCCGCAGCTTACGGTGATCGAGCAGCGGCTGCGCGTGCCACGCGAGATCATCCTCGCCATCTGGGGCATGGAAACCGATTTTGGTCGCGATTTTGGCAGCAAGGAGGTTTTGCGCGCCCTTCTCACCCAGGGCTTTCTTGCCCCCGATCAACCCAGATGGGGCGATGAGGTGGTTGCGGCTCTCCTCATGATCGAGCGGGGACTGGTGAAGCGCGAGCGCCTCATCGGCTCATGGGCGGGCGCCATGGGGCACCCGCAATTCCTGCCCTCCGCCTATCTGGCGCATGCGGTGAGTTTTGCCGGCAAGGGCACGCCTCCCGACATCTGGGGATCGGTTCCCGACAGCCTGACATCGATTGCGAATTTCCTCAAAAATTCCGGCTGGAAGCCAGGCGAGCCATGGGGCAGCGAAGTCAAACTGCCTGCCGGCTTCGATCACCGCGCCTTTCGCCAGCCCATTTCCGCCTGGCGCAGCGCTGGCCTCACACAGGCCGATGGCAGCAGCCTCAAGGGGATTGGCGAGGCGGTGCTCTATCGCCCAGTAGGCGCGATCGGCCCTGCCCTGCTGCTGCAGCCCAATTTCTTTGTGCTGAAAGCCTATAATTTCTCGGACGCCTATGCGCTGTCGGTGTCATTGCTCGCTGAAAAGATCGCCGGACGACCCGGAGTGGTCGGGCGCTGGCCGGACGAGCCGAACCCGCTGAAGCCTGATGAGATCAAGGCCCTGCAGCAAAGGCTGGCAACACTTGGCCATTACAAGGGCGAGGCTGACGGGCGCATCGGCCCGATCCTGCGTGAGGCCGTCCACGCCTTTCAGGTGAAGGCAGGCATCACGCCGGCGGATGGCTATCCGGCGCGCGCTGTGTGGGAGCGGGTGCGGTGATGGCGCGGGAGCGTTGATTTTGCCCCTTCCATTGGCGAGGCACGCGAAGTCCGCCCCGTCATCATCAGCAGCATCAATGATGCAGCAAATGCCGCTCTCAATTGTCTCCAAGTCTTACCATTGACAAGCAATATGGGCTCGGCTGTACGCTAGCATCACATCCATTTCTTTCTTAAAGCTATCTGTTGTAATAACCCTCTCACACTTGACCCAATTCATCGCGTATTGCGAAACTGCGAAGCCAACAACCTCCTCCTTTCCTCCAATTTGCTGGATATTTGCCTTTTCTCTTCCTATTATGGAGGACATGGAGGAATTGTGATGCCGCTCAATATCAAGGATGACTATGTACACCAGCAGGCAAAGCAGCTTGCGGCACTGACGGGAGAGAGCATCACTGCGGCGGTGCGACAGGCGCTTGCAGAACGATTGACCGCCGTGCGCAGCCGCCAACAGGCACCGGAAGGTGCACGCAGCCCAGAACGGCTCATGGCGCTCGCGCGGTTATGTGCAGAGCAGATGCAGCCTAATAGCCATTCCTCCGATCATGCCAAACTCTACGGCGAAGACGGGTTGCCCGTATGATTGTGGACGCATCAGCCTTGCTTGCGATCCTGTTTCAAGAACCAGAAGCAGCCCAGTTTGTAACAGCGCTGGCCCAGGCAGATGCTCCGCGCATTTCGGCGGTCAATTATCTGGAAGCAGCCATCCGTATTGATGGACAGAACAGCATCGTGGCGGTTCAGGCATTTGAAGCGTTCATGGAATTGAGCGCCATCACGATCGAACCCGTCTCCCTTGGCCAGATGCGGTTCGTGCGTCGTGCCTATGCCCAATACGGCAAGGGTCGTCATCGCGCCGGTCTCAATTTTGGCGACGCTTTCGCCTATGCGCTCGCCAAAGAGCGGGATGAGCCGCTTTTGTTCAAGGGTGATGACTTTATCCATACGGATGTTCGCAGGGCAATCCAGGTATAACTCCCCCGCCCTTGCCATTCGCCCCGGCCTCTGCTGCCCACGCGCATCACCCTCCACCCGTCCACTGCCCGGCGCCGGGCACGCCGGCGGGAATGCGCGGCTGGATTGGCGTTTACCTTGCGCAATCGGTCCGTCTCGGCCTTAGTCTTGAGCCTCGCGCAATTTTTCCAGAAAGTATCGGATTGGCGTCATCTGATATTCAGGACCGGCGGAGCGGTATATTTTCTGCAGATCTTCTTCTGAATAATTTCCATTAAGAATTTCATCGAGAAAAGCTCGAACAATTTCCCGTTCGCCCTGGTGGTCGTTCCCGCGCCCCAGAACCTGAATCCATTCATAAAAGTCAGGGTAATCGATATCGCTCAATTGAAAAAATCGCGAGATCACCCTGTCGAATTCTGGCGGTCTCTTTATGCTTTTGCCTTTCAGTTTTTTTTCCTGAGGTCGAAAGGATAGGCGCTGCGAACCCGATACCCTCTTGTGCTATTTTGATCGTATTCGATTATGACCTTCACACTATAGGTCGGACGCATGATGATCTCGGTGCCGCGCCCGGTCGCGAATGATTCGTGGCCCGTTTGTTTGCCAAAACGCATTTCGAGTGAATCTTTGTACGTTAAACCTGATGCCACCGCGTCGAGACGATAACTATTGGTTTCGAGGACGCGGTTGACATAGTCATTTGCGGACCGAATGTCGGTGAAACTTCCCTGACTCTCAAGATAGCTATCGATTCTGATGCCAGGGAGATCGAGAAGTCGCATTCGCCGCTGCCTGACGTAATCAATCAATTCCTCATCGCTCAAACCGACATGTCGGCGAAGGGTATGGCCGCCATTTCTTTCCTCCTCCTCCAGCACGACATTATATCGGTTGGACGGCGAATTGTCGGCGACTGCCACGATCGGTGTGCCGTCGGGCGCGGAGCCGATGATGGTGCCGGACGGGCTATCGGAAGGAGGAGCGTCGGTTGCGTCTTCAGGCGTGTCGGAACCGTCGAAGAGCGGATCGCCTGAATCGGCAGCGACACCCCCGCCACCCCCGCTCGTCCACTGTCCGGCGCCGGGCTATTCGGGCGCCGGATATTGCCAAGAGCAAATGTGACTTCAATCGAGCTTGCCGGTTCCGTCGTCGAGGGCAGAAAGGATCATGCCGGCGTCTCCTGCCAGTGGAAAGCGACGGGACGAGGCAATATTTTCTAACACGGTGCGAGCCTTATCGGGAGCAAATACAAAAGTCGTATTTGCAGCTTGAAACCGGACACCCATGTTAGTATGATCAAGCAAAGGCAAAAGATCACGCCGATGATCTCCCGGCCTTTTCTTAAGTTCAATTATTATCAATGAATTTTTATCATACAATTTATTATATTTTTTTACATCGTATTCGTTTAATGCGTTATACATTTTTAAAGCGTTCTCCTCATATAATTTAACCAAATCGGCGGACGTGTAATTCTCGATTTTCTCTTTTTTTCTCATGGCTTCAGCACTCCATATTGCCGCAATGCGTCGAGTCCCACCCTCATATGTTCGCTCATTGGTTTGTCCGCCAGGTATTCACGCGGTGGAAGGCCGCCGAATTGTTTGGTTTTCCTCGCATACCAGGCCGTAATCTCGTGATGCTTGTAGCGCGGGATGCGGACGAGATTGGCTGGTCCATTGATCATGTCCTCGGGAATATCGAGCTTGCGTAAGGCCGCCTGCTCCATAATGTGGTGAATGTCGGTTCCAGCCCGTGGCTGATCGACCGCCTCGTAGAGTTCCCCCAGTGATTTCGCCGGGTCCTGATAGGTGATGATGCTTTCAAGATCATAGCGGAGCCAAACCGTCGTGCGAACCGTAAATTCGAGCATGCCGATCGTCGAGCTTGCCTCAGCTCCGAGGTCACGGACCGTATTGGCCATCCATTGGGCTAATGATTTGGCGACATTGGTGATGCCTCTGCGGGTGGGTGGTGGCTCCTCGGGGATTTGCGGCGGCGTGCCGGGAGGCTGGCCGTCATCTCCCGGTCGGCTGGGAGCGGAGGCGGGAATGATGCGGAAATCATCTCCGGTTGCGCTGTCCGAATTCTGCGGCAGACCCAGCGCGTCAAATAGGCGCTCGCGGAAATCCGGGAGCGGCATGTCGCCGCCAAATTCGCTATCATCAGAGAGTGAGGAACCTGGCTCTTGATCGCCCCCGCCACCCCCGCTCGTCCACTGTCCGGCGCCAGGCTCGCCGGCGGGAATGCGCGGCTGGCTGGGATCAAAGCGCAAATTGAGCTGGTGCAGTTCGTCGTAAGCGTGGTGCAGTGCCGCCTCACGCTCAGCAAGGCGCCATTCCAGCGCCTGCTTCTTCTGCGCCGGATAGTCCGGTTCGCGGGCGGCCAGTGCCAGCTCGAAGCGCTCGGCTGCCGCCAGCCAGCGCTGGCGCAAGAGGGTTGTTCGCAGATAGGGCGGCAATTCCATCATCGGGTCCACTCATCAGCAATAAAGGAATTAAATCCTAACACGAGTGGAAGCTGCGGGAAGACGGTCTGCGAAAAGTCGCTGCATGTCGTTGGTCTTGTGATGGTTTCGGGAAGAATAGCGGCGCAACGCAGGCAATCGATCGTCGCCGGTGGCGCGCGGCGGTCAGGCCTGAACCCGCGAGCGCTTCAGCTCACCCTTGCCATTCCCCCCTGCCTCTGCTACCCACCCGCCTCCGATCCGGCCGGGGGCTGGCGGGCGAGCCTGTGTCATGCAGGCAGGGCATAAAGCCCGGTCGTCCACGCTTCCGCTCTTCGCATTACCGTCGAACCGCTCCGGGTTCGAGGGGGCTTCGCGCCGGATGGTTTGAAAAGAGAGGTTCAGCATGGCTCTTTACGAGCATATGTTTCTTGTACGCCAGGATGCGACACCCGCCCAGGTCGATGCCCTAGTCGAGCAGATGAAGGGCGTTCTTGAAGGCCTCGGTGGCAAGGTCCACAAGGTTGAAAGCTGGGGCCTGCGCTCGCTCGCCTACCGCATGAAGAAAAACCGCAAGGCCCATTACGCCTTCATGAATATCGAAGGCCCGTGGGCGGCGCTCGCCGAAATGGAGCGCCAGCTCAAGCTCAACGAGGACGTTCTGCGGTCATTGACCATACGCGTTGAAGAGCATGAGGAAGGCCCGTCAGCGGTGCTTCTGCGCCGCGAGCGCGATGAGCGCCGGGGTGAGCGCGACGATTTCCGGGGTGGCGATCGTGGCGATTTCCGTGGTGGTGATCGCGGTGACTTTCGCGGTGGTGATCGCGGCGAGCGGCGCCCGCCGCGCCGGCGCGACGATGAAGGTGTGGCAAGCGAAACGCCGGTGGAGGGCTGAACATGGCACAGGCACAGGCACGTCGTCCGTTCTTCCGTCGCCGCAAATCCTGCCCGTTTACCGGCAATGGCGCGCCGAAGATCGACTACAAGGACGTGAAGCTCCTGCAGCGCTATATTTCCGAGCGCGGCAAGATCGTCCCCTCGCGCATCACGGCGGTGAGCGCCAAGAAGCAGCGCGAACTGGCGCAGGCCATCAAGCGCGCCCGTTTCATCGGCTTCCTGCCCTTCGTCATCGAATAAGCAGGCGCCTTCACGACCCTGGTTGGGGCCGTTTCGGCCTCTAACCGCTCACCGCAGCGGGACAGCGAGACATGAATTTGGGTCCGTATTTCATCATCGTGATCGCCGGGGTGACCTCGGCGCTCTGTTACGTGTCGGTGGCCTTCGCGCCGCCGCCCGCCTTCCTGCTCGGCTATATCGCACCGCTCACCATTCTGATTGCCGGGCTCGGCTGGGGTGTGGTCGCGTCAAGCGGCGCGGTTGTGATTGCCACCCTGATCAACCTGTTGATCTCCGGGTTCGGGACGAGTTTGTTTTACCTTATCGCTGTGGGTGGGCCGGCGGTGTGGTTGAGCCATCTGGCCGTGCTCGGGCGCGCCGCCCCCGTTACCCCTGGCGCGACCGGTGACAGCGCAATCGAATGGTATCCGCTGGGGCGGCTCCTGATCTGGGCGGGCGTTCTTGGCGGCACTGCGCTTGCGTTGACATTCGCCCGCGCTCATTTCGATCTCGAAGCCTACACGGCGCCAATCCAAGCCGTGCTCAAAGAGCTTCTCAAAGGGCGCGCAGGCACGACCAGCGAGGGCGAGCAATATTCCTACGCCCTCGAGCTAAGCGACAATCTGGCATATGCCCTGCCGCTTGCGGCCGCGCTGTTGTGGACGACAACGACGCTGGTCAATCTGTGGCTTGCCGCCCGCATCACTCAGTACTCGGGGCAGCTGCCAAGGCCGTGGCCGGATCTAGCGGCGATCGAATTACCACCCTTGTTTCTGGCGGCCTTCTTTGCCATTTTCGCGTTTGCAGCCTTGGCTGGCGGAGCGCTTGGCTATGTCGCGGCCTTTTACGCCAGCGCGCTGGCGCTGGTGTGGATCGTGATCGGGCTTGGCGTCCTGCACGTGGTGACGAGGGGGCGCAGCTTCCGTCGCCCGCTGCTGATTTTCATCTATGTCATTTTGATTATTTTCGGCTGGCCGGCCGTGCCGCTGATGGTGCTTGGCGTCGTCGAGCAGTTCGTCCAGTTGCGGCGCCGCTTCACCCGCGCTCCGTCCTCCCCTTCACCCCTTTCCTGAACAGCAATCCAACCATAGAGGATATCACCATGGACGTTATTCTTCTCGAGCGCATTCCCCGCCTTGGCCAGATGGGCGAAGTCGTCACCGTCAAGGATGGCTATGCCCGCAACTTCCTGCTGCCGCGCGGCAAGGCGTTGCGCGCGTCGGCCGACAATACCAAGCGGTTTGAAAGCCAGAAGGCGCAGCTTGAAGCCCGCAACCTCGAACTGAAGAAAGAGGCCTCGACGGTTGCCGAGAAGCTCGAGGGTAAATCCTTCGTCGTCGTGCGTCAGGCTGGCGAAACCGGCCAGCTTTACGGCTCGGTGTCGACCCGCGACATCACGGAAGCAGTGGTCGCCGGCGGCTTCAGCGTCGAGCGCAGCCAGATCCCGCTCGACAAGCCGATCAAGAGTATCGGCATGCATGCGGTGATGGTGCGTCTGCATCCGGAAGTCGAAGTGACGGTTCACATGAACGTGGCGCGCAGTGCCGAAGAAGCAGAACGCCAGGCGCGTGGCGAGGATTTGACCCAACGTGCTGAGCGCTCCGACATCGAGGCGGAAATCGCCGCCGCAGCCGCCACCCTGTTCAATGATCGGGGCGGCGACGAGGAGTGATATTCCTCTCCGGCGGCGGCCATGTGCCGCCGCTTTGCCGCAGTCAAGCGTAGAATGTGAGTGCAGCCCTTGATTCGTCACAGCCTGTGAGTGACGGGGACTTGTGCGCCGATCCGGTCAGTATTGCCCCCGTGGGGTGCAATGGCGTGTTAGGCCGGGCACCTCATTCAAGGTGATCGCATGATCGAGACCAACATCGTTCGCCTGCAGGGTGGACCGGACAAGAATTACCGCACCTCTCCCCACAACATCGAGGCGGAGCAGGCTTTGCTTGGCGCGCTTCTTGTCAATAACGATGCGGTGGAGCGGGTTGCCGATTTTCTCGACACCCGCCATTTTCATGACGGGCTGCATCAGCGCATCTACGACATCATCATCAAGCTGCGGCGCGATGGCAAAAGCGCCACGCCGGTAACGGTAAAGACCTTTATTCCACCGCAGGATGTGGCGGATATCGATGTCCCGCGCTATCTGGCACTTCTCGCGGCGGAAGCAACCACCATCATCAACGCACAGGATTACGCCCGCACCATTTACGATCTGGCGGTGCGGCGTTCGCTGATCGGTATCGGCGAGGACATCGTCAATACCGCCTATGATGCACCGGTCGATCTGTCGCCGCGTCTGCAGATCGAGCAGGCGGAAAAAGGGCTTTTCGAACTCGCCGAAACGGGGCGCTACGACAATGGCTTCCAGAAATTCGGCCAGCCGTTGACGCGCGCCATCGAGATGGCGGCCAACGCTTTCCAGCGTGATGGCCATCTCTCGGGGCTGGCAACCGGCCTCACCGACCTCGACGAGCGCATGGGTGGGCTGCAACCCTCCGATCTTGTCATTCTGGCTGGCCGCCCCGGCATGGGCAAAACGGCGCTCGCCACCAATATCGCCTACAACATCGCGCGCGCCTATCGCGGCGAGATACAGGCTGATGGCACGATGAAGGCGGTGAATGGCGGGGTTGTCGGCTTTTTCTCGCTTGAAATGTCGTCTGAACAATTGGCCACGCGTATTATTTCCGAACAGACCGGCATTTCCTCCGACATGATCCGGCGTGGGCGCATCAATGAAGGTGAATATGCGCGCATCTCAGTCGCCGCCGAGGAAATGCACAATATCCCGCTTTATATCGACCAGACCGGTGGATTATCAATCGCGCAGCTCGCCGCCCGCGCCCGCCGGCTCAAGCGCCAGCGCGGGCTTGACCTTCTGGTCGTCGACTATCTTCAACTTCTGACCGGTTCATCGCGGCGCGGGGCAGAGAACCGTGTTCAGGAAATTACCGAGATCAGCACCGGCCTGAAGGCGCTCGCCAAGGAACTGAGTGTGCCGATCGTCGCGCTTTCGCAATTGTCGCGTCAGGTCGAATCGCGCGACGATAAACGGCCGCAACTGTCCGATCTTCGTGAATCAGGATCGATCGAACAGGATGCGGACGTGGTGATGTTCGTCTTTCGCGAGGAATATTATCTGAAAAACAAAGAACCGAAGCCGGGGACGGAAGAGCATTTCAAATGGCAGGACGAGATGAACAACGTCCATGGCCGCGCCGAAGTAATTATCGGCAAGCAGCGCCATGGACCGACAGGAACGGTACAACTGCACTTCCAGGCGGAAGTGACGCGCTTTGGAAATCTGGCGCGCGAGGACAGGCTGGCAGAGCGGCACTGATCGCCAGCGCAACGGGATTTGTCTTGTGAGAGGTCACTCCCCCGTTTTTGCCGATCTGCACGGTGGTCGACTGACCATTGATCTCAAGGCGCTTGCCGATAATTGGCGGCAATTGGCACGACGCGCCGGTCCTGCCGAGACAGCGGCGGCTGTCAAGGCGGATGCTTACGGACTTGGCATTGAAGCGGTGGTGCCGGCGCTGCTCAATGCCGGCTGCCGCTCGTTTTTTGTCGCCCATTTTTCGGAAGCGCTGCGCGTCAGAGCTCTTGCTCCTGACGCTGTGATCTATGTGCTCAACGGGCTGCCGCCACATGGATGCAGCGCGTTTCATACGCTCGACCTGCGCCCCGTGCTGGGCTCGCTGGACGAAGTCGCCGAATGGCTCGCCCATTCGCCTGAAGATGCGCCTGCAGCCCTTCATGTCGATACCGGATTGAACCGCCTCGGCCTGTCGCCGCCGGAGATAGCATTGCTGCCGAAAAACTTCCGGCCCGCTCTCGTGATGAGCCATTTCGTCTCCTCGGAAATACCAGGCGATCCGATCACGCTGCGCCAGATAGCGACCTTCCGTGCCGTTCGTGAAATGATACCGGACGTGCCGGCAAGCCTCTGTAATTCATCGGGTTTGTTTTTGTCCGCGCTTAAAGATATCGCGTTCGACATGGTACGGCCCGGCTATGCGCTTTATGGCGGAAATCCAACGCCAGGGGCGGCCAATCCGATGCGGGAGGTGGTGAAGCTCGAAGCGCGGCTCATCCAGTTGCGCGAGGTCGAAAGCGGCGTCAGCGTCGGCTATAACGCGCAATGGCATACGACGCGCCCGAGCCTCATTGCGACCGTGTCGCTTGGTTACGCGGATGGCTATCTGCGCAGCGGCGGGGCAACTGCTCAACACGTCGGTGGCAAGGCCATTGTCAATGGTGTAGAATGTGCTCTGGCAGGACGCATTTCCATGGATCTGATCACCATCGACGTCACAGATGCGCCAGGCGTGCAGCGCGGAGACTGGGCTCTTCTCGTCGGTGGGGGACTGGCGCTCGATGATGTCGCCCATCGCCTTGAAACAAACGGCTATGAAATATTGACCAGCCTTGGAAGACGCCATGAGCGTGTCTATCTGAGCAGTTAGGACGATGGCAAAGTCGCGCACTGCGTTTGTGTGTCAGGCCTGCGGGACGTCCGCTTCCAAATGGTCGGGTAAATGCGAGTCCTGCGGTGAGTGGAATTCCATCGTCGAGGAAAAGCCACTTGCTCCCGGATTGGTGGCACCACGCAAGGGTCCGCAAAGCGGGCGCGTGATTGCCCTTGAACGCCTGGACGGCCCGACGGACGATGTCGTGCGCCTGACCTCGGGGCTTGGCGAAATCGACAGGGTTGCGGGCGGCGGCTTTGTTCCCGGATCAGCCCTGCTGGTCGGCGGTGATCCGGGCATCGGCAAATCGACACTGTTGATCCAGGTGGCAGCGGCACTTGCCCGGCAAGAGCATCGCGTCGTTTATGTATCGGGCGAGGAAGCAGTCGCTCAGATCAGGCTGCGGGCACAAAGGCTCGGACTGACGGATGCACCGGTCGAACTTGCAGCGGAGACGTCGATTGAGGACATTCTGGCGACATTATCACAAGGGGCTCCGGCGCGATTGGCGGTGATCGATTCGATCCAGACCATGTGGACCCAAACCATGGAAGCAGCACCTGGAACAGTCGGCCAGGTGCGCGCCTCTTCGCAAGCGCTCATCCGTTATGCCAAGACGACGGGCACGACGATGATCCTCGTTGGTCACGTCACCAAGGACGGGCAGATCGCCGGGCCGCGGGTGGTCGAGCACATGGTCGATGCGGTGCTCTATTTTGAAGGCGATAACGGCCACCGCTTCCGCATCCTGCGCGCGGTCAAGAACCGCTTCGGCGCCACCGACGAGATCGGCGTCTACGAGATGACGGGAGCGGGCTTGCGCGAAGTGCCGAACCCCTCCGAACTCTTTCTGGGCGAGCGCGATCGCAGCGCGCCGGGCACGGCGGTTTTTGCAGGCATGGAAGGCACGCGTCCGGTTCTGGTTGAAATCCAGGCTCTGGTCGCCCCCTCGACGCTCGGCACGCCGCGGCGCGCCGTCGTCGGCTGGGATCAGGCGCGGCTGTCGATGGTGCTGGCGGTTCTCGAAGCGCGCTGCGGCGTGCGCCTGTCAAGCCATGACGTCTATCTCAACGTTGCCGGCGGCCTGCGCATTCAGGAACCGGCAGCCGATATTGCCGCTGCAGCAGCGCTGGTTTCGGCGCTCAGCGGCCAGGTGTTGCCGACGGGCGCGGTCTATTTCGGCGAAATCGGCCTCTCGGGCGCGGTGCGACCGGTCGCGCAGGCTGCGGCGCGGCTGAAAGAGGCCGAGCGGCTCGGTTTTGCCGAGGCCGTCGCCCCTGCCGACAGCGGCGGCGATAAGGGAAGCACAGTGAAGCTCGGCGCCCTCACCCATCTCACCGATCTGGTGGCACGGATTGCCAGCGGCGGACATGATGAATGATTTTTTGTGGCAAAACAGGTTTGTCCCAGGCCTCTATTGCGTTATAAGCCGCCGTCATTGACGGCCGGACAGGGCCTCCCTCGATGCCAGAGGGATGCGAAGGAAGACCTACATGCTGACCTTTCTTGATATCGGGCTCATCGCCATAGCGCTTATTTCCGGGCTGCTGGCGATGATGCGCGGCTTCACGCGTGAGATCCTGTCGATCGCCTCGTGGGCAGCAGCGGCGGGCGCCTCGGTTCTGGCCTATTCCAAATTCAAGGACTGGGCGCAGGCCGAAATCCAGCCGGCCTATCTTGCAAATGCGGTGCTGATCGGTGGCACATTTCTTGGCGTCCTCATCCTCGTGTCATTCGTCACCGCGCGGCTGTCGGATGCCATTCTTGATTCCAAGATCGGCGCTATCGACCGTTCCCTCGGTTTTGTTTTCGGCGTCGGGCGCGGCCTCATCATTGTCGTCATCGCCTATCTGTTTTTTACCTGGCTTGTTCCCGAGGGCAGCCAGCCCGTCTGGGTCAAGACAGCGCGCTCGAAGAACATCCTGACAACCACCTCCGAGTTGCTGTTGCGGCAATTGCCGGATGATCCGGAAAAACTTCTTGAACGGTTGAAGAAAAAACGGGATGGCGGTGATGGTGAAGCAGCGCCAAGCGAACAGGACCCGGCCACTCGGCCGGCCACGCCGCCCGCCGGGCAGCGCTCGTCGTTGCCAACCCCAGTTGGCTCGCAGTCGACCACGACGCCAGCAAGAACCATTGAGCAATTGATTACCGGACCGCAAGGCCAGCCGCGCCGTTGAGTTTGCCAGGAGGGTGTCGATGAGAGACGATGTGGTCTACACGCCGGAAACGCAATGCGACGATCTCAACGCGGACCGCCTGCGCGAGGAATGCGGCGTCTTCGGCATCTGGGATCATCGCGACGCCGCCGCTCTGACCGCGCTTGGACTGCACGCGCTGCAGCATCGCGGCCAGGAGGCAGCCGGTATCGTCACCTTCGACGGCGAGCGCTTCCACTCCGAGCGCCGGCTTGGCCTCGTTGGCGACAATTTCTCCACAGCTGATGTCATCAACCGCCTTGTCGGCTCAGCCGCCATCGGTCATTGCCGCTATTCGACAACCGGCGAGACCATCCTGCGCAATGTTCAGCCACTCTTTGCCGAACTGGCGGCCGGCGGGCTGGCGGTCTGTCACAATGGCAACCTCACCAACGGGTTGAAGCTGCGCCGTGATCTCATCCGCGACGGCGCCATCATGCAATCAACCTCCGACACGGAAGTTGTCCTGCACCTGGTCGCGCGCTCGCTCAAACCAACGTTCATTGATCGCTTCATCGACGGGCTGAAGCAGATCGAAGGCGCCTACGCCCTCGTCGCCATGACCGAAAACATGCTGATCGGCGCCCGTGATCCGCTCGGCATCCGCCCACTTGTTCTAGGTGATCTCAACGGATCGCCGGTGCTTGCGTCGGAAACCTGCGCGCTTGATATCATCGGCGCGCGCTATGTGCGCGATGTCGAAAACGGCGAGGTCATCATCTTCTCAAGCGAGGGAATTTCTTCGCTCAAACCCTTCCCGGTGCAGAAGCTGCGCCCCTGCATCTTTGAATACATTTATTTCGCGCGACCTGATTCCATGGTCGGCGGCAAATATGTCTACGATGTGCGCAAGGCGATGGGCCGCGAACTGGCGATTGAATCAACGCCGGATGCCGATGTGATCGTGGCGGTGCCTGATTCAGGCGTGCCGGCAGCCATCGGCTTTTCGCAGCAGAGCGGCATCCCCTTCGAGCTTGGCATCATCCGCAATCATTATGTCGGGCGTACCTTCATCGAGCCAACGCAGCAGATCCGCCAGCTTGGCGTGAAACTCAAGCATTCGGCCAATCGCTCGCAAGTGGCAGGAAAGCGCGTCGTTCTCATCGATGATTCACTGGTGCGCGGAACGACATCGGTGAAGATCGTGCAGATGATGCGCGATGCAGGCGCGCGTGAGGTGCATTTCCGCCTCGCCTGCCCGCCCATCCGCCATTCCGATTATTACGGCATCGACACGCCGGATCGCGGGAAGCTGCTGGGTGCCAATTACGATCTTGACGGCATGTGCCGCTATATCGGCGCTGACAGCCTCGCTTTTCTGTCGATCACCGGCCTCTACCGGGCGATGGGCGAAGAGGTGCGCGATGATCTTCACCCGCAATTCGCCGATCACTGCTTCACCGGCGATTACCCGACGCCGCTTACTGATGTCGAGGCGGCACGCGGCAAGATTTCACCGCGCAAATTGTCGCTTATCGCTGAATCGCGCTGATCATGTCCGGCTTTTCTTGTGCAGCAGAGCGGCGACGTGCCTGATCTCAAAGGACGATTGGCGCTGGTCACAGGCGCGTCACGCGGGCTTGGCTTTGCGGCCGCACTGGGGCTTGCCCGCGCGGGCGCTCATATCATTGCGCTGGCGCGCACCAGCGGCGGCCTCGAAGAGCTGGATGACATGATCCACAGCGAGACGGGGACGGGTGCGACCCTGGTGCCGATGGATGTGCGCGATGGCGAGGCCATCGACCGGCTCGGGCTCACCATCCATGAGCGCTGGGGCAAGCTCGATATTCTCGTTGGCAATGCCGGCACGCTCGGGCCCCTGTCGCCACTCGGGCATCTGGCGCCGAAGGATGTCGACGAACTGGTCGGCATCAATCTCATCGCCAATTGGCGCCTCATCCGTTCCTGCGATCCGCTGCTGAAGGCGGCGCCTGCCGGTCGCGCGGTATTCATCACAACCGATCAGGCGCAGCGCCACGACCCGTTCTGGGGTGGCTATGCGATGACCAAGGCAGCGCTTGACTCACTGGCGCTCACCTATGCGGCGGAATGCGCGGGAACGTCTGTCAGCGTCAGCCTGTTTGATCCAGGGATCATGCGCACCGCCCTGCGAGCGCGTGCCATGCCGGGAGAGGACGCGCAGACCCTGCCACTGCCCGAAAGTGCGGTGGAGCGCCTGCTGACATTGTGCGCCTGACTTAATCGTCCTTGTCGAACGGGTTTCTTTTCGCCCGCAACAACAGGCGAATGGGAATTCCCGGCAGAGCAAAAGAACGGCGCAGATCGTTGACGAGATAGCGCTGGTAGCTTTCGGGCACCAATTCGGGGCGCGAACAGAAGGTGACAAACGTCGGCGGCTTGACCGTTGCCTGGGTCAAGAAGCGCAGTTTGATGCGCCGGCCCGAAACGGCGGGCGGCGGATTATTGGTCAAGGCTGCCTCAAACCAGCGATTGAGCTTTCCGGTCGACACGCGCGTCGTCCACAAGTCATACTGGCGCAGGATCGCTTTCATCATCCGATCAATCCCCGAGCCTGTCGCGCCCGACAGCGTCACCAGCGGCACGCCGCGCATCTGCGGCAGCAGGCGCTCGACTTCCTCATCCAGCATGCGGCGCGTCGTATTGGGGTTTTCGACAACATCCCATTTGTTGACGCCGATGACGATGGCGCGGCCTTCCTTGACGATCAGATCGGCCAGATGAAGATCCTGCTTGTCGAAAGGCGAGGATGCATCGAGCAGCAGGACGACGACATCAGCAAAGGCGATTGCCCGCAAGGCATCGGCGACCGACAGCTTCTCGATCTTGCCGCCGCTGCGCACCTTCTTGCGGATGCCGGCAGTGTCAAACAGTTCGCATTCTCGTCCGCGCCATTTCCAGGGGATCGAAATGGCGTCACGCGTGATCCCGGCTTCCGGGCCGGTGAGCACGCGCTCACTGCCGACAAGCGCGTTGACCAGCGTCGATTTGCCAGCGTTCGGTCGCCCGACGATGGCAATCTTGAGCGGCTTGTCGTCCTCGTCTTCCGCCGCCGGCTCAGGCGTCATCTGCGATTGCAGTGCCGACAGAGCCTCGTAAAGCCCGTCAATGCCATCGCCATGGCTGGCTGAAAAGGGGATCGGCGCGCCGAAGCCCAGCCGATAGGCTTCGTCAAGGGCTGCTTGGGCTGCCTTGGTTTCCGCCTTGTTCGCCAGGACGATCACGGGCTTGCCAAAGCGCCTGAGATTGCGCGCCAGACGCTCATCATCAGCCATGATACCGGTGCGTGCATCGATCATGAAAAGCGCCACATCGCAGCCAGCAAGCGCGCTTTCGCTCTGCTCGCGCATGCGCGCCTGCAAGGTACCGGGACGCGCGTCCTCTATCCCGGCCGTATCGATCAGCGTGAAGTCGAGATCGGCAATATTGCCTTTGCCCTCACGCCGGTCGCGAGTGACGCCCGGGGCGTCATCGACCAGCGCCAGCTTGCGCCCGACCAGCCGGTTGAACAACGTCGATTTGCCGACATTGGGCCGGCCGACAATCGCGACAGTGAGCGGCACGTTTGAATTCCCCTGTCCCGCCCTAATCGAAGGCGATGACGCCGCCCCTGCCGGTTACGACAAAAAGACGACCGCCAGCCGCCAGAGGCGACTGGATGATGCCATCGGGGCCGAGTTCACGCTGGCTGGTGATATCACCGGAACGGGCATCGATCCCAACGAGCTGGCCCTTATTCGAGCCAATCCACAGCGTGCCGCCCGCAAGCAGCGGACCGGCCCACACTTCCCTGCCCTTGCCCTTGGGCAGCTTCGTGGTCCAGCGCACCGTACCGGTTGCGCGATCAAGCCCGTAGGCATCTCCCTGAAGGGATACCAAGAACACGCCTTCTCCCGAAACGGCGGGCGTGTGGGCGGTGCCGATGTTGCGCTCCCACACGCGCTCGCCGGTGCCTTCCTTGACCGCCAGAGTACGGCCGGAGACGCTGCCTGCAACGATCAACCCTCGGTCGGCCACGGGACGCCCGGCAATATCCGCCAGCGTTGAAATGCTCGCCGTGCGCAGCGCCCGCGACAGCCAGCCCGACCATTTCAGCTGGCCGCTTTCGGTATCAAGCCCAACCACCTCGCCGGAGGCAAAGGGCACAATCACCTGGCTGCCAACGATCGCCGAGGAGGAACTCGACAACAGGCCGCCGGTTTCCGGGATGCCCGCATAGCGCCACAGCTCCTGGCCGTTTGCGGTTGCCAGCGCATAAACAACACTGCCTGCCGTGACGAGGTAGATCTTGTTGCCGGCGACGGCGGGAGCGCTACGAGCGGGCTCCGAGAGTTTGGCCGACCAGATCAGGCTCCCGGACTGTACATCGAGCGCCAGCAACCGGCTAGCGCCGGTCGCGACATAAATGCGTTGTCCATCAGAGGCAAGGCCACCACCGCCCACCGGCGCATCGGCCTCTTCACCCAGCGTGTCGGATGACCATAAAACGCTGCCATTGCCGGTTGAATAAGCGACCACCTGGCGGTTATCATACACAAGAATCCGCCCACCGACGATGATCGGCGGCGCGCTCACGCGATCATCTTCCTTGCCGCCAGCGGTGCGCCACGCCTGGGTCATGGCGCCAGTGAACGCGATGTTTCCTGGCGAGTTATTGTTAGGGCCGCCGGGATTGAGCCATTCATTGATCGCCACCGGCGGACCGATCGCCAGAGCTTGCGCGCCACCTGTCGGTGCCTGGAGCGCCGGATCATTGGCCAGCACAGGCTGGCGGACACCGGGCAAGGGCGGCTCCTTCTTGAGGAAGGGATTGATGCTGTAAAGATAGTCTTCGGCAGCCGAACAGCCGCTGAGCGTCAACGCCACCAGCAGCAGGAAGGCAGTTTGCCGCAGGATACGCGTCATTGCTTGGTCTCCACTGACGCAGCGCTTGCGCCTTCGCCAGCCAAAAGGGTGAGTAACAGATTGGCGCGGTTGCGCAGGTCGGCTGGAACCTCCGGGTCGCTGACCAGCGTTTCGAAGGTGGTGCGGGCGGTCGCCAGATCAGCGCGCTTGTAGGCTGCAAGCCCCACAGCCTCGCGGGCCATATGGCGGAATGATCCGGCCGGGGTGAGAAGCGGCAAGAGCCGTGGCGCGACGTCGGCGGGCGCCGTGTCGATGAGGAGGAAGGCGGCACGGATTTTTGCCACATCGCGCAATGACTGGCGCTGAGACGTGTTGGCTGCAACCCGGTCAAACGCCGCGACCGCCTCTGTCACCTTGCCCGCTGCTGCAAGTTCGCCTGCTTCGCGCAGCGCCGCCAGCGCCGTATAGCCAGGCGCCCCGGTCCGTGACAGCGCCGCAAGAGCCGCAGCGGCATCGTCGCTCTTGCCGGCTTCGGCAAGAGAAATTGCGGCCAGATAACGATCGCCGAAGGTATCAGCTTGCGAGGCACGCCAGGCGCTGTAGCCGCGCCAGCCACCTACAGCGGCGATAAAAAGGGCGACCACGCCAACGATCAGCCATTGATAACGCTGCCAGACCGATTTCAGGCGATCGCGCCGCAGGTCTTCGTCGATTTCGGAAAAAATATCGCTCATCGATCAGATAGCTCTTGTGGTTTGCTGGTTGTACATTCGAGGGCGTAGCGCGCATGTCGGACCCGCCTTCGGACACAACCTGCACATCAAAATCGGGCGGACACTATCGCGACCGCACGTCTGGCGCAAATATCGCCGCAGCAAGCGGTTCTTCGCGGCAATTCAAAGGCAGCTTACCGCAAAAGGCGCACGCCAATCAGCCATGGATGAAGAAAGACGACAAAACAAGCATATAACAGCACACCGCCCGCCAGAGCCATGACATCATGCCTGCCAAAGCCACGTTTTGCGGTCGCAGGCATATCGCGGAAATTGACCGAGATGAGCGCACTCATGCCCCAGAGCAGAAAACTGCCAAAAAGCACCACGCCACCAAGATCGCCATTCGCCAGAAGATGCGCGAGCGCCCACAATGTGACCGCCACAAACATCGGATGTCGGATTGTCGATTTAAGTTTTCCCGGCAAATAGACAGAAAGCAACAAGACGAAGACGGGAAGCATCAGCAGCATCGCCATATGGCGCATGGCAGGTGGCGGCACCCAGAGCTGGACCCAACCGGTCGCTCTGTATATCGCAAATCCGAGAATGATCAGTGCCAGGCCGGAAAGAGATAAAAGCGAAAAAACGAGCCTGTATAATGGGCGCCCCCAAGCATCGACCAGTCGTGCCCTGGCAGAAGGAAACATTGCCAGACCATGGCAGCCGAGGAAGAGGCCAAGACCGATCAGTAAAACAAGCATTGACGCGAACCTTGTCGCTCCACGACGAAATGAGGTACAGCTGTCAGCGGCATCCCAGGTAAAGCGCGCTGCAGATGCCGATGATCAGCCCTTGCTAAAACCGTACAATCAGCCAGACGACCGCAATCATCGGTCCCGGCGCTCGATATACAGCCTTCAATGACGACGTTTCAATGATGAAAGCACGCGAGGATAACAAGTGGCAGACAAAATATGTCTCCGGTTGCAGCCCTATGATGCGTCAAAATCAAACAAAATTTCCATAGAATCAAAAATTTCCTTTGATATCATCAACATAGTTGTTTTTCTGATATAATATTTGTTACGACGCTTCTTTATACAAAAACGCGCGGTTAAATCAAAAGTTGAAACTTGAAACGTTTGCAATTCGACGAATACACATCCGGTTGTTTACCATATTATCGTAATTTTGCCTCGTTTTTACATTTTATTATTGACGCAACAACGTGCAGAGGGCGGGGTGATCTCCGAAATTTTATTCAGCGTCCGACGGGAGTGCTGGAGGTAGTCATGAGTAGATATCGGGTCACGCTCGGATTAGCCCTTCTGTCGGTGTTCGCGCCCCTTTCTGCCTTCGCTCAGCCTGCCCGGCAGCCTCAGGCGCTCGTCGTTCAGCCCCTGCAGCGCAGCAACATCGAGGCGGATGATCGCTTTGATCTGGTGCTCATCGCCTGTGACGCGCGATTGCAGACTGTCGATTATCCCGATGTGATCGCTTCCGAGGGCGTTGTTGAGACGATCGCAGTCGCAACAGTGCCGGCGGCGTTCAACCGCGCGGCTGCCGCCGAGAAACAAGAGCGGGTGAAATGTTTCATCGACGCTCTTCCTGCGACATTTGAGGATGTCCAGACGGCGCCGCGTCATCCAAAATGGCTGGACGTCAACATCGCCGCAACTCCGCCTGGATGGGCACGTTTCAAAGCAGCTGATGACTGGCTCAAAACGAAGCGAACTGCAACCATTGCCGCCACACCTGAATTCAACCACTTTGTTGCTGGAGGTTGTGGCGATGCTGTTTTTGGAGACCGCGAAGAACTGTTTCAGCAATTTATCGAATGGCAGTGCAAACAACGCTGCACCTGGAAAAGGGACGTGCCCGCAATAGAAACCCGCGTTGCGTAGAGGATTGGCCCGATGTCGATGAAACCGCAGGATGAGCCTATTCCCCTTCCACCTGGCGTCTGGGAAGCGCTGGCGAAGGAAATTCTGACCGACGGCAAGGACGGCCGCACGCCGCCTCATTTCTCGCCCATGGTGCCGATGACGGCGGCGCGCAGCGAACATCAAAGCGTGGCGGTTGTCCAACGCGACCTTCCGCATTTCCTGCGCGACGATGACAGTCACAGCCAGGGGGACCAGGCGGGTGAACGATCGGGCTTTGGCCCTGTTGCGGTCGCTCTATGCCTGATTGGCGCGACAGCCGCCGGGCTTGGCGGTTATCTTGTCAGTTCCAGCTTGTCGCAAGGTAACAGCGCCTTCGCATGGGTCGAGCAGATCGCCCGCCGATTTACCTCCGGCCAGGACAGCCGCAGCCAGGACAGCCGAACGCCGACGGAGCAGAGAGCTCCTTCGCGGGTTGAATCGGCTTTTGCCGAAACCTCACGCCAGGAGGTGGCGCGGGAGGGCGCAACGCTGCCGCAAAAGGTCACCGTCACCGGCACCCTGCTGTCACCCGTGGCGAGCAGTGAGGCGAATGCAGCACCAACGACAGCATCGACGCCAAAAGCCCCGGTCGGTGACACCAAACCCGACGCCGCTGCCAGCCAACGCGAGGTTGCGACAATCGATCCGGGCAAGGCTAACGCTGCTGCCGAGCGCACTACTGCGCCAGCGCCTGTCGCGCCTGTTGCCGCCCCTGCCCCGGCGCGATCCGTCGAACCAGTCTTGCGCGGGCCAACCGCAGAAAGCACCCGCCTCGTTCAGCGAGCCCGAAAAATGATCGAGGATACCGGCGATATCGCGGGTGCACGCCTGCTTTTGTCGCGTGCCGTTGAGATTGGCGATGCGCAGGCAGCCTTCCTGCTTGGCGAAACCTATGACACGCGGGCATTGGCAGGCTGGGGCGTCGTGGGTCTGCGTGGCGATCCGGTTGTCGCGCGGCGCTTCTATGAACAGGCGCTGGCTGGCGGGGTTGCCGACGCCAGATCGAGGATTGCCGCGCTCGGCAATTGATGTGGCGACGTCCGGAGCGCTCATCTATCCTGCCTGCCGATAGGCGCACACGTCGTCACTGACGAGTCGCCACCAGGGAGCCTTGCCAATGACCGATTTCCCGGCCGCACAGGCGTTCTGCGCGCGCTTCGGAATCAGCGTGCCCATCATCCAGGCGCCGATGGCAGGCGTATCCACGCCGGCCTTGGCGGCGGCTGTGTCCGGCGCTGGCGGACTTGGGTCGCTCGGACTTGGCGCCAGCGACGTTACGACGGCGCGATCAATGATTGCGGCTCTGCGCAACCAGACCAACCGCGCCTTCAACGTCAATTTCTTCTGCCATCGTCCGGCGGCGAAAGACAGCCAGCGCGAAGCGCGCTGGATCGACTTCCTGCGCCCGACATTCGCTGAATTTGGCACCCGACCGCCCGAGCAGCTCACAGAGATCTATAAAAGTTTCGTCGATGACGACGCCATGCTCGCCATGGTGATCTCTGAGCGACCAGCCATTGTCAGCTTCCATTTCGGCTTGCCTGATGCTGATCGAATCGCTGCCTTGCGACATGCCGGTATCCAGATGTTTGCGAGCGCGACGACGCTTGAGGAGGCCCGCCAGGTGGAAGCCGCTGGAGTAGATGCGGTTATCGCCCAAGGGTATGAAGCCGGCGGCCATCGCGGCGTCTTTGATCCAGCCCTGCCTGATGCCAGGCTATCCACCCTGCCACTCACAAGGCTGCTTTCGCGCCACCTGTCGGTCCCGGTCATCGCCGCCGGCGGCCTGATGGATGGCACGGATATTGCCGCCGTATTGCATCGTGGCGCGAGCGCCGCGCAGCTTGGCACCGCCTTTATCCTGTGCCCTGAATCGAGCGCTGATCCAGCCTATCGCGAGCGTTTATCGGCGGCAGGCGCGCAAACCGAGATGACGATGGCGGTCTCGGGCCGCCCTGCCCGCAGCCTCGTGTCGCGATTTACCGCACTCGGCCGCAGCGTGCCAGACGAGGGCATCCCTGCTTATCCGATTGCCTATGATGCCGGCAAAGCCCTGCATGCGGCAGCAAAGGCCAACGGCGAATTCGGGTACGGCGCCTATTGGGCCGGCCAGGGGGCGCCTTTCGCACGGGCGCTGCCGGCAGACGAGATGTTGCGGATGCTGGCGCGTGAAGCCGGACTTGCATAGCCCGCCCTGCGCCAACGCCCCGCCTTTCACTCGTGACGCCCGCGCCACAGGGCAATCACGGATGATGACAGTATCGCCGCGCCACCCATGATCTGGACCAGCGACAGGCGCTCACCCAGAAGGCCAACGCCGCCCAGCGCCGTCATCAGCGAAATCGTCGGAAACAGGGCCGCCGCCTCATTGGCTTCCAGGCGTGCCAATGCGTAATTGAACAGAATTGTCGCCAGACCGTGCAATATCAGGCCCGAGATGACGAGGCCGGCAAGTGTCGATGGCTCGTTCAGAAACGCCCAGGACTGGTCGCCGGTTACGAGCATGGCAAGCGCCACGACCAGAGCCGCCATGGGCAGGCTGGTTGCGGTCATTGTCAGCGGATCCGACTGGCGAACCAGATAGCGCGCGACGATGGTATCAAGCGCGGCGCAGGAAATGCCGGCCAGGATCAACAGCACGGCAAGCGTTGAGAACGCTGCTTCAGATGTGCCTGCGCCTGTGAGACAAGCAACACCGATACCACCCAGACCAAGCGACAGAAGTGTCGATTGCGTCAATCGCTCGCGCAGCAGCACCCAGGCGAACACAGCGACGATGGCGGTTTCGCTTGCATAAAGAAGCCCCGCCACGCTCACCGGCACCAGTGACAGGCCAACAAAGGCAAACACGTAAGTCAGGCCCGGCTGAAGAATTCCCGGAAGCGCCAGCTTGACAACATCGCGGCGCGGCGGCACGCGGCCTGTCGCAACTGCGGCAATACCAACCACGATCACGCTTGCCATCACCTGCACAAACACCATGGGCAGTACGGAGGCCGGCACCAGCAGATCCTTGCTGATGATGTTGGCAATGCTGACGCAGGCGCAGGCAGCGAGGATCGCCATCGCTCCGACCGATTTCTGTGACAGGCCTGAGATGGCGGACAAGGACATCATCAATGCTCATTAGATGCTTCACGCATCTATATGGAGAAAGTCTCTTGCGGTCAATGCATGAAGCATCTATTTTTTCGTCATGACACAGGAACGTGACGTCAATCTGGTTGGCGCCCTGGCGCTTGCGCTCGCCGACATTGTTGAAAAATCGCTGGTCGGCGACGCGCCCGAGCCTGGCGCTGCGGCGGCCGCGCTTCTCCTCATCCATCATCGGCCCGGGTTCCTGACCGAACGGCTGCATGGCGTCATCGGCCTGTCACAACCGGGAACGGTGCGGCTGGTTGACCGGCTGGTGCGCGATGGGCTGGTCAAGCGCAAGCCCGGAGAGGTGGACAGGCGCACGGTCGAACTGCATCTGACCGAGGAGGGATTGCGACGAACATCGGCCATGGCGCGCAAGCGCAGCAGCGCCCTTGGACAGACGCTGGCCGTGTTGTCCGAAGATGACAGGTCAGATTTGGCGCGAATTGCAGAAAAGTTATTGCGCACCCTGCCCGTCGACGAGCGCCATGCCTATGAAATCTGCCGGTATTGTCATGAAGCGTGCTGCACACACTGCCCGGTCGACGCAGGTACGCCATTGCATGATCCGCATTCGACATTAGTTTAGGCGCACCGCACGACGTCACCGGTCGCACCGGCTCGCCTGCCCCTCAAGCCATCGGACAACGCCATGAATGACAGCCCGGCCTACGTGCCCCCCAAAGTCTGGACGTGGGACAAGGAAAATGGCGGCCGTTTCGCCAATATCAACCGCCCCATCGCCGGCCCGACACATGACAAGGTATTGCCGGTTGGCAAGCATCCGCTCCAGCTTCATTCGCTGGCAACGCCCAATGGCGTCAAAGTCACGGTGATGCTGGAAGAGCTGCTCGCCTGCGGTATCGCGGGGGCAGAATATGACGCCTACCCGATTAAAATCAGCGATGGTGAGCAGTTTTCGAGCGGATTTGTCGACATCAATCCCAATTCAAAGATCCCTGCGCTGCTCGACCGCAGTGTGTCGCCGCCCCTTCGCGTCTTCGAATCAGGTTCCATCCTGCTCTATCTCGCGGAGAAATTCGGCGCCTTCATCCCCAAGGATCCGGCCAAGCGGACCGAATGCCTCAACTGGCTGTTCTGGCAGATGGGGAGCGCGCCCTATCTCGGCGGCGGGTTCGGGCATTTCTATGCCTATGCGCCGATGAAGATTCAATATTGCATCGACCGCTTCGCCATGGAAACGAAGCGCCAGCTCGACGTTCTCGATCGCCACCTTGCTGCCCAAACCTTCATGACGGGCGATGATTACACCATTGCCGATATCGCCATCTGGGCGTGGTATGGTCAATTGGTGCTCGGGCGGCTTTATAGCGCCGCTGACTTCCTCGATGTCGCCTCCTATCGCCATGTCGGGCGCTGGGCGAGCGCGATCGACGCCCGGCCGGCGGTGCAACGCGGCCGCAAGGTTAACAGGCTCTTTGGCGACCTTGATACGCAGCTCCATCAGCGCCATGACGCGAGCGATTTCGATACTATGACGCAGGACAAGCTGCAACCGCCGACCTGATAGCTGGCGTTAGGGCATCTCAGTCCTGTCATTGCCTGGCAGACCTGAAGGCCTGCCTGCGGTATTGATTTTGTAGCGCTTCCCTCGCCCCGCTCTGGCGTCGGGCTAAACGAGAACAGTCATGAACGTGCTGATTACGGGCGCGAACGGCTTTGTTGGACGCGCACTCGCTTCGCACCTTGCCGCCGAGGAAGCGATGACGGTTCGCGTCGCCGTCCGACGGCTTTCGCGCCCATTCCCGGCATCCGTCGATGTTCGCGACAATCTTGATCTGGATGACGCAGATTGGTCATCTGCCTTGAGGACTATCGATGTCGTCATTCATTGCGCCGCCCGTGTTCACGTCAGGAATGACACCGCGACTGATGCAATCGCAGAATTCCGAAAAACCAATACTGACGGAACGCTTAAACTGGCAAAGAAAGCCGCAGAAGCCGGTGTTAAGCGATTTATCTATTTAAGTACAATCAAAGTGAATGGAAATTCGACGAATGATCGTCCGCCCTTCAGTGCAAATGACATTCCTGCACCCACCGATCCATACGGCATGTCGAAGATGGAAGCCGAGATCGGGCTTCTGGAGCTTGCGAAAAAAACCGGCCTCGACATCGTTATTATTCGCCCGCCACTGGTCTACGGACCTGGCGTCAAAGCAAATTTCCTGTCGCTGATGCGTCTGGTCAATTGGTCCATTCCCATGCCCTTTGGCCGGATTGACAACAAAAGGAGTTTTGTAGCGATCGACAATCTGGTCGATTTTATAAAAACATGCTGCGTCCACCCATCAGCGCGCAACCAGATATTCATGGTGTCCGATGGCGCTGATTTGTCGACCACTCACTTAATCAGAATGATCGGTCAGGCGTTAGGCAAGCCGACATATCTGATCCCGACGCCTTCCAACTTGATGTTTTATGCCGCCCGCATGTTTGGCAAAGCAGAAATAGCAGATCGGTTGATCGGCTCGCTCCAGGTGGATATAGAAAAAAACAATTATTTACTAAACTGGACACCTCCAGTCAAAATGGATGACGCCTTGAAACAGACAGCAGATATGTTTCTCAAAAGATGATTTCATTACTTATTTTTCCTTGATATGGACACCTCCCGCTCTGTTTTACATTAGAAACACGCTATACTAACCAACATTCAATATAATCATTTATATCAATATTTAAATAAAATCGCAATATAATTTAAATTTATTAAAAATAAAAACAGATAAAAAGAATAATATAAAATATAACAAAGCTACCATACCAGAAAATACATGTCTTTCTTTTGTTACGATTGATTTATCTGTCTCATTTATTATTTTAAAAAAAAATTCTGTATTCGCTTTTTTGAAAAAAAACCAGCAGATGTTGTAAGTAACATCAAGACAATATCAACATTTCTATATTTTTTTGATAACATTTTATCCACCCTAAACGCACTAATAAACAAGCAAATAATTATCGAAAAAACAAAAAAAATAAAAACGGATAATATTGATAATATATCAATCGATTTACATATAATATCCATTTATTATTACCTTTTTTGTTAACAATAGTCAATCTTTATTCTTGTGTTCATTTCATTCACTGCCTGCGTCCCCAACTCAAATCAACCTCAGGGTTATTCCGTATAATCCGACCAACAGATCATTCCGGCGGGCCATTCCTCCGTATTATTTCATAGCAGCGTATGAGCGCCGCATATTGCTGTCAAACGCATGTTGGGAGGATGTCCGGACCAGCGGAGCAGCCCGCGCAGGCAGCGCCGTAAAGCCATCCGTCAGCGTGTTGCCGAACAGTTCGCCGATCCCGTCCACCGCGCGGTTGCCGTTGATGTCGCGCACCATATCGCAGGTTATTCCGGGCAGCGCTCAATCATTCCCACTCGATTGTCCCCGGCGGCTTGCTCGTCACGTCATAGGTGACGCGGTTTATGCCTTTGACCTCATTGATGATGCGGGTGGCGACCTGGGCGAGGAAGGCCATGTCGAAGGGGTAGAAATCAGCCGTCATGCCGTCAACCGAGGTTACCGCGCGCAGGGCCAGCACATGGTCATAGGTGCGCCCGTCGCCCATGACGCCAACGGTGCGCACCGGCAGCAGCACGGCGAAGGCCTGCCAGATCTTGTCGTAAAGCCCGGCGCGGCGGATTTCCTCCAGATAGATCACATCGGCCTGGCGCAGGATGGCGAGGCGCTCAGGCGTCACTTCGCCGGGAATGCGGATGGCAAGACCCGGTCCGGGAAAGGGATGGCGGGCGACGAAGGCCTCCGGCAGGCCAAGCTCTCGGCCCAGCATGCGCACCTCGTCCTTGAAGAGTTCGCGCAGCGGCTCCACGAGTTTCATGTTCATGCGCGCCGGCAGGCCGCCGACATTATGGTGCGACTTGATGGTGACGGAGGGTCCGCCGGAATAGGAGACGCTCTCGATGACGTCGGGATAGAGCGTTCCCTGCGCCAGAAAATCGGCGCCGCCGCTTTTTTTCGCCTCCGCCTCGAACACATCGATGAAGAGGCGGCCGATGGTCTTGCGCTTTTCTTCCGGATCGGTGACGCCACAAAGCCCGTCCAGGAAAAGCTGCGAGGCGTCAACATGCACCAGGGGAATGTTGAAGCTGTCGCGAAAGAGCGTCACGACTTCAGCCGCCTCGCCGTGGCGCATCAGGCCGTGGTCAACCAGCACGCAGGTGAGCTGGTCGCCGATGGCCTCGTGGATCAGCACAGCGGCAACGGCTGAATCAACGCCGCCCGACAGGCCGCAGATCACCCGGCCTTTGCCCACCTGATTGCGGATGCGGGTAATCGCCTCGCTGCGATAGGCCGACATCGTCCAATCAGCCTCGATTCCAGCAATCCGGTGAACGAAATTCTGCAACAGCCTGGCGCCGTCCGGGGTGTGGACGACTTCGGGATGGAATTGCACCGCATAAAAGCGCCGCGCTTCATCGGCGATGGCGGCAAAGGGGGCATTGGCATTGCGGGCAATGACGGAAAAGCCCGGCGGCATGGTGGTGATGCGGTCGCCATGGCTCATCCACACGGGATAGGACTGGCCAGGTTGCCACACGCCTTCAAAGAGCGGTGATATGCCGGCAATCTCCACCTCGGCGCGACCGAATTCGCGGGCATGCGCGCCCTCGACCTTGCCGCCCAGCTGGTGGGCCATCAATTGTTCGCCGTAGCAGATGCCCAGCACCGGCACGCCGGCGTCAAAGGCTTCCGGCGGCGCCAGGGGCGCCTGCGCGTCATAGACGGACGCTGGTCCGCCGGAGAGGATGATCGCGCGTGGTTCCAGGCGCACCAGCGCGTCGGCGGCGCGGTTGAAGGGGATGACCTCGCAATAGACACCCGCCTCGCGCACCCGGCGGGCGATGAGCTGGGTGACCTGCGAACCGAAATCGATGATGAGGACGTTGGCCTTGGCTGTCATGCGCCTGACTAGCCGATGGCGCCGGCCTGATCAATCCACAAGCGCGCACAGGCTGTTGAGAAGCGGGAAGTTGCCTCCCCGCTTCTCACGCTTTGGCGCCGTCGTCAGGCAGCGCGCACAGTGGCAAGGAATTCCTCGACCTCTGCACGTAGGGTGGTTCCGTCGCGGTTGAGGGCGCTGGCAGCACTCAGCACCTGATGCGCGCCAGCGCCGGTCTGCTGGGCGCTGAGATTGACCGAACCGATATTCTCCGAGACCGCCGTCGTGCCATCGGCTGCATGCGAGACGTTGCGGGCGATTTCCTGGGTCGCCGCCCCCTGCTCATTGATGGCAGCGGCAATCGCAGCGGCAATGCCCGACACCGAATTGATGGTGTCGGTGATGTCCTTGATCGCCGCAATCGATGATTGCGTGGCATTCTGGATGGCGGAAATCTGCCCGGTTATTTCGTCGGTTGCTTTCGACGTCTGGGTGGCGAGTTGTTTCACCTCCGCCGCGACGACAGCAAAACCGCGCCCCGCCTCGCCCGCCCGTGCGGCTTCGATGGTGGCGTTCAGTGCCAGCAGATTGGTCTGGCCGGCGATGCTGTTGATCAGCTCAACCACATTGCCGATCGACTGGGCCGCCTGGGCGAGGAACTGCACCTTGCCGTCGGTCGCCTTCGCCTGATCGACCGCGCGCTGGATCATATTGTTTGATTCATTCACCCGTTGGCCGATCTCGGTGATCGAACTCGTGAGTTCCTCGGTGGCAGCAGCAACGGTGTGGACATTCTGTGTCGCTTCTTCGGAAGCGGCGGCAACAGCGACCGCCTGCCGGCTGGTTTCTTCCGACGTGCCCGACAAGGAGCGCGCGGTCTGTTCAAGCTCGGTCGCCGAACTCGATACCGAGGTCACAACCACGGCGATGCGATCCTGGAAGCCGCGCACCGCGCCGTCGAGAACCCTGGCGCGGCGCTCTTTTGCTTCCCGCTCCTTTTCCTGCGCCAGTGCCATCTCGCGATTTTCAATCATCCCCTGGCGGAACGTCTCGAGTGCGCCGGCGATCTGGCCAACCTCATCCTTCTGGCCAAGTGCGGGGATGGTGGTCTCCAGATTACCCGCAGCGATGGTGGTCATCGCCGCGACAATCCGCAGCATGGGGCGGATCACGGCAAAAATCGTCAAGGCGCTGGCAAAACCAATGATCAGAAAACCGCCGACGGTGGTTGTCAGGATCAGAACGAGACGGCTTTTCGCGGTGTCTGCCTCCGCCATCTCGGCGCCGCGATCAGCTGCGGCGCGATTGAGCGACTGGATGATGGAAAGCTGCTGGCGGATGCGATCGGCAATCGGTGCGCCTTCGAGCGCCACCTTGCCGCCGCCGTCGATGTCACCAGCGCGCGACAGGTCACGGACGCGGTGATAGACAGGCACATATTCGGCCAGATGCCGGCGCGCTTCGGCCATGGCGTTGCGGCCCTTCTCGAAAATGAGCATGGGCGTTAGTTCATCGATATCCCTGTTGAGCATCTTGAGCTCTTCGTCTGCCGTATCCTCGAAGCCCTTGCGCGCCTGCGCGGTCAGCTCCAGCGGCAGAAACTCAACGGCACGGAAAAAGGCGAGCGTGCGGGTCGTTGCGTCAGCCGACAGCAAGATGCGATGGGCGGCCCGGCGCCCGTCATCGACCTTCTGCTTCACGCCGTCGATGGCATAAATGGCAATGACGGAGAGGCTTGCGGCCAGCATCACCATCATCAGCAGGGAACTCATCAGTTTGGGGGCAAGCTTGATATTGGACAGGCGTGGCATGACATGGCTCCGAGCACAGGGCGTATCGCTGCGAGCATGTGAATATCAATCGTCAACCCAAAACAAATGCTCTATGTAATTTCCTCAGATTATTGTTATTGAAATAATAATTTGCATTATTTTGATCTAGCTAGAAATCAGTACTTTATTATATTACGAATACATCCATTAAAATGCACGATAATACAGAGTTTATTTATTCAAACCGCCTTCTGCCGGCACGTGGCGTCGCACATGATCATCAGGTTCTCAAACGAAAACGGCGGGACCAGATGGCCCCGCCGCCGCAGATAAAGTGACGTAAAATGCGATCTCAGGCGGCGCGGACGGCCTTCAGGAAATTGTCCACCTCGCTCTTCAGCGCCTGACCATTGCCGTTGAGTGAGCCGGCAGCGGTCAGGACCTGCGAGGCGCCGGCACCGGTCTGCTGGGCGCTGACGCTGACCGAGCCGATATTCTCGGAAACCTCGACGGTGCCTTGCGCCGCGTGGCTGACGTTGCGGGCGATTTCCTGCGTCGCAGCAGCCTGCTGGTTGATGGCGGCGGCAATCGCGGTGGCAATCCCCGACACCTGATCAATCGTTGAGGTGATGTCCTTGATGGCACCAATCGCCGATTGCGTGGCACTCTGGATGGCGGCGATCTGGCCGGAGATTTCCTCAGTCGCCTTCGACGTCTGGGTGGCCAGCTGTTTCACTTCCGAGGCCACCACGGCGAAGCCCTTGCCGGCCTCGCCCGCACGCGCGGCCTCGATGGTGGCGTTCAAGGCGAGGAGGTTGGTCTGCCCGGCGATATCGTTGATGAGATTGACGACATTGCCAATCGACTGGGCTGCCTGCGAGAGGAACTGCACCTGGCCGTCGGTCGCCTTTGCCTGATCAACCGCGCGCTGGATCATCGAATTCGATTCATTGACCCGCTGACCGATCTCGGCAATCGAGCTGGTGAGCTCTTCTGTGGCAGCGGCAACAGTGTGGACATTCTGGGTCGCTTCTTCGGAGGCAGCCGCAACGGTTGATGCCTGCTGACTGGTTTCTTCCGACGTCGCCGTCATCGAGCGTGCCGTCTGCTCAAGCTGGGAGGCGGCGCTTGATACCGAGCTGACGACCTTGCCGATGCGATCTTCAAAGCCACGCACCAGATCTTCAAGTGCGCGAGCGCGGTGCTCCTTGGCCGCCTGCTCCGCCATCTGCCTGGTAACGTTCTCGCGGCTGTCGATCATGCTCTGCTTGAACACCTGAAGAGCGGTGGCAATGCGCCCTACCTCGTCCCTGCGACCCAGTGATGGAATGTCGGTATCAAGCTTGCCCTCAGCAATCTTGCCCATGGCGCCGACGATACCGACCATCGGCTTGCTGACGCCGAAAATGATCATGGCTGCGGCGGAACCGATGATGGCCAAGCCACCAACTGCACCGATCACCAGCATCAGCAGCTTGCCGTATTCGACATTGCCACGCGTATCCGCGGCGGCCTTGATCAGACGGGCTTGATTGCGCTCGTCAATGCCTTCAAACGCTGCGCGCATGTCTTCGGCCAACGGGGCGCCTTCGAGCGCTACCTTCGTCCCGCCGTCCAGATCGCCCTTGCGCGACAGCTCGGTGGTGCGCTTTTCGATATCGGCATATTTCTTCAGGGCGGCGCGGACCTTGGCCATGTCCTGTTTGTCCTGCTCGACGATCAGGATCGGTTCCAGCTCGTTGAGATTCTTGTTGAGTTCACTCAACTCGTGTTTCAAGTCGTTCTCGATTTTCTTGCGTGCGTCCTCGGTGAGTTCAAGCGGCAGGAATTCGACACCACGGAAGTAAGCGAGCATATGCTTCGCTGAGTCAGCGGCAAGATTGCTGCGACGGGCGTCCTGTAGTGATGCTTCGAAGGCGGTACTGACGGAATTCAGCGATATCGTGGCGAAAACACCCAGCGCACCCGACAGGGCGGCCATCAACAGCAGCATCGACAGCAGCTTGGGGGTGAGGGAAATATTCTTCAGGCTCGGCATCGGTCGTCTCCGGCGTCATGAAAGTCTGCGACCTGTCCGCGAGGGTTCGCGCAGGCGCCATTAAATTGTCTTGACGCAGGCTCGGTGAATTTGGTTAGCGATCGGTTACGATTTTGCTTGGCGGCGACGAATTGTTGATCAATGTGGCGTCGTTGAAATGGGCGCTTTTTGTAATGCGCATACGTAAAATGCATCTGTCTGGCTCGCTTTCGGCGATAGCCGAAGGCCAGAAAAATGATCAAACGCAGGCGGTTGCGCGGGGGGCTCGCCGCCCATCAGACGGCGCCAGCGCGCCGTGTGATCTACGGGTGCGAACGCACGACCCGGCTCAGTGCACAAATAAGCGGCAATACGCTCTTCATTCTCTTCCGCCAGCAGCGAACAGGTGATGTAGACGAGTTCACCGCCCGGCTTCAGCAATCTGGCGGCATGGTGCAGAATCGCGTCCTGCTCGCTGACACGCACGGAGATCGCCGTCTCCCTCAGCCGCCATTTGGCGTCCGGCCGGCGCCGCCACGTGCCCGAGCCGGTGCACGGCACATCGAGCACGACACGGTCGAGCCTGCCTTGAAGATCCTCGAGCACGGCAGCATTGCCCGGCGCCAGCACCTGACAATTGCGCACCCCGGCGCGCTCAAGGCGCTGGTGGATGGGTGCCAGGCGATGGCGGTCGGCATCCCAGGCGTAAAGCTGGCCACGATTTTCCATGGACGCCGCCAAGGCCAGCGTCTTGCCGCCGCCGCCCGCACAAAGATCAGCCACCTGCATGCCGGGGCGTGCATCCGCCAGCAGGGCCGCAATCTGCGAGCCTTCATCCTGGATTTCGATCTGCCCTTTCTGATAGGCCGCCTCGCTTTCGATGTGGGGCGCGCGGGCGCTGCCTTGCGGGGCGGGAATGCGGATGGCGGCGGGCGCGAACCTGCCGGGGCCGGCGCCATAGGCCGCGAGGTGCGCCAGCATGTGGGCGCGATCGCTCTTGAGTGTGTTGACGCGCAGATCGAGCGGCGCACGCTGGCTCATAGCGGCGACCTCACCTGCCCTGCCCTCGCCATAGACACGGGCAAGGCGCGAGTCGAGCCAGGCGGGGTAATCGCCACGTATCGGCTCATCTGCATCATCGAGGGATCGCGGCGCGGCCAGGCGCGCCTCTTCATCCGCGCTCAGGGCCTGCGGCGCAAACCGCTCGCCGGTAAACAAGCGCGCGGCAGCGTCAAGCGTGCCGTTTTCGAAGGCAGCCAGCGCCAGCACGAGATCGCGCGGAGTGTCGCCGCCAATCCGCCAGGCAAGTGACGAGCGCTTGCGCAGCACATCAAACACCAGCGTGCCGATGGCATTGCGATCGCCCGATCCGGCAAAGCGGTGGGCCTTGCCCCAATCGGCCAGCGCTTCGCTCGCCGGGCGGTGGCGGGTGAAGATATCGGCTAGGACAGCGATGGCGGCTTCATGGCGGGCGGCTGGGGTCATGGCCTGATGTCTATCAGCAGGCGCATGAAATCAAGTGCGGCGCGTCAATTCATAAAGGGCGATGGCGGCACTCGTTGCGACGTTGAGTGAATCCCAGCCTGCCGCCATGGTGATACGGACGCCATCGCATGCGCCAAGGATATCCGGCGCAAGCCCCGCCCCTTCACTGCCAACCAGAAGCGCGCAGCGGGCGCGTGGCGTGATTGATGATACTTCCCGGTCGGCGGACGGCGACAGGGCCAGCACCTGCACATCATGGGCGGCAAGGGTGCGCAGCATCGCTGCCCCGTCATCTGCAAAGGCGATCGGCAGGGTGAGCGCGGCGCCGACCGAGACGCGGATCGCCTTGCGATAGAGCGGATCGCAGCAGGTCGTATCGAGCGCCACCATATCGACGCCAAATGCCGCTGCGTTGCGCAGCAGCGCGCCCAGATTGTCATGATTGGCAATGCCGATGGCGGCCAGAAGGCGGGCAGTAGCGGGCAGGCCATCAAGGGCAGCGTCAAGCCTCACCCGCTCGCCGCGTCGCCCGAGCGCCAGAATACCGCGATGAAGCGGAAAGCCGGCAATCTGTGAGAGAACTTCCTTTGGCGCATGATAGAGCGGCGGGCTCGACGGGCAGGCGGCGGCGAGCGAGCCATAGCGCTGCACATGATGGCTTTCGACAAGAACCGAATGAACGGCAAAGCGGCTCTGCGCCAGCAGGCGTTGCACGACCACATCGCCCTCGGCAACGAACAGCCCGTCATCGCGCGCGAGATCGCGTTCGCGGACAAAGCGATAGGGAGCGATACGCTGATCATCGGGATCGGCGATGAATATTGCCATCACCGCAGGCTCTTCTCCAAGCGCTCGCCCCTGTCCAGCTGCGCCTTGCCGCTACACCCGGTAGTTCGGGCTCTCGCGGGTGATCGTGACGTCGTGGACATGGCTTTCGCGCAGCGAGGCGCCGGAGATGCGGATGAACTGCGCCTTGGCCTGAAAATCGGCGATGGTGGCAGCGCCCGTATAGCCCATGGCCGCCCTGAGGCCGCCTGCCAGCTGATGCAGCACCTGGGCGACCGGCCCCTTATACGGCACCTGCCCTTCGATGCCTTCGGGCACCAGCTTCATCTGGTCGCGCACTTCAGCCTGGAAATAGCGGTCAGCCGAGCCGCGCGCCATGGCGCCAAGCGAGCCCATGCCGCGATAGGCCTTATAGGAGCGGCCCTGATGGAGGTAGACTTCGCCCGGGCTCTCGTCGGTGCCTGCCAGCAGCGAGCCGATCATCGCAACCGAGGCGCCGGCGGCAATCGCCTTGGCAAGGTCGCCTGAATATTTGATGCCACCATCGGCGATCACCGGCACATCTTTATCTCGGGCTACCGAGACTGCTTCAAGAATGGCGGTGAGCTGGGGCACGCCGACACCTGCAACGATGCGTGTGGTGCAGATCGAGCCCGGGCCGATGCCGACCTTGATGGCATCCGCGCCTGCGTCAATGAGGGCGCGCGCGCCCTCGGCGGTTGCGACATTGCCGGCTGCGACCTGTACATGATTGCTCATGCGCTTGACGCGGCGCACCGCCTCCAGCACGCGCTCGGAATGGCCATGCGCGGTATCGATCACCAGCAGGTCGACACCAGCGGCAATCAGCCGCTCGGAGCGCTCAAAACCCTCATCGCCCGTGGTGGACGCAGCCGCCACACGCAGGCGCCCCTGCTCATCCTTGCAGGCATTGGGGTGAAGCTGGGCTTTTTCGATATCCTTCACCGTCATCAGACCGATGCAGCGCCCGTCATCGTCGACCACCACGAGCTTTTCAATGCGATACTGGTGCAGGAGCCGCTTTGCTTCATCCTGCGGCACGCCATCGCGCACCGTGATGAGGCGCTCATGGGTCATCAGCTCGGCGACCGGCTGATCGGGATTGGTGGCAAAGCGCACGTCGCGATGGGTGAGGATGCCAACAAGCGTCGAGGGGCTGGTGCCGCCTTCCTTGGTGACCGGCAGCCCGGAAATGCCATGGCGGCGCATCAGTTCGAGCGCCTGCGCGAGGGTTGCCTGCGGATGGACAGTGATGGGATGGCGCACCACCCCTGATTCAAAGCGCTTGACGCGCGCCACATCGCTTGCCTGCTGATCGGGCTCGAGATTGCGATGAATGACGCCGATGCCCCCCGCCTGCGCCATGGCGATGGCAAGATTGGCTTCCGTCACAGTATCCATGGCAGCCGAAATGATCGGCAGATTGAGGCTGATGGTGCGGGTGATCCGGCTTCCCACATCAACCATGCCGGGCAGCACTTCCGAATGGCCGGGACGCAGCAGAACGTCGTCGAAGGTCAGCGCCTCGCGGGCACGCCAGCTATCAGACGTCTCAATGAATCTGGGGCTTTCCGTCATTGCCAACACTCCGTGAAGCGGCGCCGCTAGCGCTGCGAGGTTGGCGCGGTTCGTTATCATGGGATTCCATCCGCGTATAGGCATGATGCGATAATATAGTGAGAGTACGGCGTTTATTCGGATGCGGTGCCGCGAAAGCCGGTTGCCAGCAGGTACAATTCAGCCGATCCGGCACGGCTTGCCGGCGGCTTGACGTGACGCACCTGGCGGAACGCCTGTTTGAGTGTGGTCAGGAGTGCGGGCGCCGCGCCGCCCTGAAACACCTTGGCGAGAAAAACACCGCCCGGCTTCAACACTTCAATCGCAAAGGCGCCTGCCTCCTCGGCAAGCGCCATGATGCGCAGATGGTCGGTCTGGCGATGACCGATGGTGTTTGGCGCCATATCCGACATCACAACATCGGCCGGCCCGCCCAGCCTTTCCTTCAGGAGGTCCGGGGCTTTGTCGTCGCTGAAATCGATCTGGGTGAAATCGACGCCGGGAATGCTCGCCATATCGAGAATATCGATGGCGACCACCCTGCCCTTGCCGTCCGCCGCGCCACTGCGCATCGCCGCAAGCTCGCTCCAACCGCCAGGGGCGGCACCAAGATCGACGATGCGCTGGCCGCTTTTCAGAAATTTATAGCGATCATCGATCTCCATCAGCTTATAGATCGCCCGCGAGCGATGCCCCTCGGCGCGGGCGCGATGGACGTAAGGGTCGCTGAGCTGGCGCTCGATCCAGCGGGTCGAGCCGACAGTGCGACCCTTGGCGGTGCGGATACGCTCGCCCTTGTTGCGGTGATTGCCGCCGCCTGAACCGGTCATTCAGATGATCCGATCCAGGCGGGAGGCGCCTCCACCTGCATCGCGTGGCCGCCATGCTGGCGCATCAGCTCAACCAGTATTCCCTCGCGCAGGCCGCGATCGGCGATGCGCAGGCGATCGGCTGGAAACGCATCGCGGATTGCTTCGAGAATTGCGCAACCTGCCAGCACCAGATCGGCACGGTCGATCCCGATGCAGGGATTGCGCGAGCGGTCACTGAAGTCGGTGGAGAGGAGCCGCTCGACGATCTCGGACACGTCGCTCTGCTTCATCCACAAGCCATCCACCTTGCGCCGGTCGTAGCGGCGCAGGCCAAGATGCACACCGGCAATCGTCGTCACCGTGCCGGAGGTACCGAGGAGATGAAAGGCGCCGCTGCGTGCCGCCTTCGCCACGATCTCGCGATCAGGAAAATCATCAATGAGGCGCGCCACATGTTCGACCATCGCCGCAAAGCTTTCCTCGCTCACCATGCGACCGCCGAAACGCTCAGCCAGCGAAACAACGCCAATCGACAGCGAGGTCCATGCGGCGATACTGGTCTTGCCGGTGGGCAATGCCTCAACGAAGGCAAGCTCGGTTGACCCGCCGCCGATATCAAACAGAAGCGCGCTCCGGCAGGTACGATCAAAGAGCGGTTCGCAGCTCATGACGGCAAGGCGCGCCTCGGTCTCGCGATCAATGATCTCCAGTTTCAGCCCGCACTCATTCTCGACACGGCTGAGAAACGCCGGGCCATTGGCTGCCGCCCGGCAGGCTTCCGTGGCGATCAGGCGGGAATGGGTGACGCCATTGGCAGATATGCGTTGGCGACACACGCTCAGCGCCTCGATGGCCCGATCCTGGGCTGCCGGCGACAATACACCCGTATGCGACAAGCCTTCGCCAAGGCGCACGATTCGCGAGAAGGCTTCGACGACCTGGAAAACGCCGTTCAAACAGGTCGCAATCAGCAAGCGGCAATTATTGGTGCCAAGGTCGATGGCTGCAAACACCGGCGTGCTCGCATCGCGACATCCCGATCCGATGGCGGACAAGGCTGCCAGAGGAGCGGCTTTCGGCTCGCCTGCCGCGATCATCGGCGGCGCCTGCGAAAATTCGCCAGACACGTCAAACCCTTCCGGTCACGCCCGACCGCAGCACGATCCAAGGCGGCGACATCACTTGGCTTAAGAGTAACAGCCTTTAAGCGGCTGCGCCAAGGCGCTTTTGCGCGAATATCGACGCAGTTGCCCCGGAATATGAATTTCGGCTGTTGTAGAGCGTTGGCGCCCCGGGTGGCCTTGTCGTTGACTGGCGAATTGGCTAGACAGTCGCAGCGCTGGGCTTGTCAGCGTCGGCAGGCGTGCCTGTTGGGGGATCGTCTAATGGTAGGACAGCGGATTCTGACTCCGCCAGTCTAGGTTCGAATCCTAGTCCCCCAGCCAAATCCCATTTTTCGCCGGAATGACGCCTTCAGGCGTTGTCGCCGGGATGGGTGTGGCAACAGCTTCCGCAAGCATATCAAAGGGTTGCCGGAAGGTGGTGGTGAGTTCGCCATCGTTCCAACGGCAGTTCGATACTAGAAAACTCAGCAGGCGGCGCTTTTCGCGCGGTTCCTGCTTCGCGAACAGCCTTTGGGCATTGCGCGCCAGTTCCAGAAGCTGAATGCCCTCTTCCATGTAGGATTTCTCGGCATTCTGGTGCCGTTCGATGGCCTCAAGGCACACAAGCTGTTCAGCGCGCCACTGGTTCGACATCTTGTTGAAGAAGGCCGTGTGGACCAAGCCATCGAGCTTGTCGACATACATGGCGTTGATCCGTTCCTGAAGCCGCTTGTGTTCGGCCTGCTGGCGTTTGATCGCTTCTTCGTGTTCCCGGCGCTCATCAGCGTGGCTGGCATGAAGCGCATCACGCATCCATTCGAGCACGTCGTCGTCGAAACGAAGCCGCCCGAGCAATTCGGTGAACTGCGCCTCGAGCGCCTCTTCGCGCATATGCTTCCGACGGCAAACCGAGGGCGTGCCCTGGCACTTATCGGCCCAGCCCGTGCAGTGATAGTAGACGTAGCGTTCCTTCTTGATCTCCGCCACGATCGCGCAGCCACAGGCGCCGCACGTGATGAGACCCGAGAAGGCGAAGTCGCGATGCCCTTGCCGGAGCTTCTTGGCGAAACGCCCGTCCATGACAGCTTGAACGCGCTCCCATAGCTCGGTCGACACGAGCGCCTCGTGCTTGCCCTGGATCAGCTTGCCGTTCCATTCGAACCAGCCGGTATAGAGGCGTGTGCGCAGCATGGTGTGCACCGTGCTTGTCGTGACCTTCGCGCCACTCTTGGCATAGAGCAGGCCTTCGGCATGGGCGCGCTTCGTCACTTCATGCAGGGAGACATCGCCGCGCGCATACCATTCGAACAGGTGCTTGACCGCGGGCGCCAGCGCCGGATTGACGGCGATGATCTTCTTCCCGTCGGGCGCAGTGACGTTCTTGTAGCCGAGCGGCGTCTTGGTGGGCCAGATGCCTTGCTCGGCCTTCTCGTTCATGCCCTTGCGCGACTCTTCGGACAGATTGTCGATGTAGTTCTTCGCCATCAGCACCTTGATGCCGTGCATGAACTTTTCCGAGGATCGCGACTCGCGGGACAGCACCACCCCTTCCTTCGGGAAGTGCATTTCGACGTCGAGTTCGTCGACCGTCACCCAGTCCTTGAGATTGCGATAGAGCCGGTCGGTCTTTTCGACCAGCAGCACCCGCACCGACGGCGACTTGCGCAGGAATGCGACCATCTCGCCGAAGGCGGTTCGCCCGGTCTGCTTGGCGGTTTCAACGTCCACATACTCCTGAGCGACCGACAAGCCGTTGGTGACGGCGTAATCCTTGAGGAGCTTCAACTGCGCCGGGATCGAATAGCCCTCCTTCTCCTGCTCTTTGGAGGAGACGCGGGCATAGATCACCGCCTCCCGGCGGGATGGAGTGGTGGAAGGTGAGGATTTCGATGACTTCTTCATATCGTTTAGTGTAATCTAAACACACTCGGATCGCAATCAGTCTCTTCGCGCGTCTTGCCCGATTTTCCGCCGATCCGGGAGCGGCCTGGCACGCCCAGAATCCATCCCTCCACCTGCGCCACGGTACGTTCCGCAGGGGTCAATTCCGGGTTCATAAACGCTGCCAGGCTGCCGTCACGGTCGGCGCGGGAAAGCCAGGCGGCAATGCTGAAAGCGTCGTGCTGATCGCCGGTGCGTCCCTCATTGGCGAAGCCGCGCGACCATAGAGCCGGGTAAACCTCCGCAATGGCTGACCGCCCAGCCGGGATGGCCCATCCATCGAACGGCCAGAAGTGCACGCGCGTCCCGAGGCGCTGGCGGATGAAGCGCAGCCAGGGAATCCCGGCATGGGTCGATTTCGCGACCTGCCCCTGAACATCGAAGTGAAAGACCGACTTCGCCGATCCGGCGCACTCTTCCGTAAGGCGCCGCCAGCGCGCATTGCCTGTGCGCTTCGCGCCGTTGCCGGCAACGCCATCCCGGACGAAATCGACATAGACGTGATCCTCATCGGTCGGCCAATGCCGCTGGAAATCATCGAGGAAGCTCGGCCAATCCGGCAACAGCCCGTGAACCTCAAAGTAGCGCAGCGGGAAAGAGAAGCCGTGGTCGATGCCCACCAGCGTCGGCACGTCCTCGGCAAGCCGCTCGACCAGCCATTCCGCGATCCCGCGACGCGTCCAGTACTTCTTGGCTGATGGAGGTGGCGGCACCTCTGCCGGCGGCGCATCACCCTCGGTCATATAGACGCGCAGGCCCTTCAGGCTCGCGGTAGGCGTCTCCGCGCCCGAATAGTCGATGCCGATGGTGCGGGCGAAAGCGGGCATCAGGCGCTCACGGATCGAAGAATTC